>JBBCJT010000120.1:0-31944 GCA_037190665.1 Rhodovastum atsumiense | reverse complement strand
TCCCTCTCCCGCGCGCGGGAGAGCGCCGGGGTGAGGGTGGGTTCGCCAGCGCCACGCCGAGGTCTCGCCTTCGCGCGCGCCCTCACCCTACCGCGCAAGCGCGGGCCCCTCCCTCTCCCGCCGGGCGGGAGAGGGGATTTTGCGGAGCGCTCCTTGCGTTCTGCCAACTGTCCCGCGCTCTCCCCGGTCCTTCCGCAGAGCTCCACCTGCGAGGGAGGCAGAATTCAGCGAGGGGCCGGGGTCAGGACCGCGGCCTCAGGGGGACAGCGAACGAAGCCGTCCGGAGCACTACATCTCCTCGCCCAGCGCCTTCTTCTTCAGCTCCCGCAGCCGCTCCTCGCCCCCGCGCATCTTCGGGTTGATCGCGAGCGCGGCCTCGTAGGCGCGCAGCGCCGCCGGGTAGTCGCGGCGCTCCTCGGCGATGCTGGACAGGCCCGCCAGCGCGCCGAAATGCCGCGGCTCCCGCCGCAGCACCTCCTGGATGTCGCGCACCGCGCCGTCCAGATCGCCCATCATGAACCGCGCGGTGGCGCGCTTGTGCCAGCCCTCGGCGAAGTCCGGGGCGAGGTCGAGCGCGGCGTCGAAATCCTCCAGCGCCGCGCTCCAGGCCTGCGCGTCCATGTTGCGCATGCCCCGCTGCACCAGCAGCCCCACGACCGGCGAGGCGGCGCCGTTCCAGATGCGCCAGATATGCGCCTCGACCGGTGCCGCCGCTTCCGCCGACGGCGCCTCCTTCAGCAATTCGAACAGCCGGTCCAGCTCGGCCTTCTGCGGGGCTGGCTGGGCCAGCACCGGGGTTGCGAGCAACAGGGCGAGGAAAGCGCGGCGCATGATGGCGATGCTCGCCCCGCGCCGCGCGCGGAAGCAAGTCACGCCGCGCGGCGCTCGGCCAACGCCTGCGTGACCGGCGCGGGTTCCGGGCCGCCGGCCATCCAGTCCAGCAGTTCGACCGTATGAACCACCGGCACGCCGCCGCCCGCAAGCTGGGTCAGGCAGCCGATATTGCCGGCGGCGATCAGGTCGGGGCCGGTGCGGCGCAGGGTGGCGAGCTTGCGGTCCCGCAGCCGGTTGGCGATCTGCGGCTGGAGCAGGTTGTAGGTGCCGGCCGACCCGCAGCAGAGATGCGCATCCGCCGGCTCCTTCACCGCGAAGCCGGCGGCCTTCAGCAGCGTCTTGGGTTCGGCGGTGATCTTCTGCCCGTGCTGCAGGCTGCAGGCGGCGTGATAGGCGACCGTCAGCCCGGCCGGCGCCCGCGTGGGCGCGTAGCCGATGCGGGTGAGCAGCTCGCTGATGTCGCAGGCGAGCGCGGAGACCTTCGCGGCGCGCGCGGCCTCCGGCTCCTCGCGGAACATGAAGCCGTAATCCTTCACCGTGGTCCCGCAGCCCGAGGCGTTGATCACGATGGCATCCAGCCCCGCGCCCTCGATCTCGCGCGACCACGCCTCGATGTTCGCCCGCGCGAAGCCCATGGCGGAGTGTTGCTTGCCCATGTGGTGGGTCAGCGCGCCGCAACAGCCGGCGCCCTTCGCGACCACCACCTCCACCCCCATGCGCGTCAGCAGCCGGATGGTCGCCTCGTTGATCTCCGGCGCGAGCACCGGCTGGGCGCAGCCGGCGAGCAATGCCACGCGCGCGCGGCGGATCCCCTTCGGCGGGTGGACCATCGGCCGGTCGATGGACGACCGCGAGGGCAGCGCCGCCGGCGCGAGCGACAGCATCGCCCGCAGCCGCTGCGCCAGCACCCCCGCCCCCGGCACCGCCCCCCGCAGCGGCCGGACGAGGCGCGCGCCGAGCAGGGCGAGGCGGAACAGCAGCGGCCGCGGCAGCACGGCGGCGAGCACGCCGCGGAGCAGGCGGTCGTGGAACGGGCGGCGATAAGTGTCCTCGATATGCCGCCGGGCGTGGTCGACGAGGTGCATGTAGTGCACGCCCGACGGGCAGGTGGTCATGCAGGACAGGCAGGACAGGCAGCGGTCGATATGCCGCACCTCCGCCTCCTGCGCGGCGCGGCCCCGCTCCAGCATGTCCTTCATGAGGTAGATGCGCCCGCGCGGCGAATCGAGTTCGTCGCCCAGCAGCACGAAGGTCGGGCAGGTTGCGGTGCAGAAGCCGCAATGCACGCAGGTGCGCAGGATGGAATTGGCGACCGCGAGGTCCGGGTCGCGAAGCTGCTCCTGCGTGAATTCGGTCTGCATCGGTCCCCAGTGTAGGCAGCGCGCGGCCGTGCGCCTACCATCCCCGCATGGCGCGCCACACCTTCTTCTGCATCGACGGCCACACCTGCGGCAATCCGGTCCGGGTCGTGGGCGGCGGGTCGATCCCCGCGCTGCGGGGCGGCACGATGTTCGACCGGCGGCAGGACTTTCTTGCCCACCACGACTGGATCCGCACCGGGCTGATGTTCGAGCCCCGCGGCCACGACATGATGTCCGGCTCCATCCTCTACCCGCCGACGCGGGAGGATTGCGACGTCGGCGTGCTGTTCATCGAGACGTCCGGCTGCCTGCCGATGTGCGGCCACGGGACGATCGGCACCGTCACGATCGCGCTGGAGCACGGGCTGATCCAGCCGCGCACCGAGGGCGTGCTGCGGCTCGACACGCCTGCCGGGCTGGTGGAGGCGCGGTACGAGCGCAACGGGCCGTTCGTGGACACCGTCCGGATCACCAACGTCGCCTCCTTCCTGCTCGGCACCGGCTACGAGGTGGAGGTCGACGGCTTCGGCACGCTGAAGGTGGATGTCGCCTACGGCGGCAATTTCTACGCCATCGTCGAACCCCAGGAGGGCTACGCGGACCTCGACGACCTCGCCCCCTCGGACATCATCCGCCTCAGCCCGCGGCTGCGCACCGCCTTCAACGCGCGGCACCGGATCGTGCATCCGGAGAACCCGGCGCTGGACAGGCTGACCCACGTGATGTGGACCGGCCGGCCGAAGACGAAGGGCGGAACGGCGCGCAACGCCGTGTTCTACGGCGACAAGGCGATCGACCGCTCCCCCTGCGGCACCGGCACCTCGGCGCGGATGGCCCAGCTCGCCGCGCGCGGGGCGCTGAAGGAGGGCGACGCCTTCGTGCACGAGAGCATCATCGGCTCCACCTTCACGGGCCGCATCGAAGGCCGCACGCAGGTGGGCAACCTGCCCGCCATCATTCCGTCGGTGGAAGGCTGGGCGCGGGTGACGGGGCAGAACACCATCGTCATCGACGACCGCGATCCCTTCGCACACGGGTTCCAGGTCGTAGGCTGATGCGCGTCGCCATCATCGGCGCCGGTATCGTCGGCAGCGCCGTCGCGCACGCCCTGCTGGACGAGGGCCACGCGGTCACGCTGATCGACAGGCTGGCCCGCGACGCGCGGCCGTCCAACGGCAACGCCGGCTGGATCGCGCATACGGACATCCTGCCGCTCGCCTCCTCGAAAGCGTGGCGGAACATGCCGCGCTGGCTTGCCGATCCGCTCGGCCCGCTCGCCATCCGGCCGGCCTACCTGCCCACGCTCGCGCCCTGGCTGTGGCGCTTCGTCCGCGCCTCCGCGCCGCGACGGGTCGAGGCCGGGATCACCGCGATCCGCGCCATCAACGCCCGCGCCCTGCCGGCCTGGGAGAAGCGGCTCGCCTCCCTCGGGCTGGACGAGCATCTGCACCGGCGCGGCCGCCTCTCGGTCTGGCGCGATGCCGTCGCTTTCCGCGCCGAACGCCCGATCCTGGAACGCCAGCGCCGCCTCGGCATCGAGGCGGAGGAGCTGGACGCAGCCGGCGTCGCGCGCCTGGAACCGGCGCTGACCGGCGTTGCCGGCGGTGTGCTGTTCCCGGCGGTGTGCCACGTGAGCGATCCCGGCGTGCTGGCGGCCGAGCTGATGCAGCTCGCGACGGCGCGTGGCGCGACGCACGTGGCGGCCGATGCGCGGCAGATCATCCCGGGAACCGAAGGCGTCGTGGTGCAGGCGGGCGAGGCGTCCGTCGCCGCCGACCGGGTGGTGATCGCCACCGGCGCCTGGTCGCGCCCGCTCGCGGCACAGCTCGGCCTGCGCGTACCGCTCGACACCGAGCGCGGCTACAACGCGACCTACGCGCCCGGCACGTTCGGGCTGAACCGGCCGGTGATGTTCGAGGGCGACGGCTTCGCGGCGAGCCCGCTCGCCACCGGCGACCGCGTGGGCGGTGCCGTGGAGTTCGCCGGGCTCGACGCGCCCCCCGACCACCGCCGCACGGATGCGATGATCGCCAAGCTGCGCCGCTACCTGCCGCATCTGGAAGCCGACGCGCCGGCGCGCAAATGGATGGGCTTCCGTCCCTCCATCCCGGACTCGCTGCCCGCGATCGGCCCGGTGCCGCGTGCGCCGCGCGTCGTGCTCGCCTTCGGCCATGGGCATCACGGGCTGACGCAGGCCGCCGTCACGGCGGAGATGGTCGCGGCCATCATCGCGGGGCGCGACGCGGGCTTCGACCTCGCCCCCTACGCGCCCGCACGCTTCGCCTGAACTCCCCGCGACGGCGGCGTGATCCCACGCCGTGAAACAGCTCTCACACACTGTCCGTGCGTCACAGCGAAATTGCCGTTTGCGGGCGTTGCCGTCGCAGGCCATAGAATAATTTCGTGAGCGTGTTCCAACAGATGAAGCCGGGCATCGGTTTCGTGACAACCCACTCGGGACGCGCCGGCACCGTGCACAACCTGTTGGGTGCAGGGGGCCAGGGCGCGGTCTACGCCGTCGAATGCGACGGGGCGAAGCTCGCGCTCAAGTGGTATCATCCGCATGTTGTGCAGGCCGACACCGCTTTGCGCGCCCGGCTGACGCGCGCGGTGCATCGCGGCCCGCCCGACAACACCTTCCTCTGGCCGATCGATTTCGTGGAGATCCGCGGCCAGGCCTCGTTCGGATACCTTATGCCGTTGCGCGAAAGCCATCTGCGCTGCATGCGCGACCTGATCGCGCGCCCGCCGCAGCGGCTGGAGCTTGACCTCGGCCGGCGGCTCACCGTGTGCCTGCGCATCGCCGAGAGCATGCTCGCCCTGCACGCCAAGGGCTTCTGCTATCAGGACATCAACTTCGGCAACGTGTTCCTCGATGCCGAAACCGGCGCGGTCTGCATCTGCGACAACGACAATGTCGACGTGGATGGTATTCCGGGCGGCGTCTACGGCACGCGCAAGTTCATGGCGCCCGAGGTCGTCCGTCATGAGGTCCTGCCCTCCTCCCGCACCGACCTGTTCTCGATGGCGGTGCTGTTCTTCTACGTGCTGATCGGCTGGCACCCGCTGGAAGGCCGCCGCGAGGTCGAGCTGAAGATGCTGGACGCTGCGAGCGAGCTGAAGCTGTTCGGCACCGAGCCGCGCTTCATGTTCGATCCCGACGACCCGTCGAACGGCCCGGTACCTGGCTACCATGACGGTGTGGTGGCGCGCTGGCGCACGCTGTCGGGGCCGCTGCAGGCGCTGTTCATCCGCGCCTTCGGTCCCGGGCTGATGACGCACGAGGCGCGCGTGCTGGAGAGCGAATGGACCACCGCGCTCGCGCAGGCGATGGGCGCGATCCAGCACTGCCCGGCCTGCGGCACCGAGCATGTCTTCGACCCGCGCGTCACCGCCCGCGCCTGCGTCGCCTGCGGCAAGCCGCTGCCCGAACCGCCGCATCTGCTGATCGGACGGCAGGCGGTGGTGCTCGACGGCGCCTCGCGCGTGCCGCTCTACGCGATCGCGGGCGGACGGCCGGACATGACGCGCGAAGCGGCCTCCATCGAACGCCATCCCACCGATCCCTCCGCCGTCGGCCTGTGCAACCGCACCGCCTCGGCCTGGCGATTGCGCCTGCCCGACGGGCGCCGCGCGGAGATCCCGCCCGGGCGCACCTTCCGGCTGATCGACGGGGCGGAGATCGATTTCGGCGGCCGCAAGGGCGTGGTCCGCTGGCATACGACGGGAACGCGATCCTCATGACGCAAGGCCAGGCAACGCGGTTCGGCCCGTGGATCCTCGCGGCGGCCTCCATCCGCGGCCCGGTGCACGTGCGCCGGGAGATGCCGAACCAGGACGCCTGGGCGGCCGGCCCCGGCAGCGACGGCGTCGCGCTGGCCGCCGCGGTGGCGGACGGGCACGGCGCGCGCATCCACGCACGGTCCGATGTCGGCGCGCGGCTCGCGACCGGCGCCGCGCTGGCGTGCCTCGCCGCCCCCGGCTCCGCCGCCGACCTGCCCACCCGCATCGCCGCCACCTGGCGCGAGCTGGTGCTCGCCCACCGCACCGAGAACCCGATCGACGAGCTGGACGACTGGGTGGAGGACGAGGCGGAACTGACCCTCGCCTACGGCACCACGCTGATCGCCGCCCAGTTGCGCGACGATGCGCTGCTCGCCCTGCAGATCGGCGACGGCAACCTGCTCGTCGGCCTGCCGGACGGCACCATCCGCTCGCCGCTGCCCGACGATGACGGGCTGGAGGGCGAGGCGACGCATTCGATGTGCGAACCGCACGCCGCCGCCCGCTTCCGCCTCGCCCAGCTCGGCGCGGGCGATGGCGTGACCCCGGATTTCCTGATGCTGTCCACCGACGGGGTGGGCAAGTCCTTCGCCTCCGCCGCCGACCTCGCCGACGTGGCGCGGCACTTCCGCTCGCAGGCGCAGGCCGGCCGGATCGACCAGATCGCCGCCTCGCTGCCCGACTGGCTTGCGAATGTCGCTGCGCGCGGGGCAGGCGACGATGCTACGCTGCTGCTCGCCTATCTGGATCAACCCACGGGCTGACGCTGGGAGAGACCGGGACGATGTCCGCACCAACGCCCTCGATGCCACCTCTGCCGCCGTCCCGTGACGAGGAGCTCAGCTTCTCGGAAATGGTGCCGATCCGGTCCAGCAAGATCAACGTCCTGAAGAGCCCGTTCCTGATCTTCGGCGTGATCACGGCGATCGTCTGCGTCGTGCTGTTCATGGGTCGCGTGCAGATCCTGAACTCGCGCACCGCGCAGGAGATGTTCAACGCCTCCGTCACGACGACGAGCATCCTCGTCGCGTACATCCTGTTCGTGATGCTGTGGATCGTCCATTCGTATTCACGAACGGACCGCAGCCTGCTGTTCTACATCTGGCCGCTCGCCGGCGTGTACGTGCTGCTGGAATACTGCTTCAGCCTTTTCGTGCTGGTCTTCCGCCAGGTGCTGCCCGGCAATCTCGGCGACGGGCCGAATGACGGGTTCATCACGACCTTCATCGGCATGTTCTTCGGCGCCGGCCTCTGCGAGGAGGTGCTGAAGGCGACGCCGGCACTGCTCAGCTTCTTCCTGATCGGCCGGCTGGGCCTCGGCGCCTCGCTGCCGCCCAAGGTCGCGGACCTGCTGCGCATCCGCGGCCCGCTGGACGGGTTGCTGATGTGCACCGCCGCCGGCGCGATGTTCATCTTCCTCGAAACCGCCTTCGAGTACGTGCCGAAGGCCTTCATCGAGATGTTCCGGCAGAACCGGGAGAACCCGCTCGGCGCCTGGGCGTCCGCGCTGATGCTGCTGATCCCGCGCACCATCCAGGCCTACAGCGGCCACATGGGCTGGAACGGCATCGCCGGCTACTTCATCGGCCTCGCCGTGATCCGGCCGAAGGCGGCGTGGAAGCTGCTCGCGATCGGCATCCTCACCGCCTCGCTGATGCACGGGCTGTGGAACTCGGTCTCGAAGCTGCATTTCGCGCTGCTCTACGTGATCGGCATCCTGACCGTGGTGGCCTATCTCGCCTGCCTGCTGAAGGCGCGGCAGATCCAGATCGCGCAGTTCGGCGCGCCGGCCGATACCGGCGGATCGATCCTCGTCGGCGCCCGCCCCGGCGCGGCCCCCGTGCCGCCGCCGGTGCCCGCGCCTGCCTATGCGCCGCCGCCTCCGCCGTCGATGCCCACCGCCCCCGCACCGGCCGCGCCTGCCGCGCCACCCATGGCCGCGATGCCGGCCGCGACGCGGCTCGCGCTTGTCGTCGCCGGCAAACGATGGCCGCTGGAGGCGGGCGCGCGGCTCGATCTCGCCCCCGGCCTGTCGGCAGAGGTCACGCAGCATCCGCAGAACCCCTCGGTGATCGGGCTGCGCAACCTCGGCGAGGGCGGCTGGAACGTGACGCTGCCCGATACGCGCCAGCAGCGTGTGGAGCCGCAGAAGAACATCCGCCTGTCGCCCGGCCTGCGGATCGAGTTCGGCAACGGCACGATCGGGCTGGTGGCGTCGGTCTGAGATGGTGGCAATGAGCGACGATCCGGAAGCGACGATCCGGGTGATGCCGGGGATGGCGACGGTCCATCGCCAGCTTCACCTGATCCTCGTGGTCGACTGCTCCGGGTCGATGACCGGGGACAAGATGGCCTCGCTCAATTACGCCATCCGCACCGCCATCCCCGCCATCCGCGATGTCGCCGCCGACAATCCGGAGGTGGAGGTACGGCTGCGCGTGCTGCGCTTCTCCACGGAGGCGACATGGCACGAGTTCGGCCCGGTCGATCCCGAGCATTTCATCTGGCGCGACCTGACCGCGGGCGGCGAGACGGCGATGGGTGCCGCGCTGGAGGAAGTGGCGCGGGTGCTGACGCCCCAGGCGATGGTCGGACGCCACCTGCCGCCCGTCGTCATCCTGGTCAGCGACGGCCAGCCCTCGGACGATTTCGAGCGCGGCCTCGCCGCACTTCGGGCGGCGCCCTATGGCGCGCGGTCGCTGCGCGTGGCGGTGGCGATCGGGATGGATGCGGATCGGGACGTGCTGCAGGACTTCATCGGCGATCCCACGTTCCGGCCGCTGCAGGCGAACAACGCGCAGGACCTGGTGCAGCGCATCGCCTGGGCCACCACGGCGGCGATCAAGTCGGTTTCGGCCGCAACGACCGATCCCTCGCCGCTCGCCACGCTGGGACGGCAGGCGCCGTCGCAGCAGGGCAGCGATCTCGTCTGGTAGCAGCAAGCAAGTATCGGAAGCAGCCATGTCAGCCGCGAACGCCGCCCAGATCCTGGCCCTTGTCGAGCGGGCGAGAGCCGAACTCGGCGCGCAGGTGCTGGGCGATCCCGGTCGGCTGGTTGGCTACCTGACCGAACGCGCGCCGCAATTCGCCCCGCAGATCCGTGCACTCGGCGGCGCGCTGGCGCTGGGCGCACTCACGCGCCTCGGCGCCGCAGCCGATCCGGTGGCGGAGGCCGGGCGCATCGCCGACGACGTGGCGATGCTGGAGGCGGTGCCGCCGGCCGACGCGCAGGCGGGCGCGGCGATGGCCGCGCAGCTCGCTGGCAAGTCGGTGCCGATGCCCGCCTTCGGCCCGGCCGCGCAGCCCACGCCCCCGGGCGATAGCTGGATCGGCGCGACCGAGGTGGCCGGCACCCCCGCCCCGCCGCTCGCGCCGCAGATGGTCGCGACCTCCGCGCCCCCGCCGCCACCGCCAGCCGGCGCGGCACCCGCCGCCGCCGGAACGGGTATGGAAGGGATGATGCAGAAGCTGCCGCCGCAGCTTCAGAACAAGTGGGTTCTGGGTGCGATTGCAGCGGTGGCCGTGCTGTTCCTGATCGGCCGGCAGAACGACGGACCGCCCCCGCCGCAGCAGCAGCCCCAACAGCCGCAGCAACCCCAGCAGCCCGGGCCGCAGGCCGGGCCGGGCCCGCAACAGCCCCAGCAGCCGCAACCGGGACCGCAGGCCGGACCCGGTCCGCAGCAACCACAGCCGCAGCAGCCGGTGATCCAGCGTCCCGGCCAGCTCGGCGACGGCCCGCAGACCCCGCCGATCGGCGGCGGCGGGCAACTGTCGATGAACGACTTCCAGCTTCTCGTCGATCCGTCGATGAATCTGCCGCCGCCGCAGATCACCTTCCGCGAGCAGCAGAACGCGCTGGTCTATGCCTTCGCCGTCACCGGCAATGGCGGCATGCCGTATCTGGCGGTGCTGTCGCAGGACAAGGGCGCGCCGCTGTGGCAGCGCGCGACGCTGACGGTGATGACACCCGGCGCCCAGCAGCCGGAGAACGTATCCGTTCCCGGCAGCTTCCAGTTGCTGCGGCAACAGAACACCACCATGCGCCAGATCTCCATCAACGCCTGGCAGTCGAACGGGCTGAACATCAGCGACGTGTGCATCGTCGCCTTCCGCCCGAACGTGCAGGATATCGGTCCCCGCCAGTTCAACATGTGCGTGCTGACCAATAACTGTCAGGCGATGGTCGGCTGCGGGGTGGTACCTTAGGATCAGCCCATGAGTGGTTCATCGACGCTGGCCGACCGGCTTGCGACCCTGCTGGTGGAGCTGCGCGGCCGGCTCGGGCCGGACTTCACCAACCGGCGGCGCGTCGTCTCGCTGGTCGCCGACCGGCTCCCCGAAGCAGGGCGCGAGATCAAGGTGCTCGGCACCGCCATCGACGATGGCGTGCTGGACACGCTGGAGGCTGCGCGCGGCGGGCGGCTGGATCTGGAGATCGACCGCATCGCGACCGCGTTCGAGGCACGGCACGGCGTGCGCAGCGATATTGCCAAGCCCGTGGTGCAGGCCATGGCGCATGCGCTGGGGCTCGCGGGACTGCCTTCCGCCGCCTCCGGCACCACGCCGCCGTCGATGCCGCAGATGCCGGCGGCCCGGCAGGACGATTGGGTCGGCGCCTCCAGCGTCGTCGCCACGCCGGCCCATGCGGCGCCGCCTGCCTATGCCGCGGCGACTCCCGCCGGACCGGCGGCCGCAGCGCCGCGAACGGCTGCGCAGACGATCACCACCTGGGTGTGGCGCGGGCTCGGCGTGTTCGGCGCGGTGATCGGCACGCTGCTCGTGATCGGGCTGATAGTCGGCGACAGGGACGAACGGCGGGACCAGCCCCCGCAGCCACAGCCACCGCGTGTGGCGCAGAACGATCCGCCGCGCCCCCAACCGCAGCCGCAACCACAACCCCAGCCGTTGGTGACGCCGCAGCCGCAGCCACAGCCACAGCCTCAGCCGCGCCCGCAGCAGCAGGTTCAGCCCGCGCCGGTGCAGCAGCCCCCGCAGGCGCAGCAGGACATCGGCGACGCCACTCCGCAGGGCAAGCCACCGCCGGCGGACGAGCCGTCGGGCACGCAGCCTCAGGCCCGGCCGCAGCCGCAGCCCCAACCTCAGCCCCGTCCGCAGCAACAGCAGGCCACGCCGCAACTGCCGCCGGGCTACGACGTGGCGAAGCTGCAGGCGCTGGCGGCGCGGGAGCGGCAGGATTTCGGCGTGATGCCGCCCGCCGGCCTGCATCAGGGCGGCTCGCACGGCCCGACGCCGACCACGATCCCGGGCGGGCGGGTGATCGACACGCTGAACCTGATCGCGCTGCTGGCGCAGAACCCGGCGCCGCCGATGGCGCTGGTGGACGCGCTGGGAGGGGCCGACAAGCTGCCGAACGCCTATGCGGGCGTCGTGCTCGCGCAGGGCGGCAGCTTCGACGACAACATCCAGACCCAGATGCGCAACCAGTTCCAGAACCTGGATCGCAACCTGACGATCGTCACCTACTGCGCCGATCCGAACTGCTGGATGTCGTACAATGCGGCGCTGCGCTTCATCAATCTCGGCTTCCGCAACGTGTTCTGGTACCGCGGCGGGCTGTGGGCGTGGCGCGAGGCCGGGCTGCAGACGCAGCCCCAGCAACAACAGCAGCAGCAGTAACGAGGCGGCGGCCGGCGGCTACAGCCGGCTCGTCCGCGCCTCGGGCCCCACGCCGACCAGTGCGAAGGGCGCCCACAGCGCGGGGTGATCGCCGCCGGGCAGCGCCTTGAAGTCGATCTGCGCCGCCCGCAACGCCTCCGCGAAGCCCTGACCCTGACTCACGTTGCGCAGCGCCAGCGCGACGATGCGCGTCGCCGCGACGTCGTTGACGTACCAGTGCGTCACCAGCAGCGACCGCGCGCCGGCATAGAAGAAGGCGCGCGCGAGCGTGGACAGGCTCTCGCCCCCCGTGGTGCCGCCGCCGGTGTTGCAGGCCGACAGCACCACCACGTCCGCATCGAGGTCGAGGTCGAGCACCGCCCCCGAGGTCAGCAGCGCGCCGCCGGCATCGCGCGCGCCCGCCGGCACGGAGGCGACGATCGTCGGGTCCGACAGGCAGGCCAGCTCGCTCGGCAGCAGACCGTGCGTGGCGAAGTGCAGGATGCGGTAGTCGCGCAGGTTCACCCGCTCGACGGCCGGCACGGTGAAAGAGGTGCCGGTGCGCATCTGCTGCGGGCCGGCCTCGAAGAAGGCGGCCGAGGCGCGCAGTTCCACCTCCGCCGTCGGCAGCGCGGGCAGCAGGGAGAGCAGCCGCCCGCATTCGGGCGCGGCCGGGAAGCTGCGCGCGGCCGGGCCCGCCGGCACCGGGCGCGGATCGCCGAAGCCGAACCACGGGCGCGGCGCGCGGGAGGGACCGGCCCGGCGCAGCGAGACGAGGCTCGCTGCCGCCGGTACGTGGGAGACGGGCAGCCGTTCCAGCAGGAACTTCGCGCCCTGATGGCTGTCCGGCCGCGGCGGCGCCGCCTCGACGAGCAGCCCGAACGGGATCGACAGCAGCGGCCCGGCGGGCGCCACCGCGAGCGAGGTGGCCGCTCCGATCGGGGCCGCCACATCCGCGAACAGCGCGCGGTACAGCGTATGGGCAGCCCCCGCGTCGAAGTTCTTGCTGTCGTCGCCTGACTCCACGCCGGCCCGGATGCGCGTGACCAGTGCCGCGATCTCGCGCTCGGTCGCACCGATGCGTGCGGCATGGATGCGCCCGTCGGCGAGCACGAAGGTCCAGCCGCGCCGTTCGCCGGGCGGGACAAAGGTCGCGGCCAGCGCCTCCCCCGGCCGCAGCGCCTTCAGCACGTCCGACGCGCCGGCCACGGATTGCACGAGCTGCGGATAGCCGGGTGCCGCGGCCTGCGCGGCGGCGTCGGCATCGGCGAAGCGCGCCTCGGCCGCCGCGATCTGCTGATCGAGCGCCGCGAGTTCGGTCTGTCCGCCGGTCGCGCGCCCGTCGATCACCGCATCGCGGCGACGGAACAGGGCGGCGAGCTGGGCCTGCGAATCCTCCCGATTGCGGATCGCTTCCGACACCGCCGGGTTGCGGCTGCTCTGCCCCAGCCGGGCGGCGGCACGCGCGATCTGGGTCGCCGTCACGCCGCCCTGGGCAAGCTGCGCGGCCTCGAACCCGAGCGCGAGGGACGCCTGATCCCCGCCGGCGGCGAAGGCATCGACACAGGGCGCGATACGGGCGGGCGTGGTGCCCTCTCGCAACTCACGCAGCACCGCGAGCGCGTCCTGGCACAGCGCCGCCGCCTCCGTGCGCGACGCGGTACCGGCGCGCAGCAGCAGCGTATCGGCATAGGGGCGCGAGCGCGGCAGACCGCGGGCGAAGCGCGCGGCAGCCTGGGCGAAGTCCCGGTTTGCCGTCGCCTCCGCCCCGGTCGCGGCGGAGGCGGCGCCGGAGGTCCGCGCGAGGCGCGCGGCAATCACGTCGGTCCTGGCAGCGGCGGGCGAGCGGGCGGCGAGCAGGGTGGCCTCCCGCGCCAGCGCGGCGCTCTCCTCGGCGCGGCCGGCGGCGCGCAGCACGGCGGCGCGGTTGCGGCGCGATTCGACCATGCCGACGAGGGCGCGCGTCTGCACCACGTCCAGCGCGAGTTCGCCGCCGGCGAAGCCTGCCGGCTGGGCGGCCAGCGCACCGGGCGGCACCTGGGCCTGATAGGCGGCCTCGGCGCGGGTCAGCATCGCCAGCGCCTCGTCGTTCTTGCCGCGGTTGGCGAGATGCAGGCCGCGATGATGCAGCACGACCGCGCCCGCCAGCGGATCGGCCGCGCGCGGGGCGAGCGAAGCGGCACGGTCGAACAGCACCTCCGCCTCCGGAAAGCGGCCCTGGTTGGACACCTGCAGCGCGAGGCGGACGAGCGGGGCGAACGTGTCCGGGGCGTTCGCGCCCTGCAGCCGCTCCTGCAGCGCCAGCGCGGCGCGATAGGCGGTCTCGGCGGCGGCGAAGCGTTCCGCCTGGTTGGCGTCGCGGCCGACCGCCATCAGCGTCTCGTACTGGGCGACGTCGCCGGTGGCGAACGCCTCCCGCGCCAGCCGGGCAGCGACGCGGTCGAGCGCGGCGGAGGCCGGGATCGACTGGTCGGGGCGGGTGCGGCCGGACAACACACCGATGGCCCGTTCCGCCGCCGGCAGCGCCGGCAGCACGCCATCCGCCTGCCATGTCTTGCCATCCACCGACGCGGCCAGCGCGAAGGCCGGCCACCCGCCGTTACGGCGGCGGCAGTCGAGCAGCGTCGCCGCCTGATTGCCGAGGATGGTGGTGTTCGTGCCTGCCCCGCAGGCGAGCTGTCCCTGCACGCCCTCGGCGAACGTGCCCGGCGCGGCGGCCGGCGCCTCCCGCACCCGTGCGGCGGGCGAATCCCAGCCGCCGCAGATGATGTCCGCCCCGGCGCCGGTGCGGATCATGGTGCAGGCCTCGCCCGAGGCATCGGCGCCGATCGCGACCGCGGCCGGACTGTCGCGCCCGCCCGCGACGAAGGCCGATGGCGGCGGCGTGTCGCAGCCGGCCAGCAGGGCGATGGCGGCGAGCAGGCCGAGCCGGCGCATCAGTAATCCTCCGCGCGGATATCGGCGGGCGCGAGCGTGTCCTCTTCCGACCGGTCGCGCGGCAGGCGCGCGACGATGGCCGGCGTATCCGGCCGCAGCCGTTCGAGGGAGGTGGGATCCAGCTCGGGGTCGAGATTGTCGAGCAGCGGCTGCGGGTTGTTGGCGAGCAGCGTCGGCAGCGGTCCGATGACGACGAGGGGCGGAATCAGCGGCTGGCAGATGGCGGTCGCGAGCTGGCAGCCGTTGAAGGTGAAGAGCTGTGCATCCGGCGGCGGATCGCCATACAGCACGCCCTGCGCGTTCGCCCGCCGCCCGATCGCGGCGGCCGCATCGGTCGTCACGCCGGCGATGCTGCCGGTCAGCGTCGCGCCCGATCCGCCGATCACGAGCAGCGACAGCGCGTCCAGCGCGCCGCTGGCCGTGCCGGCCGCGCCCAGGTCGATCGACACCGGCGTACCGGCCGCGTTCAGTCCCGTGAAGGTCACGTTGGGCGAGGTCACGGACAGGCCGGCACCCGACGCGATCGCCTGCCCGCCCAGCACCGCGGCGGCAGGCGCCGTGACGATGATGTTGCCGGCGGCGGAGATCAGGCCGTTCACGGTCACCATCGGCGCGCTGAGCAGCAACCCGCCCGCGTATGCGATGGCGGAGAAGCCGTTCACCGCGACCGAGATGTCGCCTGTCAGCGACACGGTGCTGCCGCGCACCGTGCCGTCCGCCACCAGCGGTCCGCCTGCCTGGGTGATCTGCACCGCCCCGCCGGCATCGAGCAGCGCGCCAGCGGGAATGCCCAGGCCGGGCGAGGCGTTGGCGAGCACGAACCCGCCCGGCGTGACGAAGTTGCCGATGCCGCCGAGAGCGTTGACCGCGGTCGCGAGCGCGACATCCGTCGCCGATCCGGTGAGCAGGGACGCAGCCAGTACGCCCGCCGCCGTCTGCCCGAGCGGCCCGCCGACGATGAACTGCGCGACGCCGGTGCTCACGGGTCCTGCGATCTGCAGCCCCGTGCTGGTGGCAAGCGCGAGGTTCGCCGCGCTGGAGGTATCGAGCACCGGCACCACGTTGGGCGCCGCGGTCAGCACAACGTCTCCGGTGGCGGTCACGCCCAGTCGCCCCGCGACGATGTCGCCCGACGTGGTCTGGTCGAGCGTGCCGTTCACGTTGAACCCGACCGCGCCGGCGGCACCCGGCGTGATCGTACCGGTCAACGTCAGCGCGCCGGTGTTGACGAAGGCGATATCGCCCGCGGCATTGGTGGTGACGGGGCCGAGGAACCGCACGGCATTGGCGCCGGTCAGCGCGATCGCGCCCGCCCCGTTCAGCGCCAGCGCGTTCGCGCTGATCCGCCCGGGCCCGGCGCTCGCGATGCCGCCACCCGCGGCGGTGAGGTCGACCGCCTGCCCCGATGCATCCAGATGGCCGGCGATGCCGAGCGCGCCGGAGGTCAGCAGCGTGAACGGCCCGAGTGCCGCGAAATCCTCCACCACGGCGATGGCGTTGCCGGGATTGGTCAGCACCGTCGCTCCGCCCGCGTAGCCCGCGAACAACGCGGCGGTGATGTCGGCACCCGGGTCCTGCGTGATCGTGCCGAGGCTGCGCACGTCCAGCCGGTTCGCGACCGCGAGCGGCGCGACGAACTGCACCGATGCCGCCGTGATATCCAGCACGCCGCCGAAGGTCGTGCCGCCAAGGCGCAGCGTGTCCGTCGCGCTGATCTGGCTGAGATCAGCGGCGATCACGCGGAAGCCCGGCCCGGCCGGGCCGCCGACGATCATCGGCACGGCGGAATCGGGTGCGATCTCCACCACGCTGCCGGCGATGAGCTGATAGTTGCGCGCGAGCACGGTGCCGCCGCGCAGCGAGATGCGCCCGCCCGGCGCCATCAGCAACGTGCCGTGCCCGTCGATCGTGGCGGAGGTGCGCAGGCCGATATTCGCGGCCGTCAGGTCGGTGCCCGGCAGGATCGGGGTGTTGCCGTTGTCGAGGACGAGATCGCCGGGGATCGACGGGGCATGGATGAAATTGACGGCGTTGAGCGTTCCGCCGGTCTGGCCGCCACGGTCGAACACCGCGCTGCCGCCCGATGTCACGAAGAGCCGGTCCGCGACGATGCTGCCGCCCGTCTGGACGATGCCGGGGGTGCCCGCACCGACTGTCACGGTGCCGCCGCTGATCGTCCCCGCCAGCGTCGTGCCGCCGGCCCCGGCGGGATCGGATCCGGGGAAGTCGCTGTCGTAGGAGGCGAGGACATCCATGCTGGACGAGGAGTCGACGCGCAGAATGCCGGTTGCGCCCACATTCACCGCGCCCTCGGCGAACACCATCAGCGTTCCGGGCTGAACATCCACCAGCCCGTTCACGATGATATCGCCGCCGGCACGCAGCACCGTGTCGTCGTTCGTCAGGATCTGGCCAGTCGGGGCGACCACCACGTTGCCGAAGCTCGTGGTGAAGTTGCCGCCGAACACCGCCCGGACCGTTCCCTCGATGGTCAGGTCGCCGTTGTCGACCAGGATGTTCACGAAGCTGCTGACGGTGCCGCCGACCGTGTCCTGGACCCGAAGCGCCTGCGCGTTGTGCAGGTCCAGATTGTTGTCGACTGGTGAAGTGCCCAGCACGTCGATGAGGTTCGGCTCCAGCAGCGCGACCGACCCGCCCGCGACCTCAAGGCGTGGCGCGATGATCTGGCCGCCGGGGAGCTGGACGATGGAGCCCGAGAAAGCAGCGACGTCCAGACTCATGGTCCTACCCACCGTCTGGGTGCCTTCGAGCGCGAGGCCGAACGAGCCGTAGGCGGTGGTTGTGCGCGTGCTGAGATCCAGATCGCGGGCCACGTTGGAGGTCAGCAACGTGCCGACCTCGTTCGGCGTACCCGGTGATGCGGAGGCCAGCAGCGCGTCGCCGCCCGACTGGATCTCCAGCCGCACGGCGCGCACCGCGCCCGCCGTCTGGGTGATCCCCCCGGTGCCCGCGCCCAGCGTGAGCAGCAGCGTCGTCGCGCTGCCGATGGTGCTGCCGGAGACCGTCCCACCGAGCGTCAGCGTCGTCGGCGAGGCGAGGTTGGGCGCGTCGCTCACGCCGTTCCAGCCTGCGATCAACAGCATGCTGCTGACATCGGCGCTGTTGGAGCCGAAGGTCTGCACCACCGCACCGGGATCGACCGTGAGGTTGCCGGTGGCGAGCAACGCGACCAGTGGCACGTTCGGCCCCACAAATCCCTGGCCGGTGATGTTGGCGGTGCCGGCCAGCGTGAGGTCGCCGGTCACTTCAAGCCGGACTGCCGTGCCACTCGACCCGCCGATCGTCCCGATCACGTTCAGGCTGGTCAGGTTGCGGAAGAGGAACTGGTCGAAATTGCCGAAGCTCGTGAAGTCCACGAGCGTGCCGACCGCGTTCGTTCCGCCGAGTTCCAGCGACGCGAGGCCTGTGGACTGCACGTTCAGCGTGCCGGCGGTGATGCCGGCGGTGACGAGCTGGGTGATGTCGCCGCCCGCCAGCAGATCGACGCGGTTGGCGGCGAGATTGGCGTTCAGCGCGATCTGCCCGCCGGCCTGCAACAGCAGGTCGCCAGCGCCGAGCGCGACAGGCTGGTTCACCGCGATCGTGCCGGTGCTCGAGAACAGCGTCAGGTTGCCGGCCGGCTTGTTCACCGCGGCCGAAACGGTGATGTCGCTCGTCGCCTCCAGCCGCAGGTTACCGGCGAAGCTATCGATCAGCGACGCATCGATCAGCGCATTCGCCGGCGGATCTGCCTCAGCGAGAATGCCGCCCGCGATATCACCGCCCGTCACGTTGCCGCCGGTCGCGACGATGTCGATCGTCACCGGATCGAGCAGCACCGTTCCCGCCTGACCCGCCGAGGCGGAGATGTCGGCCGCGCCCGACACGCGCAGCCCCTGCCCGCCGGAAATCTCGATCATCCCGCCATCGCCGCCAGCCGGCCCGCCGCGCGCGGAGGCCGTGCCGGCATGCGCGGTGTATCGCAGCGAGTCGATGCGGATGGTCCCGCCCGGCCCGTTCTCCGTCGCATCCGCGTGCACCACCGCACCCGGCGCGGTGCCCGCCCGCTGCGCGATGCGCGGCGTGCCGAGCCGGCCTTCCGCACCGATCCCGACCGATCCGCCGCCCGCCCTACCCGAGGCATCGACGCGCCCGGTACTCGCCACCAGCACGCGGTCCGCGATCGCGGTGACGCTGCCGCCGCGCGTGCCCGGCGCACTGCCGACCGCGCTCGCCTCGCCCTCGATGATGATCGCCCCGCCGGTGCCGCGCAGCGCCACCTGCCCCGTGCGCCCCGTCGCCGCATCGGTGCCGGCGGCGATCCGCCCGCCCGCGCGCACCAGGTTCTGCACGATGCCGTCCGCCGCCTGCGCGGTCAGCAGCACCGTGCCGCCGGTCGCCTCGATCGTGCCGGTATTGCTCACCAGCGCCCCGCCATCGGCCGGCGCGCGCGAGACCGGGCGGGTGACCTCCAGTGAGACGAGGCCGTCGCCATGCAGGTCGACGACCGCGGTTTCCGCGCCGCCCAGCGCCACGCGGCCCATATGCGCGACGATCGCGCCGCGATTGACCACCTGCGGCGCCACGAGCCCGGCGAGCCCCGCCTCGCGAATGGTGATCGAACCCGCGTTCTCGACGCGCGCACCGGGGTTGGCGGGCTGATCGAAAGTCAGCCGCGGGCCGCCGGCGAGGAAGTTCTCGTTGGTGATGCCGGCCGCGGATGCGATCAGCCCCGCCGCCTCCACCTGCGCGCCCTGCGCGAAGACGACACCCGAGCGGTTGACGATCGCGATCTGCCCGTTCGCGCTGATCCGCCCCGCGATCACCGAGGGATCGGGGCCGGTGACGCGATTGAGCGTCGCCGCACTCGAGGACGGCTGGCGGAACTGCACCGCATGGTCGCGGCCGACATCGAAGCTGCGCCAGTCCACGACGCCGCGCTGCTGCGTCTGCGTGACCTGCGTGTTGGCCGCGTTCTGCTGGATGGTGATGCCGCCCGCCACCACGCGGTCCAGCACGGGTGCGGCGTTGGGGGCGGGCATGGGTTGCGCGTGCGCGAGAGGCGATACCAGCGCGGTGCCCGCGAGCAGCGCCAGATGGAGCGAGCCGGGCAAGATGCGCATGGACCGCCTCCCCTAGAACCGCATCAGGGCGCGCCAGAAGACGGCCTGGCGCGGCTCCTCGTCGACGATGTTGGCGGCCCCGTTCGGCCGTGTCTCGAACCGGTGGACACCTTCGAGTTGCAGCTCGACATATTCGGTCAGCGACATGCGCACGCCCGCGCCGATCGAGGAGACGTCGCGGCTGGGATCGCCGCTGACATTCTCCCACGTGCGGGCGGCGTCGTAGAACGCATACAACGTGGGATCGAGGCGCACCGACTGTTGCAGCGCCGCGACCTCCCACGGGAAGGAGAGCTGCAGCTCGATCGTGCCGGCCAGCGCCTTGTCGCCGGTGATCTCGCCCGAATAGTAGCCGCGGCCGAGCCGCGAACCGCCGACATAGAACTTCTCCGCCTGCGGCAGGATGTCATCCGTCCACTGGCCGGCGAGCACGCCGAGCAGCGAGACCACGGCCTGCCCCCATGGACGGAACAGCGCCTGCGTGCGGCTGACCTCGAAGCCGATCTTGGTGAAATCGGTCTGCGCGCCGACGCGGCTGAGCTGCGGATCGCCGCTGCTGGACGCGCCCAGCCCGTCGATGCCCCGGCTGAGCCGCAGGCTGACGGCATTGACCGCCGGCCGGTCGTCGCCGGCGAAGGTATCGAAGACCGACCAGTCTCCGCCGAGCCGCGCGACGCGGAGGTTGTCCTTGCTCAGCGTCTGCTGCGTGCCGGGGGTGGCATCGACGTCGATCTCGCTCTCGATCGCGTCGAAGGCCGCGCTCAGCAGCAGCGTCTGCTGGCGGCGGCGGATCACCGGATAGATGACAGCGATGCCGGCGACCGTCGTTTCGCCTTCATAGCCGATGCTGCGCAGCGGATCGGCGGGGCTGGAGGAGCCGGTGCCGGCATAGACGCGCACCCGCGTGCCCGAGGAGCCGATGAAGAATTCGGTGCCCGCCTGGCCGAAGATCTGCGTGCCGCCGTTGGCGTAGAAGAAGGCCAGCTCGCTGCGTTCGCCGAAGGAGGTGAAGGCGTTCGCCTGCACCGCGGCGAGGCCCTGCTCGCGCCCGGTCAGCCGGTAGGCGCGGTTGTCGCCGGTGATGTAGCCGCCGAACGGCTTGCGGGAGACCTGCGCGACCAGCGTCAGCGCGCCGGGGCCGGTGCCCGCGGGCCGCAGGATGGAACGCAGGCTGACGCCCGGCACATCGCTCGCCAGCAGCAGGTAGCGCTCCATGGTGGCGACATCGAGCGGGCGCACCTCGGTCAGCCGGTTCAGGAAGCGCAGCACCTGCACGCCGGCCGGGCCGATATCGCCGTCCAGCTTCACCTCGGTGATGTGCCCCTCACCGACGACGAAGCGCAGCAGCCCCTCGCGCGTCAGCACGGCATCGACGGTGGTCAGCGCATAGCCGGCGTCGCGGTACAGGGCGAGGATCGCCCCGCGCGCCGCCTCGATCTCGCGCAGCGTCACGGCCGGGCCGGGCGGCGGGGCGAGCGCGCGGACCTGCGCCTCGGGGAAGGCGGTCGCGCCGTCGACCGCGATGCCGGTCACGCGCACGGTGCGCGACAGCGCCGCGTCGTCGGCCGGTGCGGAGGGTGGAACGAGGCCCGGTCCGCCGGGGCCGACCGCAGGCGGGGCGCCCGGGGCAAGGCCGGGAATCGGCGTACCGCCCGGCGGAATGACCGCGCCGGCCTGCGCATGCGCGGGGTCCGGAGTCGCGAGGCCGCCCAGCAGGGCGGCAGCGATCAGCGCGCGGACAGGTCCATGAGAGGGTCGGCCGCGAAACAGGCCTGCCCGTAATGTTCCAGCCGGATCGCCGGATCGCACCAGACCTCACCTCCCATGCCACGCCAGCGGTCACAGAACAGATAGTCTTCGCTGATGTAGCGCCCGGTTGCAGCTTCCACTTCCGTTTCGAATAACGCAACCGTGTGGTTGTGCCATTCACCGGATGGACCGTCTGCCGCGTGTGGTCGGTAACGCTTGGCATCCATGGCCGCGCCCATGGTTGTGAGCACGTCGCGGCGGATCAGCATGAAGCCGGTGCCGATCCGCGCCGCCTGCACCGCGCCGGTCCGCGGATCGCTCGCGACATGGAGTACGGCGCCGGAGTCCGGCACCTCCGTCCCCCAATGCACCACCCAGTCGCCCGGACGGCCGGACTTGCGCAGATACAGCGCCCCGATCAAGGGCCGTCCGTGACCGAGCAGGCGCAGCGCGGCATCCGCGCCGAAGCCCATATCGGCATCCACGAACAGCAGATGCGTCGCCTCGGACGCGAGGAACTGGGCGACGATCGTATTCCGCGCGCGCTGGACGAGGCTCTCGTTCGCCGCCGTGATGCAACTGAACCCCAGCCCGAGACCGATGCAGGCGCGCTGCGTCTCGAGCAGCCCGTGCAGTGTCGGCGCGCTGAGCTGGCCGCCGTAGCATGGCAGTCCCACCGCCAGATGCACGCCGGTCAGGTCGCCGCGGAAGACGCGCGCGGCGGGCGAGATCCAGCGCCCGGCGGGGCGGTGCTCGGTCAGGATGGGTGCCGCCAACGCGAACCTCCTTCGGCCCGGAGACGTTCTTAGCCGCCCCGGAAGAACGCGTCTGCAACGTCGTCCGATCACACGGCGACGACGCAAGTCCGAAGCCGGCTGAACACCGCCGAAGCCTGAGCCGCGAACGCGATCCCATCCCTCGTGCGCACCTGGCCCGCTCTTGCCATCGCCTTCCGTGCGCGGGACCATGCTCGCCTTCGGACAGCGGGAGCAGATGATGGCGTTTCTCGGTGCGGCGGTGCGCGACTACCGGTTCGGATTGATGCGCGAACTGATGGACCGGGAGGGGCTGGACGCGCTCGCCTTCCTCACCGGCGACTTCTTCCAGTTCGCCACCAACTTCCACACCGACGTGCAGCCGTGGGAGCGTCCGATCGTCGCCGTCGTGCCGCGCAACGGCACGCCCTTCGTCATCCTCAACGAGCTGTCCACGCATCACTGGCGCTATTCCGAGCAGGGCCAGCGGCTGTGGATCACCGATACCTCCTTCTATGCGGAGCACCCGCGCGTGGGCGCGCGCCTGCCGCTGGTCACGCAATGGACGGACCTCGCCGCACAGCGGCTGAAGCAGGCCGGCCTCGCCACGGGGCGTATCGGCACCGATGCCGGCGGCGGACCGCTGTTTCGCGTGCCCGGCCTGCTGCCGAAGCTGAAGCTCGACCCGATCGTGCCGCAGATGCGCGAGCTACGGCTGGTGAAGCACCCGGAGGAGATCGCGCTGATGCGCGAGATCGGCAAGCTGTCCGATTGGGTGCAGGACCGCTTCCGCGAGAACATCCGCCCCGGCCGCCTGGTGCAGGAACTGGACGCGACGATGTGCGCCGCGATGGCCGAGGAAGGCGGGCGGCTTTTCCCCGGCCAGCAGCTCGAGCTGCGCTGCTGGACGCTGTCCGGCCCCGCCTCCTGCGCCCCGCATGGCGATGGCCAGCCGGCCGGCGCGCGGATCGAGGCCGGGCACGGGCTGGTCAACATCGTCATCCCGCGCGTGAACGGGCTGGTGGTGGAGAACGAGCGCACCTGGTTCTGCGGCAAGCCGAACGCCGAGCAGGAGAAACTGTTCGAGACCGCGCGCGCGGCGAACGAGGCGGCGATCGAGGCCGCCGTGACCGGCCAGCCCGTGTGCGGCATCGATGCCGCCGCGCAGGCGGTGATCGAGAAGGCCGGCTTCGGCGATCTCATCATGCACCGCACCGGCCACGGCATGGGCACGCTCGGCCATGAATTCCCCGAGGACATGGCCTTCAACACCCGTCCGCTGATGGAGCGCGAGGTCTATTCCGCCGAACCGGGCCTGTACCGCTGGGGGCTCGGCGGCTTCCGCCATGACGACACGGTGGTGGTCGGCGCGAAGCCGGAGACGATCACCAACGCGCCCAAGGACCTCCGCTCGCAGACGGTGCTGTGACCATGACCGACCGTAACGCTGCCATCGCACGCGCCACCGACTTCTTCGACGACGGCCGCTTCAAGGCGCGCCTCGCCGAACTTGTGGCGATCCCCAGCACATCGCAGGATCCCGGGCACGAGGCCGACCTTACCCGCTATCTCGAAGGCGCCATCGCGCCGTGGCTGCAGACGATGGGCTTCACCGACATCGTCGTGAATCCGAATCCCACGCCGGGCTTCGGCCCGATCCTCACCGCCGCGCGGATCGAGGACCCTGCCCTGCCCACAGTGCTGACCTACGGCCATGGCGACACGGTGCGCGGGCTGGAGGATCAGTGGCGCAAGGGGCTCGACCCGTGGAAGCTCACCGAGGAAGGCGAGCTGTGGTACGGGCGCGGCACGGCCGACAACAAGGGCCAGCACGCCATCGTGCTGACCGCGCTGGAACAGGTGCTCGCCGCGCGCGGCGGCAAGCTCGGCGCGAACGTGAAGCTGGTGCTGGAGACGTCGGAGGAGCGCGGCTCGCAGGGTCTGCGCGATTTCGTCGGCGGCAAGCGCGACCTGCTCGCCGCGGATGTGCTGATCGCCTCGGACGGTCCGCGCGTCGCGCCGGCCGTGCCGACCATCGCCACCGGCACGCGCGGGACGGTGCATTTCGACCTCGTCGTCGATCTGCGGCCGGGCGGAGTGCATTCCGGCCATTGGGGCGGACTGACGCGCGACCCGGCGATCATCCTCGCGCATGCCATCAGCGCCATCGCCGACCGCAACGGCCGCATCCTGGTGCGCGACTGGCTGCCGCCCGCGGTGCCGAACTCGGTGCGCGCGGTGCTGGAAGGCTGCGAGGTCGATGGTGGCGGCGAAGCGGCGAGCATCGATCCCGGCTGGGGCGAACCGGGCCTGTCCTCGGCCGAGAAGATCTACGGCTGGAACAGCTTCATCGTGCTGGCCTTGGTCTCCGGCCGGCCGGAGAACCCTGTGAACGCGGTCGCGCCGAATGCCCGCGCGCACTGCCAGATCCGCTACACGGTGGATACCGACCCGCACAGCTTCGCGCCCGCGCTGCGCAAGTATCTCGACGCGCAGGGCTTCCCCGAGGTGCAGGTGGTGAATGCCGGGCTGCGCATGCCGGCCTCCCGCACCGATCCGGCGAACCCGTGGGTGCGCTGGGCGGCGGACAGCATCACGCGCACGCTCGGCAAGAAGGTGCAGGTGATCCCGAACTCCTCGGGCGGCCTGCCGGGCGACGTGTTCGTCGATCATCTCGGCGTGCCGCTCGTCTGGATCCCGAACAGCTACAGCGGCTGCAAGCAGCACGGACCGGACGAGCACCTGCTCAAGGGGCCGGCGCGTGAGGGGCTCGCCTCATATGCCGGGCTGTGGTGGGACATCGCGGAAGCGGGCGCGCCGAAGAGGCAGGCGGCATGAGCGGAGAAGCCTTGCACGTCACCGTTTCCGGCAGCGGGGCGGGCCGCTTCGGCCAGCGCCTCGATGACGGGCGGCATGTGCTGACGGCGGACGAGCCGGCCTCGCTCGGCGGCGACGATGCCGGCCCCTCGCCGCATGAGCTGCTGCTGATGGCGCTCGGCGCCTGCACCGCGATCACGCTGCGCATGTACGCGGCGCGCAAGAGCTGGGCGCTCGACGATGTCTCCGTCGCGCTGACGCTGACGGGCACCGCCACGCCGGACGAACGCATCGAACGCCGCGTCACGCTGACCGGCACGCTGGATGCGGCGCAGCGGACACGGCTGATCGAGATCGCCAATGCCTGCCCCGTCCACCGCACGCTCACGCGCGGCGTGCCGGTCGCGACCAGCGAGGCGACGTAAGAGGCGGGGCGCTGCCCCGCGCCCCGGGAGGGCTCTGCCCTCCACCCGGCAGGGGGCACGGCCCCCTGCACCCGCGATACCTTCAGGAAAGCTTGAGCAGGGCGGTTAGGCAGACCCCCACCCCCACAACCATTGTTGTGGGGGTGGGGGTCTGCCTAACCGATTTGGCCGAAGGCCCTCTTGAGGAAATCCCGGGTCAAGGGGCCGGTGGCCCCTTGCGGGGTGCAGGGGCAGCGCCCCTGCTGGGATCACGCCGCCGCCAGCCACGCCAGCGCCGCATCCACGCCGCCGCGTCCGTAGGGCACACCGTTCCGCGCAAGCGCGAGTTCCGTCGCGCCCAGCGTGCCGATCACCATCGCCTCGTTCAGGTCGCCGAGATGGCCGATGCGGAACACCTTGCCGTCGAGCGGCCCCAGCCCGCCGCCAAGCGCGACGTTCGACATCTCGAAGGCGGTCCGGCGGACGGCGTTGGCGTCATGGCCTTCCGGCATCAGCACGGCGGTCACGCTGTCCGACAGGCGCGCGGGGTCGCGGCAGTAGAGCTGCGGGCCTGCGTTGCCGGACCAGACGCGCACCGCACGCCGCACCGCTTCGCCGAGACGGTGGTGGCGGGCGATCACCTCGCCCAGCCCCTCCTCCTCGATCAGCCGAAGCGATTCCGCCATGCCGTAGAACATCTGCGTCGGCACGGTGCCGACGAAGCTGCGGAACGGGCGGTTCAGCATCACCGTCCAGTCGAAGTAATGCCGCGGCAGCCGCGCCTTGCCGTGCGCCGCCATGCCCTTGGCCGACACGCCGGTGAAGCCGAGGCCGGTGGGCAGCATCAACCCCTTCTGGCTGCCGCCCACCGCGGCATCGATGCCCCAGTCGGCCATGCGGAAGTCGAGCGAGCCGAGCGAGGAGATCGTGTCGGCGAGCAGCAGCGCCGGATGGCTGGCCGAGTCGATGGCGGCGCGGATCGCCGGCAGCGGCAGCGCCACGCCGGTGGAGGTCTCGTTGTGGACGGCGCAGACCGCCTTGATGCGGTGCGCCGTGTCGGCCTTCAGCGCCGCCTCCACCGCCGCCGGATCGGCGCCGGCGCGGCGATCGGCCGGCAGCATCTCCACCGTCAGCCCCAGCTTGGCCGCCATGGCGGACCAGTTGTCGCTGAAGAAGCCGCTCTCCAGCATCAGCACCGCATCGCCGGGGCTGAACATGTTGACCATCGTGGCTTCCCAGGCCGAATGGCCGGAGCCGGTGTAGACGAACACCTCCTCCGGCCCGCGCAGCACCCGCTTCAGCCCGGCGATGCAGTTGCGGACCAGCGCGACGAAGTCGGGATCGTTGAAATCCTCGCTGCCCCGGACCAGGGCGCGGCTGACGGATTCGGGGATATTGGTCGGGCCGGGATTGGCGAAGAACATCCGGCCGGTGCGGCGTGGCATCCTGGACTTGCTCCCTCTGGCCGGCCGAGCTTGCCGGTCGCGCCGGCATGTTCAACCCCAAAGGCTTGCAGTCCTATGGCGATTTCCGCTTCGCTGATCACGGGACAGGGAGGCTTGCCATGAACTGGGATGCGCTGCAGCGCGCTGCGAGGACCAAGGGCTATCTCGTGTTCGCGATGGACCAGGCGCAGACGCCGGTGCTGACCCAGCCCGGCCCGTGGGGCAGCGCGTACGACGGATACTGCATCGGCCTCGCCGCCACCTGGATCGCCTGGCAGTACGACGGCAAGGCGTTCCCTGTGGATGGCAGCAAGGTCTGCGACTACCCGCCCTGGCAGGCCAGCAAGGCGCAGAACTTCTCCGACGCCATCAAGCGCGTGCAGTGGAGCGACGGGTGGAAGGCCGCCGTGGGCGAGTTCCAGATGACCCCGTCGGACGGATTGCGCGCCAAGCGCGACAAGGCGGCGACCGGCGCCTTCGTGCGCTCCATCGTCTCGCTCGCCTATGGCTGCTACGGCATCTCCATCCGTGGCAGCGGCGGCGCGCACGCTATCGCGGTCCGGCACGGGCGCGACGGGCGGTTCCACCTGTTCGACAGCAACTACGGCCAGCTCGCCGTGCAGGGGCCGGACGCGTTCAAGACGATGTTCGACTGGTACTGGTCGCAGACCAGCTACCCCGGCTCGATGGAGACCTTCTGCGGCGTGGTCGGCATCAAGCCGCCGATCAACAAGGGCGGCTGACCGGAGCGGCGCGCCCTTTGCGCCGCCCGTTCGGCCGGCTATGGCGACGGCGACGTCCGGTCCGGCACAACCCGCCCGGAAGCGGCGCGACCAGGAGATAGCGCGATGGCCCTGCTCAAGACCTTCGATCTCGACAATCTCGGCACGCCGGAGGAATCGAAGGCCGCCCCCGGCCGGCTGATCTCGGGCGACCCGTCCTTCAAGACGTGGGCGCTGGACGAATCCCGCAACGGGAGCGTGGACAGCGGCGTGTGGGAAGCAACGCCGGGCGTGACCCGCTCGATGAAGGGCGAGAGCTTCGAGTTCTGCCACATCCTGCAGGGTGTGGTGGAACTCACCGAGGACGGCAAGCCGCCCGTCACCTACCGCGCCGGCGACAGCTTCGTCATGAAGCCGGGCTTCACCGGCACCTGGCGCACCATCGAGACGGTGCGGAAGATCTACGTGATCGTTTCCTAGAGCCGCGGGCATCGGCGCGGGGCGGTGCCCCGCGCCGGGCCTGTCAGGCGGCTTCGGCCAGCAGCACAATGCGCCCCGCCACATTGCCGTCGCGCAGGCGCATCAGCGCCTCGTTGGCCTTGGGCTGCGGCATGGTCTCGATCGGCAGCTTGTCCACGCCCTTGGTCTGGGCAAGCTTCACCAGTTCCCGCAGTTCCTTCGGGTTGCCGACGTAGCTGCCGCGCACCGTCAGCGCGCGCGTGGCCATGATCGGCAGAGGCAGCGCGAGCTCGCCGCCGAACAGGCCGACCTGGATCAGCTTGCCGCCCTTGCCGAGCGCATCGAAGGCGCCGCGCGCGGTGGCACTGCCGTTGACGAGATCGACGATCGCCATCGCCGGGCCGCCGCAGGCCTCCGTGATCCGGGCCGGCAGCCCCTCGCCCGCGCCGTCCACAACCTTGGCCGCGCCGGCCTTCAGCGCGCCCTGACGCTTCGCCTCCGACACATCGACGACGACGATGTTGCGGTGGCCCAGGGCGCGCAGGATGGCGATCGCGTTCAGCCCCAGCCCGCCCGCGCCGATCAGCACGATCGGAGCATCGGGCGGCAGCGGCATCACCTTGTTGATCGCCGAATAGACGGTGATGCCGGAGCAGGCATAGGTGGCCGCTACCGAGGGATCGAGCCCGTCATAGGCCACCAGATGGCGCGGATGCGGCACCAGCACATGCGTCGCGTAGCCGCCGTTCTGGTACACGCCGAGGCTGCGCGGGGTGACCGTGCACATGTTGTCTTCCTCGGCGAGGCAGCGTTCGCACTTGCCGCAGCCGAGCCAGGGGAAGGCGATCCGCTTGTCGCCCTTGGCGACGCCCTTCGCATCGGGCCCCCAGGCGACGACACGGCCGACGATCTCGTGCCCCATCGCGAGCGGCAGCGTCACGCCGCGATCCTTGAGGGACATCGTGCCGCGGGAGCCGAGGTCGTACGCGCCTTCCCAGATATGGATGTCCGAGTGGCAGACGCCGGCGTGGGTGACTTCCAGCAGCACCTCCGTGCCCTTCGGCTCGGGGGTGGGCAGCTCCAGTTCCTGCAGCGGCTTGCCATTCTCGACGACGGCCCAGGCCCGCATCGCATTCCTCCGTTTCGTGCTTAGATGCTCGGCATGCCAGCCCGGTATGCGATGCGGGTCAAGGAGGGAGCACGGGAATGAGCGACATCTTCGGCAAGCTGGCCGGGGCAGCCTTGCAGAATATGCTGGGCGGCGGCGCGCGGAGCGCAGGCAGCGGCCCCGGCGACAACCCGCTGGCGGTGATCCTCGCCCAGATGCTGGGCGGCGGTGCGGGCGCGGGCGGCATGGGACCGGGCGCGGGTGCGGCGCCAACGCCCCGGGCCGCGCCGCAGGCCGGCGGGATGGGCGGGTTGTCGGACCTGCTGCAGCAGTTCCAGCAGGCGGGGCTGGGCAACAAGGCCGACTCGTGGGTCTCCGGCGGCGAGAACGAGCCGGTCGCCCCGGACGAACTGGCCAGCGTCTTCCCGCCCGGCCAGATCGAGCAATGGGCGCGGCAGGCGGGGACGGACCCGCAATCGCTGCTCGCGATCCTGAGCCAAGCGCTGCCGCATGTGGTGGACCGGATGACGCCGCAGGGCCAGGTACCGCCGGCCGCCGCCCCGCAGGCGGGCCAGCCGGAGGTTCCCGATCTCGGCGCGATCCTGGGCGGGCTGCTGGGCGGCCGGCGCTGATCCCGGGCCGCCCGCGCGCTTGACCGGGGGCGGGCGATCCGCCATACGCGCCCTCCGAAGTCACCGCTCGCGCGGCCGGTCCGCTGTGCGAGCATGTTTTTTTCTGAGGGTTCGACCATGTCCCGCCGCTGCGAGATCACGGGCAAGGGTGTGCTGTCCGGCAACAACGTCAGCCACGCCAACAACAAGACCCGCCGCCGTTTCCTGCCGAACCTGCAGGAGACGTCGATGCTGTCCGACATCCTCGGCGCGCCGGTGCGGCTGCGCCTGTCTACCCGTGCGATCCGCACGGTGGAGAAGAATGGCGGGATCGACTCCTTCCTGCTCGCCACGCCGGACCGCGATCTGGCGGACGAGGCGAAGCTGCTGAAGCGCCGCATCCAGCGCGCGCAGGCGAAGAAGGCAGCCTGAACCGGACATCCCGGCCGGGCTGAGGCGATCAAGCGCCCCGGACATGGTCCGCGGGCGCTTTTTCGTTTTCCCGTCCGCTGGCCAGTGCCGGCGAAAGCCGATAGGCCACCACCGGAACAGGAGCCCTGCCGATGGACCGCGACGACCTCACCCGCTGGGCGCTCGCCAATGGCTGGCAGATGATCGCCGGCGCCCCCAGCCTGACCAAGCCCAACGCGCCGAAGGAAGCCATCGTGCGGATGGTCTTCAAGGGGACGGTCGTCGCGGTGGAAGCGAAGAAGCCGGCCGGCAAGTGGGAGCGCGTCTGCGGCGGCGCCTATGCCGCCATCACCGCGGATCCTGATGGCGGCCTGCCACAGGGGCTGGGGCTTGAGGCGATCCCGAGCCTGTCGATGCTCATGCAGGAGAACCGCGACCGGCAGGTCTTCGCGAAGATGCGCGGCGGCTAGGGCGTTTTCCGCTTACGCGGAGTCGGCACCGGCCCGGTGCTGGCTGATCGAAAAACCCTAGGCCGCCACCGCATCCTGCTCCCGCACCGCCGCGAAGCGGAGCGCGGGCCATTCCTCCTCCGCCCGCCGCCGCCGCCAGTCGGACGCGAACAGTGCCACCGTCGCGCCGTCGTGGTCCTCGGCCGTGTCCGCGCGGTTGCGCGCGCGCCACTGCTCCAGCGCCGTGCGATCCTCGGTCGCGATCCAGCGCACCGTGTCCCAGGGCGCGACCTCCCACGTCACCGGCACGCCGTATTCCACGCGCAGCCGGCTCGCCAGCACGTCGAGCTGCAACTGGCCGATCACGCCGATCACCGGCGCGGACCCGTCGAGCGGGCGCAGCACCTGCACCACGCCCTCGTCCGCGAGCTGGTCGAGCGCGGTGCGCAGCTTCTTCGCCAGCATCGGGTCCTCCAGCCGCGCACGGCGGAGGATCTCGGGCGCGAAGCTCGGCACGCCGCGGAAGTTCAGCGACTCGCCCTCCGTCAGCGTGTCGCCGATGCGCAGCAGGCCGTGATTGGCGATGCCGACCACGTCGCCGGGCCACGCCTCCTCCGCCACCTGCCGGTCCTGGGCGAAGAAGAACAGCGGCGCGTTGACCGGGATCTGCTTGCCCGTGCGCACCTGCTTCAGCCGCATGCCCTTCTGCAGCCGCCCGGCGCAGAGCCGCAGGAAGGCGACGCGGTCGCGGTGGTTCGGGTCCATGTTCGCCTGAACCTTGAACACGAAGCCGGACAGCCGCTCCTCCTCCGGGTTCACCATCCGCGCATCGGCCGCGCGCGGGCGCGGCGGCGGGGCGAAACGGGCGAGACCGTCGAGCAGATGCGCCACGCCGAAATCGCGCAGCGCCGAGCCGAAATAGACCGGCGTCATGTGGCCTTCGAGGAATGAAGCCGTGTCGAGCGGCTTGAACCCGGCCTCCGCCAGCAGCGCACCCTCGCGCAGCGCCTCGGCGGTGTCCGCCGGCACCAGCTCGTCGATACGCGGATCCTCCAGCCCGTCGAGCTTCACCCGCGTCCCCTCCGTCATCAGCAGCAGCGCGGGGTCGAGCAGGTCGTAGGTGCCGCGGAACGTCGCCCCCGCCCCCACCGGCCAGGCGGCGGGCGTGGCGTCGAGCGCGAGCGTCTTCTCGATCTCGTCGATCAGCTCGAACGGATCACGCCCGTCGCGGTCCATCTTGTTGATGAAGGTGATGATCGGGATGTCGCGCAGGCGGCAGACCTCGAACAGCTTGCGGGTCTGGGTCTCGATGCCCTTGGCCGCGTCCAGCACCATCACCGCCGCGTCCACGGCGGTCAGC
>JBBCJT010000119.1:0-35624 GCA_037190665.1 Rhodovastum atsumiense | reverse complement strand
GCGTGCTCGAAAGCGCGCGCGATACGCAGCACCGCCGCGTCGTCATAGGACGGGCCCACGATCTGCAACCCGATCGGCAGGCCGCCCGCCGTCAGTCCGCATGGCACGCTGATCGCCGGCTGCATCGTCATGTTGAACGGGAAGCAGGTCGGCGCCCATTCCGACCACCGGCGATAGCGGGCAGGGTCCGGAACCTCCTGCCCCGCGGTGAAGGCGGGGATCGGCACGGTCGGTGTCAGCAGGGCGTCGTAGCGTTCGTGCAGGGCCTTCATGGCGACGCCGATGCGCGCGCGGACGATGTTCGCCTCGATGACATCCGACGCCGTGAACCGTTCGGCCTCCGCGGCAACCTCCTGCAGGCCGGGATCGACCAGCGCCCGCTGTGCCGAGGTCATGCGCCGCAGGTTCTGCGCGGCGCCCGAATACCAGAGGATGCGGAAGGCGTCGGCCGGGTCTTCGAATCCCGGATCGACCTGCTCCACGACGACCCCCAGCTCCTCGAACACGCCCGCGACGCCCGCGACGGCGGCGGCGACCTCCGGGTCGAGGTCGCGGACATATCCCAGCGTCGGGCTCAGGGCGAACCGCATGCCCCGGATGCCGGTGCCCAGGCCGATGCGCCAGTCGCGGCCGTCATAGGGCAGGGACATCCAGTCGCGGATATCGGGCTGCGCCATGACGTTGAGCATCAGCGCCGCATCCTCGACGGTGCGCGTCATGGGCCCGGTATGCGACAACGTGCCCTGCACGGTCGGTGGCCAGATCGGCACGCGTCCGAAGGACGGCTTGTGTCCGACGATGCCCGTGAACGCGGCCGGGATCCGGATCGACCCGCCGCCATCCGATCCCGTGTGCAGCCAGCCCATGCCGAGAGCCGCCGCGACGGCGGCGCCGCCGCTCGATCCGCCCGGCGTGGTCCGGATGTCCCACGGGTTGCGCGTGATGCCGCTGCGCGGGCTGTCGCAGACGCCCTTCCACGCGAACTCGGGCGTCGTGGTCTTGCCGAGCAGGATCGCCCCGGCCGTGCGCAGCCGTGCGACCGCCGGCGCATCCGTGTCCCAGGCCTGGTCGCGGGAAACAGTCAGGCTGCCCCGCAGCGTCGGCCAGCCCCGGGTCAGCGTCGCGTCCTTGATCGTGGTGGGCACGCCGTCGAGCGGACCCATCGGCTGGCCGGTCCGCCACCGGTCCTCGCTGTCCCGCGCGGCGGCCATGGCGCCGTCTTCATCCACAAGGACGAAGGCGTTCACCATCGGCTCGAACGCGCGGATGCGGTCGAGCGCGACGCGGGTCGCTTCGACCGGGGAGAGGACGCCGCGCCGGTAGGCGTGCAGCAGCGCCGACGCGCTATCGACAGGGAGTTCCATCTGATGGCGGCTCAGGGGGCCGCCACCACGTCCATCACGAGCGTCCCCTCGTAGCTGCGCGGCAGCACCTGATACGGCTTGCGCGCGGCCCAGACGCCGTGCTGGTGGTGCAGCGGGATCGCCCCGACGTCTTCCCCGAGGGCGATGTTGGTGGCCTCCTCCAGCAGGGCGACACGCTGCGTCGTATCGACGGTCTGGAGCGCCCGCCACACCAGATCATCGACCTTCGGATTGCTGTATCGGCCGCGGTTGGACGCGCCGAAGGCGCGGGTCGCGTCGATTGTCCCCAGCAGCGAGCGCAGCGCGGAGGCGTTCTCGCCCGTGCCGGACGCGAAGCCGAGCATGATGAAGCTGAACCGGGGGGTGTTGTTCGGCCCGCCCGTGGTCGCTGCGGGGAAGAAGACGTTCCCGGGCATGGCTTCCACCTCGGTCCGGATGCCGATTCGCGTCAGCATCTGGCCGATGGCCTGCGCGATGCGCGCATCGTTGACGTAGCGGTCATTGGTGGCATGGAGGGTGATGGTGAAGCCGTTCGGATATCCGGCTTCCGCCAGCAGCCGCCGTGCGCCGTCCGGGTCGAAGCGCTGCACATGGATGGTGCTGCTGGCGCCGGAGGCGAAGCGCGGCATGATCTGCGCGGCCGGTTCCGCCACGCCTTCCATCACGCGATCCACGATGGCTTCGCGGTTGATCGCCATGCTGATCGCACGCCGGACGCGCACGTCGCGCAGCGGGTTGCGGCCGTTCGTGCCCTCGATGAAGGGAGCCGTGTCGCGGAACTGATCCATATGGATGTACATCGTCCGCGCCGTCACGCCCTGCGTGACGTTGAACCGCTGGTCGTTGCGAAGCCGCGCCAGGTCCGCCGTGGGCGGCTGGTCGATGAAGTCCACCGACCCCGACAGCAGCGCCGCCGTCCGGGCCGCCGAGTTGCGGATGAAGGTGATGGTGACGCGGGAATAGGGCTGCGCCCCGCCCCAGTACCCGTCATTGCGTGCCATCACGACTTCGGTGCCGGGCGTGAAGGAGGTGAAGCGGTAGGGACCCGTCCCCACCAGCGCGCTGCCGTTATTGAACTCCGGCGTTCCCGCGCCTTCCGCCTTCGCCTTGCTCACGATCATCACAAGGGCAAGGGAATTGGGCACCAGAGGGTTCGGGGTGTCCGTGACGATGTGCAGCGTGCGGTCGTCGACGCGAACCACGCGCATGCCCGCCACGAACATGGAGAAAGAGGACGGTGAATTGGGAATCGACCGCGCCCGCTGGAGGCTGAAGGCGATGTCGTCGATAGTGAGCGGGGTGCCGTCGTGGAATGTCAGACCCGGCCGCAGCTTGAACTCCCATGTCGTGTCGTTGAGCGTCCTCCAGCTTTCCGCGAGGCCTGGCGCGGGCTGGTTCTGGCGGTCGAAATTCGTCAGCCCGTCGAAGAAGTGCTGCGCCATGGCGTTGTTGGGCGAGAACTGGTGGTAGTGCGGATCCAGCGACGATGGATCCAGGGCGAACCCGCCGCGCAGGTCCTGCGCATGGGACGCGGGCAGAAGACTCAGGCCGAGCACGGCGGTCAGCGTGCAGGCGGTGCGAAAGCGGATCACGGCAGATCTCCTGCGATGGGAGCGGGACAATGCTGTGGGGGAATCCGGAACGCCTCCGGCGGCATCTGGTCGTTGAACGCGAGCGTGCCGAGGTCGGTCATCCGTATCGGAAACAGGATGCCGTCCAGATGGTCGCATTCATGCTGCACGAGCCGTGCGTGATAGCCGCGCGCGACAAAATCGACCGCTTCCCCCTGCGGTGTCATGGCGCGGACGCGGATCGTATCGTGGCGTGGAACGGCGCCGTGCAGGCCGGGAATTGAAAGGCATCGCTCCAGTCCGATGGGCGCGCGCGCTTGTGTCAGCGGTTCGACCTCGGGATTGACCAGGGCCATCCACGGGATGGGGTGGAAGCTCTCGCATTCCGGCAGCCGCTCGCGCGGGATGGCGTAGAGGATCACTCGCAGGCCGACCCCGATCTGCGGCGCCGCAATTCCATTGCCGCGCACGCTGTGCAGCGTGTCCAGCATATCGGCGACAAGCGCGGCAACCTCCGGCGCGCGCGGATCCGCGACAGGCGGCGCCACGGCGCGCAGCATGGGATGTCCCATTCTGAGGATAGTCCGCGCAGGCACCGTTCTCTCTTCATTCCGACTTGCTGCAAGACAGCATGACGCGGCGGAAAACACGCGCAAGCCGGAATAAGTGTCTACGAACAGCCATGCGGGTCCGCGGCGCAGTGGGGCTGCGAAGTCCGCGGATTTCAGTCTGTCAGATCACCGGTGCGGGATTGCCTCGACAGTCGCTTTCGGCCGTCAATGTACTCCACAGAGATGATCGTTGCGCGCCGAATCTGAGGCGCGAGTTGAGCCGGCTGGCGGCCTTAACCTAAGTCATCTATCGCGGAGCCCGCGCCATGCTGCATGGTTTCCTGCCAGTGCGGGTGATCGGCGTCGAGGTGAAGATCGTATTCGCCGCAATCACCAATTGCCTGCACGGGTATCCGGCCTGAACGGCCGCCTGATGACAGAGGGTTTTCGATGGTGAGTGTGATCCATCCCGACATGTACATCCTGCAGGAAGCGCAGAAGGCCGCCTATGGCGGCACGGGCATCGAGGGCATCCGCAAGGCCTGGTCCGCCTATACGAACAGCCTCGCCGTGCCGCGTCCTGCATCGCTGACGGTGAGCGACCGGCTGATCCCCGTGCCGAGCCATCCGGTCCCGGTGCGGGTGTACCGCCATGCGCAGCCCACGGGTGCCTGCGTGATCTACATGCATGGTGGCGGCTTCATGAAGGGCGATCTGGACAGCTCCGACCCGATTGCCTGGGGCTTCTGCGACCAGACGGGCGCGACCGTGGTCAGCGTGGACTACCGGCTGACACCGGAGCATCCGTTCCCCGCGGCCTTCGACGATTGCTACGGCGTGCTGACTTGGGCCGCAGCGAACCCATCCGAGCTCGGTATCGATCCCGCCCGCATCGCGCTGGTGGGCGACAGCGCAGGGGGACAGCTTGCCGCCGGCATGTGCCTGGCCGCGCGCGACCAGGGCGGCCCGCCCATCGCGGCCCAGGTGCCGATCTACACGGTCATCGGCACGCCGATGGACAGTGGCTCCTATGTCGAGAACGCGACCGGATACGGTCTCACTACGCCGTATTGCCGCGAGGCGTTTGCCCTGCTGTTGCCCAGGCCCGAGCACCAGCAGAATCCGTATGCGCGTCCCTTCCTCGCGGAACGCTTCGCCGGCTTGCCGCCGGCTTTCGTGCACTCGGCCGAACTCGATCCGGTGCGCGACGACGGGCGCATCTATGCGTCCAGGCTGGCCTTGGCCGGGGTGGATGTCACGTATCGGGAAGCGCGCGGCATGCTGCACGGCTTCATGCGTGCGCGCTTCACGGGGGCCGCTGCCCGGGCCGAGTATGACGCGATCTGCGACTTCCTTCGGCAGCGCGTCTAGGCGGACTGGCGGTCAGTCCCGTTGTGAAGGCGCTGCACCGGCAGCTCCGAACTGCACTGAGATGAGCCGCGCTGTCTCCATCACCAGCGGCCCCAGGTCACGCACCACGCGGGGGGGCGTCCAGCGCGGGAACGGAACGGCGATGTTCACGGCCCCCAGAGGCTCCCCTGCGCAATCCACGATCGGAGCAGCGATCGAGATGTCACCGACGAACATCTCCTGATCGTTGATCGCAAATCCGTCCCGCCCGGCCTGCGCGATCCGGGCCAGCGCGTCCTTTCGTGACCGGACCGTATGGGGCGTGATCCGCGGCAGGGAACCGGAGGGAACGAGGCTCTCCCTGCGGTCGCGATCGAGCCGCGACAGGATGGCCCGGCCCGGCCCTGTGCACCAGGCCGGCAGCCGGGTACCCAGCGCCAGATCGACGCTGACGACGTGCCGGCTCGGAAAGCGGGCGATATAGACGACGTCCGCCCCGTCGAGCTTGGTCAGGTTGACGGTCTCCTCCGACCGGCGCGCGAGATCGTCAAGGAAGGGCAGCGCGATGCGGCGCAATGCATCGGCCTGCAGGAAGCCGTGCGCGAGATCAAGAACGCGGGCGCCGAGCATATAGCGCCGGGACTCGTCCTCCTGCCGCAGGCAGCCGAGCATGCGGAGCGTGTACAGCATGCGTTGGGCGGTGCTGCGGTCCATGCCGGCAAGGGCGGCGGCTTCCGGGATCGAGACAGGGCGCTGGGCCTTGGCCAGGGCGGACAGCAGCTCAATCCCCTTGGCGAGGCTGTTGACGAAAAGCCGTGCGTCGGCGCCCTGGGCCTCTGGACGCCACGTCTGAGGCGTCGACCGGGAGGGCGATCGGACCCGGTGGGCAGCATCCACCGCATCGCTGTCCGGTGTTGCGATGCGGCGGGATGCCCGTGCCACAGGCCTAGCCCCAGATCTCGCCGAGAACGCGCCGGAAATTGAGGCCCATGATCTTCTCAACTTCGCTCTCGCGGAAACCGGCCTTGAGCAGCAGATCGGTCTTGCGCGACAGGAAGCGTGGATTGTTCATCTCGTCGGGATAGCGCTTCTCCAGCGTGTTGCCGAAGGCGCGGATGTAGTCCGCCGTAGCGCCGCCGTAGCGCGAGAAGCTCATCTCCAGGATGGCGTCGGCCTTCTGGGTGCTGGACAGCGCCGCCATGTCGTTGCCGAAGCCGACATGGTCGATGCCGACGAGATTCACGATGTGCTTCAGGTGACGCAGGAACAGTTCAAGCGTGGGCGGATGCGCGGGATCTCCGTCCCAGTTCATGAAGCCATGCACCGATGCGCCGATCACGCCGCCGGTCTTCGCGACCGCACGGATGACCTCGTCGGACTTGTTGCGGACGCGGTCGGTGACGGCCTTGGCGTTGGCATGGGTGAGCAGGATCGGCCGGCGCGTCGCTGCGGCGGTATCCAGGCAGGTCCGTTCGCCCGTGTGGGACAGGTCGATCGCCATGCCGAACCGGTTCAGTTCCGCCACGACCTCATGGCCGAAATTGGACAGTCCGGCATTGCGCTTCTCCAGGCAGCCGTCGCCGACTGGCGTCGCTTCGTTGTACGTGAGCTGGACCACCCGTAGCCCAAGCCTGTGGAAGACCTCGAGCCGCTCGACACGATCGCCGAGCATCTTCGTGTCCTGCCAGCCCATGATGAGGCCGACCTTGCGTTCGGCACGGGCGCGGTCGATGTCCGCACCGCGTTCGACCAGAAGCCAGCCGGAGGCCGGATCGGCGCAACGCTGCCGCCAAGCCGCGAAGGAATCGATCGTCTGCTCGAAATCGTCGATCGGCGACCGCAATGTCACGTTGGCGGCGGCGATGTTGCCTTCGCGGAGCCACCGCGGGTCGCCGTCTGAATGGAATACCAACCCGTCGATGATCAGCAGCCTGTCGTGAAGCGAGGACATGTCCGGACCCCTTTTCCGTATGCATTGGACCGGCTGGCGGCCGGGCGTTGCAGATTGGATATCAATATGCCCATATTGAAAAGGAGGCGACGCCAGTCCGCACTCGATAAAGACAAACAGGGGGCCAACCATGACGTTCAATGGATGCGGGCGGACGCCTGCACGAGGGATGGGTATCCGGCCTGACCTCAGACTCGGTCGGCGCGGCATGCTTGGGGCGGGTTTGGCGTTGGCGGGGTTGCCCCATGTCGCACGCCGTTCTCTGGCGCAGGGGCCTTGGCCCACGCGGCCGGTGCGGTTGGTCGTCGCGTATCCCGCTGGCGGCGGAACCGACATTGTCGCGCGGCTGTTCTCGGACAGGCTGTCGCAGATGTGGGGCCAGCCGGTCATCGTCGACAATCGCGGCGGCGCGGCCGGCACGATCGGCGCGGAGAGCGTCGCGCGTGCCACGCCCGACGGCTATACGCTGCTCGTGGCAGCATCGCCGGAGCTTGCGATCGCGCGAAGCACGCAGCGGAATCTGCCCTACGATCCGGTCAGGGATTTCTCCGCGATCACCCTGCTCACACAGACGGAGTTTTTGCTGTACGCCACGCCGAGCCTGCCGGTCCGCAATGTTCAGGAGCTGATCGCCCTGGCCCGGGCCAAGCCGGGGGAGCTGAACTACGGCAGCTTCGGCAACGGCACCTCGAACCATTTCGTCGGCGAGCTCTTCAAGATATCGACCGGAGTCGACATCACGCATGTTCCGTACCGCGGTGGCGGTCCGATGATGACGGATCTGCTCTCAGGAACGGTCCAGCTCGCATTCGAGGCCATCAATATCGGCCTTCCCCTTATGGCAGCCGGCAAGCTGAGGGCGCTCGGCGCGGCGGCGATGCAGCGTTCCCCGCTGGTCCCGGACGTTCCGACTTTCGACGAGCAGGGCGTGAAGGGCTTCACCGGCGGTAGCTGGGTCGGGATCGTCGCCCCGAGAGGAACCCCGGAGACGGTCGTCAACAGGGTGGCCGCGGATGTGCGCCGGCTGATGGATGGAGGCCTGTCGAAGGAGATCGAGCAGCGCGGCCTGCTGCCGGACGGGCGCGGGCCCGCGGAGTTCGGTGCGTTCATCGAAGCCGAAGTGCTGAAATGGGGCAACGTTGCGCAGCGCGCCGGCATCACGGCGGGCTGAGACCGCGGGCTGCGCGCGCGCAGAATGCAGGCGCGGATGAGCGGCAAGCGGGTTCTGATCGTGGGGGCGGGCATCGTGGGCCTCGCCCTGGCTTGGCGGCTGCAATGCCAGGGAGCGGCGGTCACGGTCGTCGATCCTGCGCCTCCCGGTGAGGGAGGGGCGAGTTTCGGCAATGCGGGTGCGATCAGCGCCAGCTCTGTTGTCCCTCTGGCGATGCCGGGCCTGCTTCGTCAGGTGCCCAGGATGCTGCTCGACCGCGGAGCGCCACTGCATGTCCCCTTCAGCTACTGGCTGCGGGCACTGCCGTGGTTCATCCGGTTCGCCGCAGCGGCGCGGCCGGCCGCCGTGAGGCGGGCAGCCTCGGCACTGGACTCGCTTCTCCGTCTGGCCGTGGATCAGCATGCAGCGCTGGCGCGCGAGATCGGTGCTGCCGACCTGATCCAGCCGCATGGGCATCTCTACCTGTACCGCAGCATGGAACATCTTGCGAAGGACAGGGCGGGCTGGGATCTGCGGCGCGCTCACGGAGCACGGATCGAAACGCTCGATCGTGCGGGTATCCGCGCGCTCGAACCGGCGGTGGGGGAGAACTACAACGTCGGCATCTTCCTGCCGGACCATGCGCATTGCGCCTCTCCCTATCGCTACGCGCGTGCGGTCGCGGCGGCGTTCCAGCGGGCCGGCGGGGTGGTCCGTCAGGACCGCATCGTCACGCTGACCGTAGCGGACGGGCGCGCCACCGGTGCCCAGGGCGAACAGGCGCGGTACGACGCGGATGAAGTGGTCGTCGCTGCCGGAGTCTGGTCGAAGCCGCTGCTTGCGCCGTTGGGGCATCGCATCCCGCTCGAGGCACAGCGCGGCTATCATATCGATCTGCCGGCCGCCGACGTGGCCATCACGCGGCCGGTGATCCCGGCGGACCGCAAGGTGTTCATCACGCCTATGGAGGGCGTGCTTCGGGTGGCCGGCACGGTGGAGTTCGGCGGCGTCGATCGCGGCCCCACGCGGGCGCGCGCCGAACTGCTCTACGACGATCTGGCGGCGGTGCTTCCACAGGCGAACCGACAGGGCGTGGAGGGGTTCTGGATGGGCCATCGGCCGTGCCTGCCGGATTCAGTGCCGGTGATCGGCCCTTCGAGCCGCGTGCGGCATCTGTGGATGGCATTCGGGCACGGCCATCTCGGCCTTACCGGAGCCGCGCCAACAGCGGCGATGCTTGCGCCCCATATCCTCGGCCGGCCATCGAACGTCGACCTTTCGCCATTCAGCGCGGGACGGTTCGGTTAAACAACGGGTACAGCAGATGCCTACATCGCTGCCATGACCGCAGCGTGTGGGCTTGCCATCGCCACACGCGACACCACCCCATTTGAGGCCGCCGGGCTGAGTGTCATCAATCCGTGAGAGACAGCACAGTAAACAAGGCACGACCGTCCGCAGACACATCAGGTCGAAACTCCCGCACCGATCTGCTGCTCGAAGTGGGGAAGAGTTTCGCCTTCATCGGGAGTCAGCTGGCGACCAGGACTAGTATATCGACCTGCTCTTCTCTCATCGGCGCCTTCCAGGCGAAGCATGCAGGTATGATGAAATTCTATCTCACGACCTTTCATGAGCGCGATCGTGACTTTGGCAACAAGGATCGAGAATAGGTTCGATATAAGCGGATATAGGCGCCTGCACCCGCAAGGGGCCACCGGCCCCTTGACCCGGGATTTCTCCAGAGGGCCTTCGGCTAAATCGGTCGCCCGACCCCCACCCCCACAACAAATCGTTGTGGGGGTGGGGTCAGACGACCGAGCTAATCAAAGCCTTCCTGAAGGAATCGCGGGTGCAGGGGGCCGTGCCCCCTGCCGGGTGGAGGGCAGAGCCCTCCCGGGGCCCGGGGCAGCGCCCCGCCTGCGCTACTCCGCGCTGGCCTTGTCCAGCACCTCGATGTCATCCGCGCTCAGCGTGATCTGCGTGGCCTTCACCAGGCTGGCGAGTTGATCGAGGTTGGTCGCGCTCGCGATGGGCGCGGTCACGCCCTCCCGCGCGATCAGCCACGCGAGCGCGATCTCGGCCGGCTTCGCACCCTGCCGCGCCGCGACGAGATCGAGCGAGTCGAGGATACGCATCCCGCGATCGGTGAGGTACTTGGATGCGCTCTTGCCGCGCTTGCTCTGCCCGAGATCGGCCTCGCTGCGGTACTTGCCGCTGAGGAAGCCGGCCGCGAGGCCGTAATACGGGATCACGCCGACATCTTCGGCGATGCACAGGTCACGCAGCGGCCCATCGAAGGTGCTGCGGTCGTACAGGTTGTACAGCGGCTGCAGCGTCTCGTAGCGCGGCAGGCTGTTGTCGGCCGCGATCGTTAGCGCATCGCTGAGCTGGCCGGCATCGTAGTTGGACGCACCGATGGCGCGTATCTTCCCCTGCGCGAGCAGCTTGGCGTAGGCGCCCAGCGTGTCCTCGTGCAGCGTGTCGGGATCGAAGCGGTGCGATTGATACAGGTCGATCCGCTCGATCTGCAGCCGGCGGAGCGAGTCCTCCACCGCGCGCATGATCCACTTTTCGGACAGGCCGCGGCGATCCTCGCCCATGTCCATGCCGACCTTGGTGAAGATCAGCACCTTGTCGCGCTTGGACGGGTTGGCCTTCAGCCAGTTGCCGATGATGGTCTCGGACTCTCCGCCCTGATGGCCATCCGCCCAGCGCGAATAGACATCCGCGGTGTCGATGGCGTTCAGGCCGGCATCGACGAAGGCATCGAGGATGCGGAAGCTCGTCGCCTCGTCGATGGTCCAGCCGAATACGTTGCCGCCGAGAACCAGCGGTTCGATTTCGAGCCCTGACTTGCCCAGACTGCGGCGTGCCATGGCAACCCTCCTGTTGCGGTGGCCGGCATCAAGCCGGCAGGGGCCGCCGGATGCAACCGGGCGCAGCGGGAGGCGTTGAGCGCGGACGACACATCAAGGACATGCTCATGTCGAAGCGCTTCATCCTTCCCGCGGCCCTGCTGTCTCTGGGGCTGGTGGCCGCTTGCTCGAACCCCAGTCCCGGCAACCCGCCCGGCACCGCGGCCGAACGCGCCGTGGACAGGGCGGCGGGCACCAACACCTCGGGCGCGTACCCGAGCCAGTCGGACGGAACGCGCACCAACCCGCCGGGCACCGCGGCCGAACGCGCCTATGACCGTGCCACCGACTCGAACACGTCGGGCGCCTATCCGCGCAACACGCGCTGATCCGGCAGGGGTGGCGGTACGGCGATCCGTGCCGCCAGCCAAGCCAGCGAGACGGCGCAGAGCACGACCTGCGCCGGCCACAGCGGCATGGCATAGCGTCCCAGCCCTCCTTCCATCGCCGCGATGGCGATGAAGCTGCCGTTGAGGGCGAGGCTGGCGAACGCTGCTGGTCCCGCGAGCCCGAGCGGCCGGCGTCGCCATGTCCGGGACACGGCGACCGCCACGGCAGCGATTCCGGCCACGAAGGCGACCAGCGCGCCGATGCGGCGCAGCCATACAGCGACGGGGCGCTCCGCCGGCGGGACAAGCATGCCCATTACCCCGGGGCGTTCCATGTCGAGCAACGGCGGTGGATGGGCGAGGGCGAATGCCAGCTCCACCTCGCGCTCGGTCGGGGTGATCTTTTCCGGGACCAGCCACAACGCTGCCCAGTCGCCCACGGCTAGGGCGGCATAGCCGGCGAGGTCCTGCCGCACCGCCCGCCAGGCGGCGGGGCCGACCATTGCGTTGATCTCCAGGTAATCGACGATGCCCGCCCGGGCCAGCTCGGGCCAAAGATGGTGAAAGCGGATCGCGTCGTACTGCGCATGGCGCACGCGCATGCGAAGCCGCAGCGGCATGTCGGGCGGCAGTGTGCGCGCTTCGGCAGCGAGGCGCGGCGCGGCCTGTAGCGGCGGGGGGAGCCATACCTCGTCGCCCGGCCGGGTAAGCATCAGGCCCTTTCCGGCAAGCGAGACGCCGGACCAGGACCCCACCGTCATCCGCCCGTTCCAGGCGAGATGGACTGCCACGTTGGCCACGAGCACGAGCACCGCCGGCAGCACGGTGGCGGCAAGGAGCGACCGCGCGGGATGGCGCTCGGTACGCGCGACGGCGAAGGCCAGCAGTGCCGCCGCGATGGTGAGCGGCAGCCCGGCATTGCGCAGCGCGATGGCAGCGGCCGCCCAGCCGCCGACCTGCCACAGCCCGCGGGCCGGGCATTCGGGATCGACGCGCAGTCCGGCCGCGAGCATGGCCATGATGGCAGCGGCGAACAACGCCTCGCTCATCGCCACGCTGGGCCAGTAGCGCAGGTCGGAGGGCAACAGGACCGCGAAGACGATGCCGACCCCGAGCACCAGTGACCGCAGGCGCTGCGCGGCGGCGATAGCGAGCGCCGTGGTCGCAGCGACCAGCGCGGCAGCCTGGAGCTGCGGCAGTCCGGCCAGGCCGCCGGTGAACCAAGCCCAGCCGTTCAGCAGGAGCCCGTAGGCCGGCGGTCGCGTGGGAAAGAGGGCGAGGTAGCTCTCGGTATCCGGATGCAACTCGGGCTGGAGGGGAAGGGAGGCCGCCAGCGCGATGAAGATGGCAGATCCCAGCGCGACCAGCGCCGGCACCGCATGCCGTGCCGCCGTGGAATCCGCCGCGGTGATCCACGTCCGCAACCCGCCACGGGAGAGCGGATCACTGCCGTGCGGCATGTGACTCCGCGCGCCGTCGGTTCGACCTCACCGATGCCGGCTGGCGGCGCGTCTCTGGAAACGAGGTGTGCATCGCAATGAACCACATAGCGCGCCCGGCGCGATGTGGGGACATTCCGTGTCCGATCGGGAAGTCCTACGACCGGTGGGACGCGGCCTTCCTGGCGCCCTGTGCGTGGCCGGCTTCCTTCAGGGCGGCCGGTTCCGCCTTCGGGTCTCCGCCCAGGAACTCGTACAGGACGACGGCATTGTTGTGCTCCGTGTCCTTCGCGGCGAACAGCAGCGTCGTCGCCTTTTGTTGCGCGATCTGCTCGCGCAGTTCGTCGAGCGCCGGGTTGGCCCGCAACTCGGCCGTGTAGTGTTCGCGGAACGCGGGCCAGCGATCCAGCTCGTGGCAGAACTGGCGGCGCAGCGCGTCGCTGGGCGCCAACTCCTTCAGCCAGAGGTCGATCCGCGCAGCCTCCTTCGACACGCCGCGGGGCCACAGCCGGTCGACCAGTATGCGCAGCCCGTCCGCTGCCGCCGGCGCATCATAGACACGCTTCAGGTGCAGGCGTTTCATCGCGCTCCCTCCACGTGCCGCCTCATCCTCGCTATCTGACACCATATGAGCCGGAGAAGGACACCTATGGTTCCGCCACGCCCGCGCGGCTTCGTGCCGTGACTCCCGAGGAGCTGACGGTCCGGCTGGCGGCATTCCCGCTCTTTGCCGGCATCGCGCCCGCCGAGGTCGAGGAGATCTGCCGCCAGGCGCGGCCGATGCATCTCGCCAAAGGCAGCGTGCTGTTCGGGCAGGAGGATCCGGCCCACAGTTTCTTCCTGCTGCTGGACGGCCGGCTGCGCGTCACGCGCGTGACGCCGGCGGGGCAGCAGGTGCTGGTACGCTTCATCAATCCGGGCGAGATCTGCGGCGTGGCGATGGCGATGGCGCGCACGACCTATCCCGCCACGGCGGAGATCGTGGTGGACGGCACGGCGCTGGCCTGGCCGATCGCGATCTGGCCCCGACTCGTCGAACGCTTCCCGACCCTGTCCTCCAACATGCTCCGGACGGTCGGCAGCCGGTTGCAGGAGGCGCAGGCGCGGGTGGTGGAGATGTCCACCTCCCAAGTCGAGCAGCGGGTGGCCCATGCGCTGCTCCGCCTCGCCCGGCAGAGCGGCCGCAAGGTCGCCACGGGGATCGAGATCGACTTCCCGATCTCCCGCCAGGACGTCGCGGAGATGACCGGCACGACGCTGCACACCGTCAGCCGCATCCTCAGTGCGTGGGAGGAGCGGCGGCTGGTCGAGGGCGGGCGCATGCGGATCGTGATCCGCGACATCGAGGGCCTGCGCCGGATGGCCGAGCGCGTCCCGGACTGACCGCGGCCGGTCTGCGTCGCCCATCCCCGTTCAGCCCGGTTTTCCGTCCGGCCGCGCGCGGGTCAGGATCGGCGCGTAGACGACGAGGAACAGGACGAAGGCCGCGATCCACAGCGTGCCGGCGAGCGCGTAGCCGCCGAGGCCCGGCCAGACCAGCGGGGCCAGCAGCCGCGTCGGCGCCGCGATGGCCACCAGCACGTAGGCGGCGACGATGGGACCGGACGCGACCATGTCGCGCCCGGTATGGCCGAGCGTGGCGCGGGTGGTGACCGCGAGGATCATCAGCGCGATCGGGCCGATCGCCTGAAGATGCAGCCACGGCGCCGCCCACTCCGCGCCGCCGAGCAGATGCGCCGCCTTGGTGGCGAGCGCGAGGGGGATCATCAGATAGGCGAGGTGCAGCACCCAGACGATCGGCTGGTCGAGCGTGCGCAGCCCGTACCAGCGCGACAGCCGCAGCAGCACCAGCGGCGCGGCGACGGCGGCGACCAGCCCGGCGGCGAGCGTATTGGGCGCGGCGATGTCCACGACGACCACCGCGAGCAGGGAGGCCATCGCCGCCCGGTCGACGCCCGGTAGCGGCTTCAGCGTCGCAGCGAAACCTTTGCGACGTAACGCGTTGATCGTGAAGGAAGGTACGATCCGCCCGCCGATCAGGCCGACCAGCGCCAGCGCGACGTTCAGGGACAGAAGCTGTCCGGCGGCGAAGGTCCCCTCCCACCATCCTGCCGCGTCGCCCAGCATCAGCACGTCGCCGGCCCAGAAGGCCAGCACCAGCGCTGGCGGGCCGTAGAGGCGCATCGTGTTCGCCTTCATCAGCGCCGGCAGCACCATCAGCACCAGCGCCGGCATCGGCAGCAGCGCGATGGCGGCGGCGAGCCCGGGCGGCACCGGCGAGCCCGGCAGCAGCACGGCGCGGGCGGCGACGAACAGGGCGACCAGCAGCATCAGCGGCTTGCCGGCATAGCCGGGGCGGCTGGTCCAGTTCGGCACCGCCGTCAGCAGGAAGCCCGAAAGCGCGGCGCCGATGAATCCCGTCACCATTTCGTGCGCATGCCAGCGCGCCATCGGCAGCGGGCCTTCCGGCAGGGCGTGTCCGTGCAGCGCCACGACCCACAGCGCGACACCCACCACCGCCCACAGCGCGGCGATCAGGAAGAACGGCCGGAATCCGTAGGCGAACAGCGCGAACCCGGACGGCGCCTTGCGCCGCGCTGCCGCGCCCACGCCCTGGATGCCGGAAACGGACATCGCAACCTCCACGAATGCCAGGGCACTTGAACTCTTATGATGAACGCGGATCGTTGAGCCGGCTCAAGGACTGCACATGCGCGGTACGGCATCGAGGCGACGCGGGCCCCGCCGGCATCGCCGCTGGTCTCCGCGTCACGGAGAACAGACATGCCTGACGGAGCCTCCCTTCCCGCCACCACGACCTGCTGCGACACGGGCGAGACGCTGATCGCGCCCGGCGTGGCGCTGGCGCGCATCCTGCGGAACGTCGCGCCGGTCGCGGAGACGGAGAGCGTGAAGCTGGCCGAGGCCCGGGGGCGGGTGCTGGCGGCCGAACTGGTGGCGCAGATGCCCCTGCCTCCCTTCGACCAGTCGGCGATGGACGGCTACGGCCTCGCTGCGGCCGACCTTGCCGATGGCGCCACGCCGCGCCTCGCACGCACGATCCTTGCCGGCGACCCGCCCGGCCCGGCGCTGCAGGCCGGCGAAGCGGTGCGCCTGATGACCGGCGCCGTGGTCCCGGAGGGCGTCGCGGCGGTGGTGATGGAGGAGCACGTCGCCCTCCGCGACGGGCGGCTCGCCATGACGCGCAAGGTGCGCAGCGGCGACAACCTGCGCCGCAGGGGAGAGGACGTGATGCCGGGCCAGGTGCTGCTGTCACCCGGCACCCGCGTCGATGCGCGGCATATCGCGCTTGCGGCGGCGGTTGGAGCGGACCGGCTCACCGTGCGCCGGCGCATCCGCGTGGCCGTGCTGTCGAACGGCAGCGAGTTGTGCGAGCCGGCGGATGCGCGGCACCCGGCCGGCATCCATGACAGCAACCGCCCGATGCTGCTCGCACTCCTCGCCGGCCGGCCGGACATCGAGTTGACGGATCTCGGCCTGCTGCGCGACGATCCCGCTGCGTTAGCGGAACGGTTGCGTGGGCAGGCGGAGGCGCAGGATCTGATCCTGTCCAGCGGGGGTGTTCGCGGCAGCGATGCGGATCACATGCCGCTTGCGGTGCAGGAAGCGGGCGGAACTGTGGAGATGCTCAAGCTGAGGCAGAAACCCGGCAAGCCGATCGCCCATGGCCGCCTCGGCGCCGCGGTCTGCCTGTGCCTGCCGGGCAATCCACTGGCCGCGCTCGTGGCGATGCTGACGCTCGGGCGCCCGCTGCTCGCGCGCCTCGCCGGCTGCACGGAGCAGCCGCCCGCGCCGCAGGGGGCGATCGCGGCGGAAGGGTTCACGCGCCATCCGGGCCGCGAGGAATTCATGTCCGCCCGGATCGTCGGCCACGACGCAGCCGGCCTGCCGCTCGTCGCCCGCACCGGCCATCCCGGCTCCTCCCGGCTGGTGCCGCTTTCGCTGGCCGACGGGCTGTTGTGGGTGCCGGCGCAGGCCGAGAAGGTGGCCAAGGGGGAGGCGGTCCGCTTCTGGCCCTTCGGCACCGCATTCGCGCTGCAGACCTGAGGCGCCACGGTGGCGTCCCGCGCACCACCAGGTGACGGGGACGCCCTCTCAAGGCTCGTGGCCGGCTTCGCGCGTTTCCGCCGGCGGCATTTCGAGGCGGACGATCCGCTCTACGACCGGCTGCTCGAAGGCCAGCAGCCGGAGGTGATGATCATCGCCTGTTCCGACAGCCGCACCGACCCGGCTATCATCTACGGCGCGCGGCCCGGCGAGCTGTTCGTGATCCGCAACGTGGCCGCCCTGGTGCCCCCGCCGACGCCGGACGGCGCGCCGCATGGAACGGCCGCGGCCATCGAGTTCGGCGTCTGCGAGCTCGGCGTCCGCCATGTCGTGGTGCTGGGGCATTCCTTTTGTGCCGGCGTGCGCTGCCTGCTCGACCACCGCCGGGACACGACCGGCAACAGCTATGTCTCCGACTGGATGGCGATCGCCGAAGGGGTGCGCCGGGAGATCGACGGGCTGGTGACCGAGGCGGACCGGCGGCTGCTCGCCCGGCAGGCGGAGCAGGCGACCGTGCTGGCAAGCCTGCGCAACCTCATCACCTACCCGTTCATCGAGGAGCGGGTCAGCGCGGGCAAGCTCAAGCTGCACGGCTGGTATTTCCATTTCGGCTGGGGCGTGCTGCTGGCGGCCGCCGGGCCGGACGGGCCGTTCAACCAGCTCGACCGCTGACACAAACAGGGAATTCCGTCACACAACGTTGTTTGCGGCGCGGCACGCGTTGCCCCATGTAACGCCCCCGGGGCGGCGATTGGCCGCGAACAGCCACGGATATTCGTGACGCACCTGCCTCCCAGGCCCATCACTGCCGGCTCCAGGCCACCCGGGATCGTTTCCCGGCGGCGGCGCTGGGTGCGCTGGGCGTGGCTGGCCTCGCTGCTGCTGCACCTGCTGGTGCTGCTGGCCCTGGTGCTGATGATGCCCGCGCCCCGCCTGTCGGAGCCGCTGCCCGACCCCGGCTTCGCCGTCGTGTTCGAGGGCGGGACGGGGGAGGAGACCCAGTCGACCGAGACCGGCCCGCTGCCGACCCCGCAGGCCCCGGTGCCGGAGGCTGCCCCCGAACCGCCCACGGAACAGGCCGAGCCCGAGCAGCCGCCCGAACCGGAGCAGCCACCGGAACCGCCGGTCCAGCAGGCAGAGCCAGAGCCGGAGCCGCAGCCCCCCGTCCAGCAGGCCCAGCCGGAGCCGCCGCAGGTTGAGGAGCCGCCCGAGGAGCCGCCCCAGCCTGAGCCGGAGACGGCACAACCGGAGCCCCCGCCGGAACCGGAGCCTCAGCGGCAGGCCCAGCCGGCCCCCCGTGTGTCTCCCTTCCCGGCGCCCGAGGATGAATCGGCCGACGCGCCGCCCTTCGCCGCCGAGCCGTTCCGGATGCCGGAGGCCCCGCCGCCGCTGCCGCCGGCTCCGCCCCGGCCGCGCACGCCCTATGCCGGCGTGCCGGTGTTGCCCTCCAACCCGTTCGCGGCACCCCGCGCCGCCCCGGCTGCGCCACGCCCGCCGCGGCGCGGGCTCGACCTCGCGCTCGGTCCGGTAATGCCGGCCCCGCGGCAGGGGGGCGGGCAGGAGGCGCCGGAATCGACCATGAGCGTCCGCGGCGCGGAGAAGCTGGGCGCCGACTGGCGCGCCCTGTTCCGCGCCTGGCTGGAACGCCACAGCCGCTATCCGCAGGAAGCGGCGATGATGGGCCAGGACGGCCCGGTGACGGTGCGCTTCACGATGGACCGATACGGCAAGGTCAAATCGGTCGAACTGATCCGGCGCTCCGGGTCCATGTATCTGGATGCGGCCACGGTCGGCCTGCTGCGTAACCAGACACTGCCTCCATTCCCGCCCGGCACGCCCCAGGACGAGGCCGAGATCGACCTGACGATCAACTACATCCTGATCCGTCGCTGAGGGAGAACGCCATGTCCGACGCCGCCGACCGTTTCCGGGCGCTGCACGCAGGCCCCGGAGCCTTTCTGATGCCCAACGCCTGGGACGGCGCGTCAGCCGTGCTGATGAAGGCGGCGGGCCTGCAGGCGCTCGGCACCAGCTCCGCGGCGATCGCTTGGGCGATGGGGCGGCAGGACGGCGCGCACGCGGTCTCCCGCGCCGAGGCCATCGAGAACGGCGTGATGATGGGGCGGCTGACCGGGCTGCCGGTGAACGGCGATCTGGAGGACGGGTTCGGCCCGTCGCCGGAGGATTGCGCCGCCACCGTGATGGCCGCGGCAGAGGCAGGCCTCGCCGGTCTCGGCATCGAGGACACCACTGCCGACCCTTCGCGCCCGATCCATGGTTACGACGATGCCGTCGCCCGCGTTCGCGCGGCGGCGGCCGCCGCCGATGGCCGTATCGTGCTCACCGGGCGGACCGACCTGCTGCTGTTCGGCAGCGACGACATGGATGAGGTGGTGCGCCGACTGACCGCTTTCGCCGAAGCGGGGGCCGATGTGCTGTACGCCCCCGGCCTGCCGGACATGGCGGCGATCCGCCGCGTGGTGACGGCGGTCGCACCCAAGCCGGTGAACGTGCTGATCGGCCCGCGCAGCGGCCCGGTGCCGCTCGCCGAACTGAGCAAGGTGGGGGTGAAGCGCGTCAGCCTCGGCGGCGCGCTCTACCGGCTGGCCATGGCCGCGGTGGCGGAAGCCGGCCGGCGCCTCGGCGAGGGCGAGCCCGGCGTCGTCTCCGGCGCGCTGCCGAGCGCGGCCTTCACACCGATGTTGGCCTGAGCAGGGAGAGCACCGCCTCGGCGAAGGCGTCCGGCGCTTCCTGCGGGATGTTGTGGCCGATGCGCGGCAGGGCCTCGCGGCGGTAGTCGCTGCCGAACCGCACGCGGTCGGCTTCCGAGGCACCGACCGGCGCCACGCCGTCCGTCTCCCCGTGCAGCACCACGGTCGGCACCTCGATGCGCGGGCGGCGCGCCAGCCGCGCCTCGATCCCCGCCACAGCCGGATCGCCCGACACGAGCCCGTAGCGGTGCCGATAGGAATGCACCACCACGTCCACGAAATCGGCATTGGCGAAGGCCGCGGCGCTGCGGGCGAAGGTGGCGTCGTCGAACGACCAGTCCGGAGACCACAGCTTCCACAGCAGCCGGCAGAACGCGTCGCGGTTGGCGGCAAGACCCGCCGCACCGCGGGCGGTGTGCAGGTACCACTGGTACCACAGCCGCAGCTCCATTCCCGGCGCGGCGGGGCGGTTGGCCGACGCGATGTGCTGGATGTTGTAGCCGGTGCCGCTCACCAGCCCGATCACGCGCTCCGGCCACAGCGCGGAGACGATGCACGCCGCGCGGCCGCCCCAGTCGTAACCAGCCACCACCGCGCGCCCGACGCGCAGCGCATCCATCAGCGCGAGCAGATCGGCGCCGAGGACGGCCTGCTCGCCGGAACGCAGCGTCGTGTCCGACAGAAATCGCGTCGGCCCGTAGCCGCGCAGCCAGGGAACGATGACGCGGCAGCCGGCATCGGCGAGGCGCGGGGCGACGGCGTCGTAGGCATGCGCGTCGTAGGGGAAGCCATGCAGCAGGATCACGGTCCTGCCATCGGCGGGACCGTGCTCGACGTAGCCGACGCGGAGTTGGCCGGCCTCTACCGCCCCTGCCACACCGGGGTCCGCTTGTTCAGGAACGCTTCCATCCCTTCGCGGAAGTCGGCGCTCATGTAGCAGAGCCGGATAAGGTCCTCATTTTCCCTCAGATTGCTCTCGCCCAGCCGGCGCAGGGCCTCCTTCGTCGCGCGCAGCGTCAGCGGCGCGTGGCCGGCGATGGTGCGGGCAAGCTCGTCCGCGCGCGCCTGCAGCGCGGCATGGTCGGGCAGCACCTCGGAGACGAGGCCGATCACCTTGGCCTCGGTCGCCTCGATCAGCCGCGCGGTGAAGATGATCTCCTTCAGCCGCGCCGCGCCGATCAGCGAGACCATGCGCGCCGTCGCGCCGGAGGACAGCGTGTTGCCCAGCGTGCGCGCGATCGGCAGGCCGAAGCGGGCATTGGCGGTGCAGATGCGGATGTCGCAGCATCCGGCGATGCCGAGCCCGCCGCCGACGCAGGCGCCCGCGACGGCAGCGATGGTCGGCACCTGGCAGCGTTCCAGCGCGTTCAGCACGCCGCCGATGCGCTTCTCGTAGTCCATCGCATCCTGCGGCGTCTTGAAGGCGCGGAACTGGCTGATATCGGTGCCCGACGCGAAGGCCTTGTCGCCGGCGCCGGTGAAGATCAGCGCCCGCAGCCCCGTCGTCTCCGCCTCGGCACAGATCTCGACGACGCGCTGGTACATCGAGAACAGCATGGCGTTGCGCGCCTCGGGCCGGTTGAAGGTGACCCGGCCGATCCCGTCGGCAACCTCGTACAGCAGTTCGTTTCCCGTCTGGGCCACGTCGTTCATGGTGGCGTCTCCGTTGTCCGTTGCAGGGGCCGGGGGCCTAGTCGATGCGCACCAGCCCCTTGGCGAAGCGCTGCGCGTTGCCGATGTAGTGCCGTCCGGGCTGGCCGGCGAGATGGCGTCCGGCGTCGTCCAGCGTGCGGATCACCCTGGCGGGCACGCCCACCGCCAGCGCGCCGTCCGGCACTTCCTTGCCTTCGCCGAGCAGGGCGTTCGCGCCGAGGATCGCCTGCTTCCCCACCTTCGCGCCGTTGAGCACCGTGGCGCCCATGCCGATCAGCGCCTCCTCGCCCACGGTGGCGCCATGGACGATGGCGCGGTGGCCCACGGTCGCGCGCGCGCCGAGCGTCAGCGGAAAGCCCGGATCGGCGTGCAGCACCGCGCCTTCCTGAATGTTCGCGCCGTCGCCCACCACCAGCGGCTCGGTATCGCCACGCAGCGTGGCCCCGAACCAGACCGAGGCGCCGGCGCCGATGCGTACATTGCCGATGATGTTGGCATCCGGGGCGATCCAGGCATCGGGCGCGATCTGGGGGGCGACGCCGTCGATCGAGTAGATGGGCATTCCGTATCCGTCCGTCCGTCTGTCTGCCGCGTACCATGGCAGCCGATCGCCTGCAGCGCACCCCCCGGGGTGGCGTGGGCGTGGCTTTGGGGGTAGCAATGTTGCGCCGCAGCATCGGAGATCACCGGCATGGCCACGAAGCCGAAACAGCTTCCCATCGACTTCGCCCTGCAGGGCGGCGGCTCCCACGGCGCCTTCACCTGGGGCGTGCTGGACCGGATGCTGGAGGAGGACCGGCTGCGGATCGAAGCCATCTCCGGCACCTCCGCCGGGGCGATGAACGCGGCGGTGCTCGCCGACGGCTTCGTGCGCGGCGGGACCGACGGTGCGCGGCGGGCGCTGGAGGAGTTCTGGCGCAGCGTCTCCAAGGCAGCCGCCTTCAGCCCGCTGCAGCGCACACCGCTCGACCGCATGCTCGGGCGCTGGACGCTCGACACCTCGCCGGCCTTCATCGCCTTCGAGATGATGGCGCGGATGTTCTCCCCCTACGACCTCAACCCGTGGGGGCTGAACCCGCTGCGCGAGGTGCTGGCGGAGAGCGTGGACTTCGAGCGGCTGAAGACCGCGCCGATCAAGCTGTTCGTCACCGCCACCAACGTGCGCACCGGCCGCGGCCGCATCTTCCGCAACGGCGACCTGTCGCCCGAGGTGCTGCTCGCCTCCGCCTGCCTGCCCACGCTGTTCCAGGCCATCGAGATCGACGGCGAGGCGTATTGGGACGGCGGCTATGCCGGCAACCCGACCCTGTCGCCGCTGGTGCGCGAGAGCGAGGCGCTGGACGTGATCCTGGTGCAGATCAACCCGCGCGAGCGTCCCGGCACGCCCCGCACGGCGGCCGACATCCTGAACCGGCTGAACGAGGTGTCCTTCAACGCGACGCTGATGAAGGAACTGCGCATGATCGCCCTGCTGCGGCAGGTGGTGGACGCCGGCAGCGGCGAGGGCGCGCGCTGGGCCAACATGCTGACGCATCGCATCATGAGCGAGCGGATGACCGATCTCGGCTACTCCTCGAAGTTGAACGCCGAGTGGGAGTTCCTGACCATGCTGCGCGACGACGGGCGCAGGGCAGCGGATGAGTTCCTCGCCGCGCACGGCGACGATCTGGGCAAGCGGTCGAGCGCCGATACCTCCGTGCTGCTGGCGGAGTGCTGAGCATGGGGCTGCTCGGCATCCTCGTCGGCCTCGCGCTGCTGATCGCGCTCGCCTATCGCGGCTGGACCATCCTGCTGCTGGCGCCGATCGCGGCGATGGTCGCGGCCGCGTTCTCGGGCGAGCCGCTGCTCGCGCACTGGACGCAGACCTTCATGGTCGGCGGCGCCAGCTTCATCGCGCAGTTCTTCCCGATCTTCCTGCTCGGCGCGCTGTTCGGGAAGCTGATGGAGGACAGCGGCTCCGCCGACGCGATCGCGCGGTTCATGACGCAGAAGCTGGGCACGGCCCGCGCGACGCTCGCGGTGGTGCTGGCCGGCGCGCTGATGACCTATGGCGGCGTCAGCCTGTTCGTTGCCGTGTTCGTGATCGTGCCGATGGCGACCGCGCTGTTCCGCGCCGCCGACATCCCCCGCCGGCTGATGCCGGCCGCCGTCGGCCTCGGCACGATGACCTTCACCATGTCGGCACTGCCCGGTTCGCCCGCGGTGCCGAACGCGATCCCCATGCCGTTCTTCGGCACCACGGCCTTCGCCGCGCCGGGGCTCGGCATCCTCGCCTCGGCCATCATGCTGGCGTTCGGCCTGTGGTGGCTGGGCCGCGCCGAAGCCGCCGCGCGGCGGCGCGGGGAGGGGTTCGGCGACGGCGTCGTCCCGGTCGCGGGGGATCTGGCCGAGGACCCGGTACTGCGCGAGCGCGCCAGCACCGCGCAGGGCTTCGATCCGGCCGAGATCGGCCATGGCGGGCATGCCGAGACGCGGCCGGGGCCGGTGGCCGCCTTCCTGCCGCTCTGCGTGGTGATCCTCGTCAACCTGGTCCTCAGCCTGTTCGTGGTGCCGCGGCTGGACATGCCGTTCCTCGCGGAGGAGCGGTGGGGCAGCACCTCGCTGCAGGCGCTTGCGGGCGTGTGGTCGGTCAGCCTCGCGCTCGCGGCCGGCATCCTGGTGCTGCTGGCGCTCAACTTCCGCCGCCTGCCGTCGCTGCGGGATACGATGGACGCGGGCGCCAACGCCTCCGTGCTGCCGATCTTCAACGTGGCGAGCCTCGTCGGCTTCGGCGGGGTGGTGGCCGCGCTGCCGGCTTTCGAACTTGTGCGCGAATGGGTGCTGGGCATCGGTGGCGGGCCGATCGTCTCGCTGGCGGTTGCGACCAACGTGCTGGCGGCGCTGACCGGATCGGCCTCCGGCGGCATGACGATCGCGCTGTCTGCGCTGGGCGAGACCTACATGCAGCTCGCCGTGCAGTACAACATCGACCCCGGGCTGATGCACCGCGTGGCGGTGATGAGCGCCGGCGTGCTGGATACGCTGCCGCACAACGGCGCGGTGGTCACGCTGCTCGCCGTCTGCGGCACCACGCACAAGCAGAGCTATGCGGACGTGGCCATGGTCGTGATCGCCGGCGCGCTGCTGGCGCTGGTGGCGGTCGTGCTGCTCGGCAGCACGGTCGGATCGTTCTGACGCCGGGGCGGGATGCGCGGCCCGCCGGTTGACGCGCCGGCGGGCCGGGACGCAGACTGTCCGCGTTCCAAGGGGGGCCCTGTGCTCAGGGGCTGAGATACCGCTGAAGGCGGTGACCCTTCGAACCTGATCCGGGTCGTACCGGCGTAGGGAACGGGACAATGCGCGTTCGCAGGCCAGCTATGGCGTGTCCTGCCGTCCAAGAGGCGGCGGTTTCCTCATGTGCGGCACCGGGTCTTCCGCTTCAGGGAAGAAAGGTCGCCGTCCCATGCCCGATTCGCTGCCGCCGCCGGAGCTGAGCGTCACCACCGGCCCGCTGCCGTCCTCACGCAAGATCCACGTCGCGGGGCGGACCACGCCGGACATGCGCGTGCCGCTGCGGGAGATCCTGCTCTCGCCCGCCTCGGGCGAGCCGCCGGTGCGTGTCTACGACACTTCCGGCCCCTACACCGATCCGGAGTCGCGGATCGACATCCATTCCGGGCTCGCGCCGCTGCGCGCCGGCTGGATCGCCGGGCGCGACGTAGAAGCCTATGACGGGCGCGAGGTGCGGCCCGAGGATGACGGGTTGAAGCGCGGCGAGGCGCGGCGCGTGCCGATGTTCGACCGCGGCGCGCGCCGGCCGCTGCGAGGGCGCGGCGCGGTCACGCAGCTTGCCTATGCACGCGCCGGCATCATCACGCCGGAGATGGAGTTCGTCGCGATCCGCGAGAATCTCGGCCGCGAGGCGGCGCTGGGAACCGTGCGGGACGGGGAGAGCTTCGGCGCTTCTATCCCCGACCACGTCACGCCGGAATTCGTCCGCGACGAGGTCGCCCGCGGCCGCGCCATCATCCCGGCCAACATCAACCACCCGGAACTGGAGCCGATGATCATCGGCCGCAACTTCCTGGTGAAGATCAACGCCAACATCGGCAACTCCGCCGTCTCCTCCTCGGTGGCGGAAGAGGTGGACAAGCTGGTCTGGGCGATCCGCTGGGGCGCGGACACGGTGATGGACCTGTCCACCGGCCGCAACATCCACACCACACGCGAGTGGATCCTGCGCAATTCCCCCGTGCCCATCGGCACCGTCCCGATCTACCAGGCGCTGGAGAAGGTCGGCGGCAAGGCCGAGGAACTGAGCTGGGAGATCTTCCGCGACACACTGATCGAGCAGGCGGAGCAGGGGGTGGACTACTTCACCATCCACGCCGGCGTGCGACTGCCGCACATCCCGCTCACCGCGCGCCGCGTCACCGGCATCGTCTCGCGCGGCGGGTCGATCATGGCGAAGTGGTGCCTGTCCCATCATCAGGAGAGCTTCCTCTACACGCGCTTCGCCGAGATCTGCGAGATCATGCGCGCCTACGACGTGTCCTTCTCGCTGGGTGACGGCCTGCGGCCGGGCTCCATCGCGGATGCCAACGACGCCGCGCAGTTCGCGGAGCTGGAGACGCTCGGCGAGCTGACGAAGATCGCCTGGGACCAGGACGTGCAGGTGATGATCGAGGGCCCCGGCCACGTGCCGATGCACAAGATCAAGGAGAACATGGACCGCCAGCTCGAAAGCTGCGGGGAGGCGCCGTTCTACACGCTCGGCCCGCTCACCACCGACATCGCGCCGGGCTACGACCACATCACCTCCGGCATTGGCGCGGCGATGATCGGCTGGTTCGGCTGCGCGATGCTCTGCTACGTCACGCCGAAGGAGCATCTCGGCCTGCCGGACCGGGACGACGTCAAGACCGGCGTCATCACCTACCGCATCGCCGCGCACGCGGCCGATCTGGCGAAGGGCCATCCGGCGGCGAAGCTGCGGGACGATGCGCTGTCGCGTGCGCGCTTCTCCTTCCGCTGGCGCGACCAGTTCAACCTGTCGCTCGATCCCGACACGGCGGAGGCGTTCCACGACGAGACGCTGCCGGCCGAGGGCGCGAAGGTCGCGCATTTCTGCTCGATGTGCGGGCCGAAATTCTGCTCGATGAAGATCAGCCAGGAGCTGCAACTGGCCGCGCAGGAAGGGATGGAGGCGATGGCCTCGGCGTTCCGGGACGGCGGCGGGGAGATCTATCGCAAGGTGGAGTGAGCGAGGTGTCCGGTCCCGCCGCGCGGATGCGGCGGGACCGGCGGCATCAGGTCGCTTCCACGCCGCACCAGTCGGCGATGAAGGCGGCGATGGACAGCGTGACGCGCTTGATGCTGGCGAGGTCGGTGCGCTCGTCGAAGGCATGCGCGCCGAAGCCCGCGGCGCCGTAGCAGATGCTCGGGATGCCGAAGTTGTTGTAGTAGAACCGCGTATCGTTCACGCCGGTGCCCAGCCGCACCGGGGGCGGTTCGCCGAACACCTGTTCATGCGCGGCTGCGAGCGCCTTCTCCGCCTCGCTGCCCGGTTCGATGATCAACCCCTGCGCCTGGAAGCCGTTCCAGACGACCTCCGGCGGCGAGTTGGCGAGGAACGGATCGGCCTTCGCCGCCTTGGCGACGGCGGCCTCCACCTCCGCCCGCGCGTCGGCGAGGTCGGTGCCGGGCAGCAGCCCGATGCGGCAATCCACCTCGCACCAGGCCGGCGTGGAGCTTGCCCAGTCCCCGCCGCGGATCTTGCCCGGGTTGAACTTCACCGGGTTCTCGATCTCCTTGAACCACGGATGCGTCTTCGCACGCTCGTTGATGCGCGCCGTCAGCGCCTGCAACTCCTGCAGCACGTGGAAGGCGGACATGATGGCGTTCGTGCCCTTCTGCGCCTCCATCACGTGCACCGGCACGCCGCGCAGCTTCAGCCGGAACCACATCACGCCCACGTGGCCGCGCGTGATCGCCCCGCCGGTGGGTTCTGGGATCAGGCAGGCATCGGCGCGATAGCCTCGGACGAGGGTGGAAAGCGCGCCGTTGCCGGTGCACTCCTCCTCCGTGACCGTCTCGACGTAGATGTCGCCGGTGGGGCGCAGGCCGGCCGTGCGCAGCGCGTCCATCGCGAAGATCATCGCCGCCACGCCGGACTTCATGTCGTGCGCGCCGCGCCCGTTCATCCAGCCGTCCTTGATGGCGGGCTCGTAGGGCGGCACCTGCCACATCTCGACCGGGCCTTCGGGGACCACGTCCACATGGCCCTGCAGGATCAGGCTGCGACCCATCGGCTGCTTCGCGCGCACCGTCGCCACCACCTGCACCGCCTGGGTGTAGTCGGTATCGACGACGGGCGACCATTGCGGGTGCGTGCCGTCCAGCTCAGCGAGCGTGTAGCGGTCCACCGACCAGCCGCGCGCGGCGAACTGCCGGGCAATCCAGTCCTGGCACGGGCCTTCCTTGCCGCGCACGGAGGGAAAGCGGACCAGATCGGCGAGGAAGCCGACCTCCTTGTCCCAGTTCGCGTCAACGGCGGCCTGGAGGCGGGCGAGCGTGGCGGCGTCGGGCATGTGGTTCCTTCGGGTTCAGGCGCCGTAGAGCGCCTTCGGGTCGCGGACCGGCTGGGTGATCTCGGCCGGCGCGCCGTCGCGGATCGCGACGTAGAAGCAGGACCGGCGGCCGGTGTGGCAGGCCACGCCGGTCTGGTCGACGAGCAACAGCACCGTATCGCCGTCGCAATCGAGCCGCAGGTCCACCAGGCGCTGCACTTGGCCGGACGTCTCGCCTTTCCGCCACAGCGCGTTGCGGCTGCGGGAGAAGTATACGGCGCGTCCGGTGGACAGCGTTTCCGCAAGCGCTGCGCGGTCCATCCAGGCCATCATCAGCACCTCGCCGGTGTCGTGCTGCTGGGTGATGGCCGGGACCAGCCCGCGCGCGTCGAAGCGCACCATGGCGGCGAGTGCGGCGATCGCGGCAGGGGGCGGGGGGGAGTAGGTCGCGATTTCGCTCATGCGCCCCTACATTGGAGCCGGCGCACCACATGGGAAACCCCCGCATGGCCAGAAGCGACATCGCGACCACGCTCGACCGGGCCGAGGCAGCCTGCGCTGCCCGCGGCGCCAACCTGACCGAGCTGCGCCGCGCCGTGCTTGGCCTGATCCTGGAGGCGCGCCAGCCGGTGGGCGCCTATGCGCTGCTCGACCGGCTGAAACAGTCCCGCGCCGGGGCCGCGCCGCCCACCGTCTACCGCGCGCTCGACTTCCTCGTGGAGCAGGGGCTGGTCCACAAGGTGGAGCGGCTGAACGCCTTCGTCGCCTGCGGTGCGGCGCACGACCACGAAGGCCACGCCCATCCGGCGCAGCTCCTCGTCTGCAGCACCTGCCATGCTGTGACGGAGCTGGACGACCACGCCGTGGCGCATGCGATCGCCAAGGCGGCGAGCGCGGCGGGCTTCCGCCCCGCACGCGCGACGGTGGAGGTGGAAGGAACCTGCGCGCGCTGCGCCAAGCGGCAGATGGCCTGATACCGCCCAGCCTTGCCGATGGCATTCCGGTCGGCATCCGCGCGTAGGATGGGCCCCGCCAGCATCACGACGAGGTGTCGCCTTCGCGCAGAGGTCCTCACCCTCCCGCGCAAGCGCGGGGCCCCTCCCACTCCACCGGGCGGGCGAGGGGATTTCTGCGAGCATGCTTTGATGGTTCCCGGGCTCCCGGACCGCCCGCTCCGTACCTCAGAAGTGCAAGCCATTTTCCGGGCCGTGCAGGCCGGTGCCGTCGTGCGGGCGGCGGAGGAGCCGCCGCGCGGCCCGTCCTCAAACGTCCCCAATCGCCTCCCAAAGCAGGAGTCGTGGATGGTGGTGGAGCCAGGGGCGCGGAGGAGCCATATTTCAGGTGTAGCCGGGTCCGCGAGACGGTGTAGCGAGACCGGCCTGGCCCTCGGGCCTTGCCGCGGCGGGACGTGCCGCATCCCTCCGGCTACAACGCCTCCTTCAACTCTCCGTCCGGCAGCGCGTATTCGCTGACCCGCTGCAGCGGGCGCAGCTCCACCAGCCCGGCCGTCCGAACGCGGTTCATTTTCCGGCGATGGCGCCCGCCTTCGCGGTCGCGGACCTTCTGGAAGATCTCCAGCTGCACCACGAATTTCCCCCGCCGCTTGTCCACCTGATCCAGAGGGGTGAATGCCAGCAGCCCTTTCTGCAAAACCCCGACTGCGCGAGAGGGGCGGCGCCGCTTCCGGGGCCTGCCGGGTCAGCCGAGAGGCGGAACGCTCAGCCCGGCGAGGGCAGGGGGGCGGCGCGTCCGGCGAGCACAAGAGACGACGAGTCGTGGCGCAGGATATGCGCTTCCACCATCGGCAGTTCCCGCAGCGTGGCGGCGATGGCGTCTTCGGGCATCAGCGCGGCGGCGGTGGACAGCGCATCCGCCATGGTCGCGTCCGGTGCAACGACGGAGACCGCCCGATACCGCCGCGGGCTTCGCGCCGTGGCCGGATCGAGGATGTGCGTGAAGCGTCCGGCCGCGTCGAAGACGAAACCGTCATCGCCGGAGGAGGCAAGCGCGCGGTCGGTGAGGTCGAGCGTCTTCCACGGGCGATCCGGCGCGGCGGGGTCCTGCAGTGCGACGCGCCAGGGGCGCTCGGCGGAGTGCACGCCGGTCGCGCGCGCCTCGCCCAGATCGACGAGCGTGTGGGCGACGCCTTCCGCCCGCAGCAATCCCACCACGCGGTCGGTGATGTAGCCCTGCGCGATGCCGTTGAGCGTCACGGCCATGCCGCGCTGCGCGAAGACAATGGCATCGCGGCCCACATGCAGATGCTGGTGGCCGACGCGGCGCAGCGCCTCCTCCACGACCTCCGCCGGCGGTCCCGCCGGGTCGGCGCCGCGCTCCGCGAAATGCGTCCGGTAGAGCTGCCATAGCGGCTGCACCGTCGGGTCGAACGCGCCGCCGGTCAGCCGCGCGACGCGCAGTGCGGCTTGCAGGATCTGCCGCATCTCCGGTGGCGGCGCATCCAGCACGCCGCGCCGGTTCAGTTCGACCAGCAGGCTGTCCTGCCGATAGAGGCTGAACAGCGCCTCCAGCCGGTGCAGTTCAGCCACCGACCGGGCGACGATGCGTTCCGCCGCCACGCGATCCGGATGCCGCAGGGTGATGGTGCCGACCGTGCCGAGGACCTGCCCCGTCCAGGTGACCAGCGGCGCGGCCGAGGCTTCCTTCGTCACGCCGGGCAATGGCAGCCCCGCCGCGATGGCGGCGATGGCGAGGACACGACGGCGGGTCGGACGATGCTGCATGTGTGCCTGTCGCTCAGTGTCCGTGGGTAGGCTCGGCAGGCGGCGTTGCCGGTGCGTCGTCTTCGCCGAGCACCCACTCGGCAGGGATCTGCTTGAAGCCGACGACGCGGCCGCCATGCTCGGTGGCGAAGCGGTCGGCCGCTTCGCGCTCGGCGAACGGCACCGCTTCCGCCGCACCCATCCCGCCACGCCGGCTGCTGCCGATCACGAAATGGGCCTGCCGCGCCTCGACCCAGTTGGTCGCGCCGGGCTGTTCCCATGTCTCGGCCCGACCCATGTCGGAGACATAGATCGCGCGCAGTGTCTTCGCCTCCTCGGCCAGCATCGTGAACGCGATGGTGTCGCGCGCCGAAGAGAACCAGACCGGCTTGTCGGTGCCGCGCAGCAGGATCTGTCCCTTGGGCCCCGGGTGCTCGGTCAGCGCCATCCCGCAGAAATGGCCGATCGCCTGTGCGGTGAGCGTGGCGGGCGGCGGCGGGGCGGCGGCGCTGTCCCGGCCGTCGCAGCCACTGGCGAACAGGACGGCAAGCAGGCCGAGCGCCGGAAGCAGGGGCCTCACAACTCCCTCCGCGCGAAGACGGCGACGGCGGCGAGCAGCGGGGTCAGCACCCATGCGGCGAGGGCGGCCAGCAGCGTCGGCGCGGTCAGCCCGGTACCGCCCGCGATGCCCCCCATGCCCGAGAGCTGGCCGACATTCGGCAAGCCCGCGAGGTTGAACAGCCGGTAGGCATCCGCCGGGTTGAGCAGCAGCAGCGCATCGAGCGTCGTCGAACCGATGGTCTGTCCCTGATCCGCGACCAGCAGACCGAGCAGCGCCATATCCCAGATCAGCACCGAGAGCAGCCAGAGCCCGACCGCGATGCCGGCGGCCGTGCCGCGCGCCTGCACCATGGCGCTGACGAACGTACCCAGCGCCACGAAAGCGGCCCCAAGCAGCACGGTGGACCCGATCATGCCGGCGAAGGCGCGCCAGCTCTCCGGGTCGATCGCCTCGCCCGCCATGGCAAGCGCCACGGCCGCCGCGCCGTAGCCGATGAGCGTCGCGGCCCCGAGGATGGCGACATGGCCGAGGAACTTGCCGAGCACGACCTGCCAGCGGCTGAGCGGATAGCTCAGCAGCAGCAGCATGGTGCCGCGCTCCATCTCGCCGACGATCGCGTCGTGGGAGATCAGCAGCGCGATCAGCGGCAGCAGGAAGATCGACAGGCTGGAGAGGCTGACCACCACCACTTCCAGCGCCCCGGCGCCGACGCGCCCGGCGGGCGCCGCGCCGAGGAAGGCGAGCGTCAGCGCCAGTGCGGCCAGCAGCAGCGTCGCCGCCACGACCCAGCGGTTGCGCATGCCCTCGCGGATCTCCTTGCCCGCGACCAGCAGCAGCCCCTTCATGGCCGAGCCTCCGCACCCGCGCGATCGTGCAGGAAATGTGCGTAAAGCTCGTCGAGCGTCGGCGGCAGCAGGTCGAGGTCGGTGGCGCCGCTCACGGCGGTGATCCGGCGCAGCATCGCCATCTTCTCCTCGGCGGCGCAGGACAGGTCCACGACGCACCGCCCGTCCTCCTGACGCGCCATGGACGCGCCTTCCGGAATCCAGTCGCGCGGTGCATCGGCGGGCAGCGTCACGCGCATCCGCACGGGCAGGCGCGCGAGGCGGCGCAGCTCGTCGATCGTGCCGTCGGCGACCATGCGGCCCCGGTCGAGGATGATCACCCGCGCGACCTTGCCCGCGAGTTCCTCGAGCGCGTGGGAGGAGAGCAGGATCGTGGTCCCGCGCGTGGCGAACTCGGCGAGGATGGCCCAGAACTCCTGGCGAACCTCCGGGTCGAGCCCGGTCGTCGGTTCGTCCAGCAGCAGCAGGCGCGGTTCGCCGAGCAGCGCCTGCGCGAGGCCGAGGCGCTGGCGCATGCCCTTGGAGTAGGTGCCGATGGCGCGTGAGGCCGCCGCGCCGAGGCCGACGCGCTCCAGCAACCCGTCCGCCGCCGGGGGGGCTTCGCCCTTCAGGCGGGCGAGGAAGCGGATGATCTCGCGGCCGGTCAGCGCGCCGTTGAAGGTGACCGTCTCGGGCAGCCAGCCGATCTGCCGCCGCGCCTCTGCCATACCGGCGGCGGGGTCGTGGCCGAGCACCCGCAACTGCCCTCCCGTGGGGCGGGCCAGTCCGAGCATCATCTTCATCAGCGTCGTCTTGCCGGCGCCGTTATGGCCGACCAGCGCCGCCAGCACGCCCTGCGGCAGCGTGAAGGAGACGCCGCGCACGGCCTCGACCCTGCCGTAGCGCTTGGCCACCTGATCCAGCACCAGCGAGGAAGCATCCGCCCTCATGGCTGCCACTCCGGCGCGGCGTCGGGCGAGGGTGGCGCGACGGCGAGCGGATGGCTGTCCACCAGCCCGCCGGGCAGGATGGCTGGGAACTGCGACTGCGCCCAGCGCAGCACCTGCACCGCCGGGCTGTTCAGCAGGATCTTCGCGCGCGGCGCGGTCCACAGCACGCGGTCCACCAGATCGTTCGGCCGGTAGGCGGCATCGGCGATGCCGTCGCGGTCGAGATCGAAGGCGGGGTTGTCGGACCAGTAGTTGCCCTTGCCGTCGCGCGACCAGTCGAGATGGCGCGTGCCGACATACTTCACCTGGGTACGGTTCCCGATGAAGGCGTTGCCGGTGATGATATTGCCTTCCGATCCGGCGGTGAAATGCACGCCGATGCCGCAACCCTCGAAGCGGTTGCCGCTGAAGCGGTTGCGGTTGGAGTTGTAGATGAAGACGCACTTGCCGGGCCGCGCGAAGCTGTCGTCGGCATCCACGGGGACGGCGTGCTCGCGGTCCCCTGCTTCCGCCGGCTCGCGCGTATCCGGTGTCGCGGCCCTGCCACGCACGTGATTGCCGATGATCTCGGAGCGGTTCGCGTAATTGAACAGCAGCCCGTGGTCCCGGTCTCCGTCCGAGAGATTGCCGGTCACGCGCAGGTTCTGCGAGTGCATGATGGCGTAGCCGATATGATTGCCGAGGGAGGCGTTGCCGCTCACCTCGCTGTTGTCCGCATACATGTAGTGAATGGCGAAGCGCAGGTCGCGGAAGCGGTTGCCCGAGAAGACGTTCTGCCGGCTGGCGGTGATGTAGATGCCGTCGCGCCCATGGCGGATGTCGTTGCCTTCCACCCGCGCGCCCGGCGCGTTCCACACGTTCACGCCGTTGCCGTGTTCGGAGGTCCGCCCGCCGCTGCGGCCGTTGATGACGTTGCCGCGCACCACGGCATCGGCGGCGCCGTGGACATAGACGCCGAACAGGTTCCCCTCCATCCGGTTGCCCTCCACGCGCGCGCCGCGCGCCGTGCGGGCGAGGTAGACGCCGCTGTCCATGGCGACGAGGTCGGAGCCGGAGCCGCGCAGCACGAGGTTCCGCACCGAGGCGCCCTCGGCCGTCACCCACACGACGCTGCCGTGGCCGCCGGCCTCCAGCACGGCACCGTCGCGCCCCACGAGCGCGACGGCACGATCAAGGCGGACGGGGCCGCGATGGATCCCGGGCAGCAACTCGATCGTGCTGCCCGGCTCCGCCGCGGCGACCGCCGCCTGCACATCCTCGCCGGGAGCGACCCCCGGCGTGGCGGCGGCATGCGCCGCCACCACCAGCAACAGACCGGCGAGGATGCGCGCGGATGTCACGCGCTGCGCGGCGACACCAGCATCCGCCCCTTCATCTCCATGTGCATCGCATGGCAGAACCATGAGCAGTAGTACCAGTGCACGCCCGGCCGTTCGGCCTTGAAGGTCACGGACGCGGTGGCCTGCGGCGCGACTTCCATGTTGACGCAGTAGTTGACGATGCCGAAGCCGTGGGTCAGGTCCTCTACCTCGTCGATGTTGGTGACGAACACCGTCACCTCGTCGCCCTGATTGACCTCGAACTTCTCCAGCCCGAACTGCGGCGCCTGAGACGTCATGTAGACGCGCACCTTGCCGCCGTCGCGCACGACCTTGTTGTCCTCGAGCAGGTTTACGCCATCCGCCTGGGCCTGACGTACGGTCTCGGCGAAGAACGGGTCGTCGCGCTTCCAGACATGCACCGGGTTGATCTTGGAGCGGTGGACGATGGTCGCGTCGTGCGGCTCCGCGAAGCTCGGACCGTCATGCACGAGCACCATGCGGTCGCCCGAGATGTCGATAAGCTGGTCGTTCTCCGGCTTCAACGGACCGACGTTGAGGAAGCGGTCCTTGGAGAACTTGTTCAGGCTGAGCAGCCACTTCCCGTCCGCGTCCTTGGTCTGGCCCATGGAGGTGTGGTTGTGGCCGGGCTGATAGTGGACATCGAGCTTCTGGACGATCGGGTTGGCCCGCTGGCCGGCGAAGGCACGCTTCGCCGCCTCGATGTTCCACTTCACCACCTGGCTGTCGATGAACAGCGTGGTGAAGGCGTTGCCCTTGCCGTCGAAGGCGGTGTGCAGCGGGCCGAGACCGAGCTCCGGCTCCGCCACCACCGTGGCCCGCGGCTCGATCTTGTCGTCGAACAGGTCGTCGAACTTGCGGACGTCGAACACGGTGACGGTAGGCGAGAGCTTGCCGTTCGCCACCACGTGGATGCCGTCCGGCGCGGTGTTGATGCCGTGCGGGCTGTTGGGAACGGGGACATAGCGCGTGAACGGCGAACCCTTGCGGCCATCGACCACCGGCACGCCGCCGATCGTCTGCGCCTGGCCGGCCTTCACCGCGTCCTCGATCCGCTTGATGTTGAAGATGACGATCCAGTCCTGCTCGTTCGCCATCATCTCGGCGAGCGTCACGCCGCCTTCGGAATTGTAGCAGGTGGCGAAGGCGTACTTGCCCTGGTAGTCGGCATCCACGTTGTCGAGGTTGCCGTCCACGATCACCTGCCAGGCGACCTGCATCGTGTCGCCGTCCACGGCCGAGAAGATGGAACGGTAGGTCTCCGGCTTGTCCATGTCCCGCCCGTCATTCGGGATCGGCACGCCATCCTCGCCGTTGCAGAAAACGTAGCCGGTGCGCGGATACTTCTGCACGCGCAGCCCGTGCACCGTGTGCTGGTTCGGCAGCTGGATGATCTTGTCGCACTTCATCACGTCGAGGCGGATGCGGCAGACGCGCGTGTTAAGCTTGTCGTTGGCGAAAAGATAGCGGCCGTCATAGGTGCCGTCCGTGAAGGAAAGGTGCGGGTGATGCAGATCGCCCGCATCGAGGGTCTGCTTGCCGATGCGCTGCAGGTAGTCGCGCGTCTCGGGCGTCAGCCCCTCGGTCAGCACGCGCAGGCTCTCGTTGGTCTGGCCCCAGCCGGT
>JBBCJT010000118.1:0-32298 GCA_037190665.1 Rhodovastum atsumiense | reverse complement strand
CAGCTTGCGCACGGCGCGCGCGTCGGTCGCGAGCGGCGGCCACAGCGTCCCGCCCAGATGGCACGCGCGGTCCACCGGGATGCGGAAGGACGGCAGCGTCCTGCCGCGCCAGTCGGCCGCGCGGGGCGCGGCCGCGGCCGGGCGCCAATGGCAGGCGGCGCATTCGCGGTCATAGACCGCAACCGCGCGGGTGAGCGCCTCGCCCGAGAGACGGTCCTCGGGCCACGGCCAGGCGGGCGGGTCGAGGTTGGCGATGGCGGTCTCGGCGCGCAGGAGCTGCCAGACCTCGACCGAGGAGGCGATGGTCTCGCCGCTGACCGGCGGATCGAGTCCCGGCGTGCGCCCGAACACGCCCAGCACCTGCCCCACGTTGCGGCCCAGGCGTTCGATCCAGCGCGTGTTGGCCACGCCGCCGTTCCACTGGATCCAGTCCTGCGCGTGCGTCGTCCAGAGATAGGGATAGGAGGTCGGCGCATCGGGGGCGCGGGCGTTGGCCGGCACGTGCGCGTCCATGGCGGTGACGCGGTTGAGGATCATGCCGAACGCATCGTTGCGCCCGGGCCCCCACACGACCGAGGTGCGGCTCGCCGCGACATAGGTGGCGAAGGTCTCGGCCTGCGTCTGCAGCGCGGCGCGGGAGGGCGGCGGCGTGACGCGCGCGGCGAACCGCGCGAAGCGTTCGTCGTCGGCCGCGGTCGCGGACAGCGTCGCGCCCAGCGCCTGGATGAAGCCCTGGAAATCGCCGTTGCCGGGCGCGCCGTCGATCAGCGTCGTCCGCCCGTTCGCCACGACCTGCGCGGTGTGGCAGGCGGTGCAGTTCATGCCGACGAACAACCGCCCGGTGGCGCGATCGACGCCGGGCGTGAAGCCGATGGGCAGCCCTTCGGGGTTCAGCACATCCTTCGTGCGCGGGATGTAGCCGAAGCGGGCGAGCCCGTCGGCGACGAACAGCGACTGGTCTCCCCCCTCGCTTTCAAGCGCAACGAACCACGCGTAGGGCATGATCCGCGAGCCCTGGTCGAAGGAGTACATCCAGCGGCGCACGTCGCCGCTCCATCCCTGCTGCTCCGTCAGCGGCGTCGTCGCGCAGCCCGCCAGCGCGAGCAGGAACAGGATCGGACGAAGGGGGATCATGCATCGACGATAGGCGCGTCGTTGCGATGCCGGAAGCCTTCCCCGCGCCACGCCGTGAGGCGGTTCACAGCCGCCCTGGCCGTCCGGCTATCGCCTCAGGAATGCGTCACGCCGGCCCCTCTCCCGCCAGCCACAAACGCACGAGGGGGATAAGATCCTGCCCGGTCCACATCTCGGCGATCTTTCCGTTCCTGATCGTGAAGAAAGTGATGGTGAAAGACCTGATCTCATCCGTGCTTCCGCCCGCCGACCATATATTCTCCGAAACCACCGCGGCCTTGTCGGAACTACAGAGGACCTGCACTATTGATCTGGTTTGAGAAATAAAATCTCCCATTGATTTTTCCCGCAGGAACTCAAGACACCTTTCCCTGTCCGGAGTATCCAGCCTGTTGGTATGGGCGACAAAATCATCTGTCTGGAGTCGCCTCACCTCGTGGAGCTTTCCCTCCACGCAGAGTCTGAAATACTTCCTGACCAGATCTTCATTGTTCAGATCGCTCATGCAATTGTCCTAAATTCCTCAGTGACTCCGTTGGGCACTCGAGTTCCAATCTCACCATCAATGATTGTATCACATAATCGTGAATTCCCTCTATGGTAGATGAGAATAGGATGCAATCGCGATTATAGGAGGAGCGATCGTGCATAAAAAGCTATTCTATGCGGCTCTTTTTATGGGTCTCACCGCCCTTTCATCCGCCTTCGCTGGGCCGCTTCAGACCAACCGGTTCGGTGTATGCCCCTCTCTGGCTGGGAGTTATGCGTCAGCAACCAAGCTGAGCGAATTAGCCCTCTATCAGCAAGTAACAATACGACCTGATTGGGCCCGTATTCAAATGACCCAGAATATGCAGCCACTTTATAGTGACTGTCTTGGATTTTGCGAAGGATTATGCGCTGGGGCTGAAATGGATTTCTGGTACTGTGTGATAGCTTGTATACGTGGGGCGTGCGCATAGTAATATAAGATTTATTACTGTCTGAATCATATAAATATACTACTTCATAGCTTTGGCGCTCGCTCAAGGCTCGGGCGAGTGCCTAAAATTCACGCGGCGCGCCGTATGCAGATTAGACGCGCCGCATCCACTCCAGCAGCGGCTGCCACAGCGCGCGTTCGGCCGTCGATCCGGCGGCCATGCCGATATGTCCAGCACCGGGCGTATGCAGCTCAGCCCGCGGCAGCAGCTCCGCCAGCGGCCGCGCGCTTTCGGGCGGGACGATGCGGTCGCGCGCGGGCACGGCGACGAAGGCGGGCGTCGTCACCGCGCCCGGATCGACCGCCAGGCCGGCCACGCGCCACTGGCCCAGCGCGGGCTCGTTGCGCCCGTACCAGCCGCCGAGGCATTCGCGCGCGACGGGTGCCGCCAGCGGCACCCCATCGTTCAGCCAGTCCTCCAGCGCGACGAACATCTCCGCCCGCGCGCTGCGCGGATCGAGTCGCGCGAAGCCGCGGTACTTCGCCGCGATCCCCCACGGATCGAGCATCGCGAACAGCATCTGGATCGCATCGACCGGCAGGGCGCCCGAGAACGCCAGCATCGGCTCCAGCATCGGGGCGATGCGCGCGAGCGCCTGCGCCCGTTCGGCATCGCCCGCGTGGAAATCCCACGGTGTGGCCAGCAGCGCGAGGCCACTCACCAGTTCCGGCCGGCGCGCGGCGGCGGCCAGCGCCAGCAGCCCGCCCATGCAGTACCCGGCGAGGATCACCGGCCCCTGCTCCGCGAGATGCGCCAGCGCGCGCTCGAGTCGGCCGGCGATGTAGTCCGTCAGCGTGAAGCCGCGTTCCACCTCGCCCGGCCAGCCCCAGTCGAGCAGCACCGGCCGCGCGCCGCTGGCGGCGAGGAAGCGCATCATCGACCGCCCGGGCGCGAGGTCGAGCACGTAGGCGCGGTTGACCAGGGACGGCACGAACAGCGCCACCGGCCCCTCGCCGCCGTAGTCGAGCAGGCGGCTCTCCCCTTCCGCCCAGATGCAGGGCGGGTCGGCGAGGTCGCGGCGCCACGGGTGGCGGCGATAGGCGGCCACGCCCGCGATCAGGTCGCGGTCCTGTCGCAGCGCCTCCTGCAGGACGGCGGCGGGGAAGGCCTCGCTATTCGGCGGCAGCGCGGCCCGCAGCGCCGCGGCGGCGTCCGCCGCTCCGGGCGCGGTCCATCTCCGCAAGGCGTCGCTCGAGGTCTGCGATGCGCCGACCAAGGCGGTCGATTTCAGCATCGCGAGCGTCAGGTGCAGCAGCAGCGGCCGCGGGCCCCTTCGGCGCAGCGGCGCCGGTGCGTCCGGCCGGGTCATGCGCCGGCACCGCGCGCAGCATCGCGGCCGCGGCACCCGCCCACAGGGCCGCCCAGGCCTGCCATGTCTCCGCCGTTTCCCGCTCCGCCGCCCAAGCTGAAATCTCGCTCTGCCAGATGGCGATCCAGTCGCTCGCAAGCTGCGCCAGATCCTCCGCCCCGGCAGGACCCGGCGTCCCGGCCGCATCCGCCATCGTGCACCCCATCCTCCGGCAGCCAAGATAGCGGCTTCCTTCGCGATTGCGAAAACGTGCTAGTCTGGCGGCGGATGCAAGCGGGGAAGGACGCACCGCAATGTCGCAGGCCGCCCGAGTCGAGGGCACAAGTGGCGAAGGCGAAACCGCCGCGACGCCGCCGGTGGTTGTGAAGAAATACGCCAACCGCCGCCTCTACAACACAGAGAGCTCAAGCTACATCACGCTCGATACGCTTGCGGAAATGGTCCGCGCGGGTCGGGATTTCGTCGTTTACGATGCCAAGAGCGGCGAGGACATCACCCGCTCCGTCCTGACCCAGATCATCGTCGAGGAAGAAAGCCGGGGCCAGAACCTGCTGCCCACCCCCTTCCTGCGCCAGTTGATCGGCTTCTACGGCGACAGCCTCCAGTCGCTGGTGCCGCGCTACCTGGAAGAGGCGATGGGCGGTTTCGCGCGCCAGCAGGAGCAGATGCGCGAGACGATGGCCAAGACGATGGAAGGCCTGCTTCCCCCGGGGTTCGAGGAGCTGCGGCGGCAGAACATGGCGATGATGGAGCGCGCCATGAGCCTGTTCACGCCCTTCTACAACCGGCCGGGCGAGACGCCGGGCGCCGGCGATTCGCCTGCCGCGGCGCAGATCCGCGCGCTGCAGGAGGAGATCGAGCGGCTGCGGCGGCAGGTGGAAAAGCTGACCAAGGGCGGCTGATCCCGCGCCGGTCCCGGCAAGTGACTTAGCTGGGACAACAGGGGGTCTGCAATCACAGGTTTATCGCTTGGCTTGTTGCCCCCACCTGTAGGAAGCATGCTGTCTCAGGCGCCCCGCGCCGAGCAGTTACAGAAGCAACCGCAGGAGAGGCCTATGGCAGCCTCCATAGCCGGACATATGGATCAGCAGACCCCGGAAGCACTCGATACCGACGACCAGCACTCCCCGATGCGCGCCAGCAACGCGGACCGGCATGTCGGCACACGGATCCGTGAGCGCCGCATCATGATGGGTCTGTCACAGCAGCAGCTCGCCCGCATGATCGGCGTGACCTACCAGCAGGCGCACAAGTACGAGCGCGGCCTGAACCGCATCTCGGCCGGCCGGCTGTACGAGATCGCCCAGGTGCTGGGCGTGCCGGTCTCCTGGTTCTTCGAGGGTCTGGCCGGCGAGGGCCACGTACCGGAGATGTCCTCCCGGCAGCGCATGTGCCTGGAGCTGGCGCGCAACTTCGCCGCCATCGACAACGAGAAGCATCAGGAAGCCTTGAGCCAGATGGCCCGCGCGCTGGCCGCGCAGGCCGCCGCCGAGCGCAAGACGAACTGACCCGACGAAAACGACGCATCGCGGCATCCGCGATGCGTCGTCAGACGTGCAGTTGCTCCCTGTGACGGTTGCCCCCGTCATCGGGCGCTTTTCTGTCCGCTGCCGCGGATTGTGGCAAGCGAAAACCTGAAGCGGCCGCCTGCCTGTTTTCTGGGCAGAAAGCCTGTGCCGCGCGAGAATCTTTTCCGCCTTCCGCGCTGACAAGTCTCCGCCTCGCCGCTATCGAGGCGCCATGACGATTCCGCCGCCGGATGGCGCCTCGCCCGCCATGGCAGCCTGGTTCGCAGCCAAGGCCGCCCATCCCGATGCGATCGTCTTCTTCCGCATGGGCGATTTCTACGAGCTGTTCTTCGCCGACGCCGAGGCGGCCTCCGCCGCACTCGACATCGCGCTGACCCATCGCGGCGAGCATGCGGGCCAGCCGATCCCGATGTGCGGCGTGCCCGCGCACGCGGCCGAGGCGTACCTGCTGCGGCTGATCCGGCGCGGCTTCCGCGTCGCCGTGGCGGAACAGCTCGAGACCCCGGCCGAGGCCAAGGCGCGCCGCGCGCCGATCCGCCGCGAGGTGGTGCGCCTCGTCACCCCCGGCACGCTGACGGAGGACGCGTTGCTCGACCGCGCGCGCCCCAACCTGCTGGTGGCGCTGGCCGCCGGGCGGGAGCGGATCGGCGCGGCGTGGCTCGACGTCTCGACCGGCGCCTTCGAGACCGCCGCGACGGCGCCAGCCGACCTCAACGCCCTGCTGGGCCGACTCGACCCGGCGGAGATCGTCGCGCCTGACTCGCTGACGATCGAGGAGCCCTTCGCCTCCCGCCGCGCGCCGGCGCGCGACCCCTCTCCGCCCGACCAGTCCCGCCGCCGGCTCGCGGAGGCGTTCGGTGCGGCGAGCCTCGACGCCTTCGGCAGCTTCGAGCACGAGGAGGCGCAGGCGGCCGCCCTCGCGCTCGACTACGTGCGCTCCACGCAGGCCGGGAAGCTGCCGCGCCTGTCCCGGCCCGTGCCGTCGGGCGACGGCACGATGGCGATGGACGCGGCGACGCGGTCCAGCCTCGAACTGCTCGCCGCGCGGGACGGCGACGCGCGCCACACCCTGTTCGCCGCCGTCGACCGCACGCTGAGCGCGGCCGGGGCCCGGCTGCTCGCCGCGCGGCTCGCCGCACCGCTGACCGATCCCGCCGCCATCGCCCCCCGGCAGGATGCGTGGGGGCACCTGATCGCGGCACCCGGCCTCGCGGCATTGCGGGCGGCGCTGCGCCGTGCGCCGGACATGTCCCGCGCCCTCGGCCGCCTCTCCCTCGGGCGCGGCGGCGCGCGGGAGCTGGCCGCGCTGCGCGACGGGCTGCATGCCGCCGCCGAGGCGGCCGCCGCGCTGGGCGAGAACCTGCCGCGCGAACTCGCCGCCGCCCGCGCCGCGTTCAGCCTCGACCCCGGCCTCGCCGACGAGCTGACCCGCGCGCTCGCCGATGCGCTGCCCGCGCGTGCCGACGAGGAGGGCGCGATCCGCGCCGGCTATGACGGCGAACTCGACGGCCAGCGCCGGCTGCGCGACGAGGCGCGGCAGGTGATCGCGGGCATGCAGCTCGACTACGCCCAGCGCTACGGCGTCGCCTCGATCAAGATCCGCCACCACGCCGCCCTGGGCTATGTGATCGAGGCGCCGCAGGCCGGGGTGGAAACGCTGCGCGCGCACCCGGACCTGACACTGCGGCAGGCCATGGCCAACGGCGCGCGCTTCAGCACCGCGGAACTGGCCGATCTCGACCGGCGCATCTCGGAGGCGGCGGACCGCGCGGTGGCGCGCGAGCGGGTGGTGGTGGCCGCGCTGATCGCCCGCGCTCTCGACCATGCCGAGGCGATCGCCGGCGCGGCCGAGGCGCTGGCGGTGCTCGACGTCGCCCAGTCGGCCGCCGCGCGCGCCGCGGGCGGGCGCTGGTGCCGGCCGGAGGTGACGGGCGGCACCGACTTCGTGATCGACGGCGGCCGCCATCCGGTGGTGGAAGCCGCACTGCCGCCGGGCGCGTCCTTCGTGCCGAACCGCTGCGACCTGTCGGGCGACCGCCGCGTGATGCTGCTGACCGGCCCCAACATGGCCGGCAAGTCCACCTTCCTGCGGCAGAACGCGCTGATGCTCGTGCTCGCCCAGTCGGGGCTGCCGGTGCCGGCCGCCGAGGCGCGCATCGGGGCTGCGGACCGGCTGTTCTCCCGCGTCGGCGCGCAGGACGAGCTCGCGCGCGGGCGTTCGACCTTCATGGTCGAGATGACGGAGACGGCGGCGATCCTGCATCAGGCGGGGCCGCGCTCCTTCGTCATCGTGGACGAGATCGGCCGCGGCACCGCGACGTGGGACGGGCTCGCGATCGCTTGGGCGGTGCTGGAAGCACTGCACGACGCGCATCGCTGCCGCACCATCTTCGCCACACACTTCCACGAACTGGCCGGCCTCACCGGGCGTCTGCCCCGCATGCGGCCGCATACGATGACGGTGAAGGAGTGGAAGGGGCAGGTGGTGTTCCTGCACGAGGTCGCCGAGGGCGCGGGCGGGAAGAGCTTCGGCGTGCACGTCGCGCGCCTCGCCGGCGTGCCGGCCCCCGTGGTCGCCCGGGCCGCGCGGCTGCTGGCGGAACTGGAGCGCCGTGGCGGCGGCGTGGGCGAGGACATGCCGCTGTTCGCCGCCGCCTCCCGCCCGCCGCCGACGCAGGACCCGTTGCACGCTGAAGTTGACTCTCTCGATCCAGATACCCTCGCGCCACGCGAGGCGCTTGAAATTCTCTACCGGTTGAAGGCACTGCTTCCTTCAGACGCAAAAGCCGATCTACCATTAGGTGAATGACGCCATTTTCGGGGACCGCCGAAGCGACGAACGACACGATGGCTGACGTGCTGATGGAGGCCCTTTCCACCGGCAGCGACATGCCGCGTGACGTCGCCCTGGCTGCGTTCCGCCGCCATCTGATGCGGATCCAGACGCATATCCGCGCCGCGTTCGAGGATGAGCACCTTACCGGGCTCATTGCCGCGCGCCGGCTGGGCAAGCTCATGGACGGGCTGCTCGCGGCGCTGTTCGACTACACCACCCGCACCGTCATCGCCGACGTGCCCGACCGGCTCGCGGTGGCCGCGACCGGCGGCTACGGGCGCGGCGTGCTGGCGCCGTTCAGCGACATCGACCTGCTGTTCCTCACGCCGGACGAACCCGATCCGCGCACGCTGCGCGCGGTCGAGTTCATGCTCTACTTCCTGTGGGATCTCGGCCTGAAGGTCGGCCACGCGACCCGTTCGATCCCCGACTGCCTCACGGAATCCGACGGCGATCACACCGTGCGCACCTCGCTGCTGGATGCGCGGCCGATCGCCGGGGACGCGGCGCTGTTCGACAGCTTCCACGATGCCTTCCGCGCCGCCTGCCGCGTCGATGCCGCCGGCCCCTACATCGCCGCCAAGCAGTCCGAGCGCGCCGCGCGGCACCGCCGCTTCGGCGACAGCCCCTACGTCGTCGAGCCCAACGTCAAGGAAGGCCGTGGCGGACTGCGCGACCTGCAGACGCTGTACTGGATCTCGCGCTACCTGTTCGACACCCAGACGATGGCGGAACTCGCCGATCCGAAGGGCCCGGCCGGCGAGATGCTGCTCGCCTCCGAGGCGCGGGCGATCCGCCGCGCGTGGGAATTCCTGTGGACCGTGCGCTTCCACCTGCACTACGTCGCCGGCCGCGCCGAGGAACGGCTGACCTTCGACCTGCAGCCGGTCGTGGGCGCGCGCATGGGCTACACGCGGCACGGCCGCCAGGAAGGCGTGGAACGCTTCATGCGCCACTACTTCCTGACCGTGCGCGACGTCTCGCGGCTGACGCGCGTGCTGGAACCCGCGCTGATCCGCGCGGCGATGGGCCCGCCCGCCATCACCAAGGAGACGGACGAGGAGATCACCGCCGCCGGCTTCGTGCTCGCGGACGGCAAGCTGCTCTCCGCGCCGGGGCGCGAGTTCCACCGCCAGCCGATCCAGATGTTCCGCATCCTGCAGATCGCGCGCGACCGCGGGCTGGAGCTGCATCCGCTTGCGATGCGCGCGCTGATCCGCCACGAGCGCCGCGCCGTGGGCCTGCGCAACGACCCCGAAGCGAACCGGCTGTTCCTCGATCTGCTGGCCGGCCGCCATGACGGCAGCAAGTGGATGCGGGTGCTGAACGAGGCCGGGATCCTCAGCCGCTTCCTGCCGGACTGGGCCCGCATCGTCGGCCAGATGCAGTTCGACACCTATCACGTCTTCACCGTGGACGAGCACACGATCGAGGCGGTGAAGGTGCTGAACGCGCTGGAGGTCGGCGAGCTTGCCGAGATCGCTCCCATCGCCAGCAGCCTGATCGGCCAGCTCCAATCCCGCCGCGCGCTGTATGTCGCGATGCTGCTGCACGACATCGCCAAGGGGCGCGGCGGCGATCACTCCGAACTCGGCGCGGAGGTGGCGCAGGCCGTCTGCCCGCGGCTGGGGCTGACGGCGGAGGAGACCGAGACCGTCTCCTGGCTGGTGCTGCACCACCTGCTGCTGTCGCAGACCGCCTTCAAGCGCGACATCGACGATCCGAAGACCATCCTCGACCTCGCCGACACGATCCAGTCGCCGGAACGGCTGCGGCTGCTGCTCGTGGTGACGGTGGCCGACATGCGCGCGGTCAGCGCGCGGGTCTGGAACGGCTGGAAGGCGACGCTGCTGCGCGAGCTGTACAGCCGCGTGCTGGAAGTGCTGGCCGGCGGGCTGTCCACCAGCGAGCGCGACACGCGCGTCGCGCGCGCGAAGGATGCCGCCGCGGCGATGCTGGCCGGCTGGACGCCGGAGGACATCGCCTGGTTCCAGGGCCTCGGCTATCCCGGCTACTGGCTGTCCTTCGATCCGGCCACGCACGCGCGCCACGCGCGCATGGCCCGCGACGCGCGCGAGCGGGACGCGCCGCTGACCATCCATACCGAGGTGATCGCGCCTCGTGCTGTCACCGAGGTCACGGTCTACGCGGCCGACCATGCCGGGCTGTTCAGCCGCATCGCCGGCGCGCTCGCCGTGGCCGGCGCCTCGATCGTGGATGCGCGCATCCACACGCTGACCAACGGCATGGCGCTCGACACGTTCTGGATCCAGGACGCGGCCGGCGGTGCGGTCGATACGCCGCACCGGCTGGCGAAGCTGTCGGTGCTGATCGAGCAGGCGCTGTCCGGACGCATCCGGCTGCCGGCCGAAATCCGCAAGGTGTCCAAGCACTATTTCGGCCGCATGCGCGCGATCCACGTGCCGCCGCGCGTGGTGATCGACAACCACGCCTCCAACACGCACACCGTGGTCGAGGTGAACGGCCGCGACCGGCCCGGCCTGCTGCATGACGTGACCGCCGCCATCAGCGCGCAGGGACTGCAGATCGCGTCCGCGCACGTGACGACCTACGGCGTGCGCGCCGTGGACGTGTTCTACGTGAAGGACGTGTTCGGGCTGAAGATCGAGAACGAGCGCAAGCTCGCCCAGTTGCGCGATGCGCTGCTGGAGGCGCTGCACTCGCCCGAGGACCCTGCCACCACCACCGCCGGCGCTGGACCGCTTCCCGTGCGCCGGCGGGCGGCCGACGCGGCATAGCCGGCGCCGCCAGTGTCGGCGGGGACCGAGCTGCGTTCGCTGGTTTCACAGCCACGCGCCATCGTCATCATTCTCGCGCTCGTGGTGCTGGGGGCGGCCGCCACGCTGCTGGTGTCGCTGCACGTGCTCGACCAGCTCGCCTGGCGTGCCGTCCATCACAACGCCGAGCGGCTGATGAGCGCGGCGTCCACCATCCATCAGGAAGCCCGCGACACGCTCCGGGCGGCGAACGCGACCGACGCGGCACCCTGCACGGCGGATGACATCGCCCTGCTGCGGCGGCTCGCCTTCCAGTCGCGCGCGATCAAGGACGTGGGCCGGCTGAGCGACGGCAAGCTGATCTGCAGCGGCACGCTGGGCGTGCTGGACGAGCCCTACACCTATCCGGACCGGCCCGATCTGGTGATCGAGGGCCGCTACCGCGTCTATACCTCGCTCGACCTGCTGATCGCGCCGGGTCAGTCGGCGGTGATCGTCAGCGAGGGCGACGCGAACGTCGTCATCGACCCGCGAAGCTATGAGGGCGTCGTCGGCCCCGGCGCGCAGGCCAGCACGATGCTGGTGGACCACGAGGGCCGCCGCTTCGTCGAAACGCGCGGCGATAACCTGTCCGTCACCTACGCGGAAGCGCAGGCCGGCAGCGAGATCCGGCGCGGGGACACGCGGCTGGCTGCCGGCTGCGGGATCGAGAGCGTCATCTGCGTCGCCGCCGGCATCAGCGAATCCGCCCTGCGTGAGGACGGGCTGATCCTGGTCGGGTTCAGCACGCTGGTGGGCGGCGTGGCGGGCGGTTCCATCGGCGTGGCGATCCTCGCGCTGATGCGCCGTGCGCAGGCATTCCCTCGCCGCCTGCGCACCGCCCTTCACAATGAGCGCGTCCAGCTTCTCTACCAGCCGATGATCGACGCGGTTCAGGGCCGGACGGTGGGCGCGGAGGCGCTGCTGCGGCTCACGCTCGACGGCCGGCCGGTGCCGCCGGAGACGGTCGCGGATGCGGCGATCCGGAACGGGCTCAGCCTCGGCCTGCTGCGCGCGGTGATGCGCGCGGCGGCGCGGGAGGTCGGGCCGCTGCTGCACGCCCGCCCGCGCTTCCGGATCAGCTTCAACGTCACCGCCGCGGATATCGCCGACCCCGGCCTGACGGACGCGCTGCGCATCCTGCTCGACGTGTGCGCCTCGCCCAGCCAGATCATGCTGGAGCTGACGGAGCGTCACGCGCCCGATCCCGCCATGGCCGCCCCCGCGATCGAGCGGCTGCGCGCGCTCGGCATCTCGGTGGCGCTGGACGATTTCGGCATGGGGTATTCCAACATCGCCACCGTCACCGCGCTGAAGGTGGACATGGTCAAGCTCGACCGCAGCTTCACCGAGGCGATCGGCACCGGATCGCCGCGCGAGGCGGTGGTGCCGGAGATCATCGCCCTCGCCGCAAAGCTCAACCTCGCCGTGGTGGCCGAAGGCGTGGAGACGGAACTGCAGGCGCGCTTCTTCGCCGAGCGCGGCGTGCCCTGGCATCAGGGCTGGCTCTACGGCCACCCCATGACGCTGCCGGAACTGACGGATCGCCTGACGGAGGAGGCCGAGCGGCGGACTGCCACCGCGCGCGCATGAGCGCGTGCGCGATCTGTGGTGCGCCGGCGCCGCGGCCTTTCCGACCGCCGCCCGCCGAACTGGGGCCGGACCTCGACCTGCGGCCGGGCGAGCCGACGCGCGGCACGCTGCGCCGGTGGATCGCCGTCTGCCGGCAGTGCGGCGCGGCCGGCCCGGACCTGTCGCGGATCGACCCCGGCAAGGCGCCTATCGTCCAGACCCCCGCCTATCGCGCCGCTGTCTCCCCCTTTCTCCGCGCCGCCATGCTCGCCGACGGGGCGGCGCGGGCCGAACTGCTGTTGCAGACGGCGTGGGAGGCCGATGATGCGGGGGCCGATGCCGCACCGCTCCGGCGGGAGGCCGCCGCGGCCTTCCTCGCCCTGGCACCGGACGAGCGGGGCACCCTGCGGGTGATCGACATCCTGCGCCGGATGCAGGATTTCGCCGGCGCGCAGGCGCTGGCCGCGACGCTTTCCCCGGCCGGGGAAGACAACGCGCAGGTCCTGGCCTTCCAGATCCAGCGCATCGCCGCGCGGGATGCCGGGCGGTATCTGCTGAGCAACGCCCTGCGCCCGCCCGCCAGCCGGCCGCACGTGACCTACGGCGCGGCCCGCACGGGCGGATTCTGGCGCAGGCTCCTTGGCCGGTAGAGTGCCGTCCCCTCCGTTCCGGAACGCTCCATGAGCTCTGGTCTTCTCGCGCTGCTCGACGATGTCGCGGCCATCGCCAAGGCGGCCGCCGCCTCCGTGGACGATGTGGCCATGCATGCCGGCCGCGCCGGCGCGAAGGCCGCCGGCGTGGTGATCGACGATGCCGCGGTGACGCCGCGCTACGTGATCGGCTTCGACCCCTCGCGCGAGCTGCCCATCATCTTCCGCATCGCGATGGGTTCGCTGCGCAACAAGCTGCTGATCCTGCTGCCCGCCGCGCTCGCCCTGTCCGCCTTCGCGCCCTGGGCGGTCACGCCGCTGCTGATGCTGGGCGGCGCCTATCTGTGTTTCGAGGGGACCGAGAAGGCCGCCGAGTGGCTCGGCCTGCACCACGCCCACGAGGACCACGCCGCGCAGCAGCCCGCCGACGCACGCCAGCTCGAGGACGCGCAGGTGGCCGGCGCGATCAAGACCGACTTCATCCTGTCGGCCGAGATCATGGCGATCACGCTGGCCGCCGTGCCCGATGCGACGTTCCAGACCCGCCTCGGCGTGCTCGTGGTCGTCGGCGTGGTGATCACCGCCGGGGTCTACGGCGTGGTCGCGCTGATCGTGAAGGCGGACGATGTCGGCGTCGCCCTCACCCTCCGCCGCTCGCCCGCGGTGCAGGCCATCGGCCGGGCGATGGTGCGCGGCATGCCGGTGCTGCTGAAGGTGCTGTCCGTGGTCGGCACCGCCGCGATGGTGTGGGTCGGCGGCGGCATCCTGCTGCACGGGCTGGAGGCGTTCGGGCTCGGCGGCCTCGCCCATCTGGTCCACGACATCTCGGCCGTGGCGGGTACGTGGGTGCCGCAGGCGGCCGGCCTGGTGTCCTGGCTGGTGGCCGCGGTGCTGGCCGGCGTGCTGGGCCTCGCGGTGGGCGCGGCGCTCATCCCGCTCGCCGACCGGGTGTTCAAGCCGCTGGCGGCCCGCCTGACGGGGTGACGGCCGGCCCCGCCGGTCCTATCTGTCATGGAAACATAACCCGGTTCCGGCGCGGCCTCTGCGAGGTAATCTGCATGCCGGTACCTCTTACGGACATGCTCGAACTCAGCCATCTCACCTGCCGCTTCGGAGCCGTCACGGCGGTCGACGACGTTTCGCTGACGGTCCCGCGCGGGCAGATGGTGGGCATCATCGGCCGCTCCGGCGCGGGCAAATCCACGCTGCTGCGGATGATCAACCGCCTGCAGGAGCCGACGCAGGGCACGATCCGCCATGACGGGCTGGAGGTCACCGCCCTGCATGGCAAGGCGCTGCGGGACTGGCGCACGCGCTGCGCGATGATCTTCCAGCAGTTTAACCTGGTGAACCGGCTCGACGTGCTGACCAACGTGCTGGTCGGTCGGCTCAACCACCGCCCGGCGGTCTCCTCGCTGCTGCGCATGTTCACGCCCGCGGAACGGGCGATGGCGATCCAGATGCTGGACCGCTTCGACCTCGCCGACACCGCGCTGCAGCGCGCCGATACGCTTTCGGGCGGCCAGCAGCAGCGTGTGGCCATCGCCCGTGCGCTGATGCAGGAACCGCAGATCCTGCTCGCCGACGAACCCGTCGCCTCGCTCGACCCGCGCAACGCGCGCGTGGTGATGGATGCGCTGCGGGACGTGAACCGCCGCGACGGGCTGACGGTGCTGACCAACCTGCACCACCTGGATACCGCGCGGACCTACTGCGACCGGATCGTCGCGATGCAGAAGGGCCGCGTGATGTTCGACGGCCCGCCGCAACAGCTCACCTCCGCGCGCGTGCAGGAGATCTACGGCGTGACCGAGGAGGAATTTGAGGACGCGCCGAAGGGCAGCCTCGTCATCGCCTGATACCGGCCGGGCTGCCCGCGCCTCTCTGCCCGACTCCCTCTCCCGCGTGCGGGAGAGGGCCGGGGTGAGGGCTGCGTCCGCCGGCACCACGGCGACATTTTCGCCTCCGCGCACCCCCTCACCCTGCCCCTCTCCCGCCACGCGGGAGAGGGGACGTTGCGGGACGCGCCTTGCCTTCCCGTCCTCCGCTCCCGCCGAGAGGCGATAGCCGGCCGCCATGACGCCTTCACGCAAGCGCAACCGCATCGTCATCCCGTCGCAACCGGCGCCCTGTAGCAGGCGGCATCCATTCAGCCAGGGATGCAGACCATGATCCTCCGCCGCCATCTGCTCGGCGCCGCCGGCGCCGCACTCGCGCTGCCCGTGCTGCCTGCGCTGGCGCAACGCTCCTCCGCCGAGGTGAAGGCGCTGCCGCAGGCCGGCCCGCGCACCTGGGCGGCACAGGTGCCGGCGCTGCGCATCGGCCTGCTGGGCGGCGAGAACGAGGCCGACCGGCTCGGCCGCTTCGGCCCCTACGGCCGCCTGCTGGAGGAGACGTTCAAGGTGCCGGTGCGCCTGTATCCGGCGGCCGACTACGCCGGCGTGATCCAGGCCTTCGGCGCGAAGCAGATCGAGATGTCCTCCATGGGCTCCTCGGGCTATGCCGGCGCCTGGCTGGAGACCAACGGCGGCGTCAAGCCGCTCTCGGTGCCGATCGAGGCCGACGGGTCGATCTCCTACATCTCCGTGCTGATCGTCCGCGCCGACAGCGGCATCACCTCGCTGGAGCAGATGCGCGGCAAGTCGCTCGCCTGGGCCGATCCGAACTCGACCTCCGGCTACCTGATCCCGCGCTTCGAGCTGCGACAGGGCGGCATCGACGTCGAGAGCGGCAAGTACTTCAGCCGCACCGGCTTCGCCGGCGGGCACGAGCAGGGCGTGGTGGCGGTGCTGCAGAAGCAGTACGACGGCGCGGTCACCTGGGCGTCCGGCATCGGCGATGAGGCGAAGGGCTTCTCGCGCGGCAACCTGCAGGCGATGGTCGAGAAGGGCATGCTGGACATGGGCCAGATCCGGATCATCTGGCGCTCCCGCCCGATCCTGAACGGCCCGCTGGTGGTGCGCACCGACCTGCCCGAGGCCTTCGTGCGCGACATCAACGACTTCCATCTGGCGCTGCCGAACACGCATCCCGACATCTACGCGCAGATCGAGCGTGGCGGCGGCAAGGGTTACCGCGAGGTGACGCACGCCGACTTCCAGCTCTTCGTCGATCTGCGGCGCGAGGAAGCCGCGAACCGCCGGCAGCGGAGCTGATCCCGCACTGGTGACAAGTGCTGCGGCCAGGCGGATGTTGGCGGGGCTCGACCACGGGAGAAACGCCATGTCCATCCGCCGCCGCCCCCTGCTTGCCGCAGCACTCGCAGCGCCCGTCGCGGCACGGGCGCAGCAGATGCCGCAGGCCGGCCGGCGCGACTGGGCGGCGCAGATCCCCGTGCTGCGGATCGGCGTGCTCGGCGGCGAGAACGAGGCCGACCGGCTCGGCCGCTTCGGCGGCTACCAGAAGCTGCTGGAGGAGACGTTCAAGGTGCCGGTCCGGCTCTACATGGCGGCCGATTACGGCGGCGTGGTGCAGGCCTTCGCCGCGCGTCAGGTGGAGATGTCCTACATGAGCCCGGCCGCCTACGCCGCCGCCTGGCTGGAAAGCGACGGCAACGTGGAACCGATCCTGGTCTCCGTCGAGGCGGACGGGTCCACGCACTACGTGGCGATGATGTACGTGCGCGCGGACAGCAACATCCACTCGCTGCAGGACATGCGCGGGCGTGCGATGGCCTGGGCCGACCCGAACAGCGCATCCGGCTATCTGATCCCGCGCGCGGTGCTGCGCGGACAGGGGATCGACCCCGACAAGTTCTTCGGCCGCACCGGCTTCGCGGGCGGACACGAGCAGGCGGTGATCGCCGTGCTGCAGCGCCAGTACGACGCGGGCGTGGCCTGGACCTCCGGCATCGGCGATCCGGCCAAGGGTTTCTCGCGCGGCGCGCTCACGGCCATGGTCGAGAAGGGCCTGCTCGACATGAAGGATCTGCGGGTGGTCTGGATCTCCCAGCCGATCCAGAACGGCCCGGTCGTCATCCGCCGCGACCTGCCCGCTTCCTTCCGTCAGGACATGATCGACTTCCACATGGCGCTGCCCAAGACGCATCCGGACATCCACCGCGCCATCGAGCGCGGCAGCTCGGTCGGCTGGGTGCCGACCCGGCACGAGGCCTATCAGCTCTTCATCGACATGCGCCGCGCCGAAGCCACGGCAAGACGGGCCCGGTGACAACAGCGGCGAGTCTCGACGCGATCCCCGCGCGGGACCGCACGATGGCGGTCGCGCGCATCGAAACCGCCTATCAGGCGCTGCGCCGCCAGCGGCGCAATGCGGGGCTCGTCGCCTTCGTCATCCTCGCCATAGCTTTCGTCGCCTCCGCCATCGTGGCGGAGTTCTATCCGGGGCGGCTGGCCGCCGGGCTGCCGCGCGTGGGCGAGTACTTCGCGCGGCTGGTCCCCGACCTGCGCTGGGACGCGCTGTTCGCCGGCCCGCGCACCGAAGGCTCCATCGCGTACTGGTTCTACCGGATCGACGAATGGGCCTGGCTGATCTTCGAGACGGCGAACATGGCGGCACTCGCCACGCTGATGGGGGCTGCCGGCGCGCTGCTGTTCTGCTTCCCGGCCGCCGCCAACCTCGCGCCGAATGTCTGGGTATTCCGCGCCGTGCGCCGCTTCCTGGAGCTGTTCAGGACGGTGCCTGAGATCGTCTATGCGCTGATCCTCGTCTGGGCGTTCGGCGTCGGCCCGCTCGCCGGCATCCTGGCGATCGCGCTGCACACGGTCGGCGCGCTCGGCAAGCTGTTCGCCGAGGCGGTGGAGAACGTCGACATGCGCCCGTGGGAAGGCGTCCGCGCCTCGGGCGGCACGTGGCTGATGGGCGTGCGCTACGCGATCCTGCCGCAGGTGCTGCCGAACTTCCTCAGCTACGTGCTGCTGCGCTTCGAGATCAACGTGCGCGGCGCGAGCGTGATCGGCTTTGTCGGCGCCGGCGGCATCGGGCAGGAGATCTATCAGGTGATCGCCTTCAGCTACTACGAGGAGATCGGGGCGATCGTGCTGCTGGTCGTGCTGACCGTGGCGATGATCGATCTGGTCAGCGAGCGGCTGCGCCATTCCGTGATCGGCAGGGTCGGCTGATGGCCGGTCCGCTCGTCATGCCGGATACCGGCACGATCGCCACACTGCGGTCGCGCTTTCCGCGCGCCTTCGCGCCGTCCCCCGCGCGGCGTGCGATGCGCCTGATCCTGTGGGCCGCCTTCGCCATCTGGCTGGCGGGGGCGCTCTACTGGTTCGACTTCTCGCCCACGCGCATGTGGAACGGGCTGTCGGGGCTGATGACCATCCTGGTGCTGATGGTCCCGCCCAGCCCGGGCGAGCTGTGGGACGACATCCTGAGGGGGCTCGCCGAGAGCGTGGCCATGGCCTTCCTCGGCACGTTCCTCGCCGCCGTCCTTGCCGTGCCGCTGGGCTTCCTCGGCGCGCGCAACGTGGTGACCAACGTGCTCGCGCATTTCTCCATCCGGCGGCTGTTCGACGGGCTGCGCGGCGTGGACCAGCTCATCTGGGCGCTCGCCTACGTGCGCGCGGTGGGCCTCGGGCCGCTGGCCGGCGTGCTCGCGATCTTCACCGCCGACATCGCCGTGCTCGCGAAGCTCTATGCGGAGGCGATCGAGAACGCGGAGCGCCGGCAGATGGAAGGCGTGATCTCCACCGGCGCGTCGCGCCCGCTCGCGGTGCGGTTCGGCCTGCTGCCGCAGGTGCTGCCGGTGATGCTGGCGCAGGCGCTGTACTTCTTCGAGAGCAACACGCGCTCGGCGGCGATCCTCGGCGTGGTCGGCGCGGGCGGGATCGGGTTGCAGATCGCGGAGCGCATCAAGGTCCGCCACTGGGACGAGGTCGCGTTCATCATCCTGCTGCTGGTCGTGACGGTGGCGGTGATCGACATGATCTCCGGCCGCATCCGCCGGCGGCTGATCGGGGAAAGCCGGCGCGTCTGATACCGGCGGGCCCTGCATCGCCTTCCGGACAGCCGGGGCCGCCCCCGCGCCGGAACGTCTTGCCGGCGGCGCGGCGGGGCGACAGAAGCGCGGGACATCCACCGGACCCGTGCCCCGTCATGAACACAGCGCGAAACCGAGTCATCTGGCGATGCCGGCTGGCATCCTGGTGCGCGCTGCTGGTCCTCGTCTGCCTGCCTTCGGCCGCCCGTGCCTTCGATGTCGGCGCCATCATCGAGAGAAACCGGCTGGCAACGTTCGCGGTCGCGCCCGGCGAAAGGCTGCTGGCGGCGGGCATGCCTGCTCCGGACCGGCCCGCGCTCGGCGTCAGCGTCGTCGGCCATCGCTGGGGGTATCTCAGCCGGTACGAGACACCGCAGGCCCGCACCGCGCGTCACGGCCCCTTCCCGTTCGCACGATGCGGCGCGCCGAACGGCCGGGTCATCCTGCTCGCCTTCGGAACCGATGCGCATGCGCTGACCTTCGACGACTGCCCCGATGGCGTCGCGCCGCTCTGGCTGGTCCTGCCGGAAGGCGACGTCGTGGCGCTGCACCCGCGGGAGCCATCGAAGCTGACCCGATGGGCGGGTACCACCGACGACGCCACCCTCGTCGCCGCCATCGCCCGGCGCTGGCAGCAACGCGCGCCTGTCGATGCGCGCTACCAGCCTGTCCCGCAGCCGGCGGGTTTCGAGATCGCGGCCCGCCCGGGCTTCGATCTGCGCACGGTACCGGCGCGACATCGCGCCGCGCTCGATGCATGGCGCAACACCCGGCCCGCGCGGGCCCGGGCCGGCGCGGCACTCGCCGCTCTCGGCACGGCGGTGAGCGAAGTCGACTGGTTCGCGCCGGCCGCGCAGCCCGCGGCCATCGTCAACGATGTCGCCTTCTTCCTTCAGCAGACCGGGGCGCGTGCGGACGCGACCGACGCGGCGTTGCTGCTCGATGCGGTCCTGCGCGCCGATCCCGGCCGCGTTCCGGCGCGGCTCAATCTCGGCGACGCATGGAGCCAGGTGGCCGCGTGCGACAGAAGCGCCCGCGCCAGCCGCCGGGCGGCGGAGCAGTACCGGCACTACTGCGCCGCCATGGGCCCCGCACGAATCCCCGGCGCCATCGCCCGCCGCATCGCCACGGCGCTCGAAGTGACCCGGCTGGATGCGGAGGCCTGCCGGCCGCGCTGGCGCATCTTCGACCTCGTCGCAGCGGGCGACGGCGATGGCCTGTCGGCGCTGCTCGCGGAGCATCCCGAGGATGTCGATGCTCGCGATGCGGATGACGAGCGGCCGCTGACCCGGGCCATCCGGCGCGGCGACCGGGATATCGTGCGCCGGCTTTTGGATGCCGGCGCCGATGCGCGGCAGCCTTCGGCAGGCAGCGGCGGCCATGTGCCGCTGGTTCTTGCCGCGTGGGCCATGGATCCGGAGATCGTCCGCCTCCTGCTCGCCCACCGCCGCGCCGATCCGAACCCGATCGGCGTGCGCGTCCTGCCGCTGGGCGCCGCCGCCGGCATCGCACGCCAGGCCCCCGATGCCGCCGTGGCCATGATCGGCTTGCTGATGGACGCCGGCGCCTATGTCGATGCGCCCGCCGGCGATGACCGCCGCACCGCGCTGATGGAGGCGGCAGGCGCGGCGGCGCCGCGCGCGGTCATCGATGCCCTGCTGCGTCGCGGCGCGGTGGTGAACCGGATCGACCGCTACGGGCGCAATGCCCTGCTGGCCGTGCCGCCGTTCGATCCGCGCGCGGTGGACACCGTGCGCGCGCTTCTCGACGCAGGCGCGAACCCGCACCAGCAGGATCAGGACGGGCGCAACGCGCTCAACCGGCTCTTCGCATGGGGCGGCCGCGATCGGGACGTGGTGCGCGCGATGGCGGCCGCGCTGGTGGATGGCGGCGCGGAGCCTTGGACACCCGACAACGAGGGCTACTCCGGCCTGTTTCGCGCAGCCGCGAACACCGATCCCGATCTCGTCGCGCTGCTGCACGCCGTTCCGCGCCCGCCCGCAGTCGCGCCCGGCAAGGACCCGGTCAGCCACATCCGCGAGCGCCTTCGCGCGGCGGAGACCAACCCGCCGCGCGACTGCACCTGCGTCGCCGACTGGCAGCGGATCCTGACGATCCTGCAGACGCCGTGACGGCCGGCATGCCAGCCTGACATGCCGACCGGCGGCGGATATCGCTCGCCTTGCCGATGACGTCACCGGCAAGGCGCGGCGCTATCAGTGAGCCGGAACGGCGCTGCGCATCGCCGGCGTGATGGCCCGCAGGGACGAGGCTCGCGCTGCGAGGCTCCACGCGAACGGACTCTCCGGCTTGCGGCTCAGCCTTTCGGCCGTCAGCCGGCGCGCGAGGTTGCCGTCGTCCGCCCGCAGCGCCGCTTCCAGCAGCGTCAGCGAAATCACGTCTCGCTGCGCGTTGGAACCGCCCGCACGATGCGCGACGGCGCGCACGGGTGCGACGGCATCCACCGCCCCGCGCCAGTCGCCCTCACCGAAGGCCAGCAGTCCGCGGCAGAGCGGCAGGCCGACATCGCGCGTCATCATCGCGTTGTCGCCGCTGCCCGCCGCCACGCGTTCGAGCCCGGCCACCAGCCGCGCCGCATCGTCGAAGCGGCCGGCGCCGATGAAGGCCATCGCGGCGTGCACGTCGTTGAAGGCGTAGTAGCCATCCTCCGCCATCGGCGCCCAGCTATCCGCCAGTTCGGCCCAGCGCCCGTCGCCGGACACGCCGCGCAGCCGCAATCGCCACAGCATGGCCGAGGCATCCACCATCTCCAGCGCCACCGCCGATGGCTGCGGCCGGATGTTGCGATCGTAGATGCCCAGCGCCGCATCGGTGTCGCCGCGCTCCAGATGGTACAGCGCGAGGTGCCACCAGTTGTGGTAGGAAAGCATGTTGTCGGGCGCCCAGTCGGGCACGCGGCTGGAGAGGAAGCCGATCCCCTCCTCGGTGCGCCCCTGCATCTCCATCACATGCCCCACGGCATGCACCGCCCAGGCATCCTGCCGGTCGCCTTCAAGCGCGGCGCGGCCGGCCATCTCGGCCTCGGGGAAACGATCCGTCTCCTCCAGCCCGAAGGCGAGCATGCCGGAGGCGTAGGATCGGCCGGGCGCATCGCCCCACGCGTCGAGACAGCGTGCCGGCCGTTCCGCGAGAGCGGCGGCGTTGCCGGTGAAGAAGTCGATCTGGTGCGCGAGTTGCAGCGCGAGCAGGTCGCGCGGCCAGCGGGTCAGCACCTCGCCGTACAGCGCGCCGGCGCGGCGGAAATCGCCCTCCAGCCAGGCCCGCGCCGCGGCCGCGTGTCCGCGCTCGCGCTCGGTCGTGCGGGCGTGCAGCGCCTCCACCGCCTCGATGTTCCGGCGCAGTTCGGGTTCGGCAGCGCGTTCGGTCGAGCACAGCATCAGCCCGGCGCGGAAGCAGTGAGCCATCGCGAAATCGGGCGCGGCGGCGATGACGGAGTCGATCTCGGCAAGCGGGTCCGTCTGGTAGCGCGCGAATGTCGTCGCGGCGCGCTCATAGCCATCCAGCGCAGCCCGGTCGGCGCCCGAGACGGGCAGGTCGCGGCAATCGTGAAGCATCGCGGACATCCTCAGCAACAGGTCGCGGGTGGGGCGGCCGGCAATCGGAACCGGCTCCGGCCGGGTTCGGCCATGCGGGGGACGATCGTGCGGAAGGGTCGGGACATCGGACTTCTCCGGCAATGCGCCGGACCAGCCCGGCGGCGACGGTCCCTTACGGAGCGTGCATTTCGCGAGGATGTCGCGGCCGGGGAAAAGGGTTTCGCCCGTTTCTGCCGGCGTTGCGAATGGGGCAGTGCAAGGCCGGTGGCGGGCGCACCTGCCCGATGGACGGCGGAGGGGAACGTGCCCTAGACAGGAACGTATCGGTACCGGGATACAATATGGCAGCCGCCACCCGCCTGATCGCGTGCCACGATTGTGGAACGGTGCACGACCTCGCGCCGCTCCGGCCGGCGACGGCCGCGCGCTGCATCCGCTGCGATTCGGTCATGCGCCGCAGCACGCGCGACCCGCTCGACAAGATGCTGGCGCTGTCGATCGCCTCTGCGGTGCTCTACGGCGTCGCGCTGTTCGCGCCGCTGATGGCGCTGCGCGTCGGCGGCAATGTCCGCGATGCCAATCTGCTCACCGGCATCCGCCAGCTCTGGGAGGACGGGCTCGGCCTGCTGGCGCTGCTGGTGCTGCTGACCAGCGTGGTCGCGCCGGGCATCCGCGTGCTTGCCATGCTCATCGTCGGGATCGGCATCCGCCTGCCGCGCCCCCCGCCGGGCCTGCCGGCTGTGTTCCGGTTCGGCCGCAAGCTCGCGCCCTGGGCGATGGTGGAAGTCTACATGCTCGGCGTCGGCGTCGCGTACGTGAAGCTGGTCGATCTCGCCACCATCCATGTCGGCGCCGCCGTGTGGGCGCTGATGGCGCTGATGGCGGCGATGGCCTGGACGGACGCGGCACTCGACCCCGACGAGATCTGGGACACGATGGAGCGCAAGGGCCTCGTGCCGCGCGTGCCGCCGCCCACCGGCAGGGATCTGATCGCCTGCCACGATTGCGGGCTGGTCTGCGACGCGCATGCCGCGCACCACCGCTGTCCGCGATGCGGCGCGGGGCTGCACCGGCGCAAGCCGGACAGCCTCAACCGCGCAGCGGCGCTATGCGCGGCGGGCGCGGTGCTCTACATCCCCGCCAACGCGTATCCGGTCATGACCGTGATCTCCCTTGGCCGCGGCCAGCCGGACACCATCCTGTCCGGCGTGGTAGAGCTGGCACATGCGGGCATGTGGCCGCTCGCCCTTCTGGTCTTCGTCGCTTCCATCACCGTTCCCGTTCTCAAGCTGATCGGCATGACATGGCTGTTGTGGACGACATGGAACGGGTCCTCCAGCAGCCTGCGCCGGCGCACGCAGGTCTACCGGGCGATCGAGTTCGTCGGCCGGTGGTCGATGGTCGACGTGTTCATGATCGCGATCCTGGTCGCGCTGGTACGCCTCGGCACGCTCGCGACCATCGAGCCGGGCGTGGGCGCGGTGGCCTTCGCCGGGGTGGTGGTGCTGACCATGATCGCGGCGTCCTCCTTCGACCCGCGGCTGATGTGGGATGCCACCAATGACGACAGGTTCCGTCGTGCCTGACGCCGGAACAGCACCCGATCCAGCGCCCGCCATCCGCGCGCGGCGGAGGCTGCCGCTCGTCTGGCTGGTGCCGCTGGTCGCCATCGCGATCGCCGGCTGGCTCGCCTGGCACACGATCAGCGAGCGCGGCCCCACCATCACCATCCGCTTCGAGACGGGCGAAGGGCTGGAGGCGGGGAAGACCCGCATCAAGCACAAGGATGTCGAGCTCGGCATCGTGCAGACGGTGGAGCTGGCCGCCGACCTGTCGCATGTCGGCGTCACCGCGCAGATGTCGCGCGCCGCCGCCGCGCACCTGCGCGAGAACACGCGCTTCTGGGTGGTGAAGCCCCGCATCGGTGCCGGCGGCGTATCGGGCCTCGGCACGCTGCTGTCGGGCGCCTTCATCGAGCTGGATCCCGGCCCCGGCGAACGGCGCAACGATTTCGTCGGGCTCGAGGAACCGCCGGTCGTCCGCAGCGGCGCGGCGGGGCGCAGCTTCGTGCTGCACGGCGACCGCCTCGGGTCCATCGGGCCGGGCGCGCCGGTCTTCTACCGCGACATCGCCGTCGGCGAGGTCCAGCGCATCCGCTTCGGCGAGATGGCGGAGACCGTGGACGTGCAGGTCTTCATCCGCGCCCCCTACGACGACTTCGTCTTTGACGGCTCCCGCTTCTGGCGCGCCTCCGGCATCACCGTCGCGACCGGTCCGAACGGTGTCCATCTCGAGCTGGAATCGCTGCAGGCGGTGCTGTCCGGCGGCATCGCCTTCGACACACCGCCGCAGGCGCGCAGCGGGGAGCGAGCCGCGGCCGGGCGGGAGTTCGTGCTCCACGCGGACCGCGACGCGGCAAGTGCGGTGTCCTACCGCCGCAGCGAACCGCTGCTCGCCTATTTCGAGGGCTCGGTCCGGGGCCTCAGCATCGGCTCGCCGGTCGAGTGGTTCGGCATCCAGGTCGGGCGGGTGCTGGATGTGAAGCTGGAATTCGACGCCGCGAACGATCGCGTCCGGGTGCCGGTCCTGTTCGAGATCGAGCCGGAGCGGGTGCAGAATATCGGCCAGAACAGTCCGGTGCAGGGGCTCGAACTGCTGAACGCACTGGTCGCGCGCGGCATGCGCGCGCAGCTCCGCTCGCACAACATGCTGACCGGCCAGCTCGCCGTCGCGCTCGAGATATTCCCGGACGCACCGCCGGCCACCGTGGACCGCGTCGGCGACCGCTACGTCGTGCCCACCGTGCCGACGCAGATCGAGACGCTGACGCGCTCGGTCAGCGAGGTGGTCGAGAAGCTCGGCGGCGTGCCGTTCGACGAGATCGGCCGCAACCTGAACGAGACGCTCGCCAGCCTGCGCGCCATGGCCGGCGGCACGCAGGTCGCCGACAGCTTGCAGTCTCTGCAGCGCACGATGGCCGCGGTGGAGGAACTCGCCCGCTCCGCCGACCGCACGATGACCCCGGCGCTGGAGCGCTTGCCCGCGATGGCGCAGACGCTGCAGCAGGCGATCACGCGGCTGAACGCCGCTGCCGGGTCGATCGAGGGCGGCTACGGCCAGTCCTCCCAGTTCAACCGCGACCTGACGCGACTCGTGGCGCAGTTGAACGATGCTGCGCGCTCCATCCGCCTGCTGGCGGACTACGTGGAGCGCCATCCGGAGGCATTGGTGCGCGGCAAGGCAGAACGGGCGACGGAGAGAGGGCGATGAAGCGGCGTGGCGCGTTACTGGCAGGCCTCGCGCTTGCGGCCTGCGGATCCACGCCGGAGCCCCGGGTCTTCACGCTGGTGCCGATGCCCGGTGCGGCGCCCGTCGCCGGCCCGTCCACGGTGGCGGTGCGCTCCGTGGGTCTGGCGAAGTATCTCGACCGCCCGCAGATCGTCCGCTCGGCGAACGACGTCGAGCTGCACGTGACCGATCTGGAACGCTGGGCCGAGCCGCTGGGCGACATGATCGGCCGCGTGCTGGTGGACAATCTCTCGCAGCGGCTGCGCAACGCGCGCGTGTTCCAGGAAAGCGGGCCGGTGTCCGTGACGCCGGCCGCGGTGGTCGAGCTGGAGGTCTCCCGCTTCGATCTCGACAGCAGCGGCACCGTCCGCCTTCAGGGCCAGGCCGCGGTGCGCCGCGCCAACGGGCGGGTGTCGGGGCCGGTTCCGCTGGACGCGGCGGCGCGCCCCGCCGGCACGGGCGCGGCCGACCTCGCCCGCGCCATGAGCGAGGCGCTCGGCACGGCGAGCGACCGCATCGCCACGCTGGTCGCGCGGGGCTGACCCCCCGGCCCTAGGCGTCCGCCGCCTTCGGCGCGACGGGCGGACGGCCGCTGGCGCGGATCGCGTTGAGCGTGTTGAGCACCTGGAACCAGAACGGCGCGCCGAGACCCACGGCCAGCGCCGAAAGCCCGATGCCGGCGAGCTTCGTGGCGAGCAGCAGCAACCAGTCCACCGTCGAGGCCGGCGAGCGCCCGCCGGGCAGCGTCATCGTCCCGCTCCCCCAGCCGAGGGGAAGCTCCGCCATCGTCTGCGACAGGCAGTCCAGCCGTTCGTCCGGCGTTGCATCGGAGGGCGGCGCGACGCCCAGCACCACGCGGCACCGTTCGGCATCGCGGCCGGCGGGAATGGGCTGCGTCATGCCGGCGGCGCGGTCGGCGATCGCCTCGCGCAGCACCGGATTCTGCCACAGCCGCATGGCCACCGCGATGCTGTCCGCGTTCAGCGCGCCGCAGATCGCGAGCGCGATCAGGAACGACCAGCGCTGGGCGATGCGCTTGAACTCGCCGCCGATGCGCTCCAGCGTGCCATCGAACCATGCCGCAAGCTTCTTCTCGAAGACGGCAAGACTGCCGTTCGCGGTTGCCAGATAGCCGCGCAGCAGCGACTTGAAAGGACTGTCCTTCAGCGCCTCGATCACCGCATCGGCACGCGCCGCCGCGACCTGCACGTTCGCGGCGCCCTGCACGAGCTGGCCGATGATGCCGGCGGCGATCTGCGTCGTCACGACGTAGGACGGCGAGTCGGACGGGCGGCCGCGGATGACGCCGAACAGCGGCAGCAATCCCCGCGCACGCCAGCCCGGATCGGTCAGCGCACTGTCGAAATCCGTGGCGGGCGGGTCCGCCGAACGGCGGCGCAGCAGGAAGGCGATCATCGGCTGGCACGACTTGACCGGCGGCAGGTCCTCGAACTTCAGCGCGACCTCGCTCTGCTGCGCCTGCTTCACCTCGCGCCAGAGATGGGCCAGCCCCGCCGCGAGTGCCTGCGAGCGGAGCTGGAGCCGTTCGTTGATCCATTCCACGATGGCGGTGCAGGCCAGGGCCAGCAGCAGCCACATCAGCACGAGGCCGATCGCGACCTCGACCGCCTGCATGCCCATGCTCGCCCTCCGCCGGAACGGAGGGGATCATAGACTCAAAAGTTTCGGCCCCGCACCATGTTGCCGGGGCCGCCGGGCCTACCGCCCAGTCATGATCCGCCCCACCAGCTCCTTCACCGTCGGGATGAAGCCGTTCGAGTAGAACGGGTCGGTGGCGAAGCGGTAGGCGTTGTGGCCGCTGAACATCAGGTTGTGCTCGATCGCGCCGTCGTGGCTGATGTCCTGCAGCGTCTTCTGGATGCAGAAGCTGCGCGGATCGGCCTTCTTGCCGTTCGAGTATTCGGGTTCGTGCTGCGCCCAGTTGGAGAAGCGGCAACTGCTCAGGCAGCCCATGCAGGCGATCTGGTCGTCCACGATCTCGCGGGACTTCTCCGGCGTGACGAAGATCAGCGTGTTGTCGGGCGTGCGCATCGCCTCGACGAAGCCTTCCGCCTCCCACGTCTCCACGCGCGCGCGGTCCGCGGGCGTGAGGAACACCGGCCGCTTGCGCGGGCCCACGCCGTACACCGCGGTGTGCTCGCCCATCTCCTCGCTGGAGTAGGCCACCTGGCGGTCGTTGCGCTCACGCAGCTCCTGCAGGAACTCGTTGCTGACCGCGGAGGAGTAGAACCCGGTCGGGCTGAAATGGTTCAGGTAGACGTCGCCTTCCTTCAGCGTGCGCAGCCGCTGCTTCCAGGCGTCGCTGATCGGGCTTTCCTTGGTCAGCAGCGGGCGGGTACCGAACTGGAAGGCGACGGGCCCGATCTCCGGGTTGTCGAGCCAGTGCTCCCACTCCTCCAGCCACCAGACGCCGCCGGCCATGATCACCGGCACGTCGTTCAGCCCGAAGGAATTCATCACCTTCCGCAGCGCCACGACGCGCGGATACGGGTCCTCCGGCTTCAGCGGGTCCTCGCTGTTCGACAGGCCGTTATGCCCGCCGGCCAGCCAGGGGTCCTCGTAGACGACGCCGCCCAGCAGCTCGCGCGTCTTGTTGTAGCTGCGCTTCCACAGCGCGTTGAAGGCGCGGCCCGAGGAGACGATCGGGTAGTAGAAGACGTTGAAGCGCGCGGCGATGTCCGACAGCCGGTACGGCATGCCGGCGCCGCAGGTGATCCCGTGGACCAGCCCCTTCGCGCTTTCCAGGATGCCGTTGATGACGCGTTCGGCCCCGCCCATCTCCCACAGGATGTTGGCGTGGATGCGTCCCTTGCCGGCGGCCAGGTCCCACGCGCGCCGCGCCTGGGTGACGCCGCCCGAGATCGCGTAGGCGATCAGCTCCTCGTGCCGCTCGCGGCGGGTCTTGCCGTGATAGAGCTGCGGGATCGCCCGGCCGTCCGCGTCGTAGCTGTCGGCATTGACGGCGCTGAACGTGCCGACACCGCCGGCCGCCGCCCAGTTGCCCGAGGAGATGCCGTTCGAGACGGAAACGCCCTTGCCGCCCTCGATGATCGGCAGGACCTCGACGCCGCCCATCCGGATCGCGTTGATCGCTTTCATGGCTCCTCCGTGCGCCCCGGGGAACGGGATACCACCCATTCCCCGTGCGCCCCAGCCTACTGTCCGGCGGCGGTTTCGGCCGGCTGCTCGCCGCGCGGGCCGCGCTCGCGGTCGTTGCGGCCACCCTTCGGCCCGACCTTGTCGGTGATGTCCTCGCCCGTGGCCTGATCGACCACGCGCATGGACAGCTTCACCTTGCCGCGCTCGTCGAAGCCCAGAACCTTGACCTTCACGGCGTCGCCGACATTGACGACATCGCCGGTCTTGGCCACGCGGCCCTGCGCCAGCTCGCTGATGTGCACGAGCCCGTCGCGGGAACCGAGGAAGTTCACGAAGGCGCCGAAATCGGCGGTCTTCACCACCTTGCCGGTGTAGATCACGCCGATCTCCGGCTCCGCGACGATGCCGCGGATCCAGTCGATCGCCGCCTGCGTCTTGGTCGCGTCGGAAGACGCGATCTTGATCGTGCCGTCATCCTCGATGTCGACCTTGGTGCCGGTCTGCTCGACGATCTCGCGGATCACCTTGCCGCCGGTGCCGATCACTTCGCGGATCTTCTCCTTCGGCACGTTGATGATGGTGATGCGCGGCGCGGTCGCGGCCACGTCATCACGCGCGCCGCCGATGGCCTTGGCCATCTCGCCGAGGATGTGCAGCCGCCCGTCCTTCGCCTGGGCGAGCGCGATCTTCATGATCTCCGGCGTGATGGACGTGATCTTGATGTCCATCTGCAGGCTGGTGATGCCGGTCTCGGTGCCCGCCACCTTGAAGTCCATGTCGCCGAGGTGGTCCTCGTCGCCCAGGATGTCGGACAGCACGGCGAAGCCGCGGTCTTCCTTGATCAGGCCCATAGCGATGCCCGCCACCGGCCGCGTCAGCGGCACGCCCGCATCCATCAGCGACAGCGAGGTGCCGCAGACGGTCGCCATCGAGGAGGAGCCGTTGCTCTCGGTGATCTCGCTGACCACGCGCAGCGTGTACGGGAACTTCTCCTTCTCCGGCAGCACCGGATGGATCGCGCGCCACGCCAGCTTGCCGTGGCCGATCTCGCGGCGGCCCGGGGAGCCCATGCGGCCGGTCTCGCCCACCGAGTAGGGCGGGAAGTTGTAGTGCAGCATGAAGTGCTCGCGGTACTCGCCCTCGAGCGCGTCGATGATCTGCTCGTCCTGGCCGGTGCCCAGCGTGGCCACGCAGAACGCCTGCGTCTCGCCGCGGGTGAACAGCGCCGAGCCGTGGGCGCGCGGCAGCACGCCGACCTCGGCCACGATCGGGCGCACGGTCTTCGTATCACGGCCGTCGATGCGCAGGCCGGTGTCGAGGATCGCGTTGCGGACGATGTCCGCCTCCAGGTCCTTGAACAGCCCCTTGGCCTTCTCGGGGTCCAGACCTTCGGCCACCAGCGCGGCCTTGGCCGCATCCTTCGCGGCGCCGACCCGCTCGTAGCGGACCTGCTTCTGCTTCTCGGTGTACGCCTCGACCAGCGCGGCGCGCGCCAGCGCATCGACGCGCGCGCTCAGCGCCTGCTGCTCGGCGGACGGCTCCGGCAGCGCCCACGGCTCCTTCGCCGCACGCTCGGCCAGCTCGATGATGCCTTCGATGACCGGCTGGAACGCCTTGTGGCCGAACACCACCGCGTCGAGCATCGTCTCCTCGGTCAGCTCGCTCGCCTCGCTCTCGACCATCAGCACGCCCTCGGCCGTACCGGCGAGGACGAGGTCGAGCGCGGAGGTCTCCTGCTGCTCGGCGGTCGGGTTCAGCACGAACTGCCCGTCCACATAGCCGACGCGGCAGGCGCCGACCGGGCCGAAGAACGGAATGCCGGACAGCGTGAGCGCCGCCGAGCAGCCGATCATCGCGACGATGTCGGGATCGTTCTCCAGATCGTGCGACAGCACGGTCGCGATCACCTGGACCTCGTTACGGAACCCGGCCGGGAACAGCGGGCGGATCGGCCGGTCGATCAGGCGGCTGACCAGCGTCTCCTTCTCGGAGGGACGGCCCTCGCGCTTGAAGAAGCCGCCGGGGATCTTGCCCGCGGCGAAGGCCTTCTCCTGGTAGTTCACCGTCAGCGGGAAGAAGTCCTGCCCCGGCTTGGCCGACTTCGCGCCAACGGCGGTGCACAGCACGATCGTGTCCCCGTAGCGGACCAGCACGGCGCCATCGGCCTGCCGCGCGATCTTGCCGGTTTCCAGCGTCAGCGTACGGCCGCCCCAGGGGATTTCCTTGCGGAAGAAACTGTCGAACATCCAACTCTCCGTTACGGGCCGCCACATGCGGCCCCGCCCGCGGTCCTGCGGGCTTCTGCGTCTGGCCGCGCGGGGCGCGGCGGAAGCGACGCGGAGGGTTGACGTGGCAGGCACCGTCCGCTTCGGCGGTCCGGCGTTTCGGGCGGCATGGGGATCGGCTGGACCCGGGGCTTGCGCACCGGGGGCCGCCCACGTGGCCGGAAACGCCGCGTCTGCCCGCGCGGAGGGGGTGGTGTTCCTGTTGTCAGCCCGCCGCGACGACGGGTCCGGCGGCCGCCTTCATAGGGCTCCGCCACGGCGGCATATGACGCGCCTCGGGCCGGTTGCCAAGGACTTCCTGCTTCACATGGGAGCAGGGCACGGCTGCGCGGGCGCGCCGGAGCGTGTGAGGCGTTTGATTTCGGCAACGCAGCATCTCCGGCGTGATCCGGCCATGCCCCCCTTGCTTCCCGCGCCCGACCTGATGGCGGGCTTCGCCCTCGGCTACCTGCTCATCCTGCTGGTGCCGGGTCCCAACATGCTCGCCCTCGGCGCGCTGGCCGGCCTGCGCGGGATGCGGGGCGCCATGCCGCTCTGCCTCGGCATGGCCGTTGGTGCGGCCTGCCTCGCCGCGATCATCTGCGTGGCGCTGTCGCCAATCGCCGCCGGGCCGGAAGCCGCGCTCGCGGGGGCCACGGCGCTGCTGATCACCGCCGCGCTGCTGCTGCCGCGACGGGCGATCGAAAGCCCCTCCTCCGGTCCCGGTTCGCGGCGGGAAACCGTCGGCGGTTGCACAGCCGGCTTCCTGACCGCGCTGACCAATCCGGTGACCGCGGGCTACTTCGCAGCCCAGATCGGCGGCCCGCTCGCGGACAAGCCACTGCTTCCGGTCCTGCCGGTGCTGGTGGGCGGGGTCGCGGTGCTGTGGTTCATGGCGTGCGCGGGCGTGCTCGCCCTGCCGACGCCACGGAGGCTTCTTGCCGCACGGGAGCGGCAGGCGCGGATCGCCGCTGCGGCGATCCTAGCCGTGCTCGCGGCCGGCCGGATGGCCGCCGCGGTGCAAGCGGGATGAGCGGGGACGATCGTCCCCGCCACGATCAGCGGCGCAGGTTGAGCCGCTTGATGATCGCCTCGTAGCGCGCGGTTTCCTTGCGCTTCACATAGTCGAGCAGGCGACGGCGCTGGCCGACCAGCATCAGCAGGCCGCGGCGCGAATGGAAGTCCTTCGCGTGCGTCTTCAGGTGCTCGGTCAGGTTGCTGATCCGCTCCGACAGCAGGGCGATCTGCACTTCGGGGCTGCCGGTGTCGCCGGCCTTGGTCGCGTATTCGGCAATGAGCGCCGTGCGGCGCTCCGCGGTGATCGACATCGGGTTG
>JBBCJT010000117.1:0-9203 GCA_037190665.1 Rhodovastum atsumiense | reverse complement strand
CACGATGTCCTCGCTGCTGAGTGCGGCGCGGATGGGCGCGACCGCGGCATCGTGCGCCAGCACGGCGGCGAAGAAGGGGTCGGCGCGGAACAGGTCGCCGAGGATGAAGACCGCATCGCCGGTCGCGGCCGCCGCGACGCCGCCGCGCTTCCGGTCGGGCAGGTCGCGCTCGAACACTGTCTCCGCGCGGATCGTATCCGGCAGCGACGCGAGGATGCGGTCGATCCGGTCATGGGTTTCCGCGACCAGCGGTGCGGGCAGGCAGCCGGCGAGGGCGAAGCCGTCGCGACGATAGGTGGCGAGCATGGCCCGGACCCTGCCGCATGCTCGCGTGATTCGCCCGGCGGTGCGCGATTGACCCCGCGCCGGAGGCGCCGCAACGCTTTGCCTGACATCCACGCGAGGGAGGCTGGCTGACACATGGCGTTCAGCGGCATCTATCCGATCCTCTATGCCTTCTTCGGCCGCGATGGCCGCCTCGATGAAGGGCAGATGCGCGAACAGGTGCGCCGCTGCCTCGCCGGCGGGGCGCATGGCATCGCCGTGCTGGGGCTGGCGACCGAGGTGAACAAGCTGGACGCCGCCGAGAAGCGCGACGTGGTGCGCTGGGCCGCGACCGAGATCGCGGGGCGCGTGCCGCTCGCGGTGACGGTGGCGGAGGCGACGGCGGAGGCGGCGGCGCGCTTCGTTCTCGACGCGCGCGACTTCGGCGCCGCCTGGGCGATCCTGCAACCGCCTCCGGTGCGCGGCCTGCCCGAGGCCGAATACGCGGAGTGGTTCGCGGATGTGGCGCGCCGCGTGGGCGGGGCGCTGCCGCTCGGGATCCAGAACGCGGTCGCCTATATCGGCGTCGGCCTGTCGGCCGTATCCATCGCCGCACTGAACCGCGCGCAGCCGGCGATCTCGCTGGTGAAGGCGGAAGACCCGGCGGTGGATGTGCAGCGGCTGGTCGCGCTGACCGAAGGGCGCATGACGGTGTTCAACGGCCGCGCCGGGTTGGAACTGCCGGACTGCCTGCGCGCCGGCTGCGCGGGCATGATCCCCGCACCGGAATGCGCCGACGTGCAGGCGCGCATCCATGACGCCATGGCGGCCGGCGCGGAGGAGGAGGCGGAGCGGCTGTATGCCTCGATCGCGCCGCTGATCGCGTTCGCGATCCAGTCGGTGCCGACTTTCCTCTGCTACGGCAAGCGCGTGACGGCGTGGCGGATGGGGCTGCCGGAGATCGTGGACCGCGCGCCGGTGCTGCAACCTACGGAATTCGGCCTCGCCTGCGCACGGCGCTTCGCGGGTCGGCTGGGTCCGTATCCGGGGTAGTCCTCCCTCTCCCGCTTGCGGGAGAGGGCCGGGGTGAGGGTACTTCCGCAAGCGAGACGACGAGGTTTCGCGTTCGTCGACCCCTCACCCTCCCGCGCAAGCGCGGGCCCCTCCCTCTCCCGCAAGCGGGAGAGGGGAAAGGCGCCGTCTCTACTTCGCGCGAATGTCCGTCACATACGTCAGCGTATCCGCCCGCGCCGCATAGGTCAGGCCGGCACGGCTCGCCCACAGCGCCGCCTCGTGATGCAGCGGCACCACCGCCGTCTCCGTTCGCACCGTCTGCGCGGCGCGGTGCAGCAGCGCCTCCCGCTTCGCCGTGTCGATCTCGCCGAGCGCGCCGCGCATCACCTCGTCCAGCGCCTTGTTCGAGTAGTGGCTCTCGTTGGACGGGCCGAAACCGCCCGCGCTGTCCTTCGTGCCGACAAGCTGCGGCACCAGCGTCCATGGCACCGGCACCGGACCCGCGCCATGCATCACCATCGAGTATTCGCCGCGCCGCCATTCGGCGAGCCACACGTTCAGCGGCACCGCGTTCACCGCCACGCGCACGCCGATCCGCGTAAGCGCCGCGGCGATCGCCTCGGCCACGCGGCGGCCGTTCATGTTGCGGTCCGACGGCGTGGAGAAACGCACGTCGAACCCCTGCGCCCAGCCGGCCTCCGCCAGCAGCCGCCGCGCCTGATCGGGGTCCGCGGCCTCGACCGTCAGCGACGGATCATAGCCCGACAGGCCGGGCGGAATGATCTGCGAGGCCGGCACGGCAAGCCCGTCCAGCACGCGCGCGGTGATCGCCTCGCGCGGGATGGCGAGGCTGACGGCGCGGCGCACGCGCGGATCGGCGAACGGGTTGCGCCCGTCCGTGCCGGTCATGTCCGCGAGCGGGCGTTCGCCCTGATGCACCTGCAGATAGGTGATGCGCGTGGACGTCGCCTGATGCACGGCGAAGGCGGGATCGCGCTTCAGCCGCTCCAGCCCGCTCGTGCTCGGGTTGACGATGAAGTCCACGTCGCCGGCGGCGAGCGTGGCTTCCCGCGTGGCGGTGTTGGTGACGATGCGCAGTTCCGCCCGTTCCCATGGCGCGGGGCCCGCCCAGTGATCGGGATTGCGCGCAAGGACCAGCCGCTCCCCGCGCCGGTATTCGACGAAGCGGAACGGGCCGGAACCCTTCTGCGCCTCGCCGGTCGCGAACGCCTCCTGCGTCGCGTCCGCGAGGCTCGCGGGCGTGATGAACACGCCGGTCAGCAGGTCGGGCAGGGCGGGCGTCGGCACGGAGGTGACGAAGACCACCGTGCGCGCGTCCTGCGCGATCACCTCCTTCACCGGGCGGATCAGGCCGGTGAGCGGGCCGGGCGAGTTGCGGATGGCGCGGATGCGCGCGACGGAGGCGACGACGTCGGCGGCGGTGACGGGCGTGCCGTCCGCGAAGCGCGCGCCCTCGCGCAGGCGGAACTCCCAGCGGTCGGTGCCGACCGGCTTCCAGCTTTCGGCGAGACGCGGCACGACCTGCTGGCCGGCATCGTGCGCCGTCAGCGCGTCGAACAGGTGATAGGCGACCGAGAGGTTGTACGGGAACGTATGGAAGTGCGGATCGAGCGACGTCCATTCCGCATCGAAGGCGACGCGGATCGTCTGGGCCTGCGCCGGCACGGCGATGGCGGCCGCGACCAGCGCGGCGCGGAGCGTGGCGTTCATGGCGTTGCCTCCAGGGTTCTTATGATTCCGGCGATGTAGCCGGTGGCGTAGGCGCGGCTGCGATGGCCCCAGACCGTGTCGCCCACGACATGGGGCACGTGATCGTCGATGACGAATCCGTCGAACCCCGCGTCGCGCAGCGTGCGCAGCACGCGCACCGCATCGACCGTGCCTTCGTCGTGGAAACTCTCGGCGAAGCAGGGCAGGGCGCCGGTGACGCTGCGCAGGTGAACGTAGCTGAGGCGCCCGGCGCGCGCGAAACGGGTGAGCGCGGCGTGCATCGTGTCCGCGCCGGCTTCCGCCATCGTGCCGGTGCAGAAGGCGAGCGCGTGGCGGGGGCTGTCGGCGTGGGACAGCGCGCGGGCGAAGGCGTCCTCGCTGCGGAAGAGGCGCGCCACGCCGTCCAGCACCGGCACCGGCGGATCGTCCGGATGCAGCGCCAGCGTCACGCCGGCTTCCTCGGCCACCGGCAGCACCGCATTGATGAAGCGTTCCCAGCTCGCCCACATCTGCGTCTCGTCCCGCGGCGGCAGCGTGCCGGTCGTGATGCGTTCGCCGATCGCGTGGTCGTAGCCGGTGACGAGCGCGCCGCCGCGGCCATGCGCGGACTTGGCCGTGCGCCAGACCTGATCGGGGATCCAGTTGTAGCCGAGCACGGGAATGCCGGCCTGACCCATGGCGCGCAGCGTGGCCTGGAAATGCTCGATCTGCTCGTCCGCGCCGGGCAGGCCGAGCATCGCCTTGTCCAGCCAGTTGCGCGGCACGCCTTCCATGCAGTCGAGCGTGAGGCCGTGCGCCTCCACTGCGGTGCGCAGTTGCGCGAGGTCGAAGGCGGACCAGCGCCGCATCGGCGCGCGCGGCCCGGCGGCGGAGCCGAACTGGCGGCCGAGGAAGGCGGTCCAGGCGGGGCTGTCGAAATCGGGCTTGTTCACGGTCACGCCGTCGCAGCCGATCTGCGCGGCGAAGCGCAGGTCGTCCTGCGTGAGTTCGCGGAACTGGCCCGCGGCGAGGCGGATGGCCATGCGGTCGCTTTCTCCCCTGACTTGATCGAAGCACGGAAGATTTGATCAAATCAACCCATGACCGACTCCGCAGAGGACCGCGCCCTCTCCGCCATCCGCCGCGCCATCGTGGACGGGCGCTACCCGCCCGGCGCGCGGCTGACGGTGGCGCAGCTCGTGCGGGAACTGGCGCTGTCGCCGATGCCGGTGCGCGCGGCGTTGCGGCATCTGGCAGGCGAGGGGCTGGTGGAGGCGGACGCGCATCGCGGCGCGCGGGTGCGCACGCTGGCGCCGGCCGACATCCGCAACCTCTACCGGCTGCGCGCGGCCGTGCTGGGGCTGCTGGTGCCGGACGTGGCGCGCCACGTCTCGGATGCCGATCTCGATGCGCTGGAGGCGATGGAGGCGGCGTTCGAGGCTGCCGCACGGCGAGGGGACACGCGCGCGGCGATGGCGGCGAACCAGGCGTTCCATGCCGCGCTGCTCACCCATGCGCGCAATCCGGACGCGGCATCGGTGATGGCAAGGAGCTGGGCGCTGGTGGAGGCGACGCGGCTGCGGCTCGGTTTCGGGCCGGGGCGGCTGTCGCGGTCGGTGGAAAGCCACCGCGCGCTGCTCGCCGCGCTGCGTGCGCGGGACGGGCGCAAGGCGGCGGCGCTGATGATCGCGTCGTCCAACAACGCGATGGCGGACCTGCTGGAACGCGCGCTCGGCCCCGCGGCGCCTGCTGCCCCCGCGCGCCCCGCGCCGCGCGGCGGGACCGCCTGAACGGTACGTCACACCAGGCTGTGGAACGCCACGTCTTTCCGAATACTCGGCTACCGCAAGAACAAGCTGCATCGAAGACAATATGAGTGGGCAATATTTGCCACGCTCCCGCGCCCGTGAAAGCATTCATGCGGAGTTGACGAGGGACCCGCATGACCGACATCGCCGAGCTGTCCGCAACCGACCTGCGCCGGATGATCGCGCGGCGGGAGATCTCGCCACGGGAGGTGCTGGCCGCGACGCGCGCGCGGATCGACCGGCTGAACCCGCATCTGAACGCCTTCGTCGAGATGTGCTGGCCGGAGGCGGAGCGCGAGGCCGCGTCCGCCGAGGCGCGGGTGATGCAGGGCGGGGAGCTGCCGCCGCTGCTCGGCCTGCCGGTCGGCGTGAAGGAATCGACCGACATCGCCGGGCTGCACACCACCAATGGCAGCCTGCTCTACGCCGATCGCATCGCCGCAGAGGACGCGCCGACCGTAGCCGCGATCCGCGCGGCGGGCGGCGTGATCGTGGGCAAGACCAACGTGCCGGAGCTGCTGCAGGGCGGCACGTCGCAGAACACGATCTACGGGCTCACGCGCAACGCGCACGACCCGGCGCTGTCCTGCCTCGGCTCCTCCGGCGGTTCGGCGGTGGCGCTGGCGGCGGGGATGGTGCCGCTCGCGACCGGCTCCGACATGGGCGGGTCGATCCGCGGGCCGTCCGCCGGCAACGGCACGGCGGGGCTGCGGCCGAGCCCCGGGCTGATCGTGCGGCCCAACCAGCCGCTCGGCTTCGACGTATCCTCCGTGCTCGGGCCGATGGCGCGCGGCACGGCGGACGTGATGCTGCTGCTCGCCGGCATGATGTGCTCCAGCCCGCTCGATCCGTTCGACTGGACGGCCGATACCGCCCCGCTGCTCGATCCCGTGCCGGTCGATCCGGCCACGCTGCGCGTCGCGGTCTCCGCCGATCTCGGCTGCGTCGCTGTGTCGCAGGACATCCGCGCCCGCTTCGCCGAGGTGGTCGCGGCCATCGCCCCGCACGTGAAGAGCGTCGAGTGGGTGACGCCCGATCTGGGCGACATCGTGCGCGCCTTCTACATGCTGCGCACGCTCGCCTATCTCGTGCAGTTCGGGGATGTGCATCGCACGACGCCGGAGAAGCTGACGCCGCAGAAGAACGTCGATCTGCGGCGCGGCATGGCGGCCACCGCGCCGATGATCGCGGAGGCGCAGCGCGTGCAGACCCAGGCATTCCGCGCGCTCGCCTCGCTGCTGCAGAGCCATGACGTGCTGATCACACCCGGTGCGGCGGACACGCTGCCCACGGTCGATGCGGTCAACCGCGGCGAGGCGGCGCTGCGCGCGGACAATGCCCGCTTCGCCATCGACGAGTACGATTTCGATGCGCTGCCAAAGGCCAACCTCAACACGCCGATCACCTGGACGGCGCATCCCGTCGCCACGATCACGGCCGGCGCGGGGCGGGACGGGTTGCCCTTCGGCATCAACCTCATCGGCCGCTACCGCGACGACGTGCGGCTGCTGCGCATCGCGCTGGGTATCGAGGCGGTGCTGGGCGGCAAGCCCGGCTTCGGCCGCGTCGCGCCGGACCTGTCGCGTTACGTGGCGGAGGCGGTGGCATGATGCGCCGCCGTTCGCTGCTGGCCGCCGGTGCGGCCGCACTCGCCGCGCCCTCGCTCGCGCAGCCGGCGAAGGTGCTGCGCTTCGTGCCGCGCAACGACCTCGACATCGTCGATCCGGTCTGGACCTCCACCTACGTCACGCGCAACCACGGCTACCTGGTCTTCGACACGCTGTACGGGCTCGACGAGGAGTACCGGCCGCACCCGCAGATGGTGGAAGGCCATGTGGTCGAGAATGACGGCCGCACCTGGATACTGACCCTGCGCGAGGGGCTGCGCTTCCACGATGGCGAACCGGTCCTTGCGCGCGACTGCGTCGCCTCGATCCGCCGCTGGGGCGTGCGCGATCCGCTGGGCTCCACCCTGCTCGCGGTCACCGAGGAGCTGTCGGCGCCGACCGACCGCACGATCCGCTTCCGGCTGAGCAAGCCATTCCCGATGCTGCCGGATGCGCTGGGCAAGGCGGCCTCGCACATGCCCTGCATCATGCCGGAGCGGCTGGCCAACACCTCCCCCAACACGCCGGTGCGGGAGGTGATCGGCAGCGGGCCCTTTACCTTCAACGTCGCCGAACGCGTACCGGGCTCGCGCAACGTCTATGAGCGTTTTGCCGGCTACGTGCCGCGCCAGGGCGGTGCGCCGAGCTTCACCGCCGGGCCGAAGGTGGTGAAGCTCGACCGCGTCGAGTGGATCACCATGCCCGATGCCGGCACCGCCGCGAGCGCGCTGGTCGCGGGCGAGGTGGACTGGTTCGAGCGCCCGCCCGGGGACCTGCTGCCGCTGATGCAGCGCGGCGGCAACATCACCGTCGAGATCAGCGACGCGACGGGGCAGGTCAGCATCATGCGGCTGAACCACCTGCACCCGCCCTTCGACAATCCGGCGATCCGCCGCATCGTGCTGAACGCGGTTGCGCAGTCCGATTTCATGCAGGCGATGATCGGTGGCGACAGGCGCTGGTGGCGCGACAATGTCGGCTTCATCGCGCCCGGCCCCATGGCCGCGCCGCGCAGCGCGCATGTCCCGCCGCCGATCGCGGAGTCGCAGCGCGCGCTGAAGGAGGCCGGCTACAAGGGCGAGACGGTGGTGGCGATCCAGAGCGCATCGTCCGCGATGGCTTCCGTGGCGGAGGTCGGCATCGACCTGCTCAAGCGTATCGGCTTCAACGTGGAGCCGATGCCGATGGACAACGCGGCGATGAACCAGCGCCGCGTGAAGCGCGAGAAGCCGACCGAGGGCGGATGGAGCCTGTTCTTCACCTCCTTCGGCGGGCTCGACCAGATGACGCCGGCCGGGCACCTCACGCTGCGCGGCAACGGCGACCGTGCCTTCGCCGGCTGGCCGGACAGCGCGAAGCTGGAGGCGCTGCGCGACGCCTGGTTCGACGCGCCGGACCTCGCCGCGCAGAAGGCGATCTGCGCGCAGATCGAGGAGCAGGCGGCGCAGGACGTGCCGTATGTCCCGCTCGGCCAGTCGCTGGACCCGACCGCCTATCGCCGCAACGTCAGCGGCATCCCGCGGGGGTTCTGCCTGTTCTGGAACGTGGAGAAGGGGTGACGGCAGGGCCGACCCGTCTCCCTCTCCCGCCTGCGGGAGAGGGCCGGGGTGAGGGTGCGTCCGCCAGCATCACGATGGGGTTTCGCCCCCGCGCCGCCCTCACCCTCCCGCGCACGCGCGGGCCCCTCCCTCTCCCGCCGGGCGGGAGAGGGGATCTGGCGCGACCGTCCTTGCCTTGCCGTAAAGCTTCCGCGGGCGAGAGAGGGATACTCTCGTCATGTTCGGGAGAGACGGCCCGGGGGCAGGAGGTTCGATCTGCGCGGTCAGTAAATGACGCCGTCCGCACGATCAGCGGCTGCGGGTGATCACCGCCCGCACGGCGTCCAGGTCGATCGCATCGACGGTAACTTCCTTCCCACCCGGCACCGGCCGGGAAGTGACGGAGGTCGCCATGAACAGCGAGTTCAGCACCGCTTCCTCCGTCGCCTCCGCCACCGCGACGAACAGCGGCGACATGCTGGCGTTCGGCAGGTCGAGCAGTGAACGCGACTCGCGCGCCCCCACGTCGCGCCGCACCCCGGGATGGGTGGAGAACGCGATCGCGTAGTCGCCAGACCCGTCCGAGAACGCCGCCCCGGTGCGCGCCAGCCCCGCACCGGCGCGGAAGGCGAGGCGGCGCAGGTTGCGGTCCGACAGCGGCGCGTCGGTCGCGACCACGATCATCACCGACCCGTCCGCATCGCCGCGATCGGCGTGTTCGCGCAGGTAGAAGCGATCGAGCGCGCGGCCGAGCTTCACGCCGTCCGCGATCAGCTCGCCGCCAAAATTCGTCTGCACCAGCACGCCAACCGCATGGCCATCCAGCGCATCCGGCAGCACGCGGGAGGCGGTGCCGATGCCGCCCTTCCAGCCGAAGGCGACCGTGCCGGTGCCGGCGCCGACCGTGCCTTCCGCGACCGGTCCATCCGTGGCGGCGGCGAGCGCGGCGAGCACGTCCTCCGCGCTGCTGCCGCGCGCGCGGATGTCGTTCAGCTTGCCGTCATTCGTCTCGCCGACCACGGCATTGACGGAGCGCACGCCTTCGTTGCCCGGCAGCGCCAGCGTCCAGTCCACCAGCGCCTCGACCGCGCGGCCGACCGCGAGCGTGCTGGTGAGCACGAGGGGCGTCTCCAGCTCCCCCAGCTCGTCGAGCTGCGTGGCGCCGGCCATCTTGCCGTAGCCGTTGAGCACCGACAGCCCGGCCGGCACGCGATCCCGGAACGGGTTGCCGCCATGCGGCAGGATCGCGGTGATCCCCGTCC
>JBBCJT010000116.1:0-10352 GCA_037190665.1 Rhodovastum atsumiense | reverse complement strand
GGCGGCGAAGAAGCGTTCCAGCACCGCGCCCACCGCATCCGCGCCGGCCTTGTTGTAGGAGCCGGAGTCGATATCGACCATCTCGCGCAGCAGCGCGACCATCGCGTCCTGCTGTGTCGCCAGCCAGGCGACGATCTTGCTCTCGGTGGTCTCGACGTTCATCGGGCGGTCTCCTGCGAAATCAGCGCCGATCCTGCGCCGAATGCGCGACGGCGCAAGCCCTGGGCCCGCGCGGCGCAGGATCAGAGGCGCGCCAGCGCCGCCGCGACGCGCTCGACCTGCTGGTCCGTCAGCTCCGGATACAACGGCACGCTGAGCACCTCCGCCGCCGCCCGTTCCGTCGCGCAGCATGCGGCGGGGCCCATGGCGATGCGCCCTTCGTAGGCCGGCTGGCGGTGGATCGGCATCGGGTAGTGGATGCCGGTGCCGATGCCGTCGGCCTTCAGCGCCGCCATCACCGCATCGCGCCGGTCGGTGCGCAGCACGTACTGGTGGAATACGTGCGTCGCGCCGGCCCGGCGCGCGGGCGGGGCGCTGGAAGTTCCCGCCAGCGCGGCATCGTAGCGCGCGGCGATGGCCTGACGGCGTTCGTTGCGCGCATCGAGCAGGCCGAGCATCACCCGCAGCATCGCGGCGTGCAGCTCATCCAGCCGCGAGTTCACGCCGACAAGGTCGGACACGTAGCGCGACCGCCAGCCGTACTGCCGGATCGCCGCGATGCGGTCGGCCAGCGCGGCGTCGTTCGTCGCCAGCACGCCGGCATCGCCGAACGCGCCGAGGTTCTTCGTCGGGTACAGGCTGAACGCGGCGCACTCGGTCATGGTGCCGACCTTGCGCCCGCCGAGTGTCGCGCCATGCGCCTGTGCGCAGTCCTCGATCACCGCCGCACCATGCGCGCGCGCGGTCGCGGCGATGGCATCGAGGTCGGCGGGCTGGCCGTACAGGTGCACCGCGATCACCGCGCGGATCGGCGGCAGGCCGGCGGGCGGCGACGCGAAGACGGCGGCGAGTTCCGCCGGGTCCATCGTGTAGGTCGCCGGGTCGATGTCGATCAGCACCGGCGTGGCGCCCACCATCTCGATCGCCGCCACGGTGGCGACGGCCGTGTGGCTGACGGCGGCGACCGCGTCGCCCGGCCCGATGCCGAGCCCGCGCAGGCACAGCGCCAGCGCATCGGTGCCGTTCGCACAGCCGACCGCGCGCCGCGTGCCGAGCCAAGCGGCGAACTCGGCCTCGAACGCCTCGCCCTCCTTGCCGAGGATGTACCAGCCCGAGGCCAGCGCGCGCTGCACCGCCTCGTCGAGCGCAGCCTTGTGCGCGCGGTAGACGGCGCCGGGATCGGCCTGCGGAACGGGCGGCAGCGTGGCGTTCATGGAAGCATCCTACACATAGGCGGACAGCCGCGGGCGGTACCAGTCGAGCGTGCGCCGCAGACCTTCATCGAGCGCGACCGCCGGCGCCCAGCCGGTCGCGGCGCGGAAGGCCCGGTCGTCGGCGATGTATGATCCGATGTCGATGCGCGCGCGGTCGGCGGGGAATTCGCGCACCTCGTAGCGCCCGCCGCCATTGGCCGCGACCAGCGCATCGGCCAGCGCGCGCAGCGTGGTTTCCGCGCCGCCGATGTTGAACGCATGGCCGGCGCAGGCATCGGTCTCGGCAGCGCGCAGGAAGGCATCGGCCACGTCGTCGGCATAGGCGAGGTCGCGCGCCTGCTCGCCGCCCCACACCTCGAAGGCCCCGCCTTCAAGCACGCGGCGGATCCAGATGCCGAGGAAGGTCTGCTTCGCATCGCGCACGCGCAGGCGCGGGCCGTAGCAGTTGGTCAGCCGCAGGGCGGCGACGTGACGGCCGTGCACGCGATGCTCCAGCAGCCAGTACTGCTCGGCGGCGTATTTCGCGACACCGTTGGCATCGGGCGGCGCGATCGGATGCGCCTCGCTCACCGGCAGGCTCTGCGGCCGGCCGTAGAACTGGCGCGTGGAGGCGTAGACGACGCGCGCCTGCGGTGCCGCCTCCCGCAGCGCGAGGATCAGCCGCAGCCGCGCCCGTGCGTTGTGGTCGAGATCGCCGACCGGATCGGCCTGGCTACCCATGTGGCTGGTCTGCGCGGCAAGGTCGAACACCGCATCGACGCCCGCGCAGACCGGCGCGAGATCGGCATCGCGCAGATCGGCGACCACCAGCCGCGCGGCACAGCCGTCGAGATTGGCGCGATGCGCCCCGCTTTCCGGCAGCATGGCGTCGAGCGCGACGACCTCGGCGCCCTGCCCGGCAAGCACGTGGCACAGCGTCGCGCCGAGGAACCCTGCCCCGCCCGTGACCAGGACGCGCCGGCCGCGCCAGCCGGTCATCCGCCGTCCGCGACCTGCACGAGATAGCGGCCGAGTTCGGTCTTGCCGAGCTTGGCGGCCTCGGTCCGCAGCGCGGTTTCGTCGATGAAGCCCATGCGGAAGGCGATCTCCTCCGGGCAGCCGATCAGCAGCCCCTGCCGCGACTGGATCGTCTGCACGAACGTCGCCGCCTGCAGCAGGCTGTCCGGCGTACCGGCATCGAGCCACGCATAGCCGCGCCCCAGCCGTTCGACGTTCAGCGCGCCCATTTCCAGATAGGCGCGGTTCACGTCCGTGATCTCCAGCTCGCCGCGCGCGGAAGGCCGGATGGCGCGCGCGATCTCGGTGATGCGCTGGTCGTAGAAATACAGCCCGATCACCGCCCAGTTGGAGCTTGGCGTCGCCGGCTTCTCGATCAGCTCGGTGGCGCGGCCCTCGGCATCGAACCAGACCACGCCGTAGCGTTCGGGATCGCGCACCTGATAGCCGAACACGGTCGCGCCCGCGCGGGCGCCGATGCCGCGCAGCATCGCGGACAGGCTGTCGCCGTGGATGAGGTTGTCGCCCAGCGCCAGCGCGCAGGCCTCGCCCGCGAGCCAGTCGGCGCCGATGTGGAAGGCCTGGGCGATGCCCTCCGGTCGCGGCTGCTCGGCATAGGCGAAGCGCAGGCCGAGCCGGTCGCCGCTGCCGAGCAGGCGGCGGAAGCCCGGCAGGTCCTCCGGCGTGGAGATCACCAGGATGTCGCGGATACCCGCGAGCATGAGCGTGCTCAGCGGATAGTAGACCATCGGCTTGTCGTAGACCGGCAGAAGCTGCTTGGACGCGGCGAGCGTCATCGGATGCAGCCGCGTGCCGGAGCCGCCGGCCAGCAGGATGCCCTTCATCGCCCGCGCCTCAGCCCGCGACCGCCGCCGCGGTGCCGAGCCGCTGGCCGGCATAGCGCCCGGCGCGGATCGCTTCCCACCACGGGCGGTTGGCGAGGTACCAGGCGAGCGTGTGCGCGAGGCCGGCCTCGAAATCGAAGCGCGGCCGCCAGCCGAGGACGGCCTCGGCATGCGCGGGTTCGATCGCGTAGCGGAAGTCGTGCCCGGGCCGGTCGGTGACGAAGCGGATCAGCCGCGTGCGCGGGCCCTCCGGGTCCGGGATCAGGGCGTCCAGCGCGGCGCAGATCGCGCGCACCACCTGCAGGTTGGTGCGCTGCTGGCGCGCGCCGATGGCGTAGGTCGCACCGGGCTCGCCGACTTCCAGCGCGCGGACCAGCGCCGCGGCGTGATCCTCCACGTGCAGCCAGTCGCGCACGTTCGATCCGTCGCCGTAGACGGGCAGCGGCTTGCCCTCCAGCGCGTTGAGCGCGACCAGCGGGATCAGCTTCTCCGGAAACTGCCACGGGCCGTAGTTGTTCGTCGTGTTGGTCAGGAAGGCCGGCAACCCATACGTGTGCTGCCAGGCGCGGACCAGATGGTCCGACGCGGCCTTGGAGGCGGAGTACGGGCTGCGCGGATCGTAGCGCGTGCTCTCGGTGAAGGCCGGGTCGTCCCGGCCGAGCGCGCCGAACACCTCGTCGGTGGAGACGTGGTGGAACCGGAACGCCTGCCGCCGGTCCGCCGGCAGTCGCGTCCAGTAGGCGCGCGCGGCTTCCAGCAGCGTCCAGGTGCCGACGATGTTGGTGGCGATGAACGGCGCCGAGCCGTCGATCGAGCGATCGACGTGGCTTTCGGCCGCCAGATGCATCACCCGGTCGGGCGCGTGGGTGGCGAAGACCTGCCGCATCGCCTCGGCATCAGCGATGTCGGCCACGACCAGCGTGTGCCGGCGGTCGTAGCGCGCCGCCTCCAGCGCGTCCTCGGAGGCAGCGTAGGTCAGCTTGTCCACGTTCACGACGCTGTGGTCGGTCGCGCGGATCAGGTGTCGGATGACGGCGGCGCCGATGAAGCCACAACCGCCGGTAATCAGGATGCGCATGTCCTACATGATCTGACGGGTCGGGGCGGGCTTGTGAAGCCGGTTCGTGGCCGGATCAGGGCCGATCCGCGCCCGGATGGCGGCGCGCGACGCTTGCGGGGCGGCCGGCCGGGCCGGTAAAGCGCCCCGCCATGCCCCTGCAGAAGTTCGTCGAGCGGATCATCCTGGCCAGCCGCTGGGTGCTGGTCCTGTTCTACCTCGGCCTCGCCGTCGCGCTGGTCTGCTACGCGATCGCCTTCGGCCACAAGCTGTTCAAGATGACCAGCCTGATCGGCGGTGACGAGGAGGATATGCTGCTCGCCGTGCTGAACCTGATCGACGCGGCGCTGGTCGCCGGCCTCGTCGTCATGGTCATGTTGTCCTCCTATGACAATTTCGTGGCCCGGCTGAACGACACGGGCGGGGAGAACACGCAGGCGGCCTGGCGGCTCGACCCGGGCAGCCTCAAGATCAAGGTGGCGAGCGCGATCGTGGCGATCAGCTCCATCCACCTGCTGCAGGTGTTCCTGCACACCGAGAACTACTCGGACAGCGCGGTGCTGTGGCGGGTGGTCATCCACATCACCTTCATCGTCTCGGCGCTGATGCTGGGCGTGCTGGACCGGATCGGCGCCAAGCACTGAAGGCCGCTGCTCAGGCGGCTTCGCTCCGGGCGGCGGTCGCCATGACCTTTTCCCACACCTCCCGGTGCCGGGGGATTTCGAGGGCGAAGAGCGTTCGCAGCGTATCGGCGAACTGGTCGGCGCTGCCGATACGCTGCTCGGACACGTGGACGGGCGTGACGCGGCGCAGCCGGTCGTTGTGCAGGGTGACATACCCGTCCGGCGTGTGGCGGAAGAACGCCAGCGCACCGGTGAAGGGTGAAGCCGGGTCTTGGGTGAGCCAGAGATGCGCAGCGGCGATGGACGCCTCGTCGCTGTGGGCGGGGCGGAAATCGAAGCTGCGCGCCAGCCCGAGCGGGTGGTTCCCGAAGCGCAGCCAGCCATCCTCCGCAGCGCCGATGGAAAAGTCGAAGCCGCGCTGGCTGATGGGCCCGATGGTCATCGGCACCGGCTCGATGATCGCGTCGGCTACGCCCACTTCCGCAAGATAGGGCCGATCGAGGTCCACCTGCAGCGTGAGGTGGTTGCCGATCGCGACATCGCCCAGCGTCTCGCGGTTGACGGCGCCGCAAAGGCGGGTGACCCGGAAGCCGAGCACGGCGAGCGCCGCGCCCAGCAGGCCGTTCATCTCGTAGCACCAGCCACCACGCCCTCCTTCGACCATTTTGGCAAAGGCGTCCTGCGGGCGGAGAGAGGATGGCCACCCCATGAAGGCGTCCAGCGCCTCCCAGGTGAAGCTCATCAGATGCGCCCGGTGGACGGCGGCCAGCGTCTCGAGATCGGCCGCCGCCGGCTGCGGCAGGCCGATGCGCGCGAGATAGGCGCCAAGCTGTGCGGCGGTGAGCGGCGCGGTCTGCTCGCCGATGGCTATGTGCGTCATGGGTACGCCATCCTGCTCCCGGTGGCCGCGCGGGTGCGGCGATCGTAGTCATCGGCGAGCGCACACAGCGCCGCACCGCAATCCCCGGCGAAGGACGGCCCGTGCATCAGCGCCAGCGTATGCGGCGCGAGGTTCGCCAGCGCGCGGATGGTCGCGCCCATGCCCGGGCTGAGCGCGGAATACCTGAACAGGTCCTCCGCCACGATCGCCGGGCCGACCACGTCCCCGTCGGTCAGTCCGGGGCCGTCGCCGAGCTGGGTGAAGAGGTCGCCGCACAGGAGCGTGCCGGTCGATTCCTCGATCATCACGCCGGCGTCCCAGCCATGCGGCGTGTGCGGGGTGTCGATGTAGCGGACCCGCCGGCCGCGACCGAGATCGATCACCTCGCCATCCGCCAGCACGCGCGGGTTGCGGTCCGCCATGTCGTTGAGCGACACGAGGCAGCCGGTCTGCCCGTGCGCCACCTCGGCGTTCGGCGCGACGGCGAGCCATTCGTTCATCGCGCCGCATTCGTCGGCTTCGTAGTGGCCGAACGTGATCCAGCGCAGGCGCTCGGGCGGCATGATGCGGGCCAGCGCCTCGCGGTTGAGCGCGAACATCCTGCGCAGGCCGGTGTGGAACATCAGCGGTTCGTCACCGAGCACCAGGAACTGGTTGAAGGTGAAGCCGGCCGGCGGCGCGATGTCCGGTACGAAGGTCGAGAGGCGGTAGATGCCGTCCGCGATCTCGGCGATCCGGGTTTCCATGGGTTCCTCCCTGCCTCGGGTTCAAGTCTCTTCGGCGAAGATCAGCGACCGGTGCCGCCGGTCTCCCTTGCGCGTTTTCGTGCGGCGGATTTGGCCGGACGCGCAGCCGTTCCGCGGCACTGCTTGCCGGCCGACGGCGTTGCGCGTTCATCCGCCATCGCCGCCTCGATCAGCGCTCGGATGGCCCAGTGCTTCACTCTCCGCGCGTCGGCGTCGTCAAGCTGAAGCACATCCTTGACCACGATCATCCCCTCCGTGCCGACGATGAGGGCGAGCGCCTTGCTGAGCGTCTCGACCCCCTCCGGCCCGAGCCGGTCGCGAACCGGGTCGAGGGCGGCCTCGAGCAGCGGCATGCGGCGGTTCTGACGGGCGGGCGCCTGCCCTTCCGAAGATTCCCGCATCGTGTGCTGGAGCGTGTGCACCAGCATCATGCGAAGCGAGGCTTCGTTGGCCAGCACCACGTCGTGAAGCATCGTATCGACACGCTGCACGCGCGAAACCGGATCGGCGTCGGCCGTATCGCGGAACAGCTCCCGCGGCTCCGGAACCGCGATATCCAGCGATGCCTCGGCGAGCACGGCCTCCACGTTGGCGAAGTAGCGATAGGCCGTCGCCCGCGACACGAGCGCCTCCTCGGCGACCTCCTCCAGGCTCGGCTTGCGCCCCTGTCTGACCAGCCGCGCCGCCGCTTCGAGAAGGTCCTTCCGCGTGCGGCTCCTCTGGTTCGGGCGGCCCGTCACCTCGTCCATTCGCATCAGCCCTGCGGCAACTGACGAAGGATCGCGGCGAGGTCGATCCACACATTCTCCCGCTTGATGTCGCCGCTGTCGGAGAACTCGATGATATGCAGCAGGCGGAACGCCAGCGGCCGGTCCCTGCCGTCCAGCCCGAAAGGCCTGCCCGGCGCCTTGCCGCTCCAGAGGGATTCATCGACCAGGAACCGGTCGCCATGAAGCCGCCGCACGCATTCGACCTTGCTCTCCGACAGGTCGGCGAACATTGCCTGGTAGAATACGCGCGCCGCGTCCCGCCCGTGGGTGGGTCCGTCCGGCCAGCCGACGATGTCGTGTTCGACGTCGGGCGCCAGGGTGGCCAGGACGCCCTCGACGTCGTCCGCGGCCTCGAAGGCGAAGTGTTCGTCGATCTTCCGGTCCATCTGTTCGCGCGTCATCGCCATCCTCCAGCGCCTGGGCAGATCCGATACGGAATGATTATAACAAGACGATTGTCTCATATCAATACTAAAATATTGTCACGAGACTTTCGGCGCATGGCGGTGTGAACCGCGTCACGCGAGGCCCGGAAGAGGGACACAGAGTGAGGGAGGCGAAACCTCGCCATGGTGCTGGCGAATGCGCCTTCACCCCGGCCCTCTCCCGCACGCGGAGAAGGGCGTGAAGAGAGCTTCCGCACGACGAAGGATGGATGACGCTGGCCGTGCGGTCTGATGCCGGGGTGATACGCCCCGCTCGGGATCAGATCGCGCTCACAGCCGAAGCAGACGGGTCGCCGGTGAACGGCGCCGGACGGAACCCAGCGCCGCAGCCGTTCAGATCAGAAACTCGCGGCGCAGAAACCCCTCAGCCGCCCAACTCCTGCTGCACCACGCCCATCCAGTACGCGACACCGAACGGCAGCGCGGCATCGTTGAAATTGTACTTCGGCGTATGCAGCGCGTGCGCGTCCTCGCCCGTGCCGTTGCCCAGGAAGATCAAGCTGCCCGGCTTGCGCTCCATCATGTACGCGAAGTCCTCGCCGCCCGTGACCGGCGTCGTCGCATCGTCCACTTTCGCATCGCCCACCAGCGCGCGGGCGGCCGCGACGGCGATATCCGTCTCCCGCTCCGCATTGATCAGCGGCGTCGCGTTCCACCACATCTTCACCTCGGCACTCGCACCCTGCGTTGCGGCGCAGAGTTCGGCGAGTTCCGCGATGCGCTTCTCCAGCATCTGCTGCATGCGCGGATTGAACGCGCGCATCGTGCCGCAGACCTGGAGTTCGGACGGCATCACGTTGAACGCCTCGACCGACCCGCCAGCGATGTAGCCCACGCTGATCACCACCGATTCCAGCGCCGGCGCGTTGCGGCTCACCACCGTCTGCAGCGCCTGGATGTACATCGCCTGCGCGACCGTGATGTCGCTCGCCAGATGCGCCGAGTTGCCGCCATGCCCGCCGGTGCCGCGGAAGGTGACGGCGAAGCGCCCCGAACCGGCCATCAGCGCACCCTTGCGGATCGCGAACTGCCCCACCGGAACACCGGGCATGTTGTGCATGCCGTAGACCGCGTCGGCCGGGAACCGCTCGAACAGCCGGTCGTCCAGCATCGCCACCGCGCCGCCGCGGCCTTCCTCGGCCGGCTGGAAGATGAAGTGGATGGTGCCGGCGAAATCGGGCTGCTCGGCCAGCAGTTGCGCCGCGCCCAGCAGCATCGTGGTGTGCCCGTCATGGCCGCAGGCATGCATCCGGCCCGTGTTGACGGATGCGTAGGGAAGGCCCGTCGTCTCGGTCAGCGCCAGCGCGTCCATGTCGGCGCGGAGCGCGATCGCCCCCTGCCCCGGCCGCCTGCCGCGCAGCGTGCCGACCACGCCGGTGCGGCCCACGCCCTCCACCGTCTCGATGCCCCAGCCGCGCAGCTTCTCCGCCACCAGTGCGGCGGTGCGCGTCTCCTCGAACCCCAGCTCGGGATGGGTGTGGATGTCCTGCCGCGTGGCGGCCAGCTCCGGCAGGATCGCCTCGATACGCCCCATCGTGTCCGTCTTGCCCATCCTCGGCCTCCCCGTTCGCTGGTCCGGCGTTGTCCCGCGCCGCGGCGTCTCTGGCTAGCCGGCGAGATGCGGCCGGCGCAGCACCTGAAGCAGCAGGCTCGCCCGCGGGCCGGCAGCCACCGAGCCCAGCCAGAGCGCGCCGGCCGACAGCACCACCGCCGGTCCCGCCGGCAGGTCCGCATGGTAGGACAGCAGCAGGCCGACGAGCGAGGACAACGCGCCGATGGCCACCGACGCGCAGGCCTGCCCCGCGAGCGAACCGCTCCAGTGCCGGGACGCGACCGCCGGCAGCATCATCAGCCCCACCGACATCAGCGTGCCGAGCGCGGTGAAGCCCGCGACCACGCACAGCACCACCAGCGCCAGGAACAGCAGGTGCCACGCCCCCCCGCGCCCGCCGATGCCGGCCAGGAACAGCGGGTCGAAGCTCTCCAGCGCAAGCGGCCGCCACGCGACGGCGAGGCCGATCAGCACCACCGAGGCGCTGCCCGCCATCAGCAGCAGCGCCGTGTCATCCACGCCCAGCACCGAACCGAACAGCACGTGCGACAGATCGAGCCCCGGCCGCGACGACAGCATCGCCACGCCGAGCGCGAGCGCGATCAGATACATGCCGGCGAGCTGCGCATCCTCCCGCCCGCCCGTCGCACGCGCGAGCCAGCCCGCGAGCAGTGCCACGGCGAGCCCGGCAAGGAAGCCGCCCAGCCCCATCGCCGGGACCGAGAGCCCCGCCACGAGGAACCCCGCGGCGATGCCGGGCAGGATGCCGTGCTGGAGCACGTCGCTCATCAGGCTCATCCGCCGCAGTACGAGGAACACACCGAGCGGCGGGCCGGCGAGCGACAGCGCAAGACAGCCGACGAGCGCGCGACGCATGAAGCCGAGCGCGAAAGGCTCCGTGATCAGGCTCAGCACGGGAGGACGCGGGGCGCTGCCCCGCTCCCCGGCAGGGCTCCGCCCTGCACCCGCCAGGAGCCACGGGCCCCTGGACCCCGATTCCCCGGGAAGACTTTGAGCGAATCGTCTGCCTCACCCCTCCCGATTCGGGGGGGGGGTGGCAGACG
>JBBCJT010000115.1:0-38585 GCA_037190665.1 Rhodovastum atsumiense | reverse complement strand
GGCGAGGCGGCCGCCGCGGGACGGGGCGCGAACTCAGGCTCAGCCTCAGGCTCCGGCGCGGGCCGGGGCGGGGCCGGGAACGGCAGCGGCGCGGTGTCCGGCACCGCGATGCCGGCGGCCGCCATCGCGGCCCGCAGCCGCGCGAGGTCGCCCTGCGCGCGCTTGGCCAGCACATAGCCGCGGATGCCGAGCACCCAGCCCGCAATGATCGCGAGCGGCACCAGAAGGAAGAAAATCTCGCCGTCCATGCCGGGACCGTTGCGCGGCCTACGCAGCCGGGTCAACGCCGTCGCTGTTGTGGGCGGGCCTGTCTTCGGCTACCTCCCGCCCCGCGCCGGCACCCCTGGAGGCCGGCGCAGGTGTTTTTCAAGGAGCGGACAACATGACCGAGATGGTTCCCATCGAGGCCGAGCTTCGCGCCCGTGCCGGCAAGGGGGTGGCGCGCGCAACTCGGCGGGCGGGCAAGGTGCCTGCGGTGATCTACGGCGCCCGGCAGGAGCCGACGATGATCGCGCTGGACCCCAAGCTGGTGATGCGCGAGATGACGCGCCCCGGCTGGAAGTCCCGTCTTTACGAACTGAAGATCGACGGCAAGAGCGAGCGCGCGCTGATGCGCGACATCCAGCTCCATCCGGTCAGCGACCGGCCCGAGCATGTCGATTTCCAGCGCCTCGCGCCGGGTGAGAAGATCCGCGTCGCCGTCGTCGTGCACTTCCTCAACGAGGCGACCTGCCCCGGCCTGAAGAAGGGCGGCGTGCTGAACGTGGTCCGCCACGCGGTCGAGGTCTGGGCCGATCCGGATTCGGTGCCGGCCTCCTTCGACGTCGATCTCGGCGGCATGGACATCGGCGAGACGATCCGCTTCTCCACGCTCACGGGCACCGAGGGCGTGAAGCCGACCATCGTGGACCGCGACTTCGTCATCGCGACCGTCGCGCCCCCGACCAAGGCGCAGGAGACGGCGGCGACGGCCGAGGCAGCAGCCCCCGCCCCTGCGGCGGCGGCCGCGGCCAAGACCGCACCGCAGAAGAAGTAAGCGGCGGGTTCCATGCTGCTCTGGACCGGGCTCGGCAACCCCGAGCCCGGCATGGCGCGCCAGCGCCACAACATCGGCTTCATGGCGCTGGACCGCATCGCGCATCGCCACGGCTTCTCGCCGTGGCGCAGCCGCTTCAAGGGGCTGTTCGCCGAAGGCCAGGTGGGCGGCGTGCGCGTGCTCGCGCTCAAGCCGATGACCTACATGAACCTGTCGGGCGAAGCGGTGCAGGCGGCATCCGCCTTCTTCAAGCTGCCCGTGGACGCGATCACCGCCTTCCACGACGAGCTCGACCTCGCGCCGGGCAAGGTGCGGGTGAAGAAGGGCGGCGGCACGGCCGGGCATAACGGGCTGCGCAGCATGGCCCAGCGGCTCGGGACGCCGGATTTCTGGCGCGTGCGGCTGGGCATCGGCCATCCCGGCATCAAGGAACGGGTGACGGGCCACGTGCTCGGCGATTTCGCCAAGGTGGACGTGGAATGGGTCACCACGCTGCTGGATGCGGTGGCCGATGCGGCGCCGCTGCTGGCGGCCGGCAAGCCCGAGGACTTCATGACGCGGGTCGCGTTCCTGGCCCCGTCCGGCAAACCATAGGGGACCGCGGTGGGGTTCAATTGCGGGATCGTCGGACTGCCCAACGTGGGCAAGTCCACGCTGTTCAACGCGCTGACGGCGACCGCGGCGGCGCAGGCGGCGAACTATCCGTTCTGCACGATCGAGCCGAATGTCGGCCGCGTCGCCGTGCCGGATCCGCGGCTCGACATGCTGACGCGGATCGGCAAGTCGCAGAAGACCGTGCCGACCAGCCTGGAGTTCGTGGACATCGCCGGCCTCGTGCGCGGCGCCTCCCGCGGCGAGGGGCTGGGCAACCAGTTCCTCGCCAACATCCGCGAGGTGGACGCGATCATCCACGTGCTGCGTTGCTTCGAGGATGACGATGTTACCCATGTCGAGGGCAGCATCGACCCGATCCGCGATGCGGAGACGGTCGAGACGGAGCTGATGCTCGCCGACCTGGAAAGCCTGGAGAAGCGGCTGGTCGCGGCGCAGAAGAAGGCGCGCGGCAACGACAAGGAAGCGGCCGCGCAGGTCGCGCTGATGGAGCCGATGGTCGCGGCGCTGCAGGAAGGCCGCCCCGCGCGGACGGCGATCCCGGCCGGGCAGGAAGCGGCGGCGCGTGCGCTGCAGCTCATGACCACCAAGCCGGTGCTGTACGTGTGCAACGTCGAGGAAGCCTCGGCCGCGACCGGCAACGCGCAGAGCGCGCGCGTCGCGGCGCGTGCGGCGGCGGAAGGGGCGCGCGCGGTGGTGGTCTCGGCGGCGATCGAGGCGGAGATCAGCCAGTTGCCGGAAGGGGACAAGGCGGAGTTCCTCACCGGGCTCGGGCTGGAGGATAGCGGGCTCGATCGCGTGATCCGCGCCGGGTACGACCTGCTGGGGCTGATCACCTACTTCACCGTCGGTCCGAAGGAGGCGCGCGCCTGGACCATCGTGCGCGGCACCAGGGCGCCAGGCGCAGCCGGCGTGATCCACGGCGATTTCGAGCGCGGCTTCATCGCGGCGGAGACCATCGCGTACGAGGACTACGTGGGCCTCGGCGGCGAGCAGGGCGCGAAGGAAGCCGGCAAGATGCGGGTGGAAGGCAAGGAATACGTCGTCCGCGACGGCGACGTGATGCTGTTCCGCTTCAACGTCTGAGCGGGACTCCCTCTCCCGCCTGCGGGAGAGGGCCGGGGTGAGGGTTTGTCCGAGGGCGCCGCGGCGAGGTTTCGCCTCCGCGCAAACCCCCTCACCCTCCCGCGCAAGCGCGGGCCCCTCCCTCTCCCGCCAAGCAGGAGAGGGCACAACACCAGGTCAGACCGCCTGCGGTACGCCCGCCTCGGCCAATGCCGCTTCCTGCCGCGCGGCGAGCGCGTCCGCGTCGAAATCGGCGATCAGCTCGCGGAACAGGCGGCTCCAGTTGAGTTCCGCCCGCAGCCGCAGGAACACCGCGCCGAGGCCGATGGCGCTGCGGTCCATCAGCACGAACTCGCGCGGCGGCGTCACCCCGCCGGTGCGCTGCAGCCCCTGATGTACCTTCTCCACCACCGCCCGGCCGAACAGCGGATCGTCGGTGAGCTGGATGCGGCGCACGCGGTCGTCGAGCAGCGGCTCGTAGAGGAAGCGCGCCCACAGGTTCAGCACGTCGAGCTGCTCGTCCGACAGGTTCTCGAAGCCCCAGGTCGCATACGCCGCCCGCGCGCGCGTCATGTCCTCGTCGCGCACGGCCTCGTACAGGTCGATCACGCCGCGCACGAAACGCGCCGGAAAGACGCGGATGGTGCCGAAATCCAGCAGGTTCACCGTGCCGTCCGGCCGCACCTGATAGTTGCCCATGTGCGGATCGCCGTGGATCACGCCGTAGCGGTAGAAGGGCAGATACCACGCGCGGAACAGCGCCTCCGCGATCGCGTTGCGCTCCTCCTGCGGCGGGTCCTCCTCCAGCCGCTGCGCGAGCGGGCGGCCGTCGAGCCACGTCATGGTCAGCAGCCGCCGCGTGCAGTAGCCGCCGACAGGCTCCGGCACGTGCACGATCGGCGTGTCGCGCAGCATGATGCGGTACAGCCGCATCTGCGCGGCCTCGCGCTCGTAGTCGAGTTCCTCGCGCAGCCGGGCGGACAGTTCCTTGTAGATCTCGTCGTGGTGGATGGCGTTGTCCATCCGCCGCAGCACCGCGATGGCGAGCTTCACCTGCCGCAGGTCGGCTTCCACGACCGAGGGCATGTCCGGGTATTGCAGCTTGCAGGCGACCTCGCGCCCGTCCGGCAGCGTCGCGCGATGCACCTGCCCCAGCGAGGCGGCGGCCGCGGCGTTCTGGCCGAAGGTGGCGAAACGCGATTGCCAGTCCGGGCCCAGCTCGCTCGCCATGCGCCGGCGCACGAACGGCCAGCCCATCGGCGGCGCGTTGGACTGAAGCTGCGACAGTTCCTGCGCGTACTCCGCCGGCAGCGCGTCCGGGATCGTGGAGAGGAACTGCGCGACCTTCATGATCGGGCCCTTCAGCCCGCCCAGGATGGTCTTCAGGTCCTCCGCGTGCTGGGAGCGGTCGCCCCGGATGCCGAACAGCCGCGCGCCGGCGACGCGCGCACCGATGCCCGCCACCGCGCCCGAGGTCTGCGCCATGCGGCGCAGCTCCCCGAACAGCGTGGAGCGGTCGTTCTCAGGCAAGGCTGGTCTCGATCTCGTCGATGAAGCCCGAGATCACATCCAGCCCGCGCGTCCAGAACGCGGGGTCCGAGGCATCGAGGCCGAAGGGCGCCAGCAGATCCTTGTGCCGCTTCGTCCCGCCCGCCTTCAGCATTTCCAGGTACTTCTTCTGGAAGCCCGGATGCCCCGACTGGAACACGCCGTACAGCGCGTTCACGAGGCAGTCGCCGAAGGCGTAGGCGTACACGTAGAAGGGCGTGTGCACGAAATGCGGCACGTAGGCCCAGAAGGTCCGGTACTCCGGCGTGAAGTTGAAGGCGGGGCCAAGGCTTTCGGTCTGCACGTCGAGCCAGATCTGGCCGATCCGGTCGGGCACGATCTCGCCGTGCTTGCGCTCGTCATGCAGCTTCGTCTCGAAGCGGTAGAAGGCGATCTGCCGCACCACCGTGTTCAGCATGTCCTCGACCTTGGCGGCGAGCATCGCGCGCTTGCGGCGCGGATCGGTCTCGCTGTCGAGCAGGCCGCGGAAGGTCAGCATCTCGCCGAACACCGAGGCGGTCTCGGCGAGCGTGAGCGGCGTGGAGGACATCAGGTAGCCCTGCGCGCCGGCCAGCACCTGATGCACGCCGTGGCCGAGCTCGTGCGCGAGCGTCATCACGTCGCGCGTCTTGCCGTGGTAGTTCAGCAGCAGATACGGGTGGGCGGACGGCACGGTGGGATGGGCGAAGGCGCCGGACGCCTTGCCCGGCCGGAGCGCCGCGTCGATCCACGGCCGCTCGAAGAACCGCGCACCGATATCGGCCAGCTCCGGGCTGAACGCGCCGTAGCTGTCGAGCACGCGCTCCACCGCTTCCGGCCACGGGATCTCCCGGTCCGCCTCGTCGGGCAGGGGCGCGTTGCGGTCCCAGTGCTCCAGCTTCGGCAGGCCCAGCCACTTCGCCTTCAGCGTGTAGTAGCGGTGCGACAGGCGCGGATAGGCGGCGACGACCGCCTTCACCAGCGCGTCCACCACCTCGTCCTCGACCATGTTGGCGCGGTTGCGGTAGCTGCCCGGGCGCGGATACCGGCGCCACTCGTCCACGATCGCCTTGTCCTTGGCGAGCGTGTTGGTCACCAGCGAGAACAGGCGGACGTTCTCGTTCAGCGTGGTGCCGATGGCCTTCGCCGCCTGCTCGCGCACCGTCCGGTCGCGGTCGGACAGCTTGTTGAGCGTGGCGGAGACGGTGAGCTTCTCGCCGTTCAGCGGGATGCGCATGTTCGCGATCGTCTCGTCGAACAGGCGCGACCAGGCGGACCGGCCGGTGACCTCCTTCTCGTGCAGCAGCTTCTCGACCTCGTCGGAGAGCTGGTGCGGGCGGAACACGCGCAGGTCGCGCAACCACGGCTGCCAGCGGGCGAGCGCGGGGTCGCGCAGCTTCTCCGCCAGCGGCGCTTCCTCGATCCGGTTGAGTTCGAGGCTGAAGAACAGCAGTTCGGAGCTGATCGACGTCACCCGCTCCTGCATCGTCTGGTAGAACTTGCCCACCGCCGGATCGGAACTGTCGGCGCTGAACATGAGCTGGGCGTAGGACATCACCCGGCCCAGCACCTCCTCGATGCGCTCGTATTCGGCGATGGCGGCGGCCAGCGCCGCCCCCGTCATGCCCGCGAGCTTGCCGGCATGGCGCGCGTTGAACGCCTTCGCATCCGCTTCCGCGGCGCTAAGGTCGCCGGTCAGCAGCTTGCTGTCGGGCGCGGGGTAGAGGTCGGCGAGGTCCCAGTTCGGCAGGTCGGACACCACGGGCGCGGTGGCGGCCGCTTCCGGGCTGCGGGTCGTCGGGGCGGTTGTTGCGGCGCGGTGCGGCATGTGCTGCCCATATGGTTGAGGAACGCGGGGGTCCAAGGGTCATGCCCATGCGCCGGCCCCCCGGCAAGGGGGGAGTATTGGCGGCACCATACCCGGACTGGCCCAACCTTCCGACGATGCTGTTCGACCGCGCCCGACTGTGGCCCGCGCGCGTGCTGTTCCGCGCCTTCCGCGACAAGCAGTGGCGATCCCTGACCTGGGCGGAGGTGGCGCGCGCGGCCGCCGGCCTCGCCGCCACCCTGCGCGCGCGGGGGATCGGCCCGGGCGACCGGGTGCTGATCGTGGCGGAGAACCGGCCGGAATTCGCGGTCGCGGAGCTGGCCGTGATGGCGATCCAGGCGGTCAGCGTGCCCACCTACACCACCAACACCGTCGCCGATCACGCGCATGTGCTGGCCGATTCGGGCGCGCGGGCGGCGATCGTCTCCGGCGGCAAGCTCGCCGAGCGGGTGCGCGAGGCCGGGCCGCTCGACCTGATGATCGTGATGGACGGCCCCGCCGGGGACGACCTGTCCTGGCAGGAGGCGGTGTCCGCGCCGGCGGATGTCGACATGCTCGCCGCCGAGGCGGCGACGATCCCGTCCGAGGCGCTGTGCTGCCTGATCTACACCTCCGGCACCGGCGGGGCGCCGAAGGGCGTGATGCTGCCGCACCGGGCGCTGCTCACCAACTGCCGCGGCGCGCGCAAGCTGCTCGCCCCGCTGCTGGGCGAGGGCGAGACCTACCTCTCCTTCCTGCCGCTGTCGCATTCCTACGAGCATCTGGTCGGGCTGTATTTCCTGCCGTCCATCGGCACGGAGGTGGTGTTCGCGCGCGGCACCGAGCATCTGGCCGCCGACATGGCCGCCGTGAGGCCGACGGTGATGACCGCCGTGCCGCGCATCTTCGAGGTGATCCGCGGCCGCATCCTGCAGGGCGTGGCGAAGCAGCCGGCGTGGAAGCAGGCGCTGTTCCACCGCGCGCTCGGCGTGGGGCTGCGGCGCGTGCAGGGCGAGCGGATCGGCCTGCTGGACCGGCTGCTCGACCCGCTGCTGGAGCGGCTGGTGCGCCAGGGCGTGCGCGAGCGGTTCGGCGGGCGGCTGAAGGGCATCATGTCCGGCGGCGGGCGGCTGGACCCCGATGTGGGGCGGTTCTTCCTCGCGCTCGGCCTGCCGATCATGCAGGGCTACGGGCAGACCGAGGCGGGGCCGGTGATCAGCGCCAACCCGCCCTTCCGCATCCGCATCGACACCGTGGGGCCGCCGCTGGACGGCGTGGAGCTGCGCATCGCCGGGGACGGCGAGATCTGCGTGCGCGGCGGCCTCGTGATGCACGGCTACTGGAACAATCCGGAAGCCACGGCGGGCGCGATCCGCGACGGCTGGCTGCACACGGGCGACATCGGCACACAGGATTCGGACGGCTACCTGCGCATCACCGACCGCAAGCGCGACATCATCAAGACCTCCGGCGGCGACATGGTCAGCCCGGCGCGGCTGGAAGGCGTGCTGATGCAGCAGCCGGAGATCGCGCAGGCGGTGGTCGCGGGCGACGGGCGCGCGCATCTGGTGGCGCTTATCGTGCCGGCCGAGGGCATGGACGAGACGGCGGTCGCACTCGGCGTGGATCGCGCCAACAAGATGCTGAGCGTCACCGAACGCGTCCGCCGCTGGCGGCTGGTTCCCCCGTTCACGCTGGAGAATGGCGGGCTGACGACGACGCAGAAGATCCGCCGCGCCGCGGTGCTGAAGCAGCACGCGGGGGAGGTGACGGAGATGTACGGCTGAACCGGCGGTTCGATTGACCCGTCATGGAATGATAGCGTATCGATCTGAATCGGGACCGATCCTCCTGCTCAGGCGTGAACTGCCATGGCCCTTCCGCTGGACATGATCCGCTACGTGCTGTCCCAGAAGGGGGCAGTGATCAATTTCAACTCCGGCCCGCACACCTCACCGCTGAACGTGAAGGGCGTGAAGGCCGACCTGATCAACAAGATCATGTACAACTACTTCCCCTGCTCGACGCATATCGACTTCAAGGGGATGACGTTCACGGGCGTGGCCGAGTCATCGCCGCAGGCAAACGCGTGCAACGTCGCTTATGAAGCGGACTGGGCGACGCTCGGCATGGTCGATGCGCCGGGCTATATCTTCACCGACAGCATGTCGGGCTGCGCGTTCTATCTGTATCGCGGCTTCGGCGATTCCGTGTTCGGCGTCCATGCGTCGCGGCAGAGCGGCAAGCTGATGGATCCCACGCCCTATTTCCAGGCGCGCGCCTCCAAGCCGCTCTATGTGTGGGACAGCCTCGGCAAGCTCATCGGCCCGCTGCAGGGCAATTTCGGCGCCGTGCTCTGCTGCGTCGACCTGGACACGATCCACATCCATGCGATGGCCCTGAAGGGGCGCAGCCTGCAGGCAGTGCTGGAGCGTGTGCGGATCGACAACTGGCGCACGGCGGTCAATCCCGTGGTGCAGCCGCTGTAGCGGGCGCGCTACGCGATCGTGTCCACCACGCCGCCGTCCACCCGCAGCGCAGCCCCCGTCGTCGCGGACGACAATTCCGAAGCGACGTAGACGGCGAGGTTCGCCACCTCCTCCACGCTCGCCGCGCGGCGGATGATCGAGCTCGGCCGCTGGCTGCGGACGAAATCCGCCGCCAGTTCCTCCACCGGCCGCCCCGTGCGCTGCACCTCCTCGGCCAGCATCTCGCGCACGCCCTCGCTCAGCGTCGGGCCGGGCAGGATCGCGTTCACGGTCACGCCTGTCCCCGCCATGCGCTTCGCCAGCCCGCGCGACAGCGCGAGATCGGCGGTCTTGGTCACGCCGTAATGGATCATGTCGGCCGGGATGTTCAGCGCCGATTCGGAGGACAGGAAGATCACCCGCCCCCAGCCGCGCTCCGCCATGCCCGGCAGGTAGGCGCGCGACAGCCGCACGCCGGACAGCACGTTGACCGCGAGGAAATGCTCCCAGACCTCGTCCGGCGTGTCGAAGAAGTCGCGCGGCCCGAAGATGCCCAGGTTGTTGACGAGGATGTCCGCCGCAGGTTCGGCGGCTACGAGCGCCGCGCAGCCCTGCGCGGTGCCCAGATCCGCTGCCACGCCGCGCAATGCGGCCGTTACGGGCGCCTCGGCGCGCAGCCGCGCCAGCGCCCCGTCCACCGCCGCCTGCCCGCGGCCGTTGACCACCACCGCCGCGCCCGACTGCGCGAGGCCGCGCGCGATGGCGTAGCCGATACCGCCTGTCGAACCGGTGACGATGGCGGTGCGGCCGGACAGGTCGATGATCATCGGGAACCCTCGATGAACGGCGCATCCGCGACCGAGGGCGGCTCGGTGCCGAACCAGGCCCGGTACTGCGCCCGCGCGCGGGCGCGAACGTCGTCGTTCACGAACATGGCCGCCATCGCCAGCGCGCCGGCGATCACCGTCAGGTCATCGCTGAAGCCGAGGCCGGGCAGGATGTCCGGCACCGCATCCATCGGCAGCGGCAGGTAGGCGAGCGCGCCCAGGATCGGCGCCTTCACCTTCCACGGCACGTCCGGCCGCCGCACCACGAAGGCCAGCAGCAGCGCGCGATAGACGACCTCGCCGCCCGCGCGCCGCGCGATCCGGCCGATCCGTTCCAGCAGCCGGGCCGTTTCCGTCACAGCGTCGCTCATCCGCAGCATATTGGCACGCGCGCGCGAAATTCAGCAGCTTCGGCCTAACGCAGATGCAGGGCGCGCAGCACCCTCCCGGCCACACGCCGCGCCCGGCCCGCCTCGCGCCGCATCCGTCCGGCCAGGCGCTGGGGGAAAGAAGGCCCGCGTTCGTACGCCTGCACGGCCCGCGACAGCAGGCCGACCCACGGCGCATCCACCTTCCTGAACGCCGCTTCCGCCAGAATCTCGCGCAGATAGGCGTATTGCACCGCATTGCGCGGCTTGAGCGAGAGCACCTCCGCATCGGTCGGCGGACGGTCGAAGCACAGGGGCTCGAAGCCGGAGACCATGAAGTTCAGCTTGGTGCGGATGCACTTCTCGCACGTGCCGCAGTTGCGGCCGGTCATGGGACCTTCCCAGCAGACGCGAAGGCGGCTGGCGATGTCGGGATGGCGCGCCAGGAAGCCCACACGCTGCGTCCGCGTGAACCCGCCGCCTTCCGTCCACAGCGTGAATGCGCCGCCGGAGAGGAAGTGGTTCGTCACGGGGTTCGACCCCCACGGCAGCGACAGGTTCCCGTAATCCTCGTCCGCGCCGATCACGCCGTGGGTGATGATCCCGGAAAACTGATGCAGGCACGATGCAAGCCCGGCCCCGAACTCCGCCTCCCAGTCGCCGCAGAGGGCGGATTTCCAGTTCGTGCGGACCGACACGAGCGGGACCCGGGCGAAGGACAGGATCGCGCGCGCGCTGGTCTCGGCGGCGCGGAACGCCGCGTCGTTTTCCAGCGGGATGTCGAAGCCGTGCACCAGCACCGCCATCCGCGGCTGGACCGTCCTGCGGCCCGCATCGCCCGTGACGTGCCGCATCAGTGCGAAGGTCGCATCGACGCCACCGGAGAAGGCGAAGACCCCGTCGGCCGTCGCAGGAGGACGATCCGGGATCTCCTCGTCGCACGTGATGCCTACGGGCCGATACGCATCGCCGCGCCAGGCGGCCCAGGCGTCCTGGAACTCCTCCAGGTTGCGCAGCAGCGTCGCGGTCACCGCGCCGCGGATGTGCAGGGCACGCCGCAACCGCATGGCGAGGAACACCGTGGCGATGGCGGCGAAATCGCAATTGGCCGGGGCGGGAACGTCCTGCCCCGCGAACTCGTAGATGACGGGCGGAAGGTCCGCGCCGACGACGTGCAGCTCCCGCCTCGCGGCGGAAGCAGCCACCCGTACCTCAAGCATGGCAGCCTGATAATATGACGAGACAGCAACAACAGATCGCGCGGCCCGCGTCCAGCCGGCGAAGATGATAATAGTCAAAAAATTTCTGCCCCCGGTTGCCCAAGACCTCCCGGAAGCACGACTTCTGCTGGCCGAATGACGGCGGCCGGAGAACGGCAATCTTGCTGCCCTAACCGGCTCCGCTTCTCGAACCGGAGAGGCCTGTTACATCCGGCCAGCCCCCGCCACGGATGCGGGGAAGCGCATGCGCTTCCCCGCTGCGTTCCGTCAGCCGCCCGCGCGTTCCTGGACCTGACCTGCCGGATCGACCAGCAGCGTCACGTCCCGGCCCTCCTTCTTCGCCTTGGCGAGATACGCGCCGCCGTCCTGCGAGACGATGGACACGTCCGTGTAGCCCAGCGCCGTGAGCCCCTGCCTGACCTGATCGGGCGAGAAGCGCGGCGCGGAGGGGGATGGCTGGGTCTGGGCTCCGCCCGGTGCGGCCGGGCCGCCCTGCGCGAGGACGGCCCCGGGCACGAGCAGGGCGAAGGCCCCGGCGAGCGCCGTGGTGGCGAATGTGTTCATGATGATCTCCCGTTGTCGTTGACAGGGCGGCGCGAGGGCCGGCCCCGCGGCGGGACTCCGCCGTGACCGCACGGGGGCGGCCACGGCCGGTCAACGGAATGGGGCGATCAGGGTTCGGTGCCGTGATGCGGATTCGCGGCAGAATCCGCATCCGCAACGGCTGCGTCTACATCCCCAGCGCGCGGCGGTAGACGTCGAGCAGCGTCTCCTGCTCCTCCACTTCCGCCGGCTCCTGCTTGCGGATGCGGATGAGCTGGCGGACCACCTTCACGTCGAATCCGGCGGATTTCGCCTCGGCGTAGATGTCCTTGATGTCGGAGGCGAGCGCCTTGCGCTCCTCCTCCAGCCGCTCGATGCGGTCGATGATCGAACGCAGCCGGTCGGCGGCGATGCCGCCGGTCTCGGGCTTGTCCTCGGTGAGCGTGGCCGACATCCGGTCCCTCCGTTCAAGGGCGCGCGTTCTGGTCGCAGCCTTCGCCACCGTCAATGCCCCTTGTGTGAATCCGCGAGCGCAGCCTTCTGCGCCGCGCTGGCCGGGGCCTGATGCCGCGCCTTCCAGTCGTCGTAGGGCATGCCGTAGACGACCTCGCGCGCCGCGGCGTCCGGCAGCGCGACGCCCCGCGCCTCCGCCGCCTCGCGGTACCAGCGCGACAGGCAGTTGCGGCAGAATCCGGCCAGGTTCATCAGGTCGATGTTCTGCACATCGGTCCGTTCCTGCAGGTGCTGCACCAGCCGGCGGAAGGCGGCCGCCTCCAGCGCCGTGCGGGTGGCCTCGTCCATGTCCTGTGCTGCCATCGTCACTCCCCTTTCCGTCCCCCCAATTGGCGATGCGAGGCCGGCTTGGCCATACTGCGCCCGCGCAGGGGGAAGGGGAACTTCGCATGAGCTGGGACGACGCGGCCGCACGGGCCGTGCTGCGGGCGCTGTTCGACGCCGCGGTCGCAGCCGCAGACCCGCGCGTGGTGCTGCGCCGCCACCTGCCGGCGCCCCCGCGCGGACGCACCCGCGTGGTGGGCTACGGCAAATCCGCGGCGCTGATGGCGCAGGTGCTGGAAACCGTCTGGGAAGGACCGCTGGAGGGAGCGGTCGTGACCCGCGACGGGCATGCCGTGCCGGCGGGCATGATCCGGGTGCTGGAAGCCTCCCATCCCGTTCCCGATGCGCGCAGCGCGGAGGCGGCGGATGCGCTGCTCGCCGCGGTCGCCGGCAGCACGGCGGACGATCTGGTGATCGCGCTCGCCTCCGGCGGCGGCTCGGCGCTTGCGGTCAAGCCCGCGCCCGGCCTCACGCTCGCCGACAAGCAGGAGGTCAACCGCGCGCTGCTGGCTTCCGGTGCGACGATCGGGGAGATGAACATCGTCCGCCGCCATCTCTCCGCCTTCAAGGGCGGGCGGCTCGCGCTCGCCGCCTCGCCCGCGCGGGTGGTCACGCTCGCGATCAGCGACGTGCCGGGAGATGCGGCGGAGATCATCGCCTCCGGCCCCACGGTGGCCGATCCGTCCAGCCTGGAGGACGCGCGCGCGATCCTCGCCCGCTACAACATCCGCGTGAACGATGCCGTCGCGCGCGCACTGGCCGATCCGGACAACGAGACGCCGAAGCCCGGCGACCAGCGGCTGGCCGGCAACAGCTTCAGCCTGATCGCAACGCCCGCGATGGCGCTCGACGCCGCCGCGGCCGCCGCGCGCGAGCGCGGGCTCACGCCGCTGATCCTCGGCGATGCGATCGAGGGCGAGGCGCGCGAGGTCGGCATCGCCATGGCCGGGATCGCGCGCTCCGTGCGCCAGCACGGCCAGCCGGTCGCGGCACCGGCCGTGCTGCTGTCCGGCGGCGAGACCACGGTGACGATCCGCGCCGTCAAACCCGGAAGGGGCGGGCGCAACACCGAATTCCTCGCCGGGCTGGCGCGCGGCCTCGGCGGCACGCCGGGCATCTGGGCGATCGCGGGCGATACGGACGGGATCGACGGGGTGGACACGGCCGCCGGCGCCATCGTCGCACCCGACACGCTCGCCCGCGCACGCACCGCCGGGCTGCCGGTGGACGCGGCGCTGGCCGCCCACGACGCGGCCGGGATGTTCGACGATCTCGATGATCTGATCGTCACCGGCCCGACCTTGACGAACGTGAACGATTTCCGTGCCATCCTGATCACCTGATGGCCCTCCGAATCCCCCTCCGCCGGCATCGCCGCACCAAGATCGTCGCCACCCTCGGCCCCGCCTCCTCCACGCCGGAGGTGATCGCGCGGCTGTTCCATGCCGGGGCCGATGTGTTCCGGCTGAATTTCAGTCATGGCTCGCATGAGGATCATGCCGCCCGGATCGCGATCATCCGCGAGCTCGAACGCAAGACCGGGCGGCCGATCGGCATCCTCGCCGACGTGCAGGGGCCGAAGCTGCGCGTCGGCCGCTTCGGCGGCGGGCGCGTGCACCTGCAGACCGGACAGAAATTCCTCCTCGACCTCAATCCCACGCCGGGCAACGCGCGGCGGGTGAACCTGCCGCATCCGGAGATCATCGGCGCCGCGCAGATCGGCACCTCGCTGCTGCTCGACGACGGCAAGCTGCGGCTGCGCGTGGAGAAGGTCCGCCCCGACCATCTGGAGACGGAGGTGGTGGTCGGCGGCCCGCTGTCGGACCGCAAGGGCGTGAACGTACCGGACGTGGTGCTGCCGATCCCGGCGCTGACGGAGAAGGACCGCGCCGATCTGGATTTCGTGCTCGCGCAGGGCATCGAATATGTCGGCCTCTCCTTCGTGCAGCGGCCGGAGGACGTGGCCGAGGCGAAGGCCATCGCGGATGGCCGCGCCTGGATCATGGTCAAGATGGAGAAGCCCCAGGCGGTCGAGAACCTCGACGCCATCATCGCGCTCACGGATTGCGTGATGGTCGCGCGCGGCGACCTCGGTGTGGAACTGCCGCCCGAGGAAGTGCCGCTGGTGCAGAAGCGCATCGTCCAGGCCGCGCGCGTCGCCGGCAAGCCGGTGGTGGTGGCGACCCAGATGCTGGAGAGCATGATCAACGCCCCCGCCCCCACCCGCGCCGAAGCCTCCGACGTGGCGACCGCGGTGTTCGACGGGGCGGATGCGGTGATGCTGTCGGCGGAGACGGCGGCCGGCCAGTATCCGTTCGAGGCGGTGAACATGATGGACCGCATCGTCGCCCGCGTGGAGCAGGATCCCGGCTGGCGCACGTTGACCGACCTTGCCCGCCCCGCGCCGCAGCCCACCAGCGCGGGGGCCATCGCCACCGCCGGGCGGCAGGTCGCGCATACGATCGGTGCGCAGGCCATCGCCGCCTTCACCGCCACCGGATCGACCGCGCTGCGCGTGGCGCGCGAACGCCCCTCCTGCCCCATCCTCGGCCTGACGCCGGAGGAGAACACCTCGCGTCGGCTCAGCGTGGTCTGGGGGGTGCATCCGGTGGTGGTCAGCGAGCTGCATTCGATGACCGAGACCGTCACGCGCGCCACCCGCACCGCCGGACAGGAAGGGTTCGTGAAGGCAGGCGACGAGATCGTGGTGATCGCGGGCGTCCCGTTCGGGACACCGGGCACCACCAACGCGCTGCGCGTCGCGATCGTGAAGTGACATGACGGACGGTTACGCCACCTGGCACAGCGAGGCGGCCAACGAGCCGCGGATGGAGGAAGCGCACCGCCCCTACTGGCGGCACTTCATCGCCTCCATCCCCGAGACCGACCTTTCCACCCGCGCGGTGCTGGATTTCGGCTGCAACCGCGGCGGCTTCCTGCGCCTGCTCCACGCGCTCAAGCCCTTCCGCAGCGGCCTGGGCGTGGACATCGCGCACGAGTCCGTCGCCGCCGCGAACGCGCTGCGGGGCACGGCACCCGTGCGCCACGAGGTCGCCACCAGCCTCGACGCATGGAAGGCGGAGTTCGACATCGCCTTCAGCTACGAGGTGATCTACCTGCTGCCCGACCTCGCCGCCCACGCCGTGCAGATGCGCGACGCGCTGAAGCCCGGCGGGGTCTACTACGCCGTCACCGGCTGCCACACGGACTGCCCTCTCTGGCCGGACTGGCGCACCCGCATTGCGGCGATGAGCAACGCACCGGTGCAGGACCGCGCGCCGGAAGACTACGCGAACGCGTTCATCGCCGCCGGGCTCGACGTGTCCGTCCGCCGCTTCGGCTATGACGGCTTCGTGCCCGCCGCGCCGTCGGGCTACTACACACGCCTCATCGACGCGATCCGCTACGCGGCGGAGGACAAGCTGATGTTCCGGATCGTGCGTCCGGACTGATCCGCGGGACTGCCCTCTCAGGGCAGCGCGTTGCGGACCTGCCGGGCCTTCTCGATGCACGCAGCGGTCAGGAAGCCGATATCGGACCCCACCGAGATGTAGCGCGCGCCGAGCCCCACGAATTTCGCGACCAGATCCGTGCGCGACGCGCCCAGCCCGCCGATCCCCGCATGCTTGCCGTGCCTGCGGCACACCTCGATCACCCTGCGGAAGGCATCGTGCAGGCGCGGGTTGTCGAAATCGCCTGGTGCGCCGAGTTCGGCCAGCAGGTCGTTCGGTCCCACCAGCAGCATGTCCACGCCATCGACGGCGGCGATCTCCTCCACCTGATCGAGCGCATCCAGCGTCTCGATCATGGGCACCACCAGCGTCGCCGCATCCAGCGCGCGGTTCGATTCGACCGGCGGCACGCTGCGGAAGCCGAATTGGGGCATGGAGGAGGAGTAGGAGCGATGCCCGAGCGGCGGGAACTTCGCGGCATCGAGGAGCTGCCGCGCCTCCGCGGCCGAGCGGATCTGCGGCGCGATGACGCCGAGCGCGCCGAGATCGAGCACGCGCGCGACATAGTCCACCGAGATCGCGGGCACCCGCACCAGCGGCGTCACGCCCATCGCCTGCGCGGCCATGCAGATCTGGCCGGTGGCATCGAAGGACAGGCCGCTGTGCTCCATGTCCACATAGAGCGCGTCGAAGCCGGCGGTGGCCGCGATCTGCGCTATCTCGATGCCGCGCACCAGCCGCACGATCATGGCGATGACGGGCTCGTCACGCGCCAGCTTCTCGCGCATTCTGTTGCGCAGGATGTGCGTCGGCGTGTTCTCCATGACCTACCCTTTCCGTCGGACAGTTCGGCAATGATCGTCGACTCCCAGGTCCACATCTGGGCCGCCGACCGCAGCGACAGGCCGTGGCCGCGCGAGTCCGGCGCGCATGTGCAGCGGGACGTGCCGCTGTCGGCCGAAGCGTTGCTCGCAGAGATGGAGACAGCGGGCGTGGATGCCGCCGTCCTTGTCCCGCCGGCATGGGAGGGGCAGCGCAACGACGTGGCGCTGGAGGCCGCAGGCCGCTTCCCGTCGCGCTTCGCGGTGATGGGCAGGCTGCCCGTGGACACGCCGGACTGCCGCGACCGGATGCGCGATGCGAAGTACCTGCGCGGGCTGTTCGGCCTGCGCGTCAACCTCCGCCCGCCCGCCATGCGCGCGCGATTGGCGGACGGCGACCTCGCATGGCTGTGGGCGCAGGCGGAAGCCGATGGCCTGCGGCTGATGATCTACACCGTGCACGACCTGCCTAAGCTCGGCGACATCGCAGCGCGCCATCCGGGACTGCGCATCGCCGTCGATCATCTCGGCATCGCGGCCGGGGATCGCGGCGAGGCCGCACTCGCGCATCTGCCGGACCTGCTCGCGCTCGCGCGCCACGGCAACATCGCGGTGAAGGCGTCCGCCGTCCCCTGCGCGGCGGAGGACAGCTATCCCTATCGCAGTCTTCACGCGCCCCTGCGGCGCGTCTTCGACGCCTTCGGCCCCGACCGCATGTTCTGGGGAACCGACCTCACGCGCCTTCCCTGCACCTATCGCCAGGCCGTCACGATGTTCACCGAGGCGCTGGACTGGCTGTCGGGCGCTGACCGCGCGCTGGTGATGGGCGGGGCGATCTGCCGCTGGCTCGACTGGCATCCCGTCCCCGCCGACCGCTGAAGGCGCTACTGCTTCTCCAGCCCGATCTTCGCGGCCACGTCCGACCACTTCTCGACCTCCGCGCGCACGAAGGCCTGCGCGGTGGCGACGTCGCTGCCGATGACCTCGGCCCCGAGCGAGGTCATCCGCTCCCGGATCTGCGGTTCCTTGAGCGCAGCCACCATGTCCGCGTTGATCTGCTGCAGCACCGGGGCGGGAATGCCGGCCGGGCCGAAGAAGATGCCCCAGCTCGTCGCCTCGTAGCCAGGCAGCCCGCTCTCGGACACGGTCGGCAGGTCCGGCAGCAGCGAGGTGCGCGTGGACGCGCCCGTCGCCAGCGCCTTGAGCTTGCCGTCGCGGATATAGCCGAGCACCGCCGGCAGCGTGTCGAACATGATGTCCACGCGCCCGCTCATCAGGTCCGGATGCGCGGCGCTGCTGCCGCGATAGGGCACATGCGTCATCTTCGCACCGGCCTGCAGCGCGAACATCTCGCCCGCCAGATGCACGGCCCCGCCGGTGCCGGCGAAGGTGATGCGCTCCGGCTCCGCCTTGGCGAGCGCGATCAGCTCCCGCACGTTGTTGGCGCGGAAGTTCGGCGCGGCGACGAGGATCAGCGGCACGGTATAGGCGACGGTGACCGTGACGAGATCGTTCAACGTGTCGAACGGCGTCTTGTAGAGCGCGACATTGATCGCATGCGTGACGGCGGACACGCCGAGCGTATGCCCATCGGGCGTGGACCGCGCGACCGCCTCGGTGCCGATGATGTTGTTCGCGCCCGGCCGGTTCTCGACCACCACGGGCTGGCGCCACTTCGGCGCAAGCCGCTCCGACAGCAGCCGCGCGGTGATGTCGATCGCGCCGCCCGGTGTGGCCGGAACGATGATGCGGACGGGATGGTCGGGGAACACGCCCTGCGAACGCGCACGGCCGAAGGGCAGCACGAGCCCCGCGGCGGCGGCCGCGAGAGCGGGGCGGCGTCGTATATTGGCGATTGCCTGCACAGGACGGCGTCGCGCGGCGGAACTCTGCATGGTCGCTTTCCCCCATTGCTTTGTGGCGTCCGCCCATCGGCATCGATGAACGAGGCGCGGCGATCGTTTCTCATTGATATGGAGATGAGACCCGGTCGCTTTGCAAGGGAGCAATGCAGCTCCGCGCGCGCTACGCCATGAACTGCTCGCTGATGATGCGCTCCGACAGCGCCTGATCAGGATCGAACAGCACCGTCATCGCAAGCGAACGGTCCTCGCGCACCGAGACGCTGGCGACGTCGCGCACCTCGTGGAAATCGGCCACCGCGGCGACGGGGCGCTTGTCCGGTTCCAGCACCTCGAACAGCACCTCGGCCGTGGCGGGCAGCAGCGCGCCGCGCCAGCGGCGGGGACGGAAGGCGCTGATCGGCGTCAGCGGCAGCAGGTTGGCCGACAGCGGCACGATGGGACCGTGCGCCGACAGATTGTAGGCGGTGGACCCGGCGGGGGTGGCGACCAGCACGCCGTCGCAGATCAGCTCCGGCAGGCGGATGCGGCCATCGACGCTGATGCGGATCTTGGCGGCCTGGCGCAGCTCGCGCAGCAGGCTGACCTCGTTGATCGCCAGCGCCTCCTCCACCCGTCCCGCATCGGTGATCGCACGCATGCGCAGTGGATGCAGCACCGAGGAATGGGCGCGGCCGACACGCGCGGGCAGGTCCTCCTCGTCATAGGCGTTCATCAGGAAGCCGACCGAACCGCAGTTCATGCCGTAGACCGGCACGCCGCGGTGCATCACGCGGTGCAGCGTCTCCAGCATCATCCCGTCGCCGCCGAGCGCGACGATGGCCTCCGCTTCGGCTTCGGAAGCGTCGCCGTAACGGCCCGCCAGCCGCTCGCGCGACTGCGCGGCGAGCGGCGTGGCAGCGGCGACGAAGGCGAGACGCGGGCTCACCCGAGCCGGCGGTGATCCAGCACCGGCATGTCGCGGCGCACGCGCGCGGTCAGCGCCTGATCGATCCGCGCCGTCGCCCAGCCGATCCCGTCGGAACTGCGCGCGACCACATGGCCCCACGGATCGCAGACCAGCGAGTGGCCGTAGGTCATGCGCGGCTCTCCCTTCGCATCCAGATGCCGCCCGGTGGTGGCCGGTGCCGCGATCCAGCACTGGGTCTCGATGGCCCGCGCGCGGATCAGCGGCTCCCAGTGGTCCTTGCCGGTCTGCAGCGTGAAGGCGGACGGCAGGAAGATCAGCTCCGCGCCGCGGCGTCGCAGCGCGAGGAACAGCTCCGGGAAGCGCAAATCGTAGCAGATGGCGAGGCCCACCTGCGCCCCGCCCGCCTGCACCGCCACCAGCGCATCGCCCGCGCCGTAGGTCGCGCTCTCGCGGTAGCCGGCGCCGTCGGGGGTGACGATGTCGAACAGGTGGATCTTGCGGTAGCGCGCCACCTCCGCCCCGTCCGGACCGAACACGACGGTGGTGTTGTAGAGCTTGCCGTCCGCCCGTTCGGCGAGCGAGCCGCCATGGATGTGGATGGCGTGCGCGCGGGCGGTGGCGCGCAGGAACTCGTAGGCCGGGCCGCCCGGTTCGTTGCTGCCGGGCGGCGGCAGGTCCTCGGCCTCGCGGAACTTCGCCTCGCGGTCGCCGCCGAGGCAGGTCCACATCTCGGGCAGCGCGGCGATGGCGGGACGGTCGTCGGCGATCGCCTGCTCCAGCAGCTTGCCGGCCTGCGCGATGTTCGCCGCCTTGTCCGCGCCGGGGCTCATCTGGACCACGGTCACGCGCATCGGATCATCCCCCGTCCCTGCGCCACTTGAACCCCCGGACGGCGGTGCGGCAAGCCCCGGGCCTCACCGGTCGAAGCGCGGCTCGGTGCGCGCGGGGCGCACCGGATGGGCCGGCGCGGGCGGGATCGGCGGGCGCTCCGGCACGGCGGACAGCTCCGCCCCCCGGCGTACAGGGGGTGGATGGAAATCCGGTTCGTCGATGATGGCGGCGGTGCGGATCTCCGGCAGGCGCAGCGCCAGGGTGCGGATCTCGGCCTGGATGTCGTCCAGCCGCATCTCGATCTGGTCGAGCCTGCCCTTCACGCCGAACACGCTGAACGGCATCAGCAGGAAGGCGAGCACGAACAGCGCCAGCGGCAGGATGGCGATCAGGGGCGCCCACCAGGGCAGCCATTCCGGCAGGTCGAAGGGCAGGTTCACAGCCCCGCTTCTACCGCCTTCGGGGCGCCGCACGGAACCCGGCAGGGGCAGAATTGCGCCGGAGGCATGCTATGGCATGCCGCATGGCCCCGTCCGGCCCTCTCTCCCCCCTCGCCCACCGCAGCTTCACGCTGCTCTGGGTCGCGAACTTGGTCACCGCGCTCGGCACGTGGATCCAGTCCACGGCGGCAAGCTGGACCATGACGGCGATGGCGCCGGAACCGCTGATGGTCTCGCTGGTGCAGGCGGCCGCGCAGCTTCCGGTGCTGCTGCTCGCCGTCCCGGCCGGGGCACTGGCCGACATCACCGACCGGCGGCGGTTCCTGGTGCTGACCAACAGCTTCATGCTGGCCGTCTCCGCCGTGCTCGCGCTGGTCGCGGCGCTGGGCTGGCTCGGCCCGTGGGGGCTGCTGGCGCTGACGGCGCTGCTGTCGGTCGGCGCGGCGCTGAACAGCCCGGCATGGTCCGCGACAGTCCCGATGACCCTGCCGCGCGCGGAACTGTCGCAGGGGCTGGTGCTCAACTCCATGGGCTTCAACGTGGCGCGCGCGATCGGCCCGGCGATCGGCGGGCTGCTGGTGGCCTCGCTCGGCGTCGCGGTGGCCTTCGCCGCCAATGCCGTCACCTTCGCCTTCGTCGGCGTCGTCGTCGGCCTGCTGCTGGCACTGCCGGCGCAGTCCGCCTCAGGGCCGCGCGAGCATCTGGCGGGCGCGATCCGCATCGGGCTGCGCTTTGCCCGCGCCGCGCCGACGCTGCGCCTCGCGCTCGCCCGTTCGGCGCTGTTCTACGGCAGCGCGGCCGCGCTGTGGGCGCTGCTGCCGCTGCATGTGGCGACGGAGCTGGGCGGCGGGGCGGGAGCCTACGGCCTGCTGCTGGGGGCGATCGGCGTGGGCGCCATCGCGGGCGGGGCGGTGCAGCCCCTGCTGCTCGCGCGGCTGAGCCGGGACCGCCTCATCACCGTGTCGGGCCTGCTGTGCGCCGCCGGCACCCTGCCCTGTGCGCTCGCCTCGGGCATGGGGACGACGGCGGCGGGGATGTTCGTCTTCGGCCTGGGCTGGATGTGGGGCGCGTCGAACCTGCAGGCGATCGTGCAGCTTCTCTCGCCCCCCTGGGTGCGGGCGCGGGCGGTCGCGATCTATCAGGCCATCTACTACGGCGCGATGGGCGGCGGCGCGATCGCCTGGGGCTGGGTCGGCGAACATGCCGGCCTCTCGCGCACCTTCGTCGCCGCCACCATCGCGATGGCCCTGCTCGCGCTCGCCGGCCACGCGCTGCGCCTGCCCGACGAGATCGACGATCCCACCGCCCCGCTGCCCGAGGACTGGCGCCGCCTTCATGTCGATGCCGACCCCGCGCTCGCCTCGGTGCTGGCCTATCGCGGCGGGCAGATCCTGGTCTCGATCCGCTACCACGTCCCGGCCGACCGGGCGGAGGCATTCCGCGAGGCGATCTCCGCGGTGCGGGACGTCAGGCGGCGCTGCGGGGCGCGGCTGTGGGGCGCGGCGCAGGACATCGTCCAGGCGGAGAACTGGTCGGAGATGTTCGTGGTCGACGACTGGGAGGAAGCGCAGCGCGCCGAATCCCGGCTGACGCTGGCGGACCTTCAGGCGATCCGCCGCGCCCAGGCCCTGCATGTGGATGAGTCCCCGCCGGTCTGGAGGCTCTGGGTCAGCCGGATCTAGGTCGCGCTATCGCCGCGCCGAGGGCGCACCGAGCGCCATGGCCAGGAACCAGCACGCGCGCGCACGCGCCTCCTCGGCCGCGAGGATGTCGCTGCGGACATGCAGCGATCCGCCGCCGGGCCTCGGCCAGAACTGCTCGACCACCGGCGCCAGCGGCGGCATCGTGTCGAAGGCATAGGTCGCGCCCTCCACGGTGACCACGCGCGCCACGCCGCCGTCCTCGTTCATGTCCCGCAGCAGGCCTGCGCAGGCGGACGGTTCGCCGGCCTCGTCATCCTCCGCGGCGACCACCAGCAGCGGCGGCAGGCGCACGCCCACCGCGACACGGCGCAGCATCGCCTGCAGATCCCCGCACGGCGGATAGAAGGCGACCGCCGGCCCCAGCGCGGGATCGGCGAGCGCGCGTGCGAGCATCGCCGTGCCGCCGCCCAGCCCGAAGCCCCACACGCCGATCCGGTCGCCGGCGATGCGCGGATCGGCGCGCAATGTCCCGGCGGCGGCGCGCAGGTCGGGCAGCAGCGCGGCGGGATCCGTCTCCTCGGCCGGTCGTTCCTCGGGGACGATGCCGCGCGGCGACCACACATGGATGATCAGCACCGCGATGCCGTCATCGACGAGGCGTTCGGCGTAGAAGACCTCCCGCATGTCGGGTCCGTGCTGGTCCGGCAGCATGATCACCGCCGGATGCGGGCCCGGTCCGGGCGGCAGGTACAGCCGGGACGGGATGCGCCCCGCCGGGGCGGAGACCTCCAGCGGTTCCAGCACGGCGTCCTGCGCGTGCGCCGTGGCTATGGAGGCCGCGAACATCATCGCGAGAAGCCCGCGGCGGCACAGGGGGACAGGAGCGTGCGCGTGCATGGGCAGATGCTAGTTGCATGCCCGCAACGTCGCGTGACGGCGCTCTCATGCCGCTTGCCTGCGCCGGTACCGGGCGTGCGCGGCCTCACATGGCCTGCCGCGCCGGTTGATCTGCGATGCCTGCCTACACGGTCAGCGCGTCGGAAGCGGCACCGCTTCGTGCGGCAATGCGCCATCGAGGAAGCGCAGCGCATCGGTGATCGCGATCGGCAGGATCGACCCATGCGTCGCGTCCGCGACATGGCGGTGCCATGCGGACAGCCCTGGCAGCCCATCCACCACGTCACGCGGATCAGGCGCGTTCGGTGTCCAGCCTGGCGGGCGGGGCGCGCTCGCCGGGCGGCGGACCCCGGCGGTTTCCAGCAACAGCCCGACCGCGCCGGCGGGACGGAACAGCGCGCGGTCGCGCACGATCCCCCCATTGTTCCACCACAGCGACGGATCGGCCGCGACATAGCGGCGCACCAGCGACGGCCGCGCGAGCAGCGCGTACATGACGAACAGCCCGGCGAGCGAATGGCCGAACAGCACCGAACGCGCGGGGTCGAGCGGCACGCGGCGCGCCACGGCGGGCATGATCTCCGCCCCGAGCGCATCAAGGAAAGCCTCGCGCCCGCCTGTCGGCAGCGCCGCGCCGGACCGGTCCCGCGGCGCCTCGCTCAACGCGGAGGTGGATTCACCGTAGCGGCGCGGAACGTCGAAGCGGGCGGACCCGGGATGGCCGATGCCGACCAGCGCCGCCGCCCGCGCGCCATCCGATGCGCGCCATGCCAGCGGGAAGGTCGCGTTGCCGTCCAGCAGCCACAGGCAGGGCCATCCCTCCGCCGGCGGTGCGCCCTCCGGCACCGCGAGCTGCAACCGCCACGTCGCTCCGCGCACGCCGAGATCGAAGCGGATGATGCGCGCATCCGCGACGATCTCGGCCGGGCGGTCCTGCGGCGGCGGTATCAGCGCTGTCGCCAGGGCAGCCCCTCCGCCTTCCAGCCTGCCACCGTGCCGCGATGGCCCTCGGCGTCGACCGGTCCCTCGAAGCCGCCGGCGACGTTGAAGACGTGCGGGAATCCCTCCGCCTGCGCGGCCTGCGCGGCGGCGAGGCTGCGCACGCCGCTGCGGCAGAGGAAATGGATGCGGTGCTCCGGCGTGAAGCCGGCGCGGCGCAGCGCATCCACGAAGCCGGTGTTCACCTGCATCGCGGGGAACACCTGCCACGGGATCAGCACCGGCTGCTTGCCCGCCGCGCCGAGGTCCGGCAGGCCGACATAGGCCCACTCGGCATCCGTGCGGACATCGACGAGCTGCGCGAGCGGATCCTCGCGCAGCGCCGCGAATGCCTCGGCCGGTCCGATATCCGGAACGCTCACTTGCTGTGCGCGAGCGGCGGCTGCTTCACCACGCGCAGATAGGGCTTCAGCTCCTTCCAGCCCTCGGGGAAGCGCGCCTTCGCATCGTCGTTGGACAGGCTCGGCACGATGATCACGTCGTCGCCCGGGTTCCAGTTCACCGGCGTTGCGACCTTGTGCGCGTCGGTGAGCTGCAGGCTGTCCAGCACGCGCAGCACCTCGGCGAAGTTGCGTCCGGTGCTGGGCGGATAGGTCAGCATCAGCCGCACCTTCTTGTTCGGATCGATCACGTAGACCGTGCGCACGGTCACCGCCGGATCGGCCTCCGGATGGATCATGCCGTAGAGTTCGCTGACCTTCTTGTCGTGATCGGCGACCAGCGGGAAGTTCAGCGCCTGCCCCTGCGTCTCGACGATGTCCTTCTCCCAGCCCGAATGGCGGTCGGTGGGATCAACGGACAGGCCCACGGTCCTGGTGTTGCGCTTCTCCCACTCGGGCTTCAGGCGGGCAACCTCGGCCAGTTCGGTCGTGCAGACAGGCGTGAAGTCCTTCGGATGGCTGAACAGGATGCCCCAGGAATCGCCCAGGAAATCGTGGAACCGGATACGGCCCTGGTTGCTGTCCTGCTCGAAATCGGGTGCGACCTGGCCGAGCTGAATCGTCATCTGCGTTCCTTCCGCTTGTTCTGCATTGCGTGACGTGGCGCGGAAGCAAGACCCGCGCAACCGCGCGGTCAAGATCAGCGTCAACCTTCTCCGGCCGCCGGCCGATGGAGCACCCGCCGCCTCCATCCGCCCGTGGCAAGAGGCGCACATTCTCCGCCGGGGGGAATACGCTCCGCCCATGGACCATCCCCCCCTTCCCGCCATCGCCGACGGGCTGATCGGCGCCATCGGCAACACCCCGCTCATCCGCCTGCGCCGCGCGTCCGACGCCACGGGCTGCGAGATCCTGGGCAAGGCCGAGTTCATGAATCCCGGCGGCTCGGTGAAGGACCGCGCGGGCCTTGCCATCATCCAGGACGCGGAGCTGCGCGGCGCGCTGCGGCCCGGCGGCACGGTGGTGGAAGGCACCGCCGGCAACACGGGCATCGGCCTCACGCTGGTCGGCAACGCACGCGGCTACCGCACCGTGATCGTGATGCCGGAGACGCAGAGCCGCGAGAAGATCGACTTCCTGCGCATGATCGGCGCCGACCTGCGGCTGGTGCCCGCCAAGCCCTACAAGGACCCCGGCAACTACGTGCACGTCTCGCGCAAGCTGGCCGGGGAGCTGGGCGCGGTCTGGGCGAACCAGTTCGACAACCTCGCCAACCGCGAAGGCCATCGCGCCACCACGGGGGCGGAGATCTGGCGGCAGACCGGCGGACGCATCGACGCCTTCACCTGCTCCTGCGGCACCGGCGGCACGCTCGCGGGCGTGGCGCTCGCGCTGAAGGCGCAGAAGCCGGACGTGCGCATCGTGCTCGCCGACCCGATGGGCAGCGCCCTGCATTCATGGGTGAAGACCGGCGAGCTGACGCTGGAAGGCACCTCCATCACCGAAGGCATCGGCCAGTCGCGCGTACCGGAGAACCTCAACGGCGCGCCCATCGACGATGCGGTGCAGGTCACCGACCCCGAGGCGCTGGAGCAGGTGTTCGACCTGCAGATCCATGAGGGGCTGTCGGTCGGCGGCAGCACCGGCATCAACGTCGCCGCCGCGATCCGCGTCGCCCGCCGCCTCGGACCCGGCCACACGGTGGTGACCGTGCTCTGCGACGGCGGGGCGCGCTACCAGTCCAAACTCTTCAACCCGGACTTCCTGCGGGAGAAGGGATTGCCGGTCCCACCCTGGCTGGCCTGACCCCGGCGGGGTCGTGCAGGCTGCGTCCCCTCACCGGAGGGCGCGGCATGAACGACATCGTGGCGGACGGCATGAAGGCGGCGGAGGCGAGTTTCCTCGCGACCAGCGGCCGCGTGCCGGACAACTTCAAACTGCTCGCGCGCCATGCGCCCGGCGCCTTCGCCGGCTATGGCGTGATGCGCGCGGCGGTGATGAAGGACCGCGACCAGGGCGGCGCGCTCGACCTCAAGACCAAGGAACTGATCTTCGCGCTGCTGGATACGCTGGTGAACCAGCCGGTGGGTGCCAAGGCGCACGCGGCGAACGCGATGAAGCTCGGGCTGACGCTGCCGGAACTGGCGGAGGGACTGACACAGGTGCTGATGGTCGGCGGCATCACCACCTGGAACCTGACCGGCGCACAGGTGCTGGCACATTGCGAGGCGCTGGCGGCGGAGGGGAACGGCGCGGCGGGATGACGCGGGGCGCTGCCCCGAGCCCCGGAAGGGGCTTTGCCCCTTCACCCCACGCGGAGCCACGGGCTCCTCGACCTCGATTCCTTCAGGAAGGCTTTCAGCAGGTCGGTCATCTGCCCCCACCCCCTCGATGATTATCGAGGAGGTGGGGGCAGATGACCGATTTGGCCGAAGGCCCTCTTGAGGAACCCGGGTCAAGGGGCCGGTGGCCCCTTGCGGGGTGCAGGGGCAGCGCCCCTGCTGGGGTCCCGGGGCAAAGCCCCGCGTTCCCCGCCGCCTACCACACCGTCCGTAACCTCTCCGCCGGCGGATGGTGCTCGCGCCAGTGCCGCGCGATGTCCGCCCGCGTCGCCGTCCAGACGCGATCGTGCTTCGCCACGTGATCGAGGAAGCGGATCAGCCCGATGGTCCGCCCCGGCCGTCCGGAGAGACGCCCGTGCAGCCCCACGCTCATCATCCGCGGCCGCCCTTCCAGCCCTTCGCGGTACAGCATGTCGAAGCTGTCCCGCAGATAGGTGAAGAACTGCTCGCTCTCCGCGAAGCCGTTGTTGGTCGCGAAGCGCATGTCGTTGGCGTCGAGCGTGTAGGGCACGAACAGCTCCGCCTTGCCGTCGACATCGGCCCAGAACGGCAGCTCGTCCGCATAGTTGTCGGCGAAGTAGAGCATGCCGCCGATCCGGCTGAGGATGCGGTAGGTCTGCGCGCTGGAACGGTTGTACCAGCCCAGCGCGGGCGACCCGCAGATCCCGGCGTGCAGCGCGAGCGTTTCCTCGATCTGCTGGCGTTCACCCTCCTCGCCTTCCGGCGGGGCGACGTTCCAGCGCAGGCCGTGGGTCGCGATCTCCCACCCCGCTTCCTTCATCGCCGCGACCGCTTCGGGATTGCGCCCCAGCGCCATGGTGACGCCGTAGCAGGTGATGGGAAGCTGCCGTCCGCTCAGCTCGCGCCACAGCCGCCAGAAGCCGACGCGGCTGCCATATTCCCACAGGCTTTCCGTGGTGAGATGCCGCCGCCCGATGGCGGGCGTGGTGATGTGCTCGGTCAGGAAGAACTCGCTGCCGGCATCGCCGTGCAGGACCGCGTTCTCCCCGCCCTCCTCGTAATTGACCACGATCTGCAGCGCGAGCACGGCATTCCCCGGCCAGCGCGGATCGGGCGGATGCCGCCCGTAGCCGATCATGTCGCGTGGATAGTCGCCGCGGTCGGGATGCCAGGGATTGGTCACGGGCTACTGCTTCTCCACGTTCCAGAAGAACGGAATCGGGCTGCCGATCACGCCCTTCAGCGAGCGGCTGTAGGCGGTCGGCAGGAAGAACTGCCCGACGGGGATGTAGTTGACGCCGGCGAAGGTCTTCGCCTGTACCTCGAGCGCGATACGCCTCTGTTCGTCAAGCGTCGTCGCGCGCAGCCACTGGCTGCGCAGCGCCTCGATCTCCGGGTCGGACGGCCAGCCGGGATAGGCGGCCTCCCCGTTCGCCTGCAGCACCGGGCTCACCGCGGGGTTGGCGGTGTCGGCGGCGACGATCCAGGTGTTGAACACGTTCCAGCCGCCGCGATCGACCGGCTCGCGGTTGGCGCGCCGCTGGAAGAAGGCGCCCTGATCGGTGGCCAGCAGGTCCGCGTTGAAGCCGATCTGCTTCAGCAGATCGACCGTGACCATCGCCATCGCCTGCATCGCGGGGATCTCCGCGACCGAGAGGACCACGACGCGCTCCCCGCCATAGCCGGACTGGCGCAGCAACTCGCGCGCACGGTCCATCCTGCGCGGCCCGCTGAGGAATTCGGACCCCACCTCGTTGCTCATCGGCAGGCCGCAGGCATAGACCGAGAAGCAGGTGCGCCAGTTGGCGTCATCGCCCGCCATCGCCTGCATATAGTCCGTCTGGCTGATCGCGGCGGCCACGGCCTGGCGGGCGAGGATGTTGTTGAACGGCGGATGCAGGTGATTGAAGCGCATCAGCGCCTGCGAGCCGAGCGGATCGATGGTGGTGACGTTGACGCGCCGGTTGCGCTTCAGCAGCGGCAGCAGGTCGAAATGCGGCAGCTCGTACCAGTCCACCTCGCCGGCCATCAGCGAGTTGCCGGCGGTGGAGGCATCCGGGATGCTGATCCATTCGACACGCTCGAAATGCACGACCTTGCCGCCGGCGGCGAGGCTCGCCGGTTCGCTGCGCGGGCGGTAATCGGCGTTGCGCAGGAACACCACCTTGTTGCCGGCATCCCACTCCTCCGGCACGAAGCGGAACGGGCCCGAGCCGACGATCTCGCGGATCGGCGTGTTCGGATCGGTCGCGGCAAGCCGCTCCGGCATCATGAACGGCACGTAGCCGGAGAGTGTCGCGAGGGCTTCGAGGACCTGGCCGAACGGTGCCTTCAGCACCAGCCGGAAGCTGCGATCGTCGACGGCATCGAGCGAGGCGGTGGATTCGATCAGCCGCATGCCGATCGGGCTCTTGCGCGCCCAGCGGCGGATCGAGGCCACGCAGTCGGCGGCACGGACCGGCTGCCTGTCGTGCCAGAGCAGGCCCTCGCGCAGCGTGAAATCATAGGTGAGCCCGTCGGGGGATGCCGACCATCGGTCGACCATCTGCGGCTGGGGCCGGAACTCCGCGTCCAGCGCGAACAGCGTGTCCCAGACCATGTAGGCGAAGTTGCGCGTGTTGTAGCTGGTGCTGATCACCGGATCGAGCACCTGGATATCCGCCTGCGGCACGAAGCGCAGCGTTCCGGACGGGGTCGCGGCCTGCGGCAGGGACGGCAGGGCGGTAAGGGCGGCCCCCTGGGCGAGGAGGAGGCGACGGGACAGGCGCATGGGAAGGTCTCCAACCGATACGCCCATGATTCCCGTCAGGCGGGACAAGGTCCAGTCAGAATGAACTTGTCTGACGCGCGGTGCCCGTTCCTTCCTCCCAGACCCGATCCCCGAACCGCCGCCCCAGGCGGCCGGCGGAGGCGAGCAACGCGTCCGCCATGACCTGACGCTCCGCCCTGTCCACCAGCGCGGCCACGAAGCAGATGTTGAGCGCGAGCGGCGGCTGGCCCGGCGCCTCGATCGCCACCGCGAGGCCGGACACGTTCGGGAACCCCTCGTTGGTCGCCTCCGCGTAGCCCTGCCGCCGCACGACCGCGAGCCGGTCGAGCAGTTCCTCGATGCCGGCAGGCGCCTCGGCGGCGGTGGATCGCAGCAGGGCGCGCGGATAGAGCGCCCTCACCTCGGCATCGCTGCGCCGCGCCAGCAGCGCCCGGCCGGGCGAACGGTAGAAGGCGACGCCGCCCATGAAGGGAGGCGTGGCATGGACCCGGATCGGCCCCGTCCCTTCCAGCGTCCGCAGCAATTGCAGCGTGGTCCCCTCGATCCCCATCAGGAAGCAGGTATGGCCGAAGCGATCCCGCAGCAGGGTGAGTTCGGCGACGGCTTCCTCCAGCAGGTCGAGGCTGCCGCTGTGCTGCTGCTGGACGGCGAGGAACACGGGGCCGGGGCGGAACAGCCGGGTTTCCGTGTCCTGCTCCAGCAGCCCGGAGGCGGCCATGTCCCGCATCAGGCGGGAGGCGCTGCTTTTCGGCATGCCGAGCAGGCTCGCGATCGCGGTGACGGACACCTCCCGCCGGTCGCGGAAGGAGGTGAGGATCGCGGCGACCTTGCTGAGCATTGCGGCGCCTTCCCTAACGCCGCGACGCCATGCCGGCCAAATCTTTCGATGGACCGCCGGCCCGTCGGCCTATCGCGGCGCCACCCCCGGCAGGTTGCCGGTCGCCGGATGGAGCGGGACGGGAATGCCCAGCGCCGCGGTGCCCGGGGCCACCATCAGCGCCAGCGGCTCACGCTCCCGCGCGCCGATGCGGCCCAGCACCGCTTCCCCCACCCGCCGCGCCTCGGCCAGCGTCAGCGTCGTATCCGTGACCAGCAGGGCCGCGACCGCGACGGTGGGCACGGGCGCGGATTGGTGGGTGTAGGCCGCTGCCGGCACGGCGAGCGGCACGAGCCCCGTGCCGCGCACCCGCTCCGCCACGGCCGGGTCGACAGGCAGCAGCCGCAGCGGCGCGGCGCCGAACGCCTCCACCACCGGCGGGAACGGCGCGGCGCCCACCAGCAGCACCGCATCCAGCCGCCCGGCGGCCAGTGCCACGAGCGCGGCCTTCGGGTCCAGCGACTCCGCCTCGGGTGGTTCGGTGACGGCGACCCCGGCCGCTTCGAGCACCGCCGATGCCGTCACCCGGCTGCCGGATCCGGCGAGGCCGATCGACACCCGCCGCTCCGCCAGATCCGCAAGCCCGCGCGCCGGATCGTCCCCGCGCACGACGACGTGCAGGTGTTCGGGGAACAGCGCCAGCAGCGCGCGCAGCGTTTCGTTCGGCCCGGCCTCGGCGAACGGGCCGCGCCCGGCGACGGCCAGCGCCGCGACATCGGCCTGCGCGAAGGCCAGCGATACCCGCCCCTCGCGGAGCAGGTTCAGGTTCTCCACGCTGCCGGCCGTGGGCAGCACCACCAGCCGCACCCCGCGCGTCTGCGCATCCGCGGCCAGTGCGGCGGCGAGCCGGGCATAGGTGCCGCCGGGCGCGCCGGCCGCGAGCGGGAAGCCGGCGGTGAGCCGGGCGAACCGCGCCTCGATGTTGCGCCGCGCCGTCTCCAGTTCCTGCGTGATGATCGCCTCGCCGGTCGGCGCGGTGTTGGCCGGTGCAGCGCGCAGCGTCTCGGCCAGACCCGCGAGCAGGCGTTCCGCGGCACTCTGCTGCCCGGGCGGGCCGGTGATCGTGGTGTCTACCGGGCCCGGCACGGCCGCGGCGACCCATGCCGTACCCTCCGGCCGATAAGGCAATGTGCCGAACACCGTGAGGCGATCGCCGGCCGCGTTGCCGCCCTGCGTCAGCCCGGCGATGCCGCCGGACCCGGCGCCGAGCACGCCCGCCAGAAGTTGCGCGTTGGGGCCGCCCCACTGGCCCAGGTCGATCGGCCGCTCCACCCGCAGCCGCGCCTTGAAGTGCACCACCCGGCCGCCGTCGAGCGTCTCCATCCGCCCCTGCCGGTCCAGCGATTCGAGCACCAGCGCCTTGTCGGGGAAGGCGCTCGCCAGCCGCGTCTCGACATCGCGCTGGAGCTGGGTGGCGTCGGGCTGCTCCCCACAGGCGGCGAGCAGCAGGACCAGGCCGAGCAGCAGGCCGCGCATCAACTGAACCATGGCAGGGCCAGGAAGCCGGCCAGCACGCCGGCATTGACGAGGTCGATGAAGAAGGCGCCGGTCAGCGGTACGATCAGCGTCGCGGTCGGGCTGGGGCCGTGCCGCGCGGCGAGCGCCTGGGTGATCGCCACCGCCGTCGCCGTGGAGCCCATGCAGAAGCCGATCACGCCCGCCGCCATCAGCGCGGCGTCGTAGTTGCGGCCCATGCCGGGGAAGGCGACGAACATGGCGTAGGCCGCGCACGCGATGGTCTGCACGATCAGGATCGCCGCGAGCGGGCCCGCCAGCGTGGCGAACTCCCACAGCCGCATCTGCATCATGGCCAGCGCGAGGAACAGGCCGAGCGCGACGCCGCCGAGCAGGTCGGTCGGCCCCGTGCTCATCCGCCACAGCCCGGCCGCCTGCAGCCCGTTGCGCATCAGCACGCCGGCGAGCAGCGCCCAGACGAAGGCGGGCAGGGTCACCGGCGCGCCGGCCATCATCTGCGCGAACTCGTTGCCCACCAGCATGCAGACGGTGATCGCCGCCAGCGCGGCGACGGCCTTGGTGACGGTGACGCTCTCCGACGCCTCCTGCTGTTCCAGCGCGATGTCCTGCGCACTGCCGGACAGGCGGTAGCGGGTGATCAGGATGTTGCCGACGGGGCCACCCGTGATGCCGCCCAGCACCAGGCCGAAGGTGGCGGCGGCCATCGCGATCGGCAGCGCACCGGCAAGGTTGTAGCCGGCGCTGAACAGGTCCGCGTAGGCCGCGCCCGTCCCGTGCCCGCCAACCAGCGTGATGGAGCCGACGATCAGCCCCATGCTCGGCGGCAGGTCGAGCATCCAGGCGGTGCTCATGCCCACGACGTTCTGCAGCGCGACGAACGGGGCGAGCACCGCGAGATAACGGAGCAGGATCAGCCCGCCGCGACCGAGATCGCGGAAATCCGCCGACAGGCCGACGGTCGCGAAGAAGGCGAGCAGCAGCGGCCGCGACATCACCGGATCGAAGCGGACCTCGAAGCCCGTCCATGCCTGCGCCCCCCACGCTGCGAGCGCGAAGATCAGCCCGCCGGTGACGGGATCGGGGATGGCATAGCGGGAGAGGAATGGGACGGAACGGTTCACCACCGTGCCCAGCAGCAGCACGCAGGCGGTGGCGAACAGGGTGGCAACCGCAGAAAGGCTCATACACCCATCCGGTCGTGGCTCGGACGCGATTCAACCCGTATCTGCAACCACTCTGACGAAGGCCGGCGCGTTGGACAACTGTCCTTATCGCGCCGGCCCTTCAATGCCATCGACGATGGCAGCCCCCGGCTACGCGACGGCCGCTTCCTCCAGCGTCGTGCCGGAGAAGAAGGTGAGCTGCCCCGGCAGGTTGCGGAAGCCGGAGACCTGCCTGCGCATGGCATAGGCCTGCGTGCGGGCGACCAGCGGCACCATCGTCACCTGGTCCAGGAACATCCGCGTCACCTGGGCATAGATCGCCTTGCGCCGGTCCATCGCCGTTTCCGCGCGGCCCTCGGCCAGCAGCCGCGACAGCTCCGGCAGCGGCAGGTTGTGGCTGCGGCTGAAGTGCGGCGGCAGGTTCGGGTCGATCACGGACGCCATCCCGTCCGGATCGGGATTGTCGGCGACGGTGCCGTTCACGGCGAGGTCGAACTGCCCGCGGTTCGCCTGCGCGACGAAGGTCGGCCAGTCGGGCATCGCGAGCTGCGCGCGGATGCCGATCGCGGCGAGGTTCTGCTGCACCACCTCGGCGGTGTTCTTGTGCATGCCGTTGGTGCTGTTCGACAGCAGCGTCAGCTCGAACCCGTCCGCGAGACCCGCGGCCGCGAGCAGCGACTTCGCGCGCGCCAGATCGAGCGTGAAGTGGTTGGCGGTGGCGGGATCGTAGAACGGGCTGTCGGAGGCAAGCGGCAGGCCGCCGAGCGGGACGCCATGGCCGAAGAACGCCGCCTTGGTCACCTCGTCGCGGTTCGCGGCGAAGGCGATCGCCTGCCGCACCCGTGCATCGGTGAGCGGACCGCTGCGGCCGTTGAAGGTCAGGTACATGAACGGTCCGTCGGTCTTGTCCTGATGGAACCGCTCATCGGCATCGAGCGTGGAGATCGACTGCCAGGGCACGTACTCGATCATGTCCACATCGCCCGCCTGCAATGCGGCGACCCGCGCGTTCTCGTCCGCATAGACGATGAAGCGCAGCTCCCGCAGCTTCGGCAGGCCCTGGCGGTAGAAGCGCGGGAATGGCTTGAACGTGTAGAACGTGCCGCGTTCCGATGCCTCCATCACGAAGGGTCCGGCGCCCACGGATTGCGGGCTGGCCGGCGGCGAGCTCGCCGAGACGATCGCCATCTGCGGTGCGGCGAACCAGTAGGGCAGAACCGCGGACGGCGCCTTGAGGATCAGCCGCACAGTGCGCGCATCCGGTGTCTCGATACGCTCGATGCCCTGCATCTGCGTGCGCAGATAGGCGGTGGAACGCGGCTGGGCGACCTGTTCCAGCGTCCACTTCACGTCCGCCGAGGTAACCGGCCTGTCGTTGTGGAACCGCGCCTCCCGCAGCCGGAAGACCCATCCGGTCGACCCGTCGCTCTCCCAGCTCTCCGCAAGCTCGCCGCGCAGCGCGCCGTCGGGTGCGTAGGAAAGCAGGCCACGGCGATGGCAGAGATTGAGCGTGGTCGCGGACGTCCCGACCTGCTCCCACGGTCCCAGCGACGGCGGGATGGTCTGCAGGCCGAACCGCAGCACGCCGGTGGTCTGGGCGCGCGCACGGCCGGCAAGGGACAGGGCAGCCCCGCCCGCCAGCAAGAGACGACGTGATGCCATCATGTTTCAGCCTCCTGTTCGGTTGCCGTATGACCTCCCGCCGTTCCCGCCCGCTTTATGGTGCTACGCGGCCGTGCTGCTCAGCCGCTTGAAGCGCTTCGGCGAGAACGGCGCCGGATCGACGATGGGCGTACTCGCCCCGCGCACGATGTCGGCCACCAGTTGCCCCGCACCCGGGCCGATCCCGAACCCGTGGCCGGAAAAACCGGTGGCGAGGAAGAAGCCGGGCAGCGCGTCGACCTCGCCGATGATGGGCACGGCATCGGGCGTGGCATCCACCACGCCGCCCCAGCTTCCGGCGATCTGCGCGCCTTCGAGGAAAGGATAGGCCGCGCGGGCGTTGCGCAGCCCTTCCTGGATCAGCGCCTCGCTCGGCTCGGGGTCGAGTGTGCGCACCTCCTCGAACAGCGTCGGCTCATCGAGCGACCAGCGCCGCTTCTGCCGCAACTCATCGAGGAAGGCGCTGCCGGCGCGGAGGCGGATCTCGTGGAAGCCCTTGCGCAGCGTGGGCAGGAAGTCGCCCAGCAGGCGGAAGCTGTCCGGCACGATCTGCGCGATCGCCGCGTTCCGCCGCGCGATCGTGTAGCCGCCGTCCAGACGCCGGCGGAAGGCGAAGTTGCTCGCCCCCGCCGCGCAGTCCGGCCCGTCGACCGGGGTGGTACGCAGCACCGAGAGCAGCAGCTTGAGCTGCGGCACGTCGATGCCGAGATTGCCGCAGAACAGCCGCGACCAGACCCCGCCCGCCATCACCACGGCAGAGCAGCGGATGCGCCCGCGCTCCGTCACCACGGCGGCGACACGTCCCGCCGACGTCTCCACGCCGCGGACCGCGCAGTTGGTGAGTATCGTCGCACCGGCGCGCCGCGCGGCAGCCGCGATCGCGGGCACGGCCTTGAACGGTTCCGCCCGCCCGTCGGACGGCGTGTGCAATCCGCCGGCCCATGGCCGCCGTCCACCGGGGAGGACCTCCTCGACCTGTTCCGGCGTCAGCAGCCGGCAGTCGAGCTGGTACTCGCGTGCGTGGTCCAGCCATTGCGCCTGCTCGGCGAGGTCGGCGCGCGTGTCGGCGAGGTACATCGTGCCGGCCTGCCGGAAGCCGGTCTCCGCCCCGACGCGCTCGTTCATGCCGCTCCACATCCGCATGCTCTCGACCGCGAGCGGCAGTTCGGCCGGATCGCGGCCCATCGCGCGGCACCAGCCCCAGTTGCGGCCGGACTGCTCGCCGCCCATCACCCCCTTCTCGCAGAGCGCGACGGAAACCCCTTTCTCCGCCAGCGACAGCGCGCAGGCCGCGCCGATGATGCCGCCGCCGATGATGACGACGTCGGCCTGCGCCGGCAGGTCCGCGTCGGGGTCGAACGGGTCCGGCTGTATGCGCATCTGTTACTCCGCCGCGCCGGGGACGGACCGGGCAGCCTGACGGTCGTGGAGGATCTGGCGGAGGACGGGCCGGCGGGCCCGGCGGTTCGGGGCGGGGTCGGGGGGACGACGCATCGGCAGGCCGACGCTGGACCGGCCCGGTTTGCGCGGCAACAGCAAACTTGCGGCGGCGGGCAGCCGCGATGCCGCGAAGCGTGCATCATGGCCGCGCCGAGAAACGACCGGGCAGGAAACGCGATGAAGAAGCTGCTGAACGATCCCCGCCGCGTGGTGCGCGAGATGCTGGAAGGACAGGTCGCGCTGTATCCGCAGCAGGCGCTTCTGGCCGACGAGGATGTCGTGCTGCGGGCCGACCGGGCGCCGACGCCCGAGGTCGCCATCCTGTCCGGCGGCGGCAGCGGCCACGAGCCCGCCCACGCGGGCTATGTCGGCGCGGGGATGCTGCATGCGGCGATCGCGGGCGACGTGTTCACCTCGCCGAGCGTGGACGCGGTGCTGGCCGCGATCCGCACGGCAGCCGGCAAGGCAGGCGCGCTGCTGGTGGTAAAGAACTACACCGGCGACCGGCTGAATTTCGGCCTCGCCGCCGAACTGGCCCGCGCGGAGGGGATCCCGGTCGAGATCGTCGTCGTCGCGGATGACGTGGCACTGCACGGCACGGTGGAACCGTCACGGCGGCGCGGCATCGCGGGCACCGTGCTGGTGCACAAGGTCGCGGGCGCGGCCGCGGCGGCGGGGCTGCCGCTGGAGCAGGTGGCGGCGGAGGCGCGCGCGGCGGCGGAGGCCATCGGGACCATGGGCGTCTCGCTCGGCCCCTGCACGGTCCCCGCGGCGGGCCGGCCGGGCTTCGAGCTGGGTGCGGACGAGGCGGAGCTCGGCCTCGGCATCCATGGCGAGGCCGGCGTCCGGCGCATCAAGCTCGCACCCGCCGATGCGCTGGTGGACACGATGCTGGAGACGATCCTGGCCGACCGGAAGCTCGAGTCCGGCGCGCGCGTGGCGCTGCTGGTCAACGGGCTGGGCGGCACGCCGCCGATGGAACTCGCGGTCGTGACGCGCCACGCGCTTACCCGGCTACGCTGGCGCGGGCTGGTCGTGGAGCGGGCGTGGACGGGCAATCTCCTCACCGCGCTGGAGATGCCCGGCGTGTCGCTGACGGTGATGGCGGTGGACGATGACCGCCTCGCGCGGCTCGATGCGCCGACACAGGCACCGGCCTGGCCCGGCAGCGGGCGCATCCCGCCGCATCCCACGATCATCGTCGGGCCCGTCGCCTGGCAGCCGCCGGCCGCACGCCCCGCCACGGCTGCGGGAGGCGCGGTGAAGGCCGCCGCGCTGCGCGCCGCCGCGGCGCTGGAAGCGGCGGAGGCGCGGCTGACCGAACTCGACAGCACCGCGGGCGACGGTGATCTCGGCATCAGCATGACCCGGGGTGCGGCCGCGATCCGCGCGCTGGCCGAGGCCGACTGGGCGGATGCACCGACGGCGCTGACGCGGATGAGCGAGGTGCTGCGCCGCGCCATCGCCGGCAGCTCGGGGCCGTTCTACGCGACGGCGCTGATGCGCGCCGCGCGCGGCCTGCCGGCCTCGCCCGCGCCGGCCGACTGGGCGCGTGCCTTCGCGGCGGCGGTGGAGTCCGTCGGGGAACTGGGGGGCGCGCAGCCCGGCGATCGCACCATGCTGGACGCGCTGCGTCCGGCCGTCGATGCGCTCGCCGCCGGGCTTGCCGCCGGCAAGCCGCCGCAGGCTGCATGGGCCGATGCGGTGGCCGCCGCCGAGGCGGGCGCGGACGCGACCACGCGCATGCGTCCGCGCGTGGGGCGTGCCGCCTATCTCGGGGAGCGCGCGATCGGCACGCCGGATGCGGGGGCGGTGGCGGCGACGGTGTGGATCAGGGCGATCGGGCAGGACGGAGTGTAGCAACCGCGGCGCTCGCAGCCCTCTCCCGCAAGCGGGAGTTGTGCGGAAGGGAAAAACGCGATCCGCGGAATCCCCTCTCCCGCCGGGCGGGAGAGGGGGGGCCCGCGCTTGCGCGGAAGGGTGAAGGCACGCGCGCGAAGGCGAGACCTCGTCGCAGTGCTGGCGGAGAGATCCCTCACCCCGGCCCTCTCCCGCAAGCGGGAGAGGGAGTGACGGCGCAGCCGTCCCGCAAAGCTCCCGCAAGCGCGACATCCCGCGCCAGCCGGAAGGCCGCCATCCGCCCCTTACGCTGACGGCTCCGGCGCCTGCGGTTCTCCGTCGGCCTCGGCAGGCTCGGGCTGCACCGCGGGATCGTGCCCCTCCTGCCGGTCCCGGTGAAGCGCCGCGCGGGCCACCAGCATCAGCGTGACCGGCGTCGTCATCACGATGAACACGCCGATCAGCAGCTCGTGGATCGCAAGCCGCGTCTGCAGCACCGAGAAGAAGATG
>JBBCJT010000114.1:0-23361 GCA_037190665.1 Rhodovastum atsumiense | reverse complement strand
GACGGGGCGTATCGGCGCGCGGCTGCAGCACACCGGCCGGGACGGGGCGACGCTGTGGCAGCCCTACGGCAAGGTGAACCTGTGGCATGGGGCCTCGGGGACCGACCGTGCGCGGTTCGACGATGACGGGGTCGACAGCCGGTTCGGCGGCACGGCGATCGAGGTCGGTGGCGGTGTGACGGCGAAGATCGGGACGATGACCAGCCTGTACGCGCATGTCGACCAGACGTGGCACCTCGGCGGCGGGCGCGAGCGGACCAACATCACCCAGGGTGCCGTCGGCATCAGGATCAACTGGTAAGCAGCCGCTGGGTCGCTATGCCGCGGCGGAGGTGGCGGTCCGCCTCGGCAAGGTGACCGGTACCTTTGGGATCGGGTCGCAGCCTGCGCCACTGACTTTTCCCGCAGGCGAAGGCCCTGCGGAACAGTTGCGCCCTTCTCCCTCTCCCGCGCGCGGGAGAGGGCCGGGGTGAGGGTGCTTCCGCCAGCGCCACGACGAGAAGTTTCGCCTCCGCGCAGTCGCCCTCACCCTGTCCCTCTCCCGCCAGGCGGGAGAGGGGACCTTGCGTGGCGCTCCTTGCCTCAGCTTCCGCAAAGCTTACGCAGGCGGAGAGGAAGAAGTGCTCCCTCTCCATCGCATTCGGCGGAAAGCGCGCCTGGCCCGAGGGTGCGCGTCATAGACCAGTGAGGGACCCTGCGCGCATCAGGTCGCGCCTGCACCCAACGGGTCACGACCTTGCAGAAGTGCCGCGCCACATTCCGCTCTCCCGCTGGACCAAAGGAAGCGGAACAAGTTTCCCCTCCACCGTCTTCGGGAGAAGAGCGGAAGTGGCAGGCTCGATGTTGCGGATCGGTGAGTGACGCCGCTGTGCCGCGCCGTATTCAGCCTCCACCGCTGTCGAGGGAGAGGGTCGTCGTGAGAGGCAGCATCATAGGGCAACGAGTAACGCCGCCCTTATCAGGCCGCGCTCGCATTCACCAAGCTACGATCCGGCAGAGTGCCGCGTCGCATTTCCTCTCCCGCCGGAGGAAGAAGAACGCAGCCTCCTTTCCACCGTTCGAAAAAAGAAGTCCGGAGTGAGGACGTGCGCCGACGCACAGGTCGGAGAACAGGTCCGTCGCCACTACCCCGCAAGGAAGCGCCCGATCCAGCCCGCGACACGCGCCGTGTCGTTCGGCGCGGTGAGGGACGCAAGCGCCGCGTCGATCTCCGCGGCCGTCAGCCGCGTCCCGAATCGCGTCGTCACCAGCGCGGCCACGAACTCCGGCGAGAACTCCGGATGAAGCTGGATCGACATCGCCGTGCCCCCCACATAGTCGACCATGCCGTAAGGCGCGAACGCGCTGCCGGCCAGCACGCGCGCATCGGGCGGCAGGGTCACGATCTGGTCCTGATGCACGGCCGGCACCCGGATGCTGGACGCGCCATCCATCCACGGCGCACGCGCCTGCACCGCGTATTCGTGCAGCCCGAGGCCCCAGCCCTTCGGCGACTTGATCACCTGCCCGCCGAAGGCCTGCGCCATGATCTGGTGGCCGAAGCAGATGCCCGCGAGCTTCGTCCGCCCGCGCGCCGCGCGCAGGAAATCCGCGAACGGCGCGATCCACGGCAGGTCGTCGTAGACGCCGGCTGACGAGCCGGTGATCACCATCCCCGCGAAGGCGGACGGATCCTCGGGCAGCACGCCCGCCTGCACGTCGAAGGTCTGCGTGGCGAACCCGTCGCCGAGCAGCCGCGCGAACATCGCATCGTAGAGACCGAAGCGGTCCACCAGCTCAGCAGGCGGAACGCCGGTCTGCAGGATCGCGACGCGGGGTGCGGCGGTCATGTCGCGCGCCGCACCGTGTAGAACAGCGAGGAGCCGGTCGGGATATCCACCAGATCGCGGCGATGCGCCGTCAGCCGGTAGTACTCGCCCAGCGGCACATAGGGTACGTCCTGCCAGAACTGTGCCTGGATCGCGCGCGCCACCGCCTGCTGCGCGGGCAGGTCCGGCGCGGCCATCCAGTCGCGGCGCAGCTTCTCCAGCGCCGGGCTGTCCGGCCAGCCGAACCACGCCCCCGCGCCCTGTGCCCGCAGCCCCAGATGCGCGACCGGATCGAGCAGCCCGGCGGCGGAGAAGCCGGAGGTGAAGGCGCTCCACCCGCCCTGCTCCACCGGCTCCTTCTTCGCGCGGCGCTGCACGATCGTGCCCCAGTCCGCGCCCAGCACGTCCACGTTCATCCCCGCCCGCTTCAGCGCATCGGCGCAGACCTCTGACAGCGCCTTCAGCAGCGGGAAGTCGTTGGCCTGCAGCACCACCGTCTTCTCGCCGGCGTAGCCCGCGGCTTCCAGCGCCGCCTTCACCTGCGCCATGTCGTGCGGCGGCTTCACCACCTCGATGCCGACATCGCTCGCCATCGGCGTGCCGGTCACGAACACGCCGATATTGGCGTTCCACGTGCCGGGCTCGCTGCCCAGCGCCGCGGTCATGCATTCGGACTGGTCGATGGCGCCGAGGATCGCGCGGCGGATGCCGGGATTGTTGAACGGCTTCTGCAGGTGGTTCAGCCGCAGCACCGAATGCGAGCGGTCGTCGATCAGCTTCACGGTCAATGCCGAATTGCGTCGCAGCATCGGCGCGAGGTCGTTGGCGGGATAGTCCAGCCAGTCCACCTCGTTGCCGTTCAGTGCCGCGGCCGCCGTCGCCGGGTCCGGCAGGATATGCCACTCGACGCGGTCGAAATGCGCGATCTTCGCCCCGGCCGTCCGGCTCGGCGCGCCCTCGCGCGGGACGTAGCCCTCGAACCGCGCATAGGCGGCGCGCGCGCCGGCCAGCCGCTCGTCGGCGAGGAAGCGGTATGGCCCGCTGCCGACCATCTCCGTCACCTGCCTGCCCGGATCGGTCTGCGCGAGGCGTTCCGGCATGATGCAGGGCAGGGCGGAGGTGGTCTTGCCCAGCGCACGCGGCAGCAGCGGGAAGGGGGATTTCAGCCGGAACACGATGGTGCGGTCGTCGGGGGCCGACAGCTCGTCCGTCACCGCCAGCAGCTCGGCGCCGAACATGTCGCGCGCCGCCCATCGCCGCAGGCTCGCCACCACGTCGCGCCCGCGCACGGGTTCGCCATCGTGGAACTTCAGCCCCTCGCGCAGCGTGATCGTCCAGCGCCTGCCGTCATCCTCCACGACATGGCCCGCGGCCATCTGCGGGTGCACGTTGTAGTCGGCATCGGTGCCGTACAGCGTGTCGAAGATCATGTGGCCGTGCGTCAGCGTCACGGTCGCGGTGGTCCAGACCGGGTCGAGCACGGCCAGATCGGCCTGCGGCACGAAGCGCAGCACCTTCGCGCGCTGCGCCCCGGCGATGCGCGGTGCGGCGAGCCCGGCGGCGGTGGCGAGAATGGCGGCGCGGCGGCTGATGCCCATGCTGAAGGTCCCCTGTCGCGCACATGCTCCCGATCGCGCGGGGCGGGGTCAAACGCTCTTTGCAGGGCGCCGCGCGGCGGACATGCTCCGCGCCGCACAAACGGGGAGCGGTGCGATGGCCCTTCGCTGCGACATGATCATCCGCGACGCCACCATCATCGACGGCACTGGAGCCGCGCGCACGCGCGGCGACGTGGCGGTCGACGGCGACCGGATCGTCGCGGTGGGCGATCTCGGCGCCGCGTCCGGCGCGCGGGAGGTGATGGCCGGCGGCAAGGTGGTCGCCCCCGGCTTCATCGACGCGCACACGCATGACGACCAGATCGTGCTGTGCGGGCCGCGCTGCATGGCGTGCAAGACCTCGCAGGGCGTGACGACCTCGGTGATCGGCAATTGCGGCATCAGCCTCGCGCCGGTACCGATGGCGACCCGCCCGCCCGCGCCGCTCGATCAGGTCTGCGATCCGGAATGGTGGCGCTTCGACAGTTTCGGCGCCTATGCCGACCAGTTCCGCCGCCAGCCCTCGGCCGTGAACGTGCTGGCGCTGATCGGCCACATGTCGCTGCGCGTGGGTGCGATGAACGGCGACACCGGCCGCGCGGCGACCGATGCCGAGTGCGAGAGGATGCGCCGCCAGCTCGCCCGGGCGCTGGAGGAGGGGGCGGCCGGCTTCTCCACCGGCCTGTTCTACGCGCCGAGCAAGGCCGCGCCGACGCAGGAGGTGATCGCGATCGCCGAGGCGCTGCGCGCGCATCGCGGCCTGTACGCCACGCACATGCGCGACGAGTCGAACGGCGTGCTGGAGAGCATCGAGGAGACGCTGAAGATCGGTGCGGCCGTGGGCGCGCCGGTGGTGATCAGCCACCACAAATGCGCCCAGCCGGAGAACCACGGGCGGTCGAAGGAGACGCTGCCGCGCATCGAGGCGGCGTCGCGGACGCAGCCCGTCGCCTTCGACATGTACCCCTACACCGCGTCGTCCACCTCGCTCGCCGCGCGCGATCCGCGGCCGGACATCCCGGTGCAGGTGACCAACTCCGTGCCGCATCCGGAGATGGCCGGGTGCATGCTCGCCGAGATCGCCGCCGAATGGGGCGTGTCGCTAAAGGAGGCGCGGGACCGGCTGCTGCCCGCCTCCGGCGTGTTCCACAACATGGCGGAGGAGGACATCCGCCGCATCATGGCGCATCCGCTGTCGATGATCGGCAGCGACGGCGGCCCGCTGGCGAAGCAGCCGCACCCGCGCCTGTGGGGCACGTTCCCGCGCGTGCTCGGCCATTACGCGCGCGAGCTGGGGCTGATCAGCCTGGAGGCGGCGGTGCACAAGATGACGGGCCGGCCGGCCGCCGTGTTCGGCATCCCCGACCGCGGCACGATCCGTGCGGGCGCTTTCGCCGATCTGGTGCTGTTCGACCCCGACACGGTGGCCGACCGCGCCACCTTCGCCGACCCGATCCAGCCGGCGGCGGGGATCGAGGAGACGTGGGTGAACGGGCAGACCGTCTACGTGCAGGGCAGCGGCGCGACCGATGCGGCGGCGGGGCGGATGCTGCGGCGGGCGGCGTAGGCCGGGCGCCGCGCCTCCTCAGCCCGCCCGCGCTTCCTCAGCCCGCCTGCGCGCCGGATGCGCGTACCAGCGGCACCCAGAAGGCGATCTCGTCGCGCAGGTAGTCGGTGAAGCGCGCCGGCGTCCAGCCGCGCATGACGGGCGTGCCGATCTCGTCGAACCGCTGCTGCAGGGCGGGATCGCCCAGCGCCTCCTCGATGGCGGCGGCGAAGCGGTCGATGACGGGCTGCGGCGTGCCGGCGGGCGCGTAGATGCCGTACCAGGAATGCGCGCGGAAATTCGTCAGCCCGATCTCCCGCGCCGTGGGCACGTCCGGCAGCGAGGGCATGCGGCTTTCCGTGGCGACGAAGATGATGCGCACCTGCCCGGCATCCTGCATGGGCTTGAACACCAGCGGCGTGTCGGTCGCGAAGGCGACGTCGCCCTTCTGCAGCGCGAGGTAGAGCTCCGCGCCCCCGCGGAAAGGGACGTGTTCCGCCCTCGCGTCGATCTGCGTGAGGAAGTTCGACGAGCAGACATGCCCCGACGTGCCGACACCGGCGCTGCCGAAGAAGTAGCGGCCGGGATTGGCGCGCAGCAGCGCGATGAACTCCTGCGCGTTGCGCGCCGGGACGTTCGCGTTGATGGCGATGCTGAGCGGCACGAACGCCGTGGGCGCGATGCCGATGAGATCCTTCAGCGGATCGTAGGGCAGGTTGCGGTACAGGCCGAGCGCGAGCGCCATCGGCGTGAGCCCGCTCTGCACGAAGACCTCGCCGTTGGGCGGCGACTTCGCGACGTAGTCCGTGCCTGTCGTGCCGCCGGCGCCGGCCCGGTTCTCGACCACGAAGGGCTGGCCGAGGAGGCTGGTCAGCTTCGTGGTCAGCAGCCGTGCGCCGATGTCGCTGCTGCCGCCTCCGGCAAAGGGCACCACGACGCGCACGGGCCGCGACGGCCATGCGGGGGCCTGCGCGAGGGCGGGCATCGCGAGCGGTGCGCCCAGAAGGGCGCGACGGCCGACACGGATCATCGGTTCATCGTCTCCATCGAAGGGGGCGATGTTATCCGCGCCTGCGCGCGCGGCAATCCGTTGCGGGGACGCATTTGGTGTGGAGCCGCGAGGCGGTCCGGCGCGATGACATGCTTGGGCTTGCGCTGCGCCGGGCGTGGCTGCCGGTGGCAGCATGCCGCCCGCCAATCATGCGCCGCGCTGCCTTCCGCGCGAAGTTCACGTATTCCATTGTCGCGTCATCCCCTCTCCCGCCCGGCGGGAGAGGGAGGGGCCCGCGCTTGCGCGGGAGGGTGAGGGGGTCTGCGCAGAGACGGACCCGCGCCGTGGCGCTCGCGGAAGCACCCTCACCCCGGCCCTCTCCCGCAGGCGGGAGAGGGAGAAGAGGCGCAGCCGTTTCGCGAACCTCCCCTTGCGGGAGAGCGATCTTCGCAGGTCAGGCCGCGAGCAGCCGTTTCAACTTGCGCACCGTGCTGTCCGGCGCGGTGAAGACGGGCTTGCCGGCCGCCACGGCGTCCGCCGCGCGGGCGAGGCTGAACCGGGCGAACGCGATGGCATCGTAATCGGCGGGGTCGCGCGCAGCTTCCGCCGCGAGCCGGTCATGCGCGTGTCCCGCGCGACGCTCACGCATCCCGTTGTCGCGTCGTGCCCCCCCTGCGGGAGAGGGATCTCCGTGGGTCAGGCCGCCAGCAGCCGCTTCAGCTTGCGCACCGCGCTGTCCGGCGTGGTGAAGACGGGTTTGCCGGTGGTGGCCGCCACGGCATCCGCCGCGCGGGCGAGGCTGAACTGGGCGAGCGCGATGGCGTCGCAATCGGCGAGGTCGCGCGCGGCCTCCGCCGCGAGGCGGTCATGCGCCGCGCCGTCCCCGGCATCGAGGGCCGCGAGCGCCCCTTCCGCGCAGCGCGGCACCAGCGCGATGCCCGGCGGGAATTCCGGCGGCATCGACGCGAGCGTGGGCGCGAAGGTGGCAAGCAGGCCGATGCGCGATCCGGCGGCGCAGGCTTCCTCGATCATCGCCTCGTTCGGCTTCAGCACCGGTATCGGCGCGAGCTCCGCGGCGCAGGCCTCGATGCACGGGCCGAAGGCGGAACAGGTGAACAGGATGCCGTCCGCCCCGGTGCCGCGCGCGTAGCGGGCGAGGGTGAGGAACCGCTCCGTCATCGCCGCGTCGAGCTTCCCCGTGCGCGCGAGGTCGGCGGACAGCGAGTCGTCCAGCAGGTTCATCCGCGCGGGCGCGGGCCACAGCCGTTCGAAGGCGGCGTTGATCGGATCGACCGAATGCCGCAGCGCATGGATCAGCGCGATCCGCATCGCTACTGCGCGCCGCAGCGCACCAGCGGCGAGGGGAAGTCGGTGCAGTTGGGGAAGGCGATCTCGTTCGGCCCGCGCCGCTGCACGACCAGCAGGTCCGGGTCGTCGCCGCAGCCGAAGCCCGGCTCCTCCGGTTCGCCGCCGAGCATGCCGCCCGTCAGCCCCGGCGGCCGGCCGGTGGGGCGGAAGCGGAACTCCCACCCGTCCGGCGTGACGCGGACGGAGGCGACGACGCGCTGGCGCAGCGTCGGGTCGAGCAGCGTGGAGCGCATCGCGAGGTCGCGCGTGAAGATCACGCTCGGCATGGCGAGGCAGCGTGCGGCCGGCGCGTTGCGGGGCGGCGGGAAGGTGCCGCCGATCCAGGTGCCGAACAGGAAGGCGTGCGGCTCCGCCGGGGGCGGGGCCTGGCGCTGCGGCTGCTGGGCGGCGGCGGGCAGCAGCAGCGCGAGCGTCATCGCGGCGGCGGTCAGCATCTTGCGCATGACCGAACCCCTAGCGGGCGTGCGGCGAGCCGGCAACCGCGCACACGACAACGGCATGATGTCGGCGGGGCGTTTCACGGGTGAGGCGGGCGGGCGTGAAACGAGGGTCAGTCCAAGGTCTGGTCCGCATGACCTCCCCTCCTCCCACGGGCAGGGGAGGGGGGCTTCCCCGGGAAGGCTGGCCGCAGGGACCCCGCCCTCAGGCCAGCGCCGGCCTCAGCGCCGGCGGCGCATCCCGCACCGGCAGGTTGATGAGCGCGCCGAACACGCCGAACAGGATCGCGATGATCCACATCAGGTCGTAGCTGCCAGTGCGGTCGAACACGACGCCGCCGAGGAAGCCGCCCACGAAGCCGCCGATCTGGTGGCCCAAGAAGACCAGCCCGAACACCGTGCCCAGCCAGCGCACGCCGTAGTTGCGCGCGCACAGCGCCACCGTCGGCGGCACGGTGGACAGCCACAGCACCCCCATCACCGCGCTGAAGGCGAGCACCGTGCCGGTGGTCTTCGGCGCGAACATGAACACCGTCATCAGCACCGCGCGCGCCCCGTAGATCAGCACCAGCAGCTCGCGCCGCTTCCACCGCTGCGCGAGTTCGCCCGACGCCAGCGAGCCGACGACGTTGAACAGCCCGATCAGGCTGATCGCGCCCGCCCCGACATAGGCGGGCAGGTGGCAGGAGGCGACGAAGCCCGGCAGGTGGATGGTCAGGAAGGAGACGTGAACGCCGCAGACGAAGAAGCCCATGAACAGGCACCAGAACGTCCAGTCGCCGAAGGCGCGGCGCAGCACCTGGCCCGCGCTCTCGTCCGTGGCGGCGGTCTTCGGCGCGGGCTGGTCGTTGAGCGGCATGGCGAGCGGGGCGATCAGCAGCGCGGCCGCGGCCATCGCGTACAGCGCGCCCTGCCAGCCGAACAGGCTGATCCCGCCCTGCACCAGCGGCACCACCAGGAACTGGCCGAAGGAGGATCCGGCGGTGCCCAGCCCGACCGCCCGGCTGCGCTGGTCCTCCGGCAGCAGCCGGGTGAGCGAGGCGATGATGACCGGCATGCCGGCGGCGGAGACCGCCACGCCCATGACGAGGCCGGCGAAGAAGGTGAACAGCGGCAGTCCCTCGCTGAGCGCCATGCCGGCGATGCCCAGCGCGTAGAGCGCCGCCCCGCCCTGCAGCACCCGCCGCCCGCCGAAACGGTCCGCGAGCTGCCCGCACAGCGGCTGGGACACGCCGTTGAGCAGGACCTGGACCGCGAGCGCGAAGGCGAAGCCGCTCGCCGTCCAGGCATGGGCGGCCGTCATCGGCGCGAGGAACAGACCGAAGCTCTGGCGCAGCCCCATGGCGAGCGCGGCGGCCAGGACTGCGCACAGGATAAGCGCGGTGGCCGAAATGGTCGTCGTGCGGGTCATGGGGGCCTTGCTGGCGGCGGGCGGGGAACCTCGCATCGCGCCCGGCAAGCAGCAACGCGGCGGCCCGCATGGCCTGCTCTGACGTGCATGTGGTCAGCGCATAGCTTGCCGCCATGGCGGCGCGCGTGGCATGGGCGCGCATGATCCGTCGCCTGTACGACTGGGTGCTGCGGCTCGCGGCCCATCCGCGCGCCGAGCTGTGGCTGGCCGTGATCTCCTTCGCCGAGAGCAGTTTCTTCCCGATCCCGCCGGACGCGATGTTGCTGCCGATGTGCCTTGCCCGGCCGGACAAGGCGTATCGCTACGCGCTGGTCTGCACCGTCGCGTCCGTGGTGGGCGGTGTGGTCGGCTACGGGATCGGCTGGGGGTTGTACGAGGCCGTGGCCGCCCCGGTGATCCGCTTCTACCACTACGAAGCGCAGTACGAGGCGTTCAAGGCGCTGTTCGACCAGTACGGGTTGTGGGTGATCCTCATCAAGGGTCTCACGCCGATCCCGTACAAGATCGTCACCATCGCCTCCGGCGCGGTGCATTTCGACTTCCTGGTTTTCCTGCTGGCCAGCATCGCCACGCGGGGGGCGCGATTCTACCTCGTCGCTTTCCTGCTGCGCCGCTTCGGCCCGCCGATCCGTACCTTTGTGGAGGAGCGGCTGACGCTGGTGACCACGGTGGCGGCGGTGGCGCTGGTCGGCGGGTTCGTGGCGCTCAGGTTCCTGTGAACGAGGGCGCTATGCAAAAACTCGGTGTCAGGATCAAAATTTAAATTACCCCTTCCCTTTCGGGTTGCGAACTGCTATTTACGGTTTCGAAGCAATCCCCCCGAGAACAACCCCCATGACCCGTCTGGCCGTTCTGACTGCCGCCGCCCTCACGGTCGGCGCCACCATCACGACTGGTGCGTCGGCTGCCCCCCTGACGACGGCGGAAATTCTCTCCCAGTTCAACCTGGTGACGTTCGGCAACGTCACCGGCACTTCCCAGGTTGAGGGGCGGTCGCTGATCGGGGGCAACCTGACCAGCTCCTGGATGGTGTTCAACCAGTCGCCCAAGTCGGCGGCGCCGTCCGCCTACGCGGCGCTGACGGTGGGCGGGAGCATCAAGGGCGGGGCCCACGTGAACAACGGCGGCAACGCCGTCGTCGCCGGCAATGTCGACACGCTCAACATGAACGGGAAGGGCACGGCGACCGTCGGCGGCACCGGCACCGTCCAGGGCGGCCCGGTCGTGCGCGGCGTGGCGGAGATCCCGAGCTTCGAGGCGGGGCTGAAGGAAAGCTCGGCCGCGCTCGCCATGCTGGCCGGCGTGCAGCCCACGGTGGTGAACAAGAACAAGGCGGTGTTCGACGCCGCGCCGACGGGCGGGATGACCGTCTACTCGCTCAGCCTCGACTTCTTCTCGCTGGTCAACGAGGTCCAGCTCTCGCTGAACGGCGCGGACACGGTGATCATCAACGTGGCGGGCAAGTCGGCGACGCTGGCCGACAACTTCCTCGGCAACGCCGTGGCGGCCGCGCCGAACGTGCTGTGGAACTTCTACGAGGCGACCTCGCTGATCTTCGACCGCCAGTTCATCGGCTCCGTGCTGGCGCCCTACGCGGACGTCACGGTGCGCAACAGCGTCGAGGGCACGCTGATCGCGAACAGCGCCACCATCAACGGCCGGGTCGGATCGCGGCCCTTCGCCGGCGACCTGCCCAGTGCCGCCGCGACCGCGGTGCCCGGCCCCGCCGCGCTGCCGGTGTTCCTGATCGGGCTGGGCGGCCTCGCCGCGGCCTACCGCCTCCGGCGCAAGCGGGCGGCCTGACGCCTCTCAGGCGACCGGCTGGAGGAATTCCAGCCGGTTGCCGAACGGGTCATCGGCGTAGAAGCGGCGATAACCCTCAAGCGGCTCGTCCTCCCGCGTGGCGTGGCCGGCGGCTTCGAGCCGGGCACGCAGGCCGGTGAGGTCCTCGACCAGTAAGGCCGGATGCGCCTTCCGCGCCGGCCGGAAATCCGGCTCCACGCCGAGATGCAGCTTCAACGCCCCGCGCTCGAACCAGCAGCCGCCCCTCGCCGCGAGGTTGGCGGGCTTCGTCCTTTCCGGGATGCCGAGCACCCCCGCATAGAAACGCCGCGCCTCCGCCTCGCGCCCGGCGGGCATGGCAAGCTGCACGTGATCAATGCCCAGGACGCGCATCGGCCGTCGCTCCCTCGCTGTTCGCGGGCCGCAAGAGTGGGGCTTTGCCCCACGCCCCAACAGGGGCTCTGCCCCTTCCGGGGTGCGGGGCAGCGCCCCGCCCCTTACCTGCTGGCCCCGGCGAGCAGGTCGCCGATCTCCGTCAGGATCGCCGGGTCATCGATGGTCGGCGGGACGACGTATTCCTCGCCGTCCGCGATCCTGCGGATCGTGGCGCGCAGGATCTTGCCCGAGCGTGTCTTGGGCAGCCGCGCGACCACGCGTACTTCCTTCAGCGCCGCGACCGGGCCGATGCGCTCGCGCACCAGCGCCACGATCTGCGTGCCGACCGTCGCCTCATCCATCGTCGCGCCGGCCTTGAGCACGACGAGGCCAAGCGGGACCTGCCCCTTGATGCTGTCCTTCACGCCCACCACCGCGCATTCGGCGACCGCGGGGTGGGAGGCCAGCACCTCCTCCATCGCGCCGGTCGAGAGCCGGTGGCCGGCGACGTTGATGATGTCGTCGGTGCGGCTCATCACCCAGACGAAGCCCTCGGCGTCGATCATCCCCGCATCGCCGGTCTGGTAGTAGCCCGGGAAGCGGTCGAGATAGGCGCGGCGGCAGCCGGCATCGTCATGCCACAGCGTCGGCAGGCAACCGGGCGGCAGCGGCAGCTTCAGCGCGAGCGCACCGGGCTTGCCGCGGGGAACCTCGGCGCCCTGCTCGTCCAGCACGCGCACGTCGTAGCCCGGTGCGGGCTTGCCGCCCGAGCCGGGGCGGAACTCGAACAGGCCGTAGCCGCGGAAGCCGCCGGTGATCGTCCAGCCGGTTTCGGTCTGCCACCAGTGGTCCACGACCGGGATGTCCAGCCGCTCCCGCGCCCATACGGCCGTGGGCGGATCGCAGCGTTCACCGGCGAGATACAGCGCCTCCAGCCGCCCGAGATCGTGCGCGCGCATCAGCTTGCCATCGGGATCGTCGCGCTTGATGGCGCGCAGCGCGGTCGGCGCGGTGAACAGCACCTTCACGCCATGCTCGGCGCAGACGCGCCAGAACGCGCCGGCATCCGGCGTGCCGACCGGCTTGCCCTCGTAGATGACGGTGGTGCAGCCGGCGAGCAGCGGGCCGTAAACGATGTAGGAATGGCCGACCACCCAGCCGACATCGGAGGCCGCCCAGAACACGTCGCCCGCGCCGACGCCGTAGACCATGCCCATCGAACTGTGCAGCGCGACCGCATGGCCGCCGTTGTCGCGCACGATGCCCTTGGGCTTGCCCGTCGTGCCCGACGTGTAGAGCACGTAGAGCGGATCGGTGGCTGCGACGCTGACGCAGTCGGCGGGCGCCGCATCCGCCTCCGCGCGCGCCAGATCGTGGTCGCGCCCTTCGGTCATGTCGGCCTTCAGCGCCGGACGCTGCAGGATCAGGCAGGCATCGGGCTTGTGCGGGGACAGCGCGATGGCGGCATCGAGCAGCGGCTTGTAGGCGACGATACGGCCGGGTTCGAGCCCGCAGGACGCGGCGATGATCGCCTTCGGGCGCGCATCCGCGATCCGTGCCGCGAGTTCCGCCGCCGCGAAGCCGCCGAACACCACCGAATGCACCGCGCCGATGCGCGCGCAGGCAAGCATGGCGATGGCGGCTTCCGGCACCATCGGCATGTAGATCACCACGCGGTCGCCATGCGTGACGCCCAGCGCGACGAGCGCGCCCGCGGTCTTCGCGACCCGCGCCTGTAGCTGCGCGTAGGTCAGCGTCGTGCCCGCGCCGGCCATGGGGCTGTCCCAGATCAGCGCCGCCTGATCGCCGCGGCCCGCGAGCACGTGGCGATCGACGGCGTTGAAGCAGGTGTTCAGCCGGCCGTCGGGAAACCAGCGCCCATAGACGCCGGGCGCGGGATCGAAGGCCGTGGCCGGAGACTTGTCCCAGGCGATGCCGCGCGCGGCCTCCGCCCAGAATGCGGAAGGATCGCGCTTCCAGTCCGCATAGACCTCGTCGTAGCGGCTGCGGCTGACGGTTCCGTCCATGGCGCGTTCCTCCCCGGGGGCATCATGGCAGGGCGGGGCGCACTTGTCCGCCCGGCGCACGTTCACCTTGACCGCGGACGGTCAAGGTGAGGTCCGTGTGTTTCGTCGGAAGGCGGGACCAGAGCCTGCGCCGCGTGCGGCGCAGGCAGGGTCTTTACCGCGATGCCGCGGCGGCCGTGTCGATCCAGCCGATATGGCCGTCGCTGCGGCGATAGACGACGTTCAGCTCACCCGAGCTGCGATTGCGGAACATCAATACCGGCACGTCACCGAGATCCATGTGCATGACCGCCTCGCCCACCGACAGGGTCGAGATCTCCGCGACCAGCTCGGCCACCACGGTGGCCTGCGTGGTGGGAAGCTCGGCCGTCGCGACGCCGTTGATATGCGCCGGCTCCATGTCCGCCGATCCGCGATCGCCTTCCTCCTCCTGACGGAGGATGTACTGGCGCGCGGCTTCCGGCCGGTCGCGGTTGGCGATGTCACGTGCATGCTCGTTCACGCGGCGCCGGTAGCGTCGCAGTCGCTTGGCTATGTGCTCGGCGGCATCGTCAAAGGCCGCATGTGCGGTGGCCGCCTCGCCCTCGCCGCGCATCTTCAACCCGCGACCGGCGTGCACGTCGATATCGCAGGTGAAGAAACTGCGCGCGCGGCCGAACACGATCCGCGCTTCCAGGGCATGATCGAAATACTTGCTCGTGATCGCGGTCAGGCCGTTCTCGACATGAGTCTTGAGTGCATCACCCACATCGACCTGCTTGCCGGAGACCGTGATATGCATGGGCTTATCGCCCTCCCCCGCTTGGATACCGGGTACATGGTGTTCCTTGCGAACACCTTCCAGAAGGGACCGCCGTCGCGAGGACCGACCGCCGCGGTCTAGACAACGAGTGCCGCCTTCTCCCGCTTGCGCTGCACGGAAGAGGCGATCCTCATCGCCTCGCGGTATTTGGCCACGGTCCGGCGGGCAATGTCCACGCCTTCCCGACGTAAAAGCGTCACGATAGTGTCGTCGGACAAAATGTCGTCCGGCGCTTCCGCCTCGATCAGGGCGCGGATGCGAAAACGCACCGCCTCGGCACTGTGGGTCAGCCCTGCTGCCGTGCCGCCGATCGCGGCGGTAAAGAAATACTTAAGCTCGAAGATGCCGCGCGGCGTGGCGATGCGCTTGTTCGCGGTCACGCGGCTGATCGTGGATTCATGCAGCTCCACCGCTTCGGCGATGTCGCGCAGGATCAGCGGGCGCAGCCACTGCACGCCGTGACGGAAGAAACCGTCCTGCTGGCGCACGATCTCGGCCGCGACCTTGAGGATCGTCTGCGCGCGCTGCTCCAGAGACTTCACCAGCCAGTTGGCGGTGGCAAGCTTCTCGGCGACGAAGGCGCGGTCTTCCCGGCGCAGGCCGGGCGTGACGCGAACCTTGAACTCCTGGCTGACCAGAACGCGCGGCAGCGTTTCGGGGTTCAGTTCCAGGATCCATTCGCCGTCCGGTCCGCGCCGCATCAGCACGTCCGGCACCGTGGACATCGCGGGCGTGGAATCGAAGGACGAGCCGGGCTTGGGGTCGAGCCGGCGAAGCTCGCCCACCATGTCGGCGAGGTCTTCGGCATCCACGCCGCAGGCTTCGCGCAGCGCCCTCATGTCGCGCCGCGCCAGCAGCTCCAGATTGTCGAGCAGCCGCTCCATGTACGGATCGAGCCGGTTGCGATCCGCGAGTTGCAGCGCGAGGCATTCGCGCAGGTCGCGTGCGAACAGCCCCACCGGATCGAAGGTCTGCATCCGCGCCAGCACGGATTTCACGCGCGCGAGCGGTGCGCCTAGCGCCTCGGCCAGCGCCTCGGGCGCGACAGGCAGCCGGCCGGCCGGATCGAGCTGCGCGATGAGCTGCGCGCCGATCATGCGATCGACGGGATCGCCGAAGGAAAGGCGGAGCTGTTCGCCCAGATGCTCATGCAGGTTGCGCGGCGCTTCGGCGAGGTCCTCGATGCCGCGATCGTCGTCCGCGAAATCGCTGCGTCCGCCACTGCCGCTGCCGTAGCCGTCGGCGGGCGTGCCGTAGTCGTGGACGTTGCCGTAGTCGGTATCGAGCGGTGCGTCCGCCGCGATCGTGCCGGAGGCGGCGGCCGCGGCGCTGTCCTCGGGCGCTGCGGCGGCCGGCTGCTGGTCCGGGGCGGCGCGTTCGGCGGGCGGCCCTTCGCCCCGCTCATCGCGTTCCAGCAGCGGGTTGCGCTCCAGCTCCTCCTCGACGAAGGCGGCGACCTCGACGTTGGTGAACTGCAGCAGCTTGATCGCCTGCCGCAGTTGCGGGGTCATGACCAGACCTTGTGTCTGGCGTAGGTCGAGCCTCGGGCCGAGGGCCATGACCGCGAGGACTACAAGGAGAACCTTTCCCCGAGGTAGACGCGGCGCACGCCTTCATGCGCGACGATCTCCTGGGGCCGGCCTTCCATCAGCACCTGACCGTCGTGCAGGATGTACGCGCGGTCGATGATCTCCAGCGTCTCGCGGACATTGTGGTCCGTGATCAGCACGCCGATGCCGCGATCCTTCAGGTGCCGCACCAGATCGCGGATCTCGCCGACCGCGATCGGATCGATGCCCGCGAGCGGTTCGTCGAGCAGGATGTAGGAGGGCTGCGTGGCGAGCGCGCGCGCGATCTCCACGCGCCGCCGCTCGCCGCCCGACCGCGCGAGCGCGGGCGCGCGGCGCAGGTGCGAGATGCCGAACTCCGCGAGCAGCTCGTCCACCATCTGGTCGCGGCGCTCGCCGTCCGGCTCGACCACTTCCAGCGTCGCGCGGATGTTCTGCTCCACGGTCAGGCCGCGGAAGATCGAGGCTTCCTGCGGCAGGTAGCCGAGCCCCATGCGCGCGCGGCGGTACATCGGCAGCGCGGTGATGTCGGTGCCGTCGAGCGAGACGCTGCCGGTATCCTGCGGCACCAGCCCGATGATCATGTAGAACGTCGTGGTCTTGCCCGCGCCGTTGGGGCCGAGCAGCCCCACCGCCTCGCCGCGGCGCACCGAGACGGAGACGTTGCGCACCACCGGCCGCTTCTTGAATGTCTTGCCCAGCCCCTTCGCGACGAGGCCGGGGTTGTCGGCGATCACCCGCAGCGCGCCCGCATCCGGTGCAGCATTCATCTGCGACGCCCCTGCGGGACGCCGGTGGGCTGTGGGCCGGGTGCGGGCAAGCTGCCGTCCTCCTGTACGATCATTCCCTGCACGCGCGCGCCGGGGCCGGCGAGCAGGCGGGAGACGCCTGTCTTCAGATTGGCTTCCGCCAGCGATCCGTTGAGCTGGTTCTGGCCGCGCGTGATGCGCACGTTGCCCGCAACGCGCGCGATCTGCTCGTCGGGCACGTAGAAGCCGCGGTCGCCGCGCAGCACCTCGAGCTGCGTGCGCACCTCGACATTGCCGAACGCCTCGACGCGGTCGACCTTGCTGGTCTCGCGGCCCGGCGTGGCGGGGCCGCCGCCGGTCGCCGGCCGGGACGGGCGGGCGGCCGCGTCGTCGGGGCGGAAATGTCCCACGAGGACGTCGGCGCGGATGGTGCGGTCCTCGGTGGTGGTGACCACCGCCTCGCCGCGCGCCACCGCCATCCGCCGCGCCGACCAGTATTCGAGGCTGTCGCGCGCCGTCAGATGCTGGTCCGGCGTGGTCAGCGACAGGTCGCGCCCCGTCATCACCATCACGGACTGGTCCATGTCATAGACCGCACGATCGCCCGTCGCGCGATCCGTGGCCGTGAAGATGACCACGTTGCCTTCGGCTTCCACGCGATAGATCTCGCTCGATCCGCCCATCGCGCCCGGATCCTGGTTCTGCGCGGGCGGCTGCTGCGGGGTGCCGGATTTCGGCCGGTAGCGCGCGATCAGCCGGTCGGCGTTGATCGTCACGCCGTCGCGCACCGCCTGTGCGTTGCCGCGCGCGATCACGACATTCTCCTCGCGCCGCCATTCGATGCCGTCGCGCGCGGTGATCTCCACCGGCCCGCCGCCCGACAGGTCTATCGGCTGCGCCATCACCCCGCTGGACAGGGCGGAGGCAAGCGCCAGGAACGAACGGCGCCTCACTGCTGCTCCCCCGTCAGCACGACGCGGGAATTGCCGGTGAACTCGATCACCGCGCCCTTGTCGAACAGCGTGAAGCCCTCGGATTCGAGCGTGCCGAACGGACCCTGCGCGAAGACCGGCTCATTGCCCGCCGCCGCACCGGCCTTCAGGTCGATGGCGGCGGAGGGCGTGCGCAGCGTGGTGCCGTTGTCGTGCCAGATCGTCACGTCGCCCGACAGGTCGAGATGGTCCACCTTCTGCACGAACACGCCCTTCTGCGCCTCGATCATCACCCACTGGCCGGATTCCATCGTCATGTCCGCCTTGGGATCGGCGAGCAGGAAGCGGTCCTCGCTCGCCTGATCCGCGCGCGCGGCGGTGACGGTGAAGGGGCGGCCGTTCTCGTCCACGCCGCGATAGCGCGCGTCGATCACGCTGGCTTCCTGCGGCGTGCCGGTGGTCGCGCGGCGGAAGGCCATGCGCCCGGTCTCCTCGGCGCGGTGAAGCTCCGGCCACAGCGCGACCGCGGCGAGCAGCGCGAGCGCGAACACCGGTAGCAGCCGCTTGGCCCAGACCACGGCGAAGCGCCGCCGCGCGATCGCCCCGCGCGTGGGCACGCGGCGCAGCCGCTGCGGGACCGAGGGCAGCCGATCCCGGGGACGCGGCGCGGTGGGGGATGCGGGGGCGGGGGTCATGCGACCCCTGCGCGCAGAAGGTCGTGGATGTGCAGCAGGCCGACCGGGTGCCGCTCGGCATCCACCACGAACAGCGCGGTGATCGAGCGGGTGTTGATCTCGCGCAGCGCCTCGGCGGCGAGAGCGTCCGGCGCGATGGTACGCGGCTGCTGCGTCATCAGGGTGGATACCTGCAGCCCGGGCAGCCCCTCGCGGCCGATGGCGCGGCGGAGGTCGCCGTCCGTGACGATGCCGCAGAGCCGGCCGGCCGTGTCGGTCACGCCGACGCAGCCGAAGCGGTGCGCGGTCATCACGCCGATGGCTTCCGTCACCGTCGCGGCGGCGGGCACGAGCGGCAGTTCGCCCGAGGCGTGCATCAGGTCCGCCACGCGGGTGAGCTGCGCGCCGAGCCGCCCGCCGGGGTGGAAGATGCGGAAATCGGCCGCCGTGAAGCCCCGCCGCTCCAGCAGCGCGACCGCGAGCGCGTCGCCGAGGGCGAGCTGCATCGTGGTGCTGGTGGTGGGCGCGAGTCCCATCGGGCAGGCCTCGGCGGCCGAGGGCAGCACCAGCGCCACATCGGCGGCGCGCGCGAGCGTGGACCCGGCCCGGCCGACGATGGAGATCAGCTTCACCCCGAAGCGGCGGGTATGGGCGATCAGGTCCGACAGCTCCGCCGTTTCGCCGGAATTGGAGAGCGCGAGCACCGCATCGCCGGCGACGATCATGCCCAGATCGCCGTGCGAGGCCTCGGCCGGATGGACGAACTGCGCAGGGGTGCCGGTGGAGGCGAAGGTGGCGGCGATCTTGCGCCCGACATGGCCGGACTTGCCCATGCCGCTGACCACCACCCGGCCGGTCGTGCCGGCCAGCACCGCGACCGCGTCCTCGAACGACCGGTCGAGCGATTCGGCGAGCGCTGCGAGCCCCGCGGCCTCGGTGGCCAGCACGCGGCGGGCCACGCCAAGGGAAGCGGCGCCGTCCTGGGTGATGCGGGCGAGCACGGTCATTCCTCTGTATGTGAGCCTGCCGCGCTGCCGGTCAACGCGGGCGAGGCCAGCCGGACAAGAATCATGCCAGAGATGCGCGCGGGCTGGAATGCTCGCGTGGATGCGGGGCGCCGGCTCGGCATGGCCACTCCATTCGATGGTGCTCCTGTCGTCCCTGATCCGTCCGCGCTGCCGCGAACGAGGCCGCGCACCGGGCACGATCGCGGCCGGGCCGCTCCGGCCTGCCAGCCGATCCTGTTGCTCATTCGTGTCAGCCGTATGTTGGTCTCGGGAAAACATGCAGGACAGTGGTCGATGGAGGCGGAGGCGGTTCATGCGCTCCTGATGCCGCAATAAATATGCTCTTCAGGCAGAAAATTCAGAAGTTACTTATATATTCTGTCCCGGCTTTCTCCAATAATTCCAGCGATACCGGCCTGATCAACCCGGCCCTTATCTACTGGATAATACTCCGGCGCTCGCGCCGGGGCAAAGCTCTTCGCGATCAAGATGTCTCGGGCGCCCTCACCGGCATTCGCCGCGGCCAGCACGCGGCTTCGGCTCATATCCCGGAGACGCCTGATTGCCCCGCAGGAGCCGTGCGGCGCCCCGGCGTCAGTGCGCGAAGATGTCCGGGTCCTCGTAGCCGAGGATATCCAGCCGCGCGCGGGCCGGCAGGAAGGCGAAGCAGGCCTCGGCCAGCGCGAGGCGGTCCTCGCGGATCAGCAGCGCCTCCAGCTTCGCCCACAGCGCATGCAGGTACAGCACGTCGGAGGCGGCATAGGCGAGCTGGTCGGGCGTCAGCTCCGCCGCCCCCCAGTCGGAGGTCTGCTGCTGCTTGGCGATCTCCACGCCCAGCAGCTCCTTGCACAGATCCTTCAGCCCGTGCCGGTCGGTGAAGGTGCGCACCAGCTTGGCCGCGATCTTGGTGCAGCGCACGGGTGCCACCGTGATGCCCAGCGCCTGCTGGATCACCGCCACGTCGAACCGGGCGAAGTGCATCAGCTTGGTCACGGCGGGATCGGCCATCAGCCGGGCGAGGTTCGGCGCCTCGTAGCCGCGGCCGCCCAGCGCGCGGGGGATGAACTGCACCAGATGCGCCACGCCGTCGCCGGCCGAAAGCTGCACCAGGCAGAGCCGGTCGCGTTCGGGGCGCAGGCCCATCGTCTCGCTGTCGACGGCCACGACGGGGCCGAGGCTCAGCCCGTCTGGCAGGTCGTGCCGGTGCAGGTGGATGGTGCCGTTGGGCATGAAAAGCGTTGTGCCGCCGTGTGTTGCCATGGTGCCCGGGAAGCAGGCCCCGGCGCGCCGCCATCGAAGCCGCAGGGACGTCGACGCGCCGCAAACCCGAGGAATTTCAAGGCGCTCTAGAACGGGTCCCTGGCCGGCGCAAGTGGATCGGGCGGGCGGGCGGCCTAGCCGCGCATCCCCTCGCAGCGGAGGGCGTCCTTCGTGGCGGCGTCCCGGCGCAGGTTGCCGAAGCGCATGTCCCTGTGCCGCGGGCAGGCGCCATTGGCCTTGTGCGGCTTGCAGAACAGGCAGCCGGCGCGGGCGTTCTTCGGGCGGCGGCGCTTGTAGTGCATGTCGCCTCCTGTGGCATCGCGGTCGCGGAACCGACGGCTGGCCGATTCCGGCTCGGATGCTTGGTGCCCAGGAAAGGACTCGAACCTTCACGACCTTGCGATCACTGGCACCTGAAGCCAGCGCGTCTACCAATTCCGCCACCTGGGCAGGCACCGGATCAAGCGAGGCGCGCGATGTAGCCAAGGTGTCGCCGGACGTCAACGCATCCCCGCAACGCCCGTGCATCCTTGTTGTGCCACACAGGGCGGGATAGGTGCGGACAGGACGGAGGGGAAGGCATGATGGCGACGCGTTCGACCGTGACGACGGTGTTCGGTGGCTCCGGCTTCATCGGCCGCTACGTGGTCAAGCGGCTGGCGGCCGCGGGCCATATCGTGCGCGTGGCGGTGCGCGATCCCGAGGGGGCGCTGTTCCTCAAGCCGATGGGCGCCGTCGGGCAGGTGGTGCCCTTCTACGCGCCGGTGACGCAGGAGGCCGACGTGGCCGCGGCGGTCGCCGGGGCGACGAACGTGATCAACCTCGTCGGCATCCTGTTCGAGCGGCGGGCCGGCCAGTTCCAGGCGGTGCATGCCGAGGGCGCGGGCCGGGTGGCGCGGCTTGCCGCGGCCGCCGGGGCGAAGCGGCTGGTGCACCTGTCGGCCATCGGCGCCGACCCGGCGAGCCCCAGCGCCTATGGCCGCACCAAGGCCGAGGGCGAGGCGGCGGTCCGCGCCGCCTTCCCCGAGGCGACGATCCTGCGCCCCTCGATCGTGTTCGGCGCGGACGATTCCTTCCTCAACCGCTTCGGCGCGATGGCCGCTATCTCCCCGGTGATGCCGGTGATCTCGGGCGAGACGAAGTTCCAGCCCGTCTACGTGGGCGACGTCGCCGGCGCGGTGATGGCGGCCCTGTCGCGGGAAGACGCGCGCGGGCGGCTCTACGAGCTGGGCGGGCCGCGGGTCTGGAGCTTCGAGGAGCTGCTGCGCTTCGTGCTGTCGCAGGCGCATCGCGAGCGGTGGATGGTCACCGTGCCGCCGCGGATCGCCCGGCTGCAGGCGTGGTGCATGGAATGGCTGCCGACCCCGCCGCTGACGCGCGACCAGTTGCTGATGCTGGCGCGCGACAACGTGGTGGCGGACGGGGCGGCGACGCTCGAAGACCTCGGCATCGCACCGCAGCCGGTGGAGGCGATCGCGCCGTCCTACCTCGCGCGGTTCCGGCCGGGCGGCGGCAAGCGGGACCCGCTGGCGGCCTGAGACCGGCGGGCGTCGTTCAGGCGGCCCGGGGCAGCTTCACGCCGATCATCTCCTCGGCGCCCACGGTGCCGGCCAGCCGCGTCTCGTCCCAGCCCTCCGTCCCCGCCGGCTGCAGCGGCAGCACCATCCAGCGGTAGTCGGCCGTGCTGTCCACCACCCGCACCTGCACCCCCTCGGGCAGCACCGTGCCCCATTCGGCCAGCGTGCCGCGCGGGTCGCGGACGGCGCGGGCGCGGTAGGCGGCGGATTTGAACCAGAACGGCGGATAGCCCAGCACCGCGCGCGGGTAGCAGGAGCACAGGGTGCAGACGACGAGGTGATGCGTGTCCGCCGTGTTGGCGAGCACGCCCAGAGGCGGGGCGCCGCGCATCGGGATGCCCATCTCCTCCGCCGCCTTCGTGCCGTCCTCCAGCAGCCGGGCGCGGAAGGCCGGATCGACCCAGGCGCGGGCGACCATGCGCGCCCCCTGCGCGGGGGAGGCGGCGTCGGTGATGCGGATGCGCTCGGCCAGTTCCGCTGGCGTGGCGATCCCCTTCTCCGCCAGCAGCGTGCGCATCGCCGCGAGCAGCCGGTCGCTGTCGGCCTCCCAGGGTTTCATCGCGGCGGCGCCTCCAGCCAGTGCTCGTAGATCTCCACCACCACCTCGTCGCCCGCCCGGCCTTCGTTCCACAGCGGCGGCTGCGCGAAGGCGACGTGGTAGAGCGTGCGCAGCGCTGCCGGCCGGGCGAAGGCGAGGTCTTCCGGGTTGGGAAACCGGCCCAGCGTGCGTACCACCGTGCCGTCCCGGCCGCGCAGGTAGTGCGGCGTGCGCAGGTGGCAGGGGCCGCGCGTCTCCGGCCAGTCGTCGCGCACCCGCACCCGCGTGCCGGGGGCGAAACTCATGTCCGCTCCAGCGCGGCGGCGAGCTCCGCCTCGGTCAGCACGCCCTTGTCCACGAGGATCCAGGCGATCGAGCGGATCCAGCGCTGGTAGTAGCTGAGCCGATGATATTCGGCCTCCGGGATCGCCTCGATCCCGCGCCGCAGCTCGTCCACCGACATCACGCGCTTGCCGCCCAGAACCTGCCGGATCGCGTCCACCTCCCGGTCGAAATCGGTGAGCGCGTGCGGGCCGATGTCCACGGCCTCACAGGCATAGCGCGAGACGCCGCCGAGATCGTGATGGGCGCGAGGCGTGTCCATGGAGGGAGCGTAGCAAGATGCGGCGGGGGTTCCGAGAGGGGCGTTGCCCCTCTCGGGCTCTCCCCACCAGGGGGCACGGCCCCCTGGACCCGCGATCCCTCAGGGGGGCCTTCGGCCCAAATCCCCTGCCCGACCCCTCCCGAGCAGGGAGGGGTCGGGCAGGGGAGCTGACCGAGGTCTCTCTGAAGGAATCGAGGTCCAGGAGCCCGTGGCTCCTGGTCGGGGGGGTCTGAGGGGGACGACGTCCCCCTCAGGTACGGCCGCGCGCCGGCATGGTTGCCTTGCCCAGTTTCCGGGCAGAACGGTG
>JBBCJT010000113.1:0-9476 GCA_037190665.1 Rhodovastum atsumiense | reverse complement strand
TGTTGTGGGGGGTGGGGTGAGACGACCGATTTGGCCGAAGGCCGTCTTGATGGAATCCCGGGTCAAGGGGCCGGTGGCCCCTTGCGGGTGCAGGGCAGAGCCCTGCCGGGGCGTGGGGCAGCGCCCCACGTCGCCCGTCAGGCGCCCGGCGCCTCGTTCACGCACACCACGCGCCAGCGCGTGGGGTGGCGTTCCAGCCGGGTCAGCGACAGGTTCTGCACGGAGAACGCGAGCGCCTGGTCCGGCCGCAGGTCCAGCGCATGCGCCACGGCCGCGCGGATCGATCCGCCGTGTGCGACGATCACCACGTCCTCGCCCGGATGCGCCGTGGCCAGCCGCTCCAGCGCCTCGCCGACGCGGGTGGTCACCTCGCCGATGGTCTCGCCGTTCGGCGGTCGTTCCTCGCCCGACAGCGGCCAGAAGGCGTGCGCGGGCCGGGTCAGCCGGGCGGGCAGGTCCTCGTGCGGCAGGCCCTGCCAGTCGCCCAGATGCTGCTCGATCAACCCGGGCTCGGGGTGCAGCTTCGCCTCGGGATAGCCGCCGAGGAAGATCGCCTCCGCCGTGCGGCGCGTGCGCGACAGCGGGGTGACGTACCACTGGGCGGGACGCGGCAGCCGCGCGGCGAGCGCGGCGTAGCCGGCGGCCTGCTGCTCCATCGTCAGCGCGCAGACATGCACGTCCGCCTGGCCGTAGAGCACGGCGCGCGCGGCGGGTTCGACGAGCGCGTGGCGGATCAGCCAGAAGCTGGTGTGACCGGACATCGCGCAGCCGTATGGCCCCGCCGGGCGCGCCGGGGAAGTACCCGGCCATCTATCCCGGCCGCCCGCCCAGCAGCAGCCGCGCGCCGAGGCCAAGGAAGATCACGCCCGCCGCCGCATCCACCCACCGCCCCACGCGCGACAGCCGGGCGGCCGCGCGGGATGCGCCCGCGATCAGCACCGCGAAGACCGGCAGCGACATCAGCGGCACCAGCGGGCCGAGCAGCAGCATCTGCAGCCAGACCGGCGAGCGGGACGGGTCGATGAACTGCGGCAGGAAGGCCATGAAGAACAGGATGACCTTGGGGTTGGTCAGGTTGGTCGCGAGCCCGTCGCGGAACGCAGCCCGTGCCGGCGCGGCGGGGCGCAAGCTGGTCTGGTTGCTCACCGCGCCGCGCAGCGCCCTGATGCCGAGCCAGACGAGGTAGGCCGCACCCACGAGCCGCAGCACGTCGAACAGCGCGGGGGAGGCGACGATCAGCGCCGCCACGCCGGAGGCGGCGAGCGTGATGTGCACCATCGCGCCGACGAAGACCCCGCCGGTCGCCGCCCAGCCGCTGCGCGACCCGCCCGCCAGCGCCTGGCCGATGATGAACAGCATGTCCGGCCCGGGCGAGAGGATCAGGACCCAGGCCGCGACCAGGAACGCGCCGAACAGATGCGGATCGACCGGCATGGCGGGAAGCTGCCGCCAGCCGCGGCATGAGGGAAGCGAATTGCGCTGATCGGGCCGATCAGCGCCGCTGATGCCCGCCCGGCGCTATCGCGCCTTCACCGGGCGGTTGCCGTGGCTGTCGTCCGGCACGCCGCGATTGAGCGACATGTGGCTGTGGATGCCGACCCAGTTACCGCCCGGCTGCTTCGCCAGCACGATGGTCGCGCGGCCCGGCCGGTCGAAGGTCGACCCGTCCTTGTGGAAGCCGGTGCTGGTCCATGGCGCGATCGCCACCGCCATCGCGCCGTCGCCGCTCGCCAGCACGCGCGTCTCCGCGGTGACGAAGGTGAAATCGGCGGTGCGCGGCCAGACGTTGTCCCATTGCCGCACACCCCAGTCGTCCAGCCCCTGCAGCACGCGCTGGAAGGTGCCGAAGGCGAGGATGTCGGGGTGCCAGAACGGCCGCGCAGTGGCGTAGTCCACCTCCCGCACGCAGACGGAGAAACGCTCGAGCCAGTCGATGATCTCGGCGCGGATGGCGGCGGAGGCTTCGGGGATCGGGTTCATGAACCGGAGTCGTAACCTCCCGCGCGGCCGCCGCCCAGCCGGGTTGAAACGCCGCGCCGGGCGTGCCCATCGTCCGGACCAGTCACAGGGAGCGTTGCCGTGTTCGACCGTCCGCGCGTGTTTCTCGTCACCGGATCCGGCAGCGGCATCGGGGCCGCGATCTGCCGCCGCCTCGCCGGGCCGGACACCGCCTTCCTGATCCATGCGCGGTCCAACGCCGACGGCATCACCCGCATCGCGCAGGAGGTGGTGGAATCCGGTGCCCGGGCGGAGACGATGCTGGGCGACCTGACCGACCCCGCCGTGCCGGCCGCACTGGTCGCGCGCGCGGCGGAGGCGTTCGGCGGGCTGGACGTGGTCGTCGCCAATGCCGGCTTCGCCGACCGCACGAAGATCGCCGATCTCGACGAAGCGGGCTGGATGCGCTCGGTCGACACGATCCAGCACGGGCTGTTCCGCCTCTCCCGCGCGGCCATGCCGCATCTCGCACGGGGACGGGACGCGCGGCTGATCGCCATCTCCTCCTTCGTCGCGCATGTCTTCCGGCCGGACCTCCCGGTCTTCGCCGCCTCGGCGGCGGCCAAGGCGGCGTCCGAGGCGCTGGTGCGCGCGCTCGCGGTCGAACTGGCACCGCAGGGCGTGCTGGTGAACGCGGTCGCGCCGGGCTTCATCGAGAAGGACAAGGGCACCCACGCCGCCGCCACGCCGCTGCAGCGACAGGCCGCGGCGACGGCGATCCCGCTGGGGCGGCTCGGCAAACCGGCGGAAATCGCGGCCGCGGTCGCGTTCCTCGCCTCGCCGGAAGCCTCCTACATCACCGGACAGGTGCTGCACGTGAACGGCGGGCTGGTGTGAGCTGTGGGGCTCTGCCCCACGCCCCGGAAGGGGCTTTGCCCCTTCACCCCACCAGGGGGCCGGTGGCCCCTTGCGGGTGCAGGGCAGAGCCCTGCCGGGGTCCGGGGCAGAGCCCCGCAGCCGCAACCCTTCCGCGTGCCGCGCTTTGAGCCTGCATCAATCGATGCAGGAGGCGTGCGATGCCAAGTCAGCAGGAGCTTGAGGCGCGGTTCTGGAAGGCGCTGCGGACCGACATGACGGTCATGCTCGGGCTCGACGGTGTGGAGGACGGGCACGCGCGGCCGATGACGGCGCAGCTCGAGGGCGATCGCGGTCCGATCTGGTTCTTCACCACGCGCGACAACGCCCTCGTGGAGGGTCTTGCGCGCGGGGAGCGCGCGATCGCGACCTTCGCCGACAAGGGGCACGACCTGTTCGCGACCATGCACGGACGGCTGTCGCTGGACGAGGACCGCGACACGGTCGACCGGCTTTGGAACCGCTTCGTCGCCGTCTGGTACGAGGGCGGCAAGGACGATCCGAAACTCGCGCTGCTGCGGCTGGATCCGGAGAAGGCGGAGATCTGGCTGAACGAATCGAGCCTGTTCGCCGGCATCAAGCTGATGCTCGGCGCGGATCCGAAGAAGGAATACCGCGACAAGGTCGCGACCGTGCGGCTCAGCTAGGCGGACCAGGCGGCGCGATGCCGGCGCTGCCCGGCTCCGCGCCGTGGATCAGCGGCAGAATCGCTCGGCCGCTTCCGCGTTCCACGTCGCCAGTTCCGGCGCCTGCACGCCGGTCGTGATGGCGCGGTTGTTCACCGTGCCGCGTCCGGTGAGGAAGTTGATGTCGCACCGCAAATTTGCATTCGGGTCGAGCGTGTCGCGATGCGTCAGGGTCAAGCCGGCGACGACGGGCACGCCGCCGCGCACGGCGATCGTCACCTTCTGGTTCCACCGGTCGCGGCCGATCGCGCTGTTGCCGGACGTGATGATGAGCGAGCCCTGCTGGTTCACGCTCAGCTCCGCCGTCTGCCCCGCCGTCGGGCTGTTGAACGCGAAGCCGCGCTGCGCGACGAGCAGACGGGCGGGTGCCGAAGACTGGCCCGATGCCTGCTCCGAGCGGTCGAAGAAATACAGGTCTGCTTCGTCCGGTTCGCCCTCGACCAGCACGGCGCGGAAGCTGCCTCTCGTTCCGCCGCTGAACTCCGCGACGGCCAGCACCCGTCCGAGTATCTCGGTGGCCGGGGGCTCGCTCTTGGTCGGTGCCTGCGCCTGAGCGGACACCGACGTCAGGACCAGAGCCGCCAGAATCAGCACGCACCGCATGTCACGCAGCCTCCATCCCGGCTGATACGAGTCCTTGCTTCGCGCGGAACACCCTCTCAGCCGCAGGTGATCTTCTCCACCTTGCCGTCGCGCACCACCACCGTCGCGCGGTCGTGGCGATAGTCCATCGTCACCGGCTGGTCGGGGCCGACAACGCGCACCGACTTGATGCCGGGCATCGCCAGCAGCGCCGTGCGTGCGGCATCGCCGCTGCCGCCGAGCAGGCGGTCGAACGATGCCGCATGCCGCGCGCAACCCTCCTCCGGCGCCGGCGCCGGCGTCGATGGCGCCTGCGCGCAGGCGGACGCGGCCAGTGCGAGCGTGACGACGATGGCATGCCTGATCATGGCGATCTCCTTCCTCATTCCCCGATACTGACCAGCGCGCCCTTGATCCGCGCCGCGCGCAACTGACTCGCGAACAGCCACGCCGCCGCGAGCATCCAGACCACGTTCAGCGCACCCGCCACCGCCAGATGGTCCCAGCGCATCACGCCACCCAGCGCGGCGCGCATGCCCTCGAACACGTGCGAGGCGGGCAGCGCGAGGGCGATCCATTTCAGCACTGCCGGCAGCACGTCCACCGGGTAGTAGACGGCGGCGAACGGCGTGAGGCCGAACATGGTGGACCACGCCAGCGCCTCCGCGCCCTGCCCGTGCCGCAGGATCAGGCTGACCACGCCCAGCGCCACCCACCAGCCCATCACCATCAGGTTCGCGAAGAACACCACGAGCATCGGGCCGAAGGTCAGGATGTTGAACGCATAGAGCAGCCACGCCAGCAATGCGGCCGGCACCACGCCGGCGAAGGTGCGCAGCAGCCCCATCGCGATGAAGGCGGCGACCATCTCCACCGGACGGATCGGCGAGACGAGGATGTGGCCGAGATTGCGCGACCACATCTCCTCCAGGAAGGACAGCGCCACGCCCAGCGTGGAGCGCAGCGCCACCTCCCACAGCAGCACGCCGCCGATCAGCGCGCCGGCCGCTTGCCAGCCGAAGCCCTGCCGCGTCATCAGATAGGAGGACGTGAAGCCCCAGATGCACATCTGGAGCACCGGCCAGTAGGCGAGTTCCAGCAGCCGCGGCCAGGACCGGCGGTAAAGCGCGAGGTGCCGGTAGACCAGCCCCCAGATGCGGCGCAGCGACGCGCTCACGCCTCGACCATCGGTCCCGGCCGCCCGCTCACGTGCGGGACGCCTGGTAGATCGACTCGATCGCCCCATCGAGCGTGCCGTTGAACGCCGCGTCGGATTGCTGCGCGCTCAGCCCTTCGGTCAGCGCGCGGCTGAAGCTGGCGATGACGCCCGGATTGCGGGCGAGCAGCGCGTTCGACTCCTCGCGCGAATAACCACCGGACAGCGCGACCACGCGCAGCACGCGCGGATGCGCGACGAGTTCGCCGTAGAAGCCGTCCACGCTCGGCAGCGTCAGCTTCAGCATCACGCGGTCCGTACCGGGCAGCTTGTCCAGACGCGCGAGGATGCCCTGCTTCAGCAGCGCCTCGGCCTCCGCCTTGTCGGTCGCCTTGATCGAGACCTCGGGCTCGATGATCGGCACCAGCCCGGCGGCGAGGATCTGCTTGCCCACCTCGAACTGCTGGTCGAGCACCTTGTCGATGCCCGCCTTGTTCGCGGCATCGACCACGGAGCGCATCTTGGTGCCGTAGACATGCTTCGCCTTCGCGCGCGTCAGCAGCGCATCCAGCCCGTCGATCGGCTTCATGAGCTGCACGCCATCGGCCGCCGCGGCGAGGCCCTTGTCGACCTTCAGGAACGGAACGACCTGCTTGCGCTGCCAGAGGTAGTCGGCGAAGTCCGTGCCCTCGACCTGGCGGTCCATGGTCTTCTCGAACAGGATCGCGCCCAGCACGCGCTTTCCGTCGAAAGCCGGGCTGGTGACGATGCGGGACCGCATCGCGTGCACCAGGTCGAACATCTCCGCCTCGTTGGCATAGGCGCTCTCCGCCACGCCGTAGAGCTTCAGCGCCTTGGGCGTGCTGCCGCCGCTCTGGTCCAGCGCGGCGATGAAGCCCTCGCCCCTGGCGATCTTGTCGGTCTGGGTCTGATCCGGCATCTGCTTTCCTCGTTGCAAGGTCGTGTCTGGTTGGCACGCCCCGGATCCCGGCGGCGTGCGGCGTCGTCGTCTATTCCGCGGCCGCGCGGCGGTCGCGTGCGATGTCGAGGAACACCTCCTCCATATCCGTCCGGCCGTAGCGCGCGAGCAGCGCGGCCGGCGCGCCGCGATCGACGATGCGGCCGCGCTTCATCATCAGCACCTCGTCGCAGAGCCGTTCCACCTCGCCCATGTTGTGGCTGGCGAGCAGGATCGAGCAGCCGCTCTCCGCACGGTAGCGTTCCAGCCGCGTGCGGACCATGTCGCCGGTGTCGGGATCGAGGCTCGCGGTCGGCTCGTCCAGCAGCAGCACCTCCGGCCGGTTCACCAGCGCCTTGGCGAGGCCCACGCGCGTCTTCTGCCCGGCCGACAGTTCGCCCGCCGGCCGGTCGAGCAGCTCGGCGAGGTCCAGCTCCTCCGCCAGCGCGGCGATCCGGTCCTCCAGCCGCCGTACGCCGTACAGGTGCCCGTAGACGCGCAGGTTCTCCCGCACCGACAGCCGGTGCGGCAGCGCGACATAGGGCGAGGAGAAATTCATCCGCGCGAGCGCCGCGAAGCGGTCGGTCAACATGTCGTGGCCCAGCACGGACAGCCGGCCGGCGGTGGGCAGCAGCAGCCCCAGCAGCATCGCGATCGTCGTGGTCTTCCCGGCGCCGTTGCCGCCGAGCAGGCCGACGACCGTGCCGGCCGGCACCCGGAAGCTGATCGCGTCCACCGCGAGCGTGTCCTTGTAGCGCTTGGTCAGCCCGTCGACTTCGATCGCTTGCGCCATGGTCCGGGGGCATATGGGGCCGCCGGCCGCGTGCCAAGCCCACCCCGCTTTGCACGCCGGGCGTGCTGCTGCGAACATGCTTCGCAATGAGCGCCAGCGATTCCCCGCCGCCGATCCCGCCCGGCCAGCGCGTCTATGCGATCGGCGATGTCCACGGCCGCCCCGACCTGCTCCGCGAGATGCACGCCGAGATCGCCCGCCACCACGCCGGGAGCGCCACGGCCCAGGTCACGGTCGTCCATCTCGGCGATCTGGTGGACCGCGGGCCGGACAGCGCCGGCGCAGTGGCCGCCGCCATGGCCGGCCCGCCCGTCGCCGGGGCGCATCAGCTCACGCTGATGGGCAACCACGAGCGGATGATGCTGGACGCGGTGCGCGGCGGCGATGTCGATATGGCCGCGCTGTGGATGCAGAACGGCGGCGACGCGGCGCTGGAAAGCTGGGGCGTGCCCCGCCGCGCCCGGGTGCAGGACTGGCACACGCTGATCCCGCGCGCGGTGCTGGACTGGATGGAGGCCCTGCCGCTCTCCTACCGCGTGGGTGAGACGCTGTTCGTGCATGCCGGCATCCGCCCCGGCGTGCCGCTGGAGAAGCAGTCCGCGCACGACATGCTGTGGATCCGCGAGCCCTTCCTGTCCTGGTCCGATCCGCTGCCGGTGCGCGTGGTGCACGGCCATACCCCCGCCCGCGCGCCGGAAATCCGGCCCCACCGGATCGGTATCGACACCGGCGCGGTGCTCGGCGGGCGGCTGACCTGCGCGGTCCTGGAAGGTTCAACCGTGGCGTTCATCCAGGTCTGACCCTTGCCCGCCGCGCACCCGGCGGGTTACGCCAGCGCCCGATGGAGAACATCGACCCGGTCGCGCTCGCCGACGCCGTCCGCCGCCTGAAGAAGGCCTCCGTGCTGGTGGTCGGCGACGCCATGCTCGACCGCTACTGCTACGGCGAGGCGAGCCGGATCAGCCCCGAGGCCCCCGTGCCGGTGGTCGCGGTGGAGCGCGAGGTCGCCATGCCCGGCGGCGCGGGCAACGTGGTCCGCAACCTGACCGCGCTGGGCGCGGCGGTCGCCTTCGTCTCCGTGATCGGCGACGACCAGGCGGGCAACATGCTCACCAGCCTGATCGGCGGCCACGCCAACGTGGAACCGTGGCTGCTGGTCCAGGGCGGGCGGATCACCACGATGAAGACCCGCTACATCGCGGGCGGCCAGCAGATGCTGCGGGCGGACAACGAACAGACGGACGCGATCCACCCCAAGCTCGGCGAACGGATGATCCGCATCGCCTCGGATGCGGTGGTGGCGACCGACGTGATGGTGCTGTCCGACTACCGCAAGGGCGTGCTGTCGAACGACGTGCCGCGCCAGCTCATCGCCGCGGCGCGGGCCGCCGGCCGCCGCGTGCTGGTGGACCCCAAGGGCAGCGACTACGCGATCTACGCCGGCGCGGATGTGGTCACCCCGAACCGGCGCGAGCTGGCCGAGGCCACGGGGATGGACTGCTCGGACGAGGCCGGCATCGTCGCCGCGGCCAGCGCGCTGCGGCAGAAGCACGATTTCGGCGCGGTGCTGGTGACCCGCAGCGAGGACGGCATGACGCTGGTCGATGCCGCCGGCCCCCGCCACTACCCGGCCGAGGCCGCCGAGGTCTTCGACGTCTCCGGTGCGGGCGACACCGTCGTCGCGGTGATGGCCGCAGGGCTCGGCGCCGGGCTGCCGGCGGGCGTGGCCGCACGGCTCGCCAACATCGCGGCCGGCATCGTCGTGGGCAAGATCGGCACCGCCGTCGCGCGCGAGAGCGAGCTGCTCTCCGCGCTGTCCCCGGAAGGCGGCGCGCTGCGCAAGGTGATGGCGCGGGAGACGGCGGCCGAGCAGGTGGAGCGCTGGCGCCGCCGCGGCTGGCGCATCGGCTTCACCAACGGCTGCTTCGACCTGCTGCACCCCGGCCACGTGCACCTGCTGGAACAGGCGCGCGCCAATTGCGACCGGCTGGTGGTGGGGCTGAACTCCGACGCCTCGGTCAAGCGGCTCAAGGGCTCCGGCCGGCCGATCCAGCCCGAGGCGGCCCGCGCGGCCGTGCTCGCGAGCATCGGCGCGGTGGACGTCGTCACCGTGTTCGACGAGGACACGCCCGAGGCCCTGATCGCCGCCCTCCGCCCCGACCTGCTGGTGAAGGGTGCGGACTACCGCGAGGATCAGGTGGTCGGCGGCGACCTCGTGAAGTCCTGGGGCGGCGAGATCATGCTCGCCGACCTGCTGCCGGGGCACTCGACGACCGCCACCGTCACGCGGCTGCGGGGGTAGACGCGGGGCGCTGCCCCGGACCCCGGAAGGGGCTTTGCCCCTTCACCCCACCAGGAGCCACGGGCTCCTGGACCTCGATTCCTTCAGGAAGGCTTAAGCAGGCCGGTCGGCAGACCCCACCCCTCACAACGATTGTTGTGAGGGGT
>JBBCJT010000112.1:0-6117 GCA_037190665.1 Rhodovastum atsumiense | reverse complement strand
ACGATGATGCGGGGGATGGTGGCCAGCACCTCGCGCACCGTCGCGCGCGCCAGCGGCGGGCGGGCGTAGTTCACGTAGGCCACCTGCCGCACCGGCACGCGGAAGGAATCGATATAGACGTCGGCGATCTGCGTGCGGCCGCGGTCGTAGCTGTCGGTGCCGTCATAGACGATCGCGCCCAGCTCCGGCCGCAGGGCCAGCGCCGGGCCGATATGGCTGATGTCGCCGGTGCACAGGCCGGATTGCAGGAAGATGTCGCGCGCGCCCGCTCCGCGCAGCGCGTCCTCAGCCGCCTCGATGCTGTCGTACTCGTTCGCCGGCATGCATGTGTTCCGGGCAGGGACCATAGACGTGGCAGAGTGTCCGCGTCAGCCGTGCCGGTGCGCATGTGTGAACCGGTGCGCACCGGAAGATGGCGGCCGCCCTCCCCGCTTCCGGGAGGCCGCCGTCAGGCGGCGACGGGCACGTTGTCGATGAGCCGGGTCCCGCCCAGCCAGACGGCGGCCAGCAGCCGCGCGGGACGGTCGGCGCGCTCGAGCGGCCGCAGGTCGCCGGCGTCGCGCAGCTCCACGTACTCCACCGGATCGAAGCCGGCGGCGGCGAGCGTCGCGCGCAGCTCCGCCAGCACCGGCGCGGCCGGGATGCCGCCCGCGAGCCGGCCGGCGGCGTCGGTCAACGCGGCGGCCAGACGGGGGGCGACGGCGCGCTCGGCCGGCGTCAGCCGCACGTTGCGCGACGACATGGCGAGTCCGTCCGCCTCCCGCACGGTGGGGCAGCCGACGATCTCCACCGGGATATCGAGGTCACGCGCGAGCCGGCGGACGAGCTGGAGCTGCTGGTAGTCCTTCTCGCCGAACATCGCGCAGTCGGCCCCGGTCTGCAGCAGCAGCTTCGTGACCACCGTGGCGACACCGTCGAAATGGCCGGGCCGCCCTGCCCCGCACAGCCCCTCGGTGACGCCGGCGACCGAGACGGTGGTGGCGAAGCCGGGCGGATAGATCTCCACCGCATCGGGCGCGTAGAGCAGGTGCGCGCCGAGGGGAGCGAGCTTGGCCGCGTCCGCCTCCTCCGTGCGCGGATAGGCGGCGAGGTCGGCGGCGCTGTTGAACTGCTTCGGGTTGATGAAGAGCGTGACGATGACGCGGTCGGCGATGGCGAGGCCGGCGCGGACAAGGCTGAGATGGCCTTCGTGCAACGCGCCCATGGTGGGCACGACCGCGACGCGCGCGCCCTCGCGGCGCCAGGCGGTGACGATGGCACGCAGTTCGGCGAGGGTGCGGACGATGGGGACGGCCATGGCGGGCACGATCACCTGCGGAGGCGTTCCGTCAATGGCTTGGCAGGCGCGCACGCGGCACGATTGACGGCGCGGGGCGGTGGAGGTTATGCGGCGCCGTCTTCCGATGGCGGCGTAGCTCAGTGGTAGAGCAGGGGAATCATAATCCCTTGGTCGGGGGTTCAAATCCCTCCGCCGCTACCAGGGATTTCAGGACATTGAGTGCCGTTCCGGCCGGGCTTGCGACCTTCGCCGGTCACATCCCCCGCTAGCCCCGCCGCCTCCAGGCCTGTGGCGCCTGCCCGAAGACCGCGCGGAACTGCGCGTTGAAGGTCGACAGGTCCCCGAACCCCGCATCGAAGGCGATCGTCGCGACACGCTCCCGCGTGCGGCGCAGGCGCAGGGCGGCGCGGCGGAGCCGGAGGTCGAGCAGGTAGCGATACGGCGTCCGCCCGGTCACGCGGCGGAAGCGGCGGAGGAAGTGATAGCGGCTCATCCCCGCCTCCTCGGCCAGCACATCCAGGCCGAGAGCCTCCTCCGCGCGCGCCTCGATGAGGCGGATCGCGCGGGTGACACGCCGTTCATCCGCCGTGGGGCAGGATTCGCAGCGCAGCCCCGTACCGCTGGTGGCGGCGACGACCTGCTCGACGACGGTCAGCACCAGCTCCTCCATCCGGGGCGCGGCGCCCTCGGAAGCGGCTTCCAGCGCGACGAGGATGCGGGCATGGGCGGGGCCGGACGGCAGCATGGGTCCGGGGAACCGGAAGCGGGCCGTGCCGGCCGTGAAGCCCGCGATCTCCTCGAACAGGACCGGTGCGATGTTCACGGCGATGCAGTGATCGCCGCTGCCGTGTTCGTGGCCGCATTCGTAGCAGGTCCCGGCATTGCCCAGCAGCATCGCACCCGGGTGCAGCAAGGCCCGGCCCGTGGCGGCGCGGTAGCCGAAGCTGCCGCTCACCACCGCGCCGATGCCGTAGTCGTTGTGCCGTTCCTCGAAGCGCGGCTCGGCCGGTCCGGCGCGGCAGACGACATCGCTGATGCGCCACCCCTCGCCCTGGCCGAGCAGGCGCATGGTCAGCAGCGGGGCGGCCTCGGTCTCCATGGGGCGCATCATAGCAATATTTCCCAAGCCCGGAGGTCACGGCGGCGCGCAGGATCGCCGCGACCACCATCAGGGAACGGAGCAGTGATCAACCACCTCTCCATCGGCGTGCGCGATATCGGCCGCACGAAGCGCTTCTACGACGCGGCGCTGACGCCGCTCGGCTACCGCTGCCTGAGCGAAGGCGCGGACTCGCTCGGCTACGGCGCCAAGGATGTCGTGCTGTGGATCAGCCAGACGGACCATCCGGTGCCGGCCGATCCGCGATCGGGCCTGCACATCTGCTTCGACGCGCCGAGCCGCGAGGCGGTCTCCGCCTTTCATCGCGCGGCGCTGGCGACGGGCGGGAAGGACAACGGCGCACCCGGCCTGCGGGCCGACTACAGCCCCACCTACTACGCAGCCTTTGCGATCGATCCGGATGGCTATCGGCTCGAAGCCTATACCGGCAAGGCCTGACCGAAGCGTCATACCGGTGTCGTCCACAACGACCTGAGTCCTTTCAGCCGGTCTCATCAGGCTCGCATACAACTGCCGCGCAAGTCCCCGCGCGGCAGCCCGCGGCACGCGACAGGCCCGACCATCGGCGGTGGACGGACCTGGCTGCGTGTGTAAGCTCGCCGGCCAAACGCCGACGTGCAGATCCGGTACCGGGGACAGGACCAATGACGCCCGTTGTTTTCTCGACGCGGGGCGTGTCGGCAGGCGAGTCGGTCGATGCGTGGCTCTCCTGGTTCGACGGCCTCTACGAAGTCTCGCGCCCGTCGAACCTGCCCTCGCAGTTCGACGCGCGCAGCGTGCACTGGACGATCGGCGACGGACTCGTCCTCGCCAATGTCCGGGCGCCGGGCATGTGCGCCGTTCGCCCGCTGCGGCTGATCCGGCACAATCCGATCGACCATTGGGTCATCACCGTCGGCAAGCGCGCCAGCACGCAGATGACCTACCGGGACGACAGGATCGTCATCCCTCCGCGGACGATCTTCGTCACCTCCATGGCGGACCGGCTCATGAGCGATCGCCCCGCCGATGAGCGGGTGCAGCTCTATCTCTCCCGGGACGGATATGGCGGGCTCGCCGGCGTCCTCGATCCCGTGCGAGGCAGCAGCATCGCCACGCCGCGCGCCGCGCTGCTGAGGGATTTCCTGCTGGTGCTGGCGGAGCACCTTCCCGCCCTGAACAGCGACGATCTGCCGCGCCTCGCGCATGCGATCGAAGCCATGGTGCAGGACTGCCTGGCCGCCCCGCCGGACGAGAGCGCCCGCAGCACGCCGGCGATGGATTTCGTCCGGCGCGAACGGGCGCGGCAGGTCATCCGCCGCCATCTGCGATCCGAAAAGCTCGGGCCGGCGCTTCTGTGCAGCGAACTCGGCACGTCGCGCTCGCAGCTCTACCGGCTGTTCCTCAACGAGGGTGGCGTGGGGATGTACATCCGGCGCTGCCGCCTGCTCGCCGCCCGCGCGGCATTGACCGATCCATCCGACACGCGCGGCATCTCGGCCATCGCCGCCGATTGCGGGTTCTATGACGCGCCGACGTTCACGCGGGCGTTTCGCCGCGAGTTCGGCCTCACGCCCAGCGAGGTCCGGGAGATCCGCGGCACGCCCCCTCGCCCGCGGTCCGAGGCCGGCCGGCGCTTTCAGGACTGGCTTGCCTCCGGTCAGACGCAATCACGCGCCTGACCTTCCGCCGGCAGACGACAGGCAGGCGCGACGCCGGACCGTGATGGTCCGGCGCCTCTTTCCGCGGTCGTTGCCGGAGGCGCGACCTGTGCTCAGCCGAGCGTGTCGACGCTGCCGTCCAGCGCCATCAGCGCCCCTTCGAGCTGCATCAGCGGCTGGCGCGCCGCGAGCTGCTCCTTGAACTCGCCGAACACCTTCTGATGCAGCGCCGTCTCCGCCTCGCGCGTGGCGATGGACTGGCTGCCGTACGCGATGGCCGCCGCGCCGCAATCGCGGTGGTTCACCACGATCACGCGCTCGATCTGATGGAGCTGGATCGACGCACCGAGGTTGTCCCAGAAGGCCGGGTGCCATGCCTTGAAGCTGGGCGCGACCGTGCCGACGGCGGCTCCGGCGACGCCGAACCGGCTGTACTTCCCGTTCAGCCCGCGCGCGTCCATCCACTTGAAGACCGGCGTCACGAAGCGCGGGTCGATGCAGGTCAGCAGCATCGCCTCGTACTTGGTGCCGTCTTCCGCCCTCGCCCGCGACATCAGCGCCGCCCCCGCGAGCAGGCCGGATGCGGCGAACAGGGAACGGCGGCCGAAGGCCGGGGTGCAGCAGGCACAGGTGCGATGGGTCATCTGGCGTCCTTTCCGAAGCGGAGCGATTCTACAGCAACGCTCCTGTTTCGCACGGGTGGTTTCGCATGCCCCCCTGAGGGACCGGGCCGTAACGGTCCTGCCCTATGGACGGTACGCGGCGCGGTAGCACACGGTGCGGGTCATGGACGCCGAGACCGCCTCGCCGCTGTTCGATGCCGCCGCCGACCCGCGCTCGCTGCGCCGGTTCGAGGATGAGCGTTTCCTCACCGGGCACGGAAACTATGCCGATGACACGCCGGCCGCGGGGCAGTTGAGCGCCGTGATCCTGCGCTCGCCGCATGCCCATGCCCGCATCGCCGCCATCGACACCGCCGAAGCCCTCGCGCTGCCGGGCGTGCGCGGCGTCTTCACCGCGGACGATCTGATCGCGGACGACGTCGGCACCCTCCCCTGTCATATCGTCTTCCCCGAGGGCCAGAAGCTCTTCGTGCCGCCGCGCTACCCGCTGGCGCGGGAGCGCGTGCGCTTCGTCGGCGACGGCATCGCGCTGGTGATCGCCGAGTCCCGCGCCATCGCGCTCGACGCGCTCGAACGGATCGCCGTGGAGTACGACCCGCTGCCCGCAGTCGTCGACGCGGTCGCCGCACGCGCAGCGGACGCGCCGCTGCTGTGGGATGATGCGCCCGGCAACCTCGCCTTCCACTTCTGGCGCGGCGATCGCGACGCCGCCCGCGCGGCCATCGCCGCCGCGGAGCACGTGGTCGAACTCGACCTCGTCAACAACCGCATCGCCGCCGTGGCGATGGAGCCGCGAGTCGCCATCGGAAGCTGGGACGCCGCCACGGGCCGCTATCGCCTCACCTGCAGCGGCGCCGCGGTGCACATGATCCGCCGGGAGCTGGCGGAGGGGCCGCTGGGCGTGCCACCGGCGGATATCGAGGTGATCGCGCCCGATGTCGGCGGCGGCTTCGGCATGAAGTCCGTTCCCTATCCCGAGTACGCGCTGCTGCTGTGGGCCGCGCGGCGGCTCGGCCGGCCGGTGCACTGGATCGCGGAGCGCACCGAGGAGTTCACCAACGGCGCGCACGGCCGCGCCAATGTTACGCGCGCACGGCTGGGGCTGGATGCGGCGGGCAACTTCCTCGGCCTGGAGGTCGAGACGGTCGCCGATCTCGGCGCCTACGTCTCCTCCGGCGGGCCGGGCAGCTCGACGCTCGCGCCGTCCAGCGTGATGGGCGGGCTCTACGCCATTCCCGCGGTCGGGATGGATGTGGTCGGCATGCTCACCAACACCGCGCCGATCGACGCCTATCGCGGCGCCGGCAAGCCGGAGGCGAACTACATCATCGAGCGGCTGATCGACCTCGCCGCCCACAGGCTCGGCCACGATCCCGTCGCGCTGCGCCGGCGCAACCTTGTCCGCAACTTCCCGCACCGGACCGCGATGGGCGTCCTCGTGGACAGCGGCGCGCC
>JBBCJT010000111.1:0-12474 GCA_037190665.1 Rhodovastum atsumiense | reverse complement strand
CAGCGCGCGGGGCAGCCAGCGCATCAGGCCAGCTCGCGGCTGCGCTGCGCGAGGCTGCGGCGCAGGAAGGCCCAGGCGAACAGGCCGGAGAACACCGTCGCGACCGCGCCGAGCGCGTTGGCGGTGCCGTAGTCGCCCAGCGCGTTCACCCGCCACGCCATCGCGACCGTGATGAAGGTGGGCGAGGAGGAGGACAGCATCGCCGGTACCGACAGCACCGACATCATCGTCACGAAGGACAGGATCAGCCCGACCATCAGGCTGTCCTTCGCCTGCGGCAGCACCACGCGCATCAGCACCTGAAGGCGGGAGGCCCCCATGCCACGCGCGGCCAGCACCTGCCGTTCCGGCACCGCCGCCATCGCGCCCGCCACCAGCAGCGTGACCAGCGGCGCCTGTTTCCAGACGAAGGTGATGACCACGCCGCGCCAGTCGAGGAAGGATTGCGCGGAGGCCGCGTCCATCAGGCCGGAGGCGACCAGCGCGTTATTCATCATCCCGTTGCGGCCGAGGAAGCCGCGCATGCACTGCGCGGCGACGATGAACGGGATGAACAGCGGCCAGCGGTAGAGCCAGGCCAGGATCGCCACCGCCGCCCGGCTCGTCCCCAGCCGCAGGTAGCCGCCGATCGCCACCGCGATCAGCCCGATGATCGCGGTGGCAAGCCCGATCAGCAGCGGCGTGGCGACGATGTCGCGGGCATAGGTGCCGAAGGCGGTGGCGAAGTACTGCAGCGTCAGCCCGTCAGGTCCCTGCAGCGCGCCCCACAACGTGGAGGCCAGCGGCAGGACGAACAGCAGCAGCACCAGCGCCATCGCCGGCGCGACGAGCAGCGCGGCGGGAAGCGAGCCGAGCAGCACCGTGTCAGTTCATCACTTCGCGCTCGTAGGCTTCCTGCACCTCCCGGAAATACGGCGCGATCGGCATCTGCTGGCCCCGGTCGGCGAGCGTCTGCGGCGGGATGTCGCGGAACAGGCGGTTCCAGTCCGCATCGCTCAGATGCGAGCGGACATGCTGCGCGTCGATGCCCGGATACCAGTTGAAGCGCTTCACGATGCCCTCGGCCTGGATCTCCGGACTGGTGGCGAACTCGATGAAGGCACGCGCCGCCTCCGCATGCGCCGCACGGGCCGGGATCACGTAGTACATCGGCTGGCCCGGCATGCCGGGGCCGAGGATGACCAGCCGCAGGTCCGGCGACAGCCGGCCTTCGGCCTGCCACGAGTAGAACATGTCCACCCAGACCGGGCCGATGGCGATCTCGCCCCGGTTGAGCGCATCGAGCGTGCCGGCATTGCCGGGCGTGATCAGCACATTGCCGTTGAACGCCTTGAGCCGCGCGAGCGCGGGGCCCCATGTCGCGCGCGTGGCCGGATCGTAGGGGCCGGTGGTGAGCTGCACGCCATTGGGCGCGAAGGCGCCGACCCAGCCGAACACGAAGGCGACGCCGGACATGCCGCCCCGGATGCCGTTGTAGCCGAACTTCTTCGGGTTCGCCTTCACCCAGGCTTCCAGCGCCTCGAAACTCTGCGGCGGATCGCGCACGACGGCGGGGTTGTAGGCGAGCGCGGTCTGGCTGTGGAACATCGGCAGCACGTAGCCGTCCACATCCTGCCCGAGCGCGACGCGGGACGTGTCGCGCGTGGCGAGCGTGCCGGTGCGCGCGGCATCGCGATAGCGTTCGAGCATGCCGTCGCGGACCATCGCGCCGGCCATGAACTGGTGCACCACGGCGACGTCCACGTCGGTGGTCGCCTGGGCCTTCTGCGCATCCAGCCGCTCCTTGATGCGCTGGCTGCCGGCATCGCCGGGCCCCGTGCCGATCGCGCGCACCCGCACGTTCGGGTATTGCTTCTCGAAGCGCGGGCCGAGGAAGTCGGTGATGTAGTCCACCATGTTCTGGTCGCCGGCGGTGGCGATGGTGATGGTGGTGCGCTGCTGTGCCCGCGCGGGGATGGCGAGGGCGAGCGGTGCTGCCAGGAAGGGACGGCGATGCATGTCGGGCTCCTCCGATGTCGCGATCCTTGATGCCGTAAGTGCCGTCATCCGTGCATGAAGCCCGGATGACGGTCGGTTATCCCGGCGGGCTGTCTGCGCAGCCCCTGCGTGGTCAGTCGGCGCGAATGCCCGCGCCGCGGATCACCTCCGCCCATTTGGCGCGGTCGGCGGCGATGGTGGCGCGAAACTCCTCTGGCGAACCGATCAGCGATTCCATCCCGTTCGCCGTCATCCGCTCGCGGAAGGCGGGTGTGGCCACCGCCTCGCGCAGCGCGGCGTTCCAGCGCGCCACGATCGGCGCGGGCAGGTTACCGGGACCGGCGACGCCGAACCAGTTGTTGATGACGAAATCCGGCAGCGTGGCGGACACTGTGGGCAGGTCCGGAAACAGGGGCGAGGGGCGCGCCGCGCCGAATGCCACCGCGCGCAGGCCGCCGTCGCGGATCTGGCCGAGGAATTCCGGCATGTTGCCGAACATCATGTCGGTGCGGCCGGCGGCGATGTCGATGATCGCCACCGACCCTCCGCGATAGGGCACGTGCAACAGGTCCACGCCGGCCAGCTTCTTGAACAGCTCGCCGGCCAGATGCTGGCTGCTGCCGTTGCCGGTGGAGGCGTAGCTGAGCTTTCCCGGACTGGCCTTCGCCTGCGCCATCAGTTCCGGGATGCTGCGGATCGGCGATTGCGGGGCAACGACCAGCAGATTGTACACGCCGGCGACGTTGGCGAGCGGCGTCAGATCCCTGTCCGGATCGAAGGGCATGCGCACGCCCGGCATCACCGGCAGCACGGAGCCCAGCGCCATCGGCATGACGAAGACGGTATGCCCGTCGGGCGCCGCCTTGGCCACGACATCGGCGGCAAGCATGCCGGACGCGCCGGCGCGGTTCTCCACGACCACCTTCTGGCCAAGCACGGGCCCGACCGCATCGGCGATCAGCCGTGTCAGCAGATCGCCGGTCCCGCCCGGCGCGAAGCCGATCAGCAGGCGGATGTCGCGGTCGGGGAAGGCATGGGCAGGGGCCGCCAGCAGCGCCAGCGCGAGCAGCAGTCTTTTCATTGTCGTCCTCCCTGTGGCGGACGTTGCCGCCTTAGACGTATCCCGGCCCTTCGATGGGCGGGTGTGCGGCGAGGAAACCCTCGTCGATCTCGATCCCGATCCCCGGCGCCTCGTTCGGCCAGACCTGCCCGTGCGTGCCGATCATCCACGGCGTCGAGCAGAGCCGGTCGCGGAACAGGTTCTCGCGGCTGACATCGGCCTCGAAGTATCCGCCGTTGTCGATCGCGGCGAGCAGGTGGATCGCGGCCGCCTGGTTGATGCCGGTCATCGAGGAATGCGGATGGATCGGCAGGTTCCAGGCGGAGGCGAGATGCGCGATGCGCAGCGTCTCCGTCACGCCGCCGCATTTCGACAGGTCCGGCTGCAGGATGGTGATGCTGCCGTCCTCGATCACGCGGGCGAACTCGTAGCGCGTGTAGTGGTTCTCGCCGGCGGCCAGCGGCACCCGGCCCAGCGTGCGCGCGGTGGCGTAGCTGCGATGGTCGTGCGCGGAGAACGGCTCCTCCAGCCAGATCATCCCCAGCGCATCCATGGCCGGCATCAACTGGCGTACATCTGCCATGGTGCAGGCGGCATTGGCGTCGGCCATCAGCACGGTGCCTTCCGGCACCGCGTTGCGGACGGCTTCCATGCGCTCGATGTCGCGTTCGGGGCTGTCGCCCACGCGCAGCTTGATCGCGCGGTAGCCGGCCGCGACCTGGGCGAGCGCCTCCTCCGCCAGCGCCTCGGGCGGCTGGTAGCCGAGCGCCACGCCGCCGGCATAGGCCGGGACGCCGCGCGCCGCGCCGCCGAGCATGCGGTAGAGCGGCCACCCCGCCGACTTGGCGCGGATGTCCCACAGCGCCATGTCGATCCCTGACATGGCCTGGGCCGTGGCGGCGCCGGCGCCGTGGCTGGCGAGCTGGTAGCGGTAGATGCGCTGCCAGATGCCCACGACATCGGTCGCATCCTGCCCGACCACGAGCATGCGGAGCGTGGTCTCGATGAGCTTCGCGATGGCGGTGTGCGCGCGGGCGTGGTGGCTCTCGCCCCAGCCGACGATGCCGTCTTCCGTGGTGACCTTCACGACCACCGCATCCCGCTTGACGGCCGTACCGATCCCGAGTGCGACGCGCCTGCCCTCCGGCAGGGCGAAGGACACAGGAAAGGCCCGGACGTCACGAATCTTCACACGCGATACCCTCGAAGGTTGCGGTAACGGTCGCACGCACCGGTTGAAGCGGCAAGCCGGTCAGCGAGCCTCGGCGCCCTCGCCCACACGCTCGATCAGGTAGGGGAAGAAGGGGTTGGAGGATCGGCGCAGCAGCGTATCGAGCCCCACGATCAGTGCGCCCCGTTCCCCGCGCGGCGCAACCGCGCCCAGGCGGATGCCGAAATCATCAGCGGGATCGGGGTCCGATCCGTACAGCCCGTCCGTCGGCGGGAAGGGCAGCGCGACGTGGGAAAGGGAGAACGTGTCGGCCGGATAGGGGATACCGAGCGGGATCACCGTCTCCTCCGTGGCCCCCGCCTCCACGATGCGCGCGGAGACCTCGGCGGCTCCGGCTTCGTTGCCGATCACCACCGTGCGGAAGCGGCGCGGCGGCGTGGGCAGCAGCCGTTCGACGGCGGTTTCCGCGGCATTGCTGAGCAGCGGGCCGAGCTTGGCGTGGCGGTTGATGTCGAACAGCACCAGCTCGTGCCCGCCTTCGGGCAGCACCGCATACAGCGCCTGCACCACCGCGCGCGTGCTGACGGTGAAGTCGAGCACCGAGTGGAAGGTCAGCGTCGGCGGCAGCCGGGCGAGCCGGCCGGCGTTCGCGGCATCGCGGATGCGCGACTGCAGTTCCTGCGTCACGCGGTAGGACTGGCGCGCGCCGTTCACCGGGAAGGAGTTGTACTTGAACGGGTTGAACTCCGGCACGATGCCGAGCCACGCGGCGGCCGCGAAGCGCGGCAGCAGGGCCGGCAGCCCGGCGAGGCCGGCGAAGCGCGCGAAGGCGGTGATGCCGATCATCGGCGAAACCAGCACCAGCCGGGTCGGCTGCGCGAGATCCGCGCGCTCCAGCGCTTCCAGCGCGTACATCAGCGCCAGCGCGCCGCCGTTGGAGAAGCCGACGATGTGCAGGTTGCCCGCGCCGTCCGCGAGTCGCGCCGCTTCCCGCATCGCGAGCCGGGTGGCGGCGTACCAGTCGTCCCGGTCCGCTTCGGCCAGCGCAGCCGGTACGGTCCCGTGCGCGGGCAGGCGGATCGCCACCACCGCGAAGCCGGCCTGCTGATAGCGGATGCCGACATGGCGCAGGCTGTAGGGTGAGTCGGTCAGCCCGTGCAGCAGCACCACCGCGCCGCGCGGCCTGCCTTCCGGCAGCAGCGTGTAGGAACGGTTCCAGTCCTGCGCGAAGTTCGGCGGGTAGATGGCGCTGCCGGGGAAGTAGCGGTTGACCGGCACCCGGTCCTTCGGCTCCAGCCGGTCGGTCACTTCGGCGCGAACGCTGGCGAAGATGCGGTCCTCCGCCGCCATCCAGCCGCGCCAGTCCATCCGGTCGATGGCGGCGGCATCGGGCTCGGCGGGCGCGTAGAGATGCCACAGCTCCAGGGGCGGGCCGCGCTCCGCATTGTAGATGCGCAGCCCCAGAAAGGCGATCAGCGCGCCGATCACCAGCAGCGCGAGGCGCCGCAATTGCCGCCCTGCCCAGCGCGTCACTGATGCGGCCCCGCCACCCGCCAAGGTTGCGGTGTGATCCCTTTCATGTCCGCGAACGGCGAGGGCGTGGCTGACTGCCCTCGGCGACGACGGGGAATTGAGATGACCATGCAGATTGCGATTTCGACACTGCGCCGGCCCGCTTCGCTCCCGCTCTGCGAAGCGACCATGTCATTGCCGGAGATGTGGGACGACGACGCGCGGGAACGGATGATCGTCGAGCGCGCCATGCGTCCGCGGAGCTGGGAACGCGGCGAGGAAGGCTGAGCGCTCACCGTTCCATCCGCACGCCGCGCAGCCGGATCAGCCCGTCGGGCACCTGCACGAAGCCCGCCAGCGACGCCTTCATCCCGACGACGTTCTTCGCGGTCCACAGGTACATCAGCGGCAGGTCCTGCCGCTGGATTTCCCAGAACTTCGCATAGATCGCGCGCCGTTCGGCGGCGTCCGTGGGCAGCCGTGCGGCATCGAGCAGCGCGTCCGCCTCCGGGTTGGACCAGCGGCCGTAGTTGAACGTGCCGCGGCTGTGCAGAAGCTGCCACATGTTGCCGTCCGGGTCGGCGCGCCCGGACCAGCCGATCAAGTAGGCGTTGAAGTCCCCGTTGTAGCCGGCCTGCAGCGAGGAGGCGAACTCCATCACCCGCAGCTTCACGTCGAACCCCGCTTCCGCGGTCATCGCCTGGATCACCTCGGCCGCCTGCTGCGTGTCCGGGCTGTTGGTCACGGTGATGACCACCGGCACGGGAAGCGGCACGCCCGCCTGCTGGAGCAGGGCCTTCGCGCGCGCGACGTCGCGCGGCGGGGGTTGCAGCTCGGTGAAGTGGAAGGGCGAGGAGGGCGGGTTGGCCTGCACGGTGGGCGTGTACAGCCCGTCATAGACGACCTGGATCAGCGCGGTGCGGTCCACCGCCGCCTCGAACGCCTGCCGCACCAGCCTGTTCTGGCCGATCGTGGTGTTCGCCGCCGGCCCGTTGGCGATGTTGAAGTTGATGCCGGTATAGGCGAGCCCGTCGCCGATCATGATGCGCAGGCGCGAATCGCCGCGGATGGTGGCGATGTCGTTGGGCACGATCTGCTCCACCAGATCGAGGCTGCCCGCGCGCAGGTTCGCCGCCCGCACCGCGGAATTGGGGATCGGCCGGTAGATCACCTGGTCGAAGTGGTAGTTGGCCGCGTCCCAGTGTTCGGCGAAGCGGCGCAGCGTAATGCGGTCCTGCGCGACGCGGCTCGCGAAGGCGTAGGGGCCGGCGCAGACCGGCCTCGTGCCGAACTGCGCGCCGGCGGCCTCGGCGGCCTTGGGCGAGATCATGATGCCGGCGCGGTCGGTCAGCAGCGACAGCAGCGGCGCGCTGGGCGCCTTCAGGATCAGCCGCACGGTCAGCGGATCGACGATCTCCACCGTCTGGATCGCGTTGACCTCGCCGACGCGCATGCTGCCTGTGAGCGTCGCGTCGCGGTTGATCTTGTAGCGCACCGCCTCGGCGTCGAGCCTCTCGCCGTCGTGGAAGGTCACGTTCGGGCGCAGCCGGATCAGCAGCCGCGTCGGGCTCTCGTAGGTCCAGGATTCGGCGAGCTGCGGGACGATGTTGAGCTTTGCGTCGAGGTCGAAAAGCTTGTCGCACATCGCCGCATAGACGATGCGGCCGACATAGCTTGACCCCAGGGTGGGATCGAGCAGGTCGGGGTCTTCGCGCAAGCCGATGTTCAGCGTGGATTGCGCCTGCGCAGGCAGTGCGAGCAGCAGGGCGAGCAGGGTTGCGGCGATGCGGTGCATCGGCGGCTCCTATCCCAGGGGTTGTCCGTCCCGGATGATGTCGGCCTCGATCGCGCCGCGATCGAGCGTGCCGTAACCTGTCTGCGGCCCGGCCAGGTGGCGGCGGAACACGGCGAAGCGTTCCAGGCTGACGCGATGCAGACGCCGCAGCTCGGCCAGCGGATCGGGGTGGTCGTCGGCGCGGATGTCGAGATCGGGGTAGGGGTCGCGGGTGCAGATCTTCAGCCCCCCGCCCTGCCGGCCGCGCTTGTCGCCGCCGGCCGCCTCGCCTGCCTCCATCGCCGTCAGCAGCCGTTCGGCGAGGCTGCCCGTGGCTTTCGCGTAGCCCTCCAGCGTCGCCTGCACGACGGCGGGGCCGGCGAGCATGTTGCCGGCGACCGAGACATCGGTGCCGCGCACATGGCCGGCCCAGGTGATGCAGTCAGGGCCGCTGTGCTGGGCGATGCGCCCCTGCGCGTCGATGATGTGGAACTGCCGCTGCAGTACGCCGGGATCGGGCAGAACCAGTGCGTCCAGCACGGCCTGCGGGGCCTCCCCGGCGCGCAGCCGCGGCATCGCGGCGACGGCGTACATGGGATTGACCAGCGCCTGGGTGGCGAGCGCCGCCACGCCCCCCTCCACATGGATGCACAGCCCGCCGACGGCGAAGAAGCGCGATGCGACGGCGGCGCCGAGCGCGCCGCTGGCGGGGTCGCGAACGAGAATGGACCAGGTCATGGCTGCGCACCGTCGCGCAGGCGGCGCGACGGCGCAATGCCATGCCGTGGGGGGTCAGGCGAGCTGGGCGGCGACGGCGCGGGGCCAGGGCATCACGGCGACGAAGCGGGTGTGGCCGACGCTGCGGTCCACCTCCAGTTGCCCGCCGCGTTCGCCCAGCAGCCCGTCCATCAGGCGCATACCCATCCCGCCGTTGCGCAGCTCGCCGGCCGGCAGGGTGCCCTCATCCTCCACGATCAGCACCGCCTGCTCGCCTTCCTTCTGGCGGAAGGTGGCGCGCACCGTTCCCTTGCCGTGGCGCAATGCGTTGGTGACCAGCTCGGTCAGCACCAGCCCCAGCGTCGAGACATCCGCCGCTGCCCAGGTCGCGGACGATGACTCCACGATCAGTGTGCGGTCGCCGATGACGGCGGCCATGCTGCGTTTGAGGTCGTTCGCGAGGCCGGACAGGTAGGACGAGAGTTCGACATCCAGCGTCATGGGGCTGTTGCAGAGCTGGTCGTGGATCGCCCCGATGGTGCGCACGCGCGCCGCACTCTGGAACAACTGCTCGCTGGCTTCGGGGGAGGCGGCAGTGCGGGCCTGCATGGTGAGCAGGCTGTGGACGAGCTGCAGGCTGTTCTTCACCCGGTGATGCACTTCCTGCATCAGCAGGTCCTTCTCGCGCAGCAGCGATTCCTGCGCGCGCGACGTCTCGATCTGTCGCGTGATGTCGCGCGAGACCGCGACCAGCCGCCGCATCGTCCCCTGGTCGCCCTTCAGCGGGGAAACGATGACTTCCCACCATTTCGGCATGCCCGTGCTGGTGGGGCAGAACGCCTCGAACCGCACGTTGCCGCCCGCCAATGCCTTGGCGAAGGCGTCGCGCACCTTCGCCTGTTCCTCCACCGGATACATGCTGTACCAGGGCTGGCCGCGCAGCTTCTCGAAATCCGTGATCTCCATCAGCTCGAGACCGAGCGGATTCATGTAGCCGAGCCGGCCGTCCGGGCTCAGCACCTTGATGCAGTCGGAGCTCGACTCGAGCACGCGCTGAAGGAAGGCGGTCGTCTCGGCGGGGTCGCGAACTTCTCCGGGCAGCGCATATGGCATGCGGGCAACGCCAGTCCGTTTAATGCGGCCAGAATACAGGACCACCTCCACCGGACAACGAGTGGAGGCGCTTGCGGTTGCTTCGTTTCCGGGAGCCGGCGGCCTACAGCTTCTGCACCGGCCCGCCGCTCTCCACCCAGTCCTTGAACCCGCCGATGTTGCGGACGTCGCGGTAGCCGAGTTCCTGCAGCGTCTTGCCCGCCAGCGCGGACCGACCGCCCGAGGCGCAGTAGACGAGCACCGGCCGATCCGGGCTGAACGCCGCGTTGTGGTAAGGAGAGGTGGGATCGGCACGGAACTCCAGCATCCCGCGGGGGACGTTCACGGCGCCGGGAACCTGGCCGCTGGCCTGCACCTCCGACGGGTCACGGACATCCACGACGAGCACGTCGCCGCGCGCGATCAGCGCCTCGGCGTCCTCGCGGCCGATGCGCGGCACGGCGGCATTGGCGGCGGCCAGCATGTCCTTGACGTTGGTCGGCATCGCATCCTCCTGTTCGGCGCGCCGCACTGCGCACCAGCGCGCGGCCGAAGTCCAGAGGACGGTCAGGCGCGGGTGGCGCGCGCCTGACGGACCAGCCACTCCAGCAGCAGCGCCACGCAGGTCACCGCGATCAGCAGCGAGCTGACGGCGGCGATGGTCGGCTCCACCTCCAGCAGCAGGCTGTTCCAGATGCGCACGGGCAGCGTCTCCGCGCGGATGCCGGCGAGGAACAGGGTGATCACCAGCTCGTCGAAGGAGGTGAGGAAGGAGAACAGCATCGCCGAGATCACTCCCGGCAGCGCCAGCGGCAGCACCACGCGGCGGAACACGCCGGCGCGCGTACAGCCGCAGATCATCGCCGCGCGCTCCAGGTTCGGATCGACGGTCGCCAGCGTGGAGCGCAGGATCACCAGCACCACCGGCAGCGCCACCACACTGTGGGCCACCGCGATCCAGGGCCGCACGCCCACCAGCCCCAGCCGCGCGGACAGGAAGTAGAGCGCGATCGCGGTGACCACATGCGGCACGATCAGCGGCATCAGCAGCAATGCGACGATGATCCGCCGGAACGCAAACTGCCCGCGGACCATGGCATAGGCGGCGAGGAAGCCGAGCGCGGTCGCGAACACGCAGGTCATCAGCGCGATCAGCAGCGAGTTCCAGAGCGCGTTGATCCAGCGCGGGTCGCCGAGGAAGCGCGTGTACCAGCGCAGCGACAGCGTCTCCGGCGGGAACTTCAGGTAGCCGTCGCCGCTGAAGGAGGAGATGACGACGATGACGATGGGCGCGAGCATCCCCGCGCACAGCGCCACCACCAGCAGCCGCAGGAACGTGGCGCGGATCAGGGTGCCGGTCATCGCCCGAAGCTGCCTTCCGCCTGATCGGCGAAGCGTGCGTAGATCGCATACAGCGTAAGCGTGACGGCGAGCAGCACGATCGTCATCAGCGCGGCGGTCGGCCAGTTGTGCGACAGCTCGATCTCACGTTCGATCAGCATCGCCATCATCACATCACCGGTGCCGCCCATCAGGGCAGGGGTGATGAAGAAGCCGATGGCGAGGATGAACACGATCAGCGATCCGGCGGCCACGCCATGCAGGGTCAGCGGCAGGAACACCCGGGCGAACACGCCGAGCGGGCTCGCGCCCATGCCCTCGGCCGCCTGCAGCAGGCGCGGGTCGACCGCCTTCATCGCCGCGAACAGTGTCAGCACCATGTAGGGCAGCAGGACGTAGGTCATGCCGATGATGACGCCGGTGCGGTTGTAGAGCAGGTCCAGCGGCGCGTCGGTGAGGCCGAGGCCCAGCAGCACCTGGTTGATCAGCCCGTTGCGGCCGAGGATCACCATCCATGCATAGGTGCGCACGATGACGCTGGTGAAGTACGGGATGACGATGCAGATCAGGATCAGCGAGAAGGCCAGCCCCTTCGCCTGCGACAGCGCATAGGACATGGGATAGCCGATCAGCAGCACCAGCAGCGTGACGACGATGCCGATCGCGTTCGTGTTCGCGATCGTGCCGAGGATCGCGGGCGAGGCGAGGACCGCGACCGCCTCCTCCCGGATATCCGCCCACGAACCCAGCTCGGCCAGCGATTCGGCGATGAACCAGCCGATGGGCGAGATGAACAGCACCAGCAGCAGCGCCAGCGCCGGCGCGATCAGCAGCCATTTCAGCCAGGTGTTGACGGGCATGGCTCAGGCGCCCAGCAGCCGCGCGTCTTCGGGCCGCCAGGACACGCGCACCGCGCTGCCGACCGGGCGCAGCTCCGCGCCGGGGGCGTTGGCGAGGTCGGCCAGAACGATATGCCCCTCCGGTAGCGTGACCTCGTAGCGGACGACGTTGCCGAGGAAGGCCATGTGCCGGACCGTGCCGGGAATGCCGATATCCGCTCCGCCATCGTGCAGGGCGAGCTTCTCGGGGCGGACGAAGACCTGCCCGTCGCGCGCCGGGGCATCGAGCGGCAGGGCCGTCCCGCCCGGGCCACGCAGCACGCCCGCATCCGCGCGCGCGGGCAGCAGGTTCGCCTCCCCCAGGAAGCGGGCGACGAAGGTGTTGTCGGGGCGTTCGTACACCTCCCGCGGCGGGCCCATCTGGGCGATGCGGCCCGCATCCATGATGGCGATGCGGTCCGACATCGTCAGCGCCTCCTCCTGGTCGTGGGTGACGTAGATCACCGTCATGCCCAGGCGGCGGGAGATCTCCTTGATCTCGACCTGCATGTGGTAGCGCAGGTTCTTGTCGAGCGCGCCCAGCGGCTCATCCATCAGCACCACGGGCGGGTGCGCGACGATGGCGCGGGCGAGGGCGACGCGCTGCTGCTGCCCGCCCGAGAGCTGGCGGCCGTAGCGACGCTCGAAGCCGGTCAGCTTCACCATCTCCAGCGCCTCGGCCACGCGGCGCGCGACCTCCGGTTTCGCGACCTTGCGCACCTGCAGCGGGAAGGCGACGTTCCCGAAGACGTCCAGATGCGGGAAGATGGCGTAGTTCTGGAACACCATGCCCAGTCCGCGCTCGCGCGGGGGCAGGCGCGTGGTCTCGCGGCCGCCGATCTCGATGCGCCCGGTATCGGGCAGCACGAAGCCGGCGATCATCGACAGCGTCGTCGTCTTGCCGCTGCCCGACGGGCCGAGCAGGGTGAAGAACTCACCCTGCGGGATGGTC
>JBBCJT010000110.1:0-22796 GCA_037190665.1 Rhodovastum atsumiense | reverse complement strand
GCTGGTGAACCTCGGCAACGCGACCGGCCACCCGTCCTTCGTGATGAGCGCGAGCTTCTCCAACCAGGTGCTGGCGCAGATCGAGCTGTGGGCCAATGCCGGCAAGTACGAGAAGAAGGTCTACACGCTGCCGAAGAAGCTGGACGAGAAGGTGGCCGCGCTGCACCTGGCCAAGGTCGGCGCGACGCTGACGAAGCTGAGCGGCAAGCAGGCGAGCTACATCGGCGTCGACACCGCCGGCCCGTTCAAGCCGGAGCACTACCGGTACTGACGACGGAAACTCGGTTGTCTCTCGCTTCCGCGAAGGCAACCACTTCCTCGCCGAAGGTTTAGACAAGCAGCGTTAATATTGAGACCGCCAAAATTTTGAGAATGCCAGGAATTGTTCCGATATCGATTTCGCAGGCACGACTCATGCTTCCAGCAAATAAAAATGCAATAAATCCGCTACTCGTCAGCATTGATGCTTGTACTGTAAGCGGCAACTTTTGAGCAAAGCTTCTATTCTCAATATACCTCCAAATCGGCTCATTGAGACCCTCTAGATAAATTTGGTGTTTTTTCCAAAATTTTCCTTTATTAACATAAACCTATGAAACTCTCCGCTATATCGGAACAATCTTGAGAAGAAAGACCACGCAAATGGGACCATGATCCATATAGGAACACCGCGTATGTTCTTATCTTCAAATAACCAACCCCCCATTAAGGACACTGGTACTAAAATTAATATTTTATATATAAATTTATCTAAAAAAGTATTTATAATGGATGCAATATATTCTAGCATTTTATTTTTGAATTTCTTAAAAAGACTCCTATTACTGATGTGATATGTCACTTTGATCTGAATGGGACCAAAGAAAATTTTTGCCACCAACAAGCATGAGGAATAAAATACCACCCCACCCAGCCCATTAGCCTCATAAGAACACCCGTTATCCACGAACGGGAATGTAATTAAAAGAAGCCCTCCCCAGAAAAACGTTGATACATTATGAAAAGGAGGGGGAGACTGACAAGTCATAAGCGACCTGCCGTCAGCGTCATTATAAAATATCCTTAAACTTGGGTCGAATGATAGGAACCAAAAATAAGGAAGAACTGCAGAAAATAGGAGAAATGACTCTATGAACCGGAGCATCTTGTGGCGCACCACTTCCTAAGCTCGGCTAGGCTTTCATTTTTGCCGCTATTGACAATACTAATCAATCAAAGATCGCGCGATGCGCGTCGATCGTTGCGCCAGGATCGCCGCGGCCAGATCCTCCAGCGCCGCGCCCACGGACTTGAACAGCGTGATCTCGTCGGCGCTCGTACGGCCCTTCGCCTCGCCGCGGGCCAGCGCGTGCAGGTCGCCGCGCACATGCGATGCGTCGATCGCACCCTCCACGATCGCCTGCACGATGTCGCCGCCCTCGGCCATGCCGCCGGCCATCGTGTCCACGAACACCGTCGCACGCGCCACCAGCGCGCCGTCCGTCTCGCGCATGTCCTTCCGGAAGGCGCCGACGAGGTCGATATGCGTGCCCGGCCTCACCCACGCACCACGGATCAGCGGCGCGGTCGCGAGCGTCGCGCAGGAGATGATGTCGGCCTGACGTGCCGCCGCCTCCAGATCGGTCACCGCGCGCGCGTTGACACCATGCGCCACCAGTTCGCTCGCAAGCGTCGCCGCGTGTTCCGCGTTGCGGCCCCAGATCATCGCATCCTCGATCCCGAGCCCCGCCGACCACGCCTCCGCCAGCGCGCGCCCGATGCGCCCCGTGCCGCAGACCAGCAGCGTGCGGCTGTCCGGCCGCGCCAGATAGGTGCCCGCCAGCACGGATGCCGCGGCGGTGCGCCGGTCGGTCAGTTCCGCCCCGTCCAGCATCGCGATCGGCTGGCCGGTCGCGGCGTCCGACAGCAGGTAGACGGCGCTGACGGCGGGCAGGCCCTTGTCGCGGTTGCCGGGCACGACATGGACGATCTTCACGCCGGAGAACCGCGCCGCCCCCGCCTCCTGCCACGCGGGCATCAGCAGCAGCGTCGCCTCCGGCCCGTCCGGCTGCGGGATCGGGTGCGCATGACGCAGCGGCGCAGCGCAGCCCTCGCGGAACATCGCGCGCAGCGCCTCGACCAGCGCCGGCCACGGCAGCGCGGCGCGCACCGCTGCGGCATCGAGCAGCCGCATCGGGCTACAGGCGCGAGCGGTGGATGGCGCCGGCCTTCATCACCAGCGCGATGCCGCGTTCGCCGGCGGCGAGCGGGGCGAGGTCCTCGTCCGGCTTGCCGTCCACCACGATCAGGTCCGCATGCGCGCCGACCGCGAGCGTGCCCAGCTCGCCCTCGGCGAAGACCAGCTTCGCCGCCTCGGTCGTGGCGGAACGGATCACCTCCATCGGCTTCAGCACGCGGCCGCGGATCGCGAATTCCTCGCTCTGGCGCACCTGCGTCTCGCCCAGCAGGTCGGTGCCGAAGGCCATGCGCACGCCGGCATCGCGCAGGATCTCCAGGCTGCGCATCCCGGCACTGCGCACCGTCTCGATCTTGGCGATGGAATCGGGCGGGAAGCCGAAGCCCGGCCCGTCCTGCGCCAGCGCCTCGTAGGTGACGAGTGTGGGCACCGCGACGCACCCCTTGGCCGCCGCCTCCTTCGCCGTCTTCGCCTCGATCAGGTTACAGTGCTCCAGGCTGTGCACGCCGCAGGCGATGGCCCGCGCGAGGGCCGCATCGGTGTAGAGATGCGCGGAGACGTAGGTGCCGGCATCCGCCGCCTCCTCCACCACCGCCGTGATCTCGGCGGGCGAATAGCCCTGCCAGTGGATCGGGTCGGTCGGGCTCGCCACGCCGCCATTGGCCATGATCTTGATGAAGCGCGCGCCGGCCTTCAGCTCCTCGCGGCTGACGCGGCGCACCTCGTCCACCCCGTCGGCGATGCGCCCCAGCGCGCCGAAATTGTTGTCCGCGCGGTGCTTGTCGCGCGCGTCGTAGCGGCCGCGGAAATCGGTGTGCCCGCCCGTACGCCCGATCGCCTTGCCGCAGACCACGAGCCGCGGCCCCACCGCGAGCCCCTGCTCCACCGCGACCGACAGCGCATGCGGCGCGCCGCCCACGTCGCGCACCGTGGTGAAGCCGCGATCGAGCATGCCGCGCATGATCGGCAGCGAGCGCAGCACGGCGAGCGCGTCGGGCTGCATCGCGTTCGCACCCAGGTTCATCATGCTGGCGATCACGTGCACATGCGCGTCGATCAGCCCGGGCATCAGGGTACGGCCCTTCAGGTCGATCGTCAGCCGGTCCGCCGCCGCCACGACACGCGCCGGCCTGTCCGCGATCCGCCCGTCGGCGACCAGCAGATGGCCCTCGCTGATCGACCCGTCCGCAGGGTCGAGCAGGCGGGCATTGGCGAACAGGGTTTGCATGCGGCGCTCCGTGCGGTTGGCCGCCCAAGGCTGGCAGCATCGGGGATGATTGCAAGACCGGGCCTGTTGATCGCCGCCGCCGGGACGCCCACAGTCGGATCGAGACCGGATTTACCGGCTGCCAGGGAGACTGCCGTCCATGCCTTCTATTTCACTGCTTCGCGCCGCGCGGCTTGCCTGTATCGGTGCCGCATTCGCCGCCCCGGCCTTCGCCCAGAGCCCGACGCTGGATGCCGTCCGCCAGCGCGGCATGTTCAATTGCGGCGTATCGCCGAACCTGCCCGGCTTCTCCGCCCCCGACAGCCGGGGCGTGATGCAGGGCCTCGAGGCGGATTCCTGCCGCGCCATCGCCGTCGCGCTGTTCGGCGACCCGGACAAGGTGCGCTTCGTGCCCACCACGGTGCAGAACCGCTTCACCGCGCTGCAATCGGGCGAGGTGGACGTGCTGATCCGCAACACCACCTGGACGCTCAGCCGCGAGGGCTCGCTCGGGCTGATGTTCGCGCCGGCGAATTTCTACGACGGCCAGGGCTTCATCGTGAAGAAGTCGGCGGGCGTCGCCTCCGCCAAGGAACTGAACGGGGCGGCGATCTGCGTGCAGCCCGGCTCGACCACCGAGCTGAACCTGCAGGACTACTTCCGCAGCAACAACATGACCTTCACCCCCGTGGTGATCGCCGACACGGAGGAGATCTTCAAGGCCTTCATCGCCGGCCGCTGCGACGCCTACACCACGGACGCCTCCTCGCTCGCCTCCTTCCGCGCGCGGCAGGGGGCGAACGCCGAACAGTACGTCATCCTGCCCGAGCTGATCAGCAAGGAGCCGCTGGCCCCCGCGGTGCGCAAGGGCGACGACCGCTGGTTCGACATCGTCCGCTGGAGCTTCTTCGCGCAGCTCATCGCCGAGGAACTCGGCATCAACAGCCAGAACATCGACAGCTTCATGACCTCCCAGAACCCAGAGGTGCGGCGCTTCCTGGGGCTGGAAGGCAACATGGGCAAGCCACTCGGGCTGGATGACCGCTGGGCCTACAACATCATCAAGAAGGTCGGGAACTTCGCCGAGATGTGGGACCGCACGATGGGCGCGATGGGCGTGCAGCGCGGCATCAACAACCTGTGGAACAAGGGCGGCATCCAGTACGCGCCGCCGATGCGCTGATCGCGGCGGCGGCACCCGCCATCCGCAACCGATCCGATACCCCGGCCGCGATGATGCGGCCGGGGCCACTTCAGGGGGACCACGCATGATCCGAACGCTCACCGCCCTGGGCCTTGCGGCCGTCTGGGCCACGGCCGCGGCCCAGACGGCGCCATCCACCATGGACATCGTCCGGCAGCGCGGCGTGCTGCATTGCGGCGTCACGCCCAACGTGCCGGGCTTCGCAGCACCCGACACGCAGGGCAACTGGCGCGGGCTCGATGCCGATGTCTGCCGCGCCGTGGCCGCCGCCTTCTTCGGCGATCCGGCCAAGGTGCGCTTCATCCCCACCACCACGCCGCAGCGCTTCACCATGCTGCAGTCGGGCGACGTGGACCTGCTGTCGCGCGCCACCACCTGGACGCTGACGCGGGAGAGCAATCTCGGCCTCGCCTTCGCCGGCATCTACTACTACGACGGCCAGGCCTTCATGGTCCGCCAGGGCACGCCGGTCACCTCCGCAAAGCAGCTCGACGGGGCGACGGTCTGCCTGCAGCCGGGGGCGACGACCGAGCGCAACATGGCCGACTTCGCCCGCACCAGCGGCATCCGGCTGACGCCCGTGGCGATGGAGGACATCGAGGAAGTCCGCGCCGCCTTCAAGGCCGGACGCTGCGACGCCTACACCACCGACCTGTCCTCGCTCGCCTCCTTCCGCTTCCTGCAGGGGGCGGAGGCGGACCGCTACGTGATCCTGCCGGAAGTCACGAGCAAGGAGCCGCTCGGCCCGCTGGTGCGCAAGGGCGACTGGAAGTGGTTCGACCTCGTGCGCTGGACGCTCTACGCGCTGATCGCGGCCGAGGAGCTCGGCATCACCCAGGCGAACGTCGACAGTCTGATGACCAGCGACAGCCCGGACATCCGCCGCTTCGTCGGTGCCGAGGGGGAGATCGGCAAGTCGCTCGGCGTGGACAACCGCTGGGCGGTGAACGTCATCAAGGCGGTCGGCAATTTCGGGGAAGTCTGGGACCGCAACATCACTCCGCTTGGTGTGCAGCGCGGCATAAACCGGCTGTGGACACAGGGCGGACTGATGTACGCGCCCCCCATGCGATAGGCGCCAAGACGTATCTGTGTATACAATTGCACAGAAACGTTGATTCGCGCCTTGCCCGTGGCGCACAGTTTTCCTAACCGGAACCGGCGGCGGGGCCAACGCCGCACAACCCACAGGGGAGAATAACAAATGGCTATTGGGAAGGGCTTCGCGGCGGGTGCCGCGCTGGCCATCATGATGACGGGGCAGAGTTTCGCGCAGAGCCCCACGCTCGACGCGGTCCGGGCGCGCGGCCAGCTCATCTGCGGCGTCAATACCGGCCTCGCCGGCTTTGCCGCCCCGGACAGCCAGGGCGTCTGGCGCGGGATCGACGTGGATGTCTGCCGCGGGGTGGCGGCCGCCATCTTCGGCGACGCCAACAAGGTCCGCTACGTGCCGACCACCGCGCAGAGCCGCTTCACGGCGCTGCAGTCCGGCGAAGTGGACATGCTGTCGCGCAACACGACCTGGACGCTGTCGCGCGACACCTCGCTCGGGCTCGACTTCACGGGGGTGAATTTCTACGACGGCCAGGGCTTCATGGTGAAGAAGTCGCTCGGCGTCTCCTCGGCGAAGGAGCTGAACGGCGCGACCGTCTGCGTGCAGCCCGGCACCACGACCGAGCTGAACCTGACCGACTGGTTCCGCGCCAACAACCTGCAGTTCACCCCGGTGGTGATCGAGAAGCTGGAGGAAGTGAACGCCGCCTTCTTCTCCGGCCGCTGCGACGCGCTGACCACGGACGTGTCCGGCCTCGCCGCCGTGCGCTCCACCCAGGGTGCCAACGCCGAGCAGTACATCATCCTGCCGGAAGTGATCAGCAAGGAGCCGCTCGGCCCGGCCGTGCGCCAGGGTGACGCGCGCTTCGCCGACATCGTCCGCTGGACGCTGTTCGCGATGATCACCGCCGAGGAACTCGGCCTCGACAGCAAGAACATCGACCAGCGGTCGTCCGACCCGAACCCCGACATCCAGCGCTTCGTCGGCAAGAGCGGCGACCTGGGCAAGATGCTCGGGCTCGAGAACAGCTGGTCGCTGAACATCGTCAAGCAGGTCGGCAACTACGCCGAGGCGTTCGACCGCAACGTCAAGCCGCTCGGCATCCAGCGCGGCCCGAACGCGCTGTGGACCCAGGGCGGGCTGATGTACTCGCCGCCGATGCGCTGATCCTTCGCGCCGGCCGCGGCAACCCCGCGGCCGGCGGCCTTCCGCAAGGCCGGCACAGAACCGGCCGTCGAGAAGACGGGGCTTCCAACAACAACAAGATCTGGGATCCGTGCCGATGTCAGGAGCCACCACCGACCCTCGCTATGCCCCGGCGCGCACCGCGCCGCGAAAGGGCATCAGTCTGTCCTGGTCGGACCCGCTGTTCCGCTCGATCGTCTGGCAGATCCTGATCGTCGGCATCGTCGTCGCCATCATCTGGTATCTGGTCGCGAACACGCGCCACAACCTCGAGGTCCGCAAGATCGCCACCGGCTTCGGCTTCCTGTGGCGCGAAGCCGGCCTGCCGATCGGCGAGAGCCTGATCCCCTACAGCCCCACGGACACGTATTTCCGCGCGCTGCTGATCGGCGTGCTGAACACGCTGAAGGTGGCGGTCATCGGCATCATCCTCGCCACCATCATCGGCACGGTGGTGGGCATCGGGCGGCTGTCGAGCAACTGGCTGCTCGCCAAGATCACTGCCGTCTACGTCGAGGTGCTGCGCGACCTGCCGCTGCTGCTGCAGCTTCTCTTCTGGTACGCGATCATGCAGGCGCTGCCCGGCCCGCGGCAGGCGCTCAACCCCGCCGAGGGCGTGTTCCTCTCCAACCGCGGCATCAAGATCCCGAGCCTGATCTGGGAGCAGGGGCACTGGTGGGGGCTGCTCGCCTTCATCGTCGGCATCGGCGGCATGTTCGTCTGGCGGCGCTTCGCCGACCGCAAGCAGGCGGAGACCGGCGTCCGGCCGAGAGGCTGGCCCGCCGGCATCGGCCTGCTGGTGCTGTTCCCGCTCGCGGTCTGGGCCGCCTTCGGCGCGCCCTGGTCGTGGGAGAAGCCGGCGCTGCGCGGGTTCAACTTCCAGGGCGGCGGCACGCTGACGCCCGAGTTCCTCGCGCTGCTCGCCGGCCTCGTGATCTACACCTCCGCCTTCATCGCGGAGATCGTCCGGTCCGGCATCCTCGCCGTGCCGGGCGGCCAGTGGGAGGCGGCCGGCGCGCTGGGACTTAGGCGCGGGCAGATGATGCGGCTGGTGGTGCTGCCGCAGGCGCTGCGGGTGATCATCCCGCCGATGACCAGCACCTACCTGAACATCACCAAGAACAGCTCGCTCGCGGTCGCGATCGGCTACCAGGACATCGTCTCGATCGCCAACACCACGCTGAACCAGACCGGCCAGGCGATCGAGGGCATCGCCATCATCATGCTGGTCTACCTGACGATCAGCCTGTCCATCTCGGTGTTCATGAACTGGTACAACGCGCGCATCGCGCTGGTGGAGCGCTGACCATGCCCGCACCCATGCCATCGCGGCAGCTCCCGCGCGTTGTTTCCTTCATCGGCCTCGCTGGCCCGAGGGCCAGCTACGCGGCGCGCATCGCGCCGGGAGGCGCTGAGCGATGACACCTCCTTCCTCCGCCGGCACCGCGACCGCCGATACGGTCCATGTCCCGCTGCCCGAACGCGAGCGGCCGCCCTCCAGCGTCTACGGACCCTGGGCATGGATGCGGACGAACCTGTTCAGCTCCTGGTGGTCCACCGCGGTCACGCTGGTGTTCGGCTACCTGATCATCCGCTGGACGCTGGGCTTCATCGACTGGGCCTTCATCAACGCCATCTGGTCGGTGCCCGGCACCGGCCAGCAGGTCGACACCTCCTCCTGCCGCGCCAATTCCGGCAACGGCGCCTGCTGGGCGGTGGTGGGCGAGAAGTACCGCTTCATCCTGTTCGGCCTGTATCCGTACGACGACCAGTGGCGGCCGGCGATCTGCATCGTGCTGTTCATCGGCCTGTACGTCGTCTCCGCCATGCGCCGCTTCTGGCGCAAGGAGCTGGCACTGATCTGGCTCGGCACGCTGACGGTGATCGGCATCCTGATGTGGGGCGGGGTCCTCGGACTCGACTACGTGGCGCAGGAACGATGGGGCGGGCTGGTCATCACCCTGATCCTCGCCACGTTCGGCCTCGCCTTCGCCTTCCCGCTCGCGATCCTCGTCGCCCTCGGCCGCCGCGCCACCAAGCTGCCGGCGGTGCGGCTGCTCTGCGTGCTGTATGTGGAGCTGATCCGCGGCGTGCCATTGATCTCGCTGCTGTTCATGGCCTCGGTGATGTTCCCGCTGTTCCTTCCGGAAGGCGTGAACATCGACAAGCTGCTGCGCGCGCAGATCGCCTTCATCCTGTTCGCCGGCGCCTACCTCGCCGAGGTGATCCGCGGCGGGCTGCAGGCGCTGCCGAGGGGCCAGTACGAGGCCGCCGACGCGCTGGGCCTGTCGTACTGGAGGAAGACCGGGCTGATCATCCTGCCGCAGGCGCTCACGCTGGTGATCCCGCCGCTGGTGAACACCTTCATCGGCTTCTTCAAGGATACCTCGCTGGTGCTGATCATCGGCATCTTCGACCTGCTGACGGCCGGCAAGACCGCGATCGTGGAGCCCGCCTGGCAGGGGTTCGGCGTGGAGGTCTACATCTTCGTCGGGCTGATCTACTTCGCCTTCTGCTTCGCGATGTCGCGCTACTCCCAGAACCTCGAGATCGAGCTCAACCGCCATCGGCGCCGCTGACGGAAAAGGGACAGAACCACATGAGTGCTGCTTTGCAGATGCCGGCGGCGAAGTCGGACGACCCGGTGATCGTGCTGGACAAGGTCAACAAGTGGTACGGCGCGCTGCACGTGCTGCGCGACGTCTCGCTCTCCGTCGCGCAGCGCGAGCGCGTGGTGGTCTGCGGCCCCTCGGGGTCCGGCAAGTCCACCATGATCCGCTGCATCAACCGGCTTGAGGAACATCAGGAAGGCCGCATCGTCGTCGACGGGACGGAGCTGAGCGGCGATCTGCGCGCGCTCGACAAGATCCGCTCCGAGGTCGGGATGGTGTTCCAGTCCTTCAACCTGTTCCCGCACCTGACCATCCTGGAGAACTGCACGCTCGCGCCGATCTGGGTGCGCAAGATGCCGAAGGCCGAGGCCGAGGAGCTTGCGATGAACTACCTGACCCGGGTGAAGATCCCCGAGCAGGCGAAGAAGTATCCCGGCCAGCTTTCCGGCGGCCAGCAGCAGCGCGTGGCGATCGCGCGCGCGCTGTGCATGAAGCCGAAGATCATGCTGTTCGACGAGCCGACCTCCGCACTCGATCCGGAGATGATCAAGGAGGTGCTGGACACGATGGTGGGGCTCGCCGAGAGCGGCATGACCATGGTCGTGGTCACGCACGAGATGGGCTTCGCGCGGCAGGTCGCCGACCGGGTGGTGTTCATGGACCGCGGCGAGATCGTCGAGGTCGGCACGCCGCACGAGATGTTCGAAAACCCGAAGACGGATCGGTTCAAGCTGTTCCTGAGTCAGATTCTACGCGGTCATTGACCGCGTAAGATCTTCTCTTTTTTCATGCCCTCAGACGCCGGGCGGGCGCATCCGCGCCCTTGGCTCGCCGCATAGGCGGCGGGCCGCATTCGCGGCCTCGGATCGGCGTGAGCCGATCCGCAGGGAGGCGGTGTCGTGCGGGCGGCGGTGTTTCATTCGCTGACCGTGGGGGGCTGCACCTCCCCACTCCAGCCCCTCGATCGAAAACGGCGGGAGAAGGCCTCTCTCCCTCTTCCATCGCCGAGGCCTTTGCGGAAAGAGCTGGACGGAAGCGCAAGATGCTCGGGCGCATCATTGGGCAAAAGACGAGGCGCGTAGCGCAACGTCCCCTCTCCCGTTTGCGGGAGAGGGACAGGGTGAGGGAGGTTTACGCGGCGACGAAACCTCACCGTTGTGCTGGCGGACGCACCCTCACCCCGGCCCTCTCCCGCGAGCGGGAGAGGGAGGACGTCACGACCGTCTCACAAACCTCCCGACACGGTGGAGAGGAGGACTCTCCCGCGTGCAGGTGAGGGTCGATGTCGCATGCGAGACACTTCGGGTCAGCCGCAAGGCTGGTCGGCATCAGCCTGACACGGCCGCCGCTCCACGCTGACCGTATCGCGCATCGGATCAGCGAGAGGGTTTGCCGGACCCGGCCGACCCACCCGCCCGGTTACACCGCCGCGACCTGCTCCAGATACTTGTTCAGCCGCGCCCGGTCCTCGTACCTCGCATGCGGCCCGATCGGGACCGAGAAGTCCGGCGCATGGGCGATGCCGGCGGCATCCACCGTCGCCGCGATCAGGAAGCGGCGGCCCACGGTCAGCTTCCACTGCAACCCGCCGCCACCCATCGGGTACTGCAGCGACGGCTTCATGTCGTCGTCATGCGGCGTGACCGGGCGGATCTTCGCGATCCTGTCCGGCCCCGTGATCGCGATCGCGCGCAGCGCCATCTGCTGCAGCGCGCGGTATCCGTTGACCCCGCGCTCGCGCAGCACCGCATCGTGCACGCGCTCCCGCTTCAGATCGTCCGCCGCCGTATCGGCCGGCAGTCCGGCCCGGCCGCCCGAGCGCAGGGTGATGCCGTCCAGCTCGAACTCGCCGGGCGACAGGGTGCCCGCGAGCAGCAGGATCCCATAACCGGCCGCGAGCCGGCCGATGCCGTAGCCGAGGCTCAGTTCCACATTCCGCGGCGCACGCGCCGCGACGGCCTTGAGCTGGGTGATATTGCCGCCGGTCTCGACGTAGTCGCCTGCAATCATCTCCGTCCGAACATCCGCTCCAGATCCGCCTTCGCCAGCCGCAGCACGGTCGGCCTTCCATGGCTGCACGTGCCGGCGCGCGGCGTGGCTTCGAGCGCACGCAGCAGCGCATCCATCTCCGCCGGCGCCAACCGCCGCCCGGCACGGATCGAACCGTGACAGGCCATGCGCGCCACCACCGCGTCAAGCCGGGCGGCCAGCGCGGTGCTCTCCTCCTGCTCGGCCAGCTCGTCGGCGATGTCGCGCAGCAGTGGCGCGGGATCGGGGTTGCCGAGTGCCGCCGGCATCGCGCGCACCAGCAGCGCGCCGCCGAACGATTCGATTTCGAGGCCGAGCCTCGCCAGCTCGTCCGCCACCGCCAGCAGCCGGGCGGACGCGGCGAGCGGCATCTCCACCACCGCCGGCAGCAGCAGCGGCTGTGCGCGCACCCCGCCGGCGGCGAGCTGTCCGGCCAGCACCTCATGCGTCAGCCGCTCATGCGCCGCATGCTGGTCCACCAGCACCAGCGCCCCGTCCGCGGCGACGGCGAGCACGTAGGTGTCCAGCACCTGCGCGACCGGCGCGCCCAGCGGATGTGCGGGCGACGGCACGGGCGCGGGCAGCATCCGCGCGGCGGGCGCCGCGCCGAGGCCGAGTGGCGCCTGCGCATCGGCCAGCGCGCCATGCGCCGACCCGGGCGGCGCGGCGGGCGCGGCGACGGAGGGCGACGGATACACCAGCCGCAGCGACGGCCGCGGCGGCGTGGCGGCATGCGCGGGCACGGCGAGCGCCTCGCGCAGCGCGCCGATCACCAGCGACCGCACGCCGGCCGCGTCACGGAACCGCAGCTCCGTCTTCGCGGGGTGAACGTTCACGTCCACATCCTCGGCCGGCAGGTCGAGGAACAGCGCCACCACCGGCTGGCGGCCCGGCACCATGACGTCGCGATAGGCCACGCGCACCGCCGTCCGCAGCACCGGGTCGGCGACCGGCCGCCCGTTCACCACCAGATGCTGCCCCGCCGCCGAGGCGCGCGCGGAGGCAGGCGGCGCGGCATAGCCGGACAGGCGCATCGCCCCGCGCGTGGCGTTCACCGTCAGCAATTCGGCCGGGTCCTGTTCCAGGATCGCGGCGGCGCGCAGCAGCCGTTCCTGCGCCGGCAGCTCGAACCGCGCGCGCCCGTCCACCGCGAGCGAGAAGGCCACGCCCGGCCAGGCCAGCGCGAGCCGCGCGACCGCGATCTCCGCATGCTCGGCCTCGGTGCGCGGGTTCTTGAGGAACTTCCGCCGCGCGGGCGTGGCGTAGAACAGGTCGGTAACGGTGACCCGCGTGCCCTTCGGCCCCGCCGCCGGCGCGACCTCGCTCACGCGGCCGCCCTCCACCCGGATCGCGGTGGCATGGGTCGCGTCCCCGGTGCGGCTGACGATGGCGAGCCGCGCGGCCGCGCCGATCGAGGGCAGCGCCTCGCCCCGGAAGCCGAGCGTGGCGATGCGCACGAGATCGTCGTCCGCCTGCAGCTTGGAGGTGGCGTGCCGTTCCACCGCGAGCGCGAGTTCATCGGCGGCGATGCCGGCGCCGTCGTCCACCACCTCGATGCGCGCGATGCCGCCGTCGTCCAGCGCCACGGCGATGCGACGCGCGCCGGCATCGAGGGCGTTCTCCACCAGCTCCTTCACCGCCGCGGCCGGGCGCTCGATCACCTCGCCGGCGGCGATGCGGTTGACCGTGGTTTCGGGCAGGCGGTGGATGTTCATCAGGACACTCTCACGCTGCCCCTCTCCCGCAGGCGGGAGCTTTGCGGAAAGGTCGGGCGGAGACGGGAGATGGGCGGACGCATCATCTCGGACAAGGCGAGGCGCGTGACGCAAGGTCCCCTCCCCCGTCCGGCGGGAGAGGGACAGGGTGAGGGGGATCGCGCGGAGGCGAAACGTCGCGCCGATGGACGCACCCTCACCCCGGCCCTCTCCCGCATGCGGGAGAGGGGGAAAGTACGGGCCGCTGTCATCCGGCGGTCCCGCGGAACCAGCGGATCAGCGCGGCCGTTGACCCGTCATGCGCCCCCGGCTCCGCGCCGTGCAGTTCCTTCAGCACCGAGCCGGCGAGCACCTTGCCCAGTTCCACGCCCCATTGGTCGAAGGAGTTGACGTCCCACAGATGACCCTGCACGGCGACCTTATGCTCGTAGAGCGCGATCAGCCGCCCGAGCGCGTGCGCATCCAGCCGCTCCATGGTGATGAAGGTGGTCGGCCGGTCGCCGGGGAAGGCGCGGTGCGGTGCGAGCGCGGCCGCGCGGGCGGGGTCCATGCCGTCGGCCAGCATCTCCGCCTCCGCCGTCTCCGCGCTCTTGCCGGCGAGCAGCGCCTCCGCCTGGGCGATGGCGTTGGCGGCGAGCATGGCATGCGCCTCCGCCCGCGCACCCGGCGGGGTGCGGGCGAGGATGATGTCGGCCGGCACCGGCATCGGCCCCTGATGCAGCATCTGCATGAAGGAATGCTGCGCGTTGGTCCCCGGCTCGCCGAACACCACCGGGCTGGTCTGCCGCACGACCGCCGCGCCGCCCCGCGTCACGCCCTTGCCGTTGCTCTCCATCTCGAGCTGCTGGAGGAAGGCGGGGAAGCGGCGCAGCCGGTCGTCGTAGGGCAGCACCGCATGCACCGGCAGCCCGCGCCCGTCGATGTGCCAGATGCCGGCGAGCGCGAGCAGCGCCGGCAGGTTGGACACGAGCGGCGCATCGCGGAAATGCGCATCCATGGCCGCGCCGCCCGCATGCAGCCCGGCGAAGGCATCCCAGCCGGCGGCGAGCGCGATCACCAGCCCGACCGGGCTCCACAGCGAGAAGCGGCCGCCCACCCAGTCGCGGAAGCCGAACACGCGGTCGGGCGCGATGCCGAAGGCGGCGGTGGCGGCGAGGTTGGTGGAGAGTGCTGCGACATGCGCGCCCACCGCCGCCTCGCCCAGCGCACCCGCGATCCAGCCGCGCACGGCCGCGGCATTGGCCGCCGTCTCCTGCGTGGTGAAGGATTTGGAGGCGACCAGCACCAGCGTGGTGGCGGGGTCGAGCCCGCGCGTCTCGCGCAGGAACGCCGTGCCGTCCACGTTGGACAGGAAGCGCGGTTCCAGCCGCGCGCCGTGCACCATGGTCAGCGCCTCGGTCGCCATCAGCGGGCCGAGATCGGAGCCGCCGATGCCGATGTTCAGCACCGCGCGGAACGGCTGCCCGGTCGCGCCGCGCAACGTGCCGGCATGCACGGCATCGACGAAGCCGCGCATGCGGGCGAGTTCGGCATGGACCAGCGCGGTCGCGTCCTCGCTGCCGGCGCGCATCGTGGTGCCGGGGGGTGCGCGGAGCGCCATGTGCAGCGCGGCCCGGGCCTCGGTGACGTTGACCGCCTCGCCGGCGAAGAAGCGGCGGCGGAACCCGTCCAGATCGGCCGCCCCGGCGAGCGCCAGCAGCGCATCGAGCGCGGCGGGCGAGATCGAGGTCTTGGACAGATCCAGCCGCAGGTCGTCCAGCGCGTGGGTCATGCGCGCCGCGCGGCCGGGATCGGCGGCGAAGAGCAGGCGGATGGCACCCGCGTCGCTGGCGCGGCCCAGCGCGGCAAGGCGGCCCCAGGCCGCGTCGAGAGGCGATTCCATGGGGGTCAGTCTAGAGGCTTTTGCCCGGGCGCGGAGGGGCGGATGATCAGAAGATCCGGCGGGCCGCCCCCGTCCCGGTTGCCGCCCCCGTTCCGAGGGACAGGGCCCCGGACGGCGCAGGACTCAGCGCGTTGTCGTCGCATCGTGGTTCGGGTAGGGCTGCGCTCGAAATGACCCCCTCGCTCGGCATGTCGGACCGGCTCGTAACGGCAGTCCGGACAGCTTATCACGCCGCGGTTTCACAGCTTCGCGGCACCGAGGCCGGCCGCAGCCTCTCCCGCCTGCTCGGGCGGCACCTGCCGATGCTGAAGGCCCGGCTCGTGCGGCGCTACGTGACGTATGACCGGAGCATGCAGCGGCTGGCCGACGAGGATCTCGCCTCGCCGCGGCCATGGAAGCTGCCTCCCGTGCCGCCCGGCCTCGGCGGCGCGGAGCGCGCCGTCTTCATCCGGCTGAGCCGGCGCTATCTGCAATCCGACGTGCGCGGATAGATGAAGCTCCTGATCGATCTGCAGGGCGCGCAGGGCGTCAGCCACCTGCGCGGCATCGGGCGCTATTCGCGCGAGCTCGCCTACGCCCTTGCCGCCGGCGCGCGGGGGCATGAGGTGCATCTGCTGTTCAACGGCGCCCTGCGCGACGGCGGCGATGCGGTCTGGGACGAGGTCGCCGACCCGCTCCACCCCGCCGCACGGCATACCTGGTGGGGCGTGGAGGGAACCACGGGCGAGGCGACCGGCCCCGAACAGGATGTCCGCCGCGTCGCGGGCGAGGTCCTGCGCGCGGAGGCGATCGAGGCGATCGCGCCGGACGTGCTGCTCGTCGCAAGCCTGTTCGAGGGCGCCGGCGAGGCCGTGGTCCCGCATTGGCCGCGCGACCGCCCGCGACCGCCCACGGCGGCGATCTGTTACGACCTGATCCCGCTGCTGTTCCGCGACGACTACCTGGACGGCATCTGGGCGCTCAGCGGACGCATGCGCGAATGGTACTTCCGCTGCCTGCACGAACTCGCTGCCTGCGACCTGCTGCTCGCCATCTCCGAATGCTCGCGCCAGGACGCGATCGACCAGCTCGCGCTGGACGAGGATCGGGTGGTCAACGTGCGCGCCGGCAAGAGCCCGCTGTTCCGGCCGGAGACGCTGGACGATGCCGCGCGGCAGGCTCTGCGCGACCGCTACGGACTGCGCGACGGGTTCATCGTGTTCGTCGGCGCCGGCGATCCGCGCAAGAACGAGGCGCGGCTGCTGCAGGCCTACGGACTGCTGCCGCGGGATCTGCGCGCGCGCCATCAGCTCGTCGTCGTGGGCGCCACCGACCCGCAGGAATTCAGCGCCGCCCTGCGCGCGGCCGGGCTGGGCGCGGAGGAGGCGCGGCTGATCCGCTTCGTGGAGGAGGCGGACCTGCCGCGGCTCTACGCCATGGCGACGCTCGCGGTACTGCCCTCGCTCTACGAGGGCTTCGGCCTGCCAGCTCTGGAGGCGATGGCCTGCGGCACGCCCTCCATCGGCAGCCGCACCGGCAGCCTGCCGGAAGTCATCGGCCTGCCGGAGGCGCTGTTCGATCCCCACGATCCCGCCGATATCGCGCGCGCGATGCAGGCCGCGCTCACCGATGTCGCGCTGTATGCGCGGCTGCGGGCGCATGCGCCGGAGCAGGCGGCGCGCTTCGGCTGGGACCGGACCGCCGCGCTTGCCTGGGACGCACTGGAGCGGCTGGACGCGCGGAACCGGAACGGCGGCGGGCGCCCATGGCGCCGCCAGCGGCTGAAACGCCTTGCCGTGGTCTCGCCGCTGTCGCCGGAGCGCACCGGCATCGCCGACTACACCGCCGAACTCGCCCCCGCACTTGCCCGGCACTACGACGTGACACTGGTGAACAGGGTCGGCGGCACCGATCACGAACGGCTCCGCGGCGTGTTCAGGACCATGTCCGCATCGCGCTTCGCCCAGCAGGCGGACGGTTTCGATCGCATCCTCTACCAGCTCGGCAACTCGGACTATCACGACTTCCAGCTTGACGGGCTGATGGCGGGCGCCCCCGGCGTCGTGACGCTGCACGATGCGTTCCTGTCCGGCCATGCGCTCTGGGCCGGCACCCGGCACGATGCCGCGGCCCCCGGCTTCGCCGAGGCGCTGCACGACTCCCATGGCTGGCCGGCAGTGGTGCAGCTCGCGCGGGAGGGGGAAAGCGCCGCGCTCAGCGCCTGGCCGTGCAGCCTGCCGGTGCTGCGCGATACGCTCGGTCTGATCCAGCACTCCGAACTCGCCGCATCGGTACTGCGGCAGCATTTCGGGCCGGCTGCGTCGGGGCCGGCATTCGTCATTCCGCATCTGCGCCAGCTTCCCCCGCCCGCGGACCGCGCCGCGGCACGCGCGCGGCTGGGGCTCGATCCGGACGCGAAGGTCGTCGCGACGTTCGGGGTCATCATCGCCTCCAAGCTGCCCGAGCGGCTGATCGCGGCCTGGGATCGTCTCAACCCGCCGGCCGGTGCCAACGCCCGTCTCGCCTTCGTCGGCGAGATGGCGGAGAGCCTTCCGCTGCCGATGCATGATCCGCGCTTCGTCTTCGTCGGCCGTGCGTCGCGCGCCATCTACGCCGACTGGCTCGCCGCGGCGGACGTGGCCGTGCAGCTTCGCGCCGCGAGCCGTGGCGAGACCTCCGGCGCGGTGGCCGATTGCCTCGCCGCCGGGCTGCCGCTGATCGCGAACAGCCATGGCACGGTGACGGAGATCCCGGAGGACTGCCTGCGGCTGCTGCCGGAACACTTCACCGATGCGGAGTTGGGCGAGGCGATCAGCGGCCTGCTGGTCGATCCGGAAGCGGCGCGGGCGCTCGGCGGACGCGGCCGGCAGTGGGTGCGCGAGACGCTGGCTCCCGCCGCCATCGCGCGCGCCTATCGCGACGCGATCGAGCAGATCTATGCCGATCCGGACGCATTCCGCCGCATCGGCGATCCGTTCCGGGGCAGCCATCTGCCGGCCGGTGGCGCCGACGATTGGGCGGCTGTCTCCCGCGCCACCATCGCCACATGCCCGACGCGGCGGCCTCCCTTCCTGTTCCTGGACGTGACCGAGGACTGGCCCGACCGGGCGCCGGCCACCGCCCTGCTCGGAGGGCATCCGCACGACGTGCGGGTCGAGCTGGTGCAACTCGACGCGAGCACGAAATCAACGCCGGCGCTCTACCGCACGGCGCCTGTGCGCGCTGCCGAATGGCTCGACATTCCGGCACAGCGCATCGCTGCGCAGCAGGTCTCAGTCCGGCGCGACGATGTGCTGGTGCTGCCCGAAGGCGCCGATCTGACAGCACGGGAGACGGCGCTGCGGGAGATGCGGCTGCGCGGCGTGCGCCTTGCGGAGATGGGCCGGGATGGAGTGATCCGCATGCGGGACGGCGTGGGCATGCCGGACTGGCTCGCGGCCTGGCAGGCGCCGGACAACCGCCCCACCTGAGACCGGCCAGCGTTTCGGCTGACGTGGCAGGTGCCGCGGGCGGCGCCGACCCTCACGCCGGCTCTCTCTCGCAGGCCGGAGCTTTGCGGAGGGTTGGACAGAAGCGGCGAACGATCGGGCGCATCATCCGGGAGAAGGGCGTTGCCTTCGGCTGAAGGACGTCGCGCGGCCAGGGGAGAAGGCAAGGCCCGTTACGCAACGTCCCCTCTCCCGCCCAGCGGGAGAGGGAGAGCTCTTGCTTTCGGGGAAAGGGGGCACCGCCCGACCTCGCAGGGATGCCGGCGGGAAGGTCATCGGCAAGGCGAACGGTACGCGCGCGGAGGGTTGGCGTAACGGCTGCGCGCGAAACAAGGACTCATGCCGGGCCAGCCGAAAGGCTCGGCACCATGAGACGCCAGCAGCCGAAACGCTCCGGCCTCCAGCCCGCCCCAGCTACAGCCCCTCCGGCTCCCCCGCGATCGCGAAGGACAGTGCCTCCGGATCGAGCGCGGCGCGTGCGGCCGTGGCTACCTCGGTCACCGTCAGCGACCGCAGCCGCGCCGGGCGGGCGGCGATGTCGCCGGGCTCGCGGCCCATCCGCCGCGCGCCCAGCAGCGCGCCCGCCGCCCGGCGGGTGTCCGCGAAGGCGCGCATCGCGCCGCCGGCCATGGCGGCCACCGAATCGGCGACCTCCGTCTCGGTCGGCCCGTCCTCGGCCATCCGCCGCCACTCCCGCCCGACCAGATCGAGCACGCGCGGCACGTTGGCATTCGCCGTCGCCGTGCTGCCGACGATCAGCCCGGTGCCCGGCAGCGGCTGGAAGCCGAGCGAGATGCCGTAGGCAAGCCCGCCCCGCTCGCGGACGGCTTCCATCAGCCGCGCGCCGAACCCGCCGCCGCCAAGCACCCGCAGCGCCACCTGCGCGGCGTCCCATTCGCGCCCCGCGCGCTGCACGCCCGCGCCGCCCTGGCCGAACGTGATGGCGGACTGGCTCGCGGCGTGGCGGACCACCACGCGGCCGAAGGCGCGCGGATCGTCCAGTTCCGGCGCGGGGCCGGCCGGCGCGCCGCCGGCCAGCAGCAGGTCGAGGGCCGCGGCCAGCGTCGCCGGTGCCACGGACCCTGCCGCCGCCGCCAGCACCGGCCCGGGCCGGTCCGGGATGCGCGGCGCGACCGTGGCGAGGCTTTCCGGCGTGCCCTGGCTCGGCCGCGCGATCGCGTTCCCGGGTGCGATCCCCGACCAGAAGGCGCGGCCGGACAGGCTGCGCGGCTGCTCCCGCTCCCGCATCGCGCCCGCGATCATCCGCGCGCGCACCCGCCGCACCGCCGCCTCGTCGAAGCGGGGCGCGGACAGCGCCAGCGCGGCCAGCCGCACCGCTTCCGGCAGCGCGTCGGCGAGGCAGCGCAGCGAGCCGCCGAACCAGTCGCGCTCCACCCAGAAATCGAGGTTGATGGCCCGGTCGCGCAGCGTTTCCTGGAAAGCGACCGCGTCAAGATCGCCGGCCCCCTCGGTCAGCAGGTCGGCGCCGAACGCGGCCTCGCCCTCGCGGCCCGCCGGGTCGAGGCGCGATCCGCCCGGCCAGCCCCACACGATGGACACGACCGGTGCGGCATCGGAGCGCCAGAACCAGGCGGAGCCGGCATCGGCGCGGACGATCTCGGGGACGGGGAGGTTCATGCGGGCAGCAGCCAGCCGGTGATGACGGGACCGCTTCCGAGCACGACGCGCGCGGCCTCGTGTACCTGCGGCGTGGTGACGGCGGCGAACTTGCGTGGCCAGAATTCGGCCATGTCCAGCGGCAGCCCGGCCGAGAGCGTGCCGCCCACCGCGCGCGCCGCGCCCTGGGCGGAATCGAGCGCGAGCAGCGCGCCGGACGTGGCCTGCCGGATCGCCCGCGCCACCTCCTCCTCGCCCGGCCCGCGCTCGATCAGCTCGTCGAGCAGCGCGTCGACCGCCGCTTCCAGCCGGGCCGGCTCCACGTCGCGGTTCGGCGAGGCGATGATCACGAACTCGCTCCCGCCCGCGCTCTCGCTGTCGTAGTAGGCGAAGGCGGAGGTCGCGAGGCCCGGCGCGATCAGGGTCCGGTGCAGCCGGCCGCCCGGGCCACCGCCGAGCACGCCCGTCAGCACGTCCAGCGGCAGGGCGTGGCGCGTCTCGCCGGTGGTCAGGCTGGGCGCGATCCAGGCGCGGCTGAAGGACGGCTCCGAGATCCCCGCCTCCCGCCGCTCCAGCCTTGGCATGGCGGGGGCTGCCGGCGGCGGCGGTTCCTGTCGCGGCACGAAAGCGCGGCCGGCGACGCCGCCCCAGATCTCCGTGATCAGCGCCGGTGTCTCCTCCGGCCCGCCCTGCACCACGAGCACGCAGTTGCCCGGCGCGTAGCGGGCGAGATGGAAGGCGACGAGGTCCTCGCGCCCGATGGCGCGGATATCGTCCCGCGAGCCGATCACCGGCCGCCCGCGCGGGTGGCTGCCCCATAGCGCGGCGGTCAGCGCCTCGCGGAAGCGGGCGCGGGGGGAGACATCAGTGCGCTGCCGCCGCTCCTCCAGCACCACCTCGTGTTCCGGCCCGACCTGATCGGCCGGGATCAGCGCGTTGACGAAGCGGTCCGCCTCCATCCGCATCGCGGTCGCGAGGTCGCTGGCGGCGACCTCCTGATGGTAGGTCGTCACGTCGAGTGTGGTGAAGGCGTTGTCGGTGCCGCCCATCCGCGCGATGGCGCGCGAGAAGCCGCCCGCCCGCAGCGTGGGCGTGCCCTTGAACATCATGTGTTCGAGGAAATGCGCGGTGCCGGAACGGCCTTCGGGATCCTGCGTGCCGCCCGCCTTCACCCACAGCATCTGCACGGCGACCGGGCTGTCGGGGCGGGGGATGCGCGCCACCGTCAGCCCGTTCTCCAGCACGGACAGCTCGGTGCCGAACAGCGGGCGGTCGGGGATGCCCGTCGCCACGGCGGGCAGCGCGAGCAGGCCGGGAAGGGCGAGCGTGCTCCGGCGGGTGAGCTTTCCCGCGCGGCCGGCGGACGGCGGCAGGCGCCCCGCGCACGTCATGCGCTGCATGTCCCGCATCCACGGCCTCTCTGGAGCACGAGCCTCGGCAACCGCGTCACGAACATCCACTCCCCCTGAGGCCACGCCCCCTCGCCCTGCCACGCCGTCGCGCGGGCGATGGCCGGGACAGGCAGGGCGGACCTATCACAAGCGCCGCGCCCGGCGCAGGTAAACTCCAGCTCAGGGCGGGGACCACGGTGTCGTACAGCTTCCGTAGTGCCGGGTCGGGACCAGCCGGCCGCCGCCATCGGCGCCGGGAACGATCTCGTGCCAACTGCTGACCGTGTCGCCCCGTATCGTGATGGTGGTTATCCGCGGCGCGCCGCTTCCGGCGCCGTCGGTGAAGATGAGGCTGCGGTCGGCGTACAGCGTATCGACCTCGTTCACCTCCGGCCCGCGCGCGACATGCGCCCGGCCGGACGGGCGCTGGATCAGGAACTCCTCGCTGACTCGCTGGTCCGCGAGAACGCCGTCAGCGCCGGTCGAACGTCGGCACTCGCACCGGAAGCGGAGGATATCCGCGGTGTCCCCGGGCGGCGCAACGTCGTTCGGCAGGTCCGGCAGGCGGGGTTCGGCCGCGGACGCGGCCAGCGCCGCGCCCGGCCACAGGGCGAGCACCCGGGAGCGGGCCGGCACGCCGTTAGAACAGGCCTTCCAGCAGGCCGGGCCGGCGGCGCTGGATGATCGGCGTGTCGCCGGTCGTCGCCTGCTGGCCGAGCGCCGAATTCTCGCGGATGCGCTGCGCCTCCCGCGTCGGGTCAACGACCGTGCCGGGCTCCGGCGCCGGGCGCCAGAAGATCAGCTTGTCGGCGAAGCTGGTGTCCACCGCGTTCAGCGCCGACTGCTCGTTGGTCACCTGCCGGCGGATATCGGCGGGCGCGGCGGGGCCGGCGGCGGCCAGCAGCGCGCTTTCGCCGCGGGTGCCGGGGGCGGGTTCGGCGGCGGCACGGCCGCGGGTCTGCGGCTGGAGAGCCGCCTGCGGAGTGAGGGCGGCTTCCGCGGCCTCGCGCGGCGTGGGTTCCTGCGGGCGCCGCGCGCCCGGCTGCGGCGGACGCAGGCCGTAATCCGGCGGCATCGACAGCGGCGCGCGCGTCGTCACCTGGAACTCGTCCGGCGCGTCGCGCGTGAGCCCGAAGGTGCGCATCGGGTTCTCGCCGCAGGCGGCCAGCAACGGCAGCGTAAGCAGGGCCGCGCGGCCGAACGTGCGAATACTCATGTCCCCTCCCTAGGCGCGGGTCGCGGCCGCAGCAAGGCGTCG
>JBBCJT010000109.1:0-5939 GCA_037190665.1 Rhodovastum atsumiense | reverse complement strand
CCCGTCGCGGTCCATCTTGTTGATGAAGGTGATGATCGGGATGTCGCGCAGGCGGCAGACCTCGAACAGCTTGCGGGTCTGGGTCTCGATGCCCTTGGCCGCGTCCAGCACCATCACCGCCGCGTCCACGGCGGTCAGCGTGCGGTAGGTGTCCTCGCTGAAATCCTCGTGGCCCGGCGTGTCGAGCAGGTTGAACACCAGCCCGTCCCGCTCGAACGTCATCACCGAGGTGGCGACGGAAATGCCGCGGTCCTGCTCGATCTTCATCCAGTCGGACCGCGTGCGCCGCTGGTCGCCCTTGGCGCGCACCGCACCGGCGAGCTGGATCGCGCCGCCCTTGAGCAGCAGCTTCTCCGTCAGCGTCGTCTTGCCGGCGTCCGGGTGGGCGATGATCGCGAAGGTGCGGCGCCGCGCGGCCTGCGCGCCGGAAGCGGTCTGGGTGGGCTGGGCGTCCATCGGCGGGGATGTAGTCGTTCCGCCCGGCGGCGTCACCCGCCCGGGCCCGGCGGAAAGCTAGGGGGCGCCCTTCACCGGCCCGATATCGGCGAACACCGTCTCCCGCTCGATCTGCTTCGCGTCGTCCGGGCGGGGGAACGGGGCGGGCGGGGCCTCGCCCGGCTCGCGCCGGCGGCCGATGCGGCGGAAGAAGTTCTCCAGCCCGTTCGGGGCCAGCACCCAGAGGAACAGCAGCGTCCCCTCCCCGCCGTTGACGATCCGGTGATGGTTGCCGCGGCCGACATACAGCATCGTCCCCGGCTCCACCGGCTTCGGCTCCCCGTTCACCTCCACATGGCCGGTGCCCTGATGGAAGAAGAACAGCTCGTCGTTGTCGGGGTGGACGTGCTCGCGCACGAAGCAGCCGGGGTCCACGCTCTGCAGCCCGGCACACATCTGCGCCACGCCGTCCGCCATGTCCGGCGCGACGCCGATGGTGATGTAGCCGTTCGCCGGCACGGGCTGCCACAGGCTCTCGCCGCTGCCGGGCGGGACGTGTATCACCGGACCCATCGTCGCCTCCTTGGTCGGGGCGGCCAGCATCGTCCCTGCCGCCGGAGAGAGGAAGCATGAAGACACGCGCCGCGGTCGCCTGGGAAGCGGGCAAGCCGCTCACCATCGAGGAGATCGAGATCGGGGAGCCGCAGGCCGGCGAGGTGCTGGTGGAGGTGAAGGCCACCGGCATCTGCCACACCGATGCCTACACCCTGTCCGGCGCCGATCCGGAGGGGCTGTTCCCCGCCATCCTCGGCCACGAGGGCGCGGGCATCGTGCGCGAGGTCGGCGCGGGCGTGACCACGCTGAAGCCCGGCGACCACGTGATCCCGCTCTACACGCCCGAATGCCGCCAGTGCAAAACCTGCCTGTCGCGCCGGTCGAACCTGTGCACGTCGATCCGCGCCACGCAGGGCAAGGGCGTGATGCCGGACGGCACCTCGCGCTTCCGCTGCGAGGGCAAGGACGTGTTTCACTACATGGGCTGCTCGACCTTCGCGAACCACACGATCCTGCCGGAGATCGCGCTCGCCAGGGTGCGCGAGGACGCGCCGTTCGAGAAGATCTGCTACATCGGCTGCGGCGTGACCACCGGCATCGGCGCGGTGATCTGGACCGCGAAGGTGTGGCCGGGCGCGAACGTCGTCGTCTTCGGCCTCGGCGGCATCGGGCTGAACGTGATCCAGGGCGCGCGCATGGCGGGCGCCGACAAGATCATCGGCGTGGACCTGAACCCGGCGCGCGAGGCGATGGCGCGCAAGTTCGGCATGACGCATTTCGTCAACCCGAAGGATGTCGGCGAGGACAAGCTGGTGCAGGCGCTGGTGGATCTGACCGGCGGCGGGGCCGATTTCTCCTTCGAGTGCATCGGCAACACGAAGGTGATGCGCCAGGCGCTGGAATGCTGCCATCGCGGCTGGGGCGAGAGCATCATCATCGGCGTGGCCGGCGCGGGGCAGGAGATCAGCACGCGCCCGTTCCAGCTCGTCACCGGCCGGGTGTGGAAGGGCACCGCCTTCGGCGGCGCGCGCGGACGCACGGACGTGCCGAAGATCGTGGACTGGTACATGGAGGGGAAGATCAACATCGACGATCTGATCACCCATGTGATGCCGCTGGAGCGCATCAACGAGGGCTTCGACCTGATGCACGAAGGCAAGTCGATCCGCTCCGTCGTCGTGTATTGAAGCCGACACGGAAGCATCATCGGCACGTCATCGGGCGGCGTTAACCGGGCGACCCACCCTCGTGGAGACCCCCACATGCGCCGCCTGCTCCTGGGCGCGGCCCTGATCGCCGCGCCCGCCCTCGCCGACCAGCAGTTCCCGGCCACGCTCGCCGGCCACGCGATTCTCCCGGCCGCGACCTTCATCGCCCCGCCGGCGGGCGCGCTGCCGGGTTTCGCGGTCAGCGGCCGCTACACCGGCCCGGGTAATCGCCCCGTCCAGCAGCCCGAGAGCATCCCCGGCGCCACCGGGCCAGCGCCGAACGGCCGCCCGACCGGCATCGCCCTGCCCTTCCGCGGCCAGCCCGTGCAGGGTTTCTCCGGCATCAAGCCGGTGGGCGACGGCAGCTACTGGGTGCTCACCGACAACGGCTTCGGCAACAAGCGCAACAGCCCCGACGCGCTGCTGTTCTTCAGCCGCGTCCGTCCCGACTTCGGGACCGGGCAGGTCCGCGTCGAGGAAACCGTGTTCCTGCGTGACCCCGATCGCGTGCTGCCCTTCGCCATCGCCACCGATGCCACCGCCGAGCGCTTCCTGACCGGCGCGGACCTGGATCCGGAGAGCATCCAGCCGGTGGGCGAGCAGTTCTACATCGGCGAGGAATTCGGCCCCTCCCTGATCCGCGTGGACCGCACCGGCAAGGTGACCGGCTTCTGGGAGACCACGCTGGACGGCAAGGTGATCCGCAGCCCGGACAACCACGCCAATCTCATCCCCGCCGACCCGACCCAGCCGGTCGCGTTCCAGACGCAGCGGTCCGGCGGGTATGAGGGCATGGCCGCCTCACCCGATGGCAAGCGCCTGTTCGCGCTGCTGGAAAAGCCGGTGCTGGGGGCAGACGGCAAGCCTGAGGGCCAGTTCCTGCGCATCATCGAGTTCAGCACCGAAACCGACGCCTGGACCGGCCGGGCGCTGAAATTCGCGCTCACCCCCGGCGCGACCGCGATCGGCGATTTCAACATGATCGACGACCGGCGCGCCCTGATCATCGAGCGTGACGACGGCGAAGGCGATCCGGCCCGTGCCTGCGCGCAGGGCCGGACCCCGCCCGCCTGCTTCCACAATCCGGCGCGCGTGAAGCGCGTGACGCTGGTCGATCTCGGCGCGGTGGATGCCGAGGGCTTCGTGCGCAAGATCGGCCATATCGACCTGATGGCCATCGCCGATCCGGACGGCCAGGCGCGGCAGGTGGGCGACCGCGGCGAGAACGCCGCCGGCTTCATCTTCCCGTTCTTCACCATCGAGAACGTGGCGATGGTCGATGCCGACCACATCATCGTCGGCAACGACAACAACCTACCCTTCTCCGCCGGCCGCCATCTGACGCGGGCGGACGACAACGAGTTCATCCTGCTGCGCGTGCCGGAACTGCTGCGGGCGCGCTGACCTCCCCTCCTCCCCCAGGGTACGGGCCGCGGGGCATGCGCTCCGCGGCCCGCTTTGTTTCCGGCCACATCCCGTGCAGTCTTTCGCCATGAAGAGGTGACCGATGCACATGATGATGGTGATCGGCGGCGGCATCCTGCTGCTGGCCGTGTTCCTGCTGTTCGGGAAGCTGTGGGGCGTGGACGCCGCCGGCGTGGCGATGGGGGCATGGCTGTTCGTGCCGGTATGGCTCGCGGTCTCCATCGCCAATCTCTGGGTCGGCACCACGCACGGCTATACGGTGCGGCAGGAACTGCCGATCCTGCTGCTGGTCTTCGCGGTGCCGGCCGCAATCGCGGCACTGGTCGCGTGGCGGACCGGAAGCTGACATCGGGCGCTCAGAGCGCCTGTCAGCGGGCCGGCGTGGCATCCTCGAGGAAGGGCCGGACAAGGCGCAGGTCGGCCACGAAGCGTTCGTACTCGCTCTCCTGCGCGGCCGCATCCGGCAGTCGCAGCAAGTAGGACGGGTGCACCGTCACCAGCACCTTGGCCTCCGCCGTCTCCGTGACGCGCCCGCGACTGCTTCCGACCGGCGTGGGTCGCCCGAACAGCGACTGCGCGGCCGTCGCGCCGAGCGCCACGATCAGCCGCGGGCGCAATGCCGCGATCTCCCGGCTCAGCCAGAACCGGCAGGCGATCACCTCCCCGCTGTTCGGCTTCGCGTGCAGCCGCCGCTTGCCGCGCGGAACGAACTTGAAGTGCTTCACCGCATTGGTGACGTACGCGCGCGCCCGGTCGATCCCGGCCTCGGCCAGCGCGCGGTCGAACATCTTGCCGGCGGGACCGACGAAGGGACGGCCCTTCAGGTCTTCCTGATCGCCCGGCTGCTCGCCCACGAACATCACGGGCGTATCCTCCTGTCCCTCTCCGAACACGGTCTGCGTCGCGTGCTCCCAGAGCGGACAGCGCCGGCATGAGGCGGCCTCCTCCCGCAGCGCAGCGATCGAACCGGCGGCCTCGGGCTGCGGCGCAGGAGTGGCGGCGCGCTGCCGTTTTTGCCTGGGCGTGGTCTGGGCGGTCGCGATCATGGTGCTCGTCCTCTGCCGGGCCTGTGCAATCAGAGGACGAATGAGCCGGGCCTCGGGAAGGTTCCCCCAGTAGCGCACCGGCATCTCCGCCCGCATCGCCGCCACCTTGAGCCGGGCCGGATTGAAGATGCTGGCGTAGTAGTCGCGCCACAGCGCCTCCATCGCATCCTCCCGCGGCGCATCGGCGCGCGCAGCGCCGGGCCCGAAGGCGAGCGTGTCGCCATCCCAGTGCGCGCTCGCCGCCGGCGTCAGGATGGACCAGGCCATGTTGGCGAAGCGGCGGACGAAGAACGGCGCGTTGGCGCGGAGGATGTGATGCGCCGGTTCGAACCAGGCGACATGCCGGTCGGCGCTGCCGATGCGCGTGTGCCGGAAGCGGATGAAGGCGCGCATCTTGTGTATGTCCCGATGCACGGCGCGGGCCATGGAATCGAGCGCGGCGACATCCGGATCGGAGGCGAGCGCCAGCAGGTCGGGCGTCTGCCGCAGCCGCCAGAGCAGCCGGTACAGCAGCGCGAACCGCTGCGGGTCGCAGTGGAGCGCCGCGGCTTCCGCGAGGACGATGAAGCCGCGCGGCACGACGGCCGGCGGACCATCATCGCGCGGCGGCAGCTTCGTGTCGGTCGCCAGCAGGTCGGGCCGCGCATGGGTCGTCCAGCTCAGCGCGTCGGGCGGGACGTGACGGGCGAGCATCTCGCGCGCCGCACGCCGCCAGCCTTCGAAATCCGTCTCGTCGGCGAGCGCGACCGCGTGCATGCGCTTATAACGCGAGCGCGAGCTGGCGCGGAGGCGGCCGCAGCCGGGCGGCCAGATCGGCGCGATCCAGCATCCGGTGGGGCGTGTGATCGGCCAGCACGACGAACGGCAGCACCCGGGCGAGCGGCACGTTCAGCCGCCGCAGATCGTCGCTGCGCAGCGCGCGCACCCGCCGGCCGGCGAGGATGCGTTCCACCGTACCCTGCCCCAGCCCGGGCACGCGCAGCAGCAGCTCGCGCGGGGCACGGTTGATATCGACAGGAAAGCGTCCGCGATGGCGGAGCGCCCAGGCGAGCTTGGGGTCGATGTCGAGCGGCAGGTATCCGCCCGCCTCTTCCTCCAGAATCTCCTCCGCCTCAAACCCGTAGAAGCGCATCAGCCAGTCGGCCTGGTACAGACGGTGCTCACGCAGCAGCGGCGGCGCGGCGGGCGGCAGCGCGCGGCTCGCGTCCGGGATCGGGCTGAAGGCGGAGTAGTAGACGCGCTTGAGCCGGTAGGAGGTGTAGAGCGCCGC
>JBBCJT010000108.1:0-10261 GCA_037190665.1 Rhodovastum atsumiense | reverse complement strand
CGCGCTCGAAGGGCTGGCGGGCCGCGGCGCGACGCTGATCGTCTGCGTCGATTGCGGCATCGCCGCCGGCGCGGTGTTCGCCGCGACGGGCGGCGGGGCGGACGTGGTGGTGCTCGACCATCACAAGGCGGAAGGCCCGGTCCCCGCCGTCGCCGCCGTGGTCAACCCGAACCGGCTGGACGACACGTCCGGCCTGTCCGGCCTGTGCGCGGCGGGCGTGGCCTTCCTCGCCGGGGTGGCGGTGCTGCGCACGCTGCGTCGCCGGGGCTTCTTCGCCGGCCGGCCCGAGCCGGACCTGATCGGCCTGCTCGACCTCGTCGCGCTCGCGACCGTCTGCGACGTGATGCCGCTGACCGGGGTGAACCGCGCGCTGGTGGCGCAGGGGCTGAAGGTGATGGCGCGCCGCGCCCGGCCGGGCATCGCGGCGCTGCTGGAGATCGCCGGGGTGAAGGATACGCCGAGCGCACATTCCTGCGGCTTCGCGCTGGGCCCGCGCATCAACGCCGCCGGCCGCATCGACGATCCCGGGCTGGGATTGAGGCTGCTGACCACCGACGATCCGGTGGAGGCGCGGGTGCTGGCGGAGCGGCTGGATGCGGTGAACCGGCAGCGCCAGCTCGTCGAGGCCGCGATGCTGGAAGCAGCACTTGCGCAGGCGGATGCGCAGGCGGCTGCCGGCCACCCGGCGATCCTGATCGCGGGCGAGGGGTGGCATCCGGGCGTGGTCGGCATCGTTGCCGGCCGCGTGAAGGAACGGCTGAACCGCCCCGCCTGCGTCGCCGCGGTGAACGAGGGCGCGGCCAAGGGGTCGGGCCGGTCCATCCCCGGCCTCGATCTCGGCGCGGCGGTGATCGCCGCGCGGCAGGCGGGCATCCTGACCTCCGGCGGCGGGCACCCGATGGCGGCGGGCTTCGGCCTGTCGGCGGACCGCATGGCCGAGTTCCACGCCTTCCTCTGCGAGCGGCTGTCGGCCGCCGCCGCCCTGCCCAGTGCGGCCGATCTTTCCGTGGAGGGCACGATGGGCGTCGCAGCGGCGACCACGGGCCTCGCGCAGATGGTCGGCCGGCTCGCGCCCTTCGGCGCGGGCAACGAGGAGCCGGTCTTCGCCCTGCCGCGTGCCCGCGTGGTGCGCGCCGACCGCGTCGGCACGGAGGGCAACACGGTGCGCGCCTTCGTCGACGCCGAGGAAGGCGGCGCGCGGCTGAAGGCGATCCTGTTCCGCGGCAAGGACGGCCCGCTGGCCGAACTGCTGCTGAACGAGCGCGCGCCCGTGCATCTGGCCGGGCACCTGCGCGCCGAGAGCTGGAATGGCTCCGAAAGCGCCTGCTTCGTGGTCGCGGACGGCGCCAGGCTCTGATACTGCATCTGTGGCCGCCGATATGGGGTCCGCCTGACGGCGGCGATTGCATCGCGGCGTCGCCCACCGTCTGATCGGCCACCACGTCCATCGACCCCGCGCGGACACAGGCAGGAGGTGAGGTGAACAACAACAAGGCGCAGTTCAACATCGGCTACTGGATCGCGGCCTTCATCGGGCTGATGCTGTTCCAGTACGTCTTCACCTCGGCGACGCAGATCGCCCGCATCCCGTACAGCCAGTTCGAGACCTATCTCAACCAGGGCAAGATCGCCGAGGTCGCCGTCTCCGACCGCTTCATCCAGGGCAGCTTCAAGGAGGCGGTGGACGGCCGGTCGCGCTTCATCACCACGCGCGTCGAGCCCGACCTTGCGCAGCAGATGCAGCAGCACGGCGTCGTCGTGAAGGGCGAGATCGAGAGCACCTTCCTGCGCGACCTGCTCTCCTGGGTGCTGCCGGTCGCCATCTTCGTCGGCATCTGGATCTTCGTGTTGCGGCGCATGGCCGGCGGCATGGGCGGCGGGCTGATGCAGATCGGCAAGTCGAAGGCGAAGATCTACGTGGAGTCCGATACCGGCGTGACCTTCGCCGACGTCGCCGGCGTGGACGAGGCGAAGGACGAGCTGAAGGAGATCATCGACTTCCTGAGGAGCCCGAAGGAATACGGGCGGCTGGGCGGGCGGATGCCGAAGGGCGTGCTGCTGGTCGGTCCCCCCGGCACCGGCAAGACGCTGCTCGCCAAGGCCGTGGCGGGCGAGGCGAAGGTGCCGTTCTTCTCGATCTCCGGCTCCGAGTTCGTGGAGATGTTCGTGGGCGTGGGCGCCGCCCGCGTGCGCGACCTGTTCCAGCAGGCGCGCGCCAAGGCGCCGGCGATCATCTTCATCGACGAGCTGGACGCGCTGGGCCGCGCCCGCGGCATCGGCCCCATGGCCGGCTCCAACGACGAGAAGGAACAGACGCTCAACCAGTTGCTGGTGGAGCTGGATGGCTTCGATTCGCGGGCGGGTCTGGTGCTGCTCGCCGCCACCAACCGGCCGGAAATCCTCGACCCCGCGCTGCTGCGCGCCGGCCGCTTCGACCGGCAGGTGCTGGTGGACCGTCCCGACAAGCCCGGCCGCGTGCAGATCCTGAACGTGCACCTGAAGAAGGCGAAGCTCGCCGCCGATGTCGATGCGGAGCAGATCGCAGCCCTGACCCCGGGCTTCACCGGTGCGGACCTCGCCAACCTCGTCAACGAGGCGGCGCTGCTCGCGACGCGGCGCGGCGCGGGCGCCGTGACGATGGAGGATTTCAACAACGCGATCGAACGCATCATCGCCGGCCTGGAAAAGCGCAACCGGCTGCTGAACCCGAAGGAGCGCGAGATCGTGGCCTATCACGAGATGGGCCATGCGCTGGTCGCGCTCGGGCTGCCGGGCGTGGACCCGGTGCACAAGGTCTCCATCATCCCGCGCGGCATCGGCGCGCTCGGCTACACGATCCAGCGCCCGACGGAGGACCGGTTCCTGATGACGCGCGAGGAGCTGGAGGCGAAGATGGCCGTGCTGCTCGGCGGGCGCGCGGCGGAGTGGATCGTCTATGGCCACCTGTCCACGGGCGCGGCCGACGATCTGGTAAAGGTCACCGACATCGCGCGCGCCATCGTCACCCGCTACGGCATGACGGACCGGCTCGGCCACGTGGCGCTGGAGAAGGAACGCCGCTCCTTCCTCGCCACCGACCAACCCTGGTACGGGCCGCAGACCCAGTCCTATTCCGACGAGACGGCCGCGGTGGTGGATGAGGAGGTGCGGCACATCGTGGATACGGCGTTCGAGCGCGCGGCGAACATGCTGCGCGAGCGGCGGGATGTGCTGGAGCGCACCGCGCGGACGCTGCTGGAGAAGGAGACGCTGAACGCGGAGGAGATCGCCGCGCTGATGCACGGGGCCGCTGCCACGGCCTGAACGCGCGGGTCAGATCCGCTGGTGCAGGACGCAGATCAGCGTGAACAGGCGCCGCGCGGTGGCGAAATCGAGTGTGATCTTGCCGTTCAGCCGCTGGGTCAGCAGCTCCGCGCCTTCGTTGTGCAGGCCGCGGCGGCCCATGTCGATCGCTTGGATGCGCGACTCGCGGCCGTCGTGAACGGCCTCGATGTGGCTGTCCACCAGCAACTGGTAGTCCTTGATCAGGCGCCGGAACGGGCCGAGGGCGAGCACGATCGCGTTCTGCGGCTGGTCCTGCGTGTCGCGGATGTCGAAGATCAGCCGCCCCTCGTGGATCGACAGGTGCAGCGTGTGCCGGCCCGGCGGCAGGCCGGCGGGCTGGAAGACCGATTCCGCCACCAGATCGGCGACGGCCTGGGCGCGGTCTGCCTCAAGCTCGGGCGAAAGCCGGGTCAGCGCCTCGCCGGCCAGGAAGACTTCGCCGATCCGTGCCTGTTCAGGCATCGGCCCTCCCGAAGCCCAGCCGGTACATCATCCCGACCGTCGCGCCCTTGATGGGGCGGATGAACAGCAGGCTCAGCACCAGGGTCAGCGGCAGGAAGGTGGCCGACAGGGTCATGATCGACGGCTCATAGGCCCGGTCCACCCACATCAGCAGCGGCACGACGATGTGGCCGACCGCGAAGATGGTGAAGTAGGGAGGGGCATCGTCGGCACGGATACGCCCAAGCTCGGCGCCGCAGAACTCGCAGGCCGGGACCACGCGCAGATAACCCTTGAACACACGCCCCTCGCCGCAGACCGGGCAGCGGTTTCTCAGCCCGCGCCCCATCATCGTCAGCATGGGCGGCAAGGCATCGGGCGGAGGGGCGGCTTTCGCCGGCCTCCATTGGGTCTCGACCCCATCCATTCGGCGTTTCCCTCTTGTGCATTGCAGCATGGAGCAACGAGGCAGCGGAAACAAGCGCGTCACGGTAGGGTGGGCCATGTCCCGTGTTCTGGTCGTCAACCCGAATTCGTCCACCGCCTGCTCGGCCGGCATCGACGCCGCCATCGCCCCGTTCCGCCTGCCCGGCGGGCCGGCGCTGGAGGTCGCGACGGTCGCAGAGGGGCCGCCCGCCATTTATTCCTGGCGCGACTGGCATGCGGTGGTGGACCCGCTGTGCCGGCTGGTCGAGCGGACGCGGGCGGATGCCTACGTGATCGCCTGCGCCTCCGATCCGGGGATCGAGGCGGTGCGCGCCGTGACGGACCGGCCCGTGCTGGGCGTGTTCCGCTCTGCGGTGGCCGCCGCCGTTGCCCGGGCCGAGCGGTTCGGCGTGATCGCCATCGTCGATGCCTCGAAGGGCCGGCACATGGCCGCCCTGCGGGCGATGGGGCTGGAGGCGCGGCTGGCCGCCGAGGTGGCGCTGAACGTCTCGATGGAGACGTTGCTGGACGAGCAGGCGGCCCGCGACCGGCTGATCGCGGCGGCGCGGGAGACGGTCGCGGCCGGAGCGCAGACCGTCATCCTCGGCTGCACCGGCATGGCGCATCACCGGCCATGGGTCGAGGACGCGGCAGGCGTGCCGGTGATCGACCCGTGCCAGGCGGCGGCGGCCGCTGCGCTGGGCGTGGCCGTGCCGGCCATGGCGCTGACCGTGGCCGTATGAGCCTTGCCGTCGCCCCGCTGACGCCGGCGCTGTGGCCGCGCTTCGAGGACCTGTTCTCGCCCAACGGGGCCGTTGGCGGCTGCTGGTGCATGTACTGGCGGATCGGGGCCGCCTACCGCACCCGTAGCGGGGCGGCGAACCGCGCCGATTTCCGCGCCCGGGTCGAGGAGGGGCCGCCGCCCGGCCTGCTCGCGCTCGATGGCGACCGGGCGCTTGGCTGGGTGCAGGTCACGCCACGCGCCGAGCTGACGCGCCTCGATTGCGCCCGCAACCTGCGCCGGGTGGACGACGCGCCGGTCTGGTCGCTGTCCTGCCTCTACATTCGCCGGGGCCATCGCAAGCAGGGCGTGGCTACCGCGCTGATCCGTGCCGCCATCGCCCATGCCCGCGCGCAGGGCGCGGTCGCGCTGGAAGCCTATCCCGTGGATGCAAGCGCGACGCCGAGTTCGTCCTTCACCGGCTACGCCACCACCTTCGCCCGCGCCGGCTTCGTCGAGGTCGCGCGCCACGCGCCGACGCGGCCGATCATGCGGCACGCGTTGTCGTAGGGCGCTACTCCGCCGCGTTGCCCCATTCCGCCGGCGGCACCGAACCCACCTGATCGACGATGCGGCGATAGGCTTCCGGCCGGCGATGGGCGGCGAAGTTGAAGATCGTCGTCCGCCCCAGCTCGCACTGGCGCAAATCGAGATCGGCGGTGATCAGCTCGTCGTCCCAGGTGGTCGCCTGCGCGAGGATCTCGCCCTGCGGATTGACGATGATCGAATGGCCGAACAGCTCGCACCCGTCCTCGGTGCCGGCCTTGGCGGTGGCGACCGCGAAGCAGGCATTCTGGTAGCAGCCGGACTGGATCGACAGGTGCGAGTGCAGCACGCGCAGGTGATGCGCCTCGAACCCGCGCGCGTCCTGATTGATCGACGGCGTGTTGTAGCCGAGCAGCACCAGTTCCACCTGCTGCAACCCCAGCACGCGCCACGCTTCGGGCCAGCGGCGGTCGTTGCAGATCAGCATGCCCATGTTCACGCCCTGCACGCCGCCCATAGGTGCGCGGATCACCGGGAAGCCGAGGTTGCCGACCTCGAAATACCGCTTCTCCAGATGCTGGACCTTGCGCTTCGGGTCGTACTCGGCGTGCCCGGGCAGATGCACCTTGCGGTACTTGAGCAGGATGTCGCCGGCCGGGGATACGAGGATCGCGGTGTTGAACCGGCGGCGGTGGACCTTGCCCGTGTCGTCCGCTTCCTCGGCGAGTTCCGCGTAGCCGAGATGAAAGCCGATGCCATAGCGGCGCGCGGCCTCGAACAGCGGAGCGGTCTCGTTCGACGGCATCGAAGCCTCGAACCACGAATCCGCCTCGGCGATGTCCTCGTGGTAGTGGCGCGGGAAGAAGGTGGTGAGCGCGAGTTCGGGGAAGACCACCAACTCCACGCCGCGCTTATGCGCGCGTTCCATCAGCCGCAGCATCCGCTCGACGGCGACCGCGCGGGACTCGGCCTTCTGGATGGGACCAAGCTGGGCCGAGGCCACAGTCAGCGTGCGTGCCATGAAACACACTCCCGGATTGCGATTGATCGGATCGGATTGCCCCTGTAGCACCGGAGCATGACGGTCGTAGCCGGCGCCGCAAGATGCGGCATGACCTTGGCCATACTGGTCGCGCTTTGTACCACTGCTCTCGCCGACGCCGGGCCGGCGTTGCAGGTGCTCGGCCTTCGCCTCGGCATGTCGCAGGACCAGGTCACGCAGGTTCTGGCCGCGCGTGACGACATTGCGGAACGCGACGAGGTCCGCAGGTCGAACGGCGCGCTGACGCGCATGATCGTTCGCCTCCGCGACGGTCGTTCCCTGCAGGTCGCCTTCGTGCCGCCGTCCGCGCCGGCCGTCGCCGATATCGTGCTGAGCGATCCCGCCGCGACCGATGTCGCCGCCGTGCGCAGAGCGGAGGAGGCGCGGTACGGGGCGCCGACCGGTACGCGCCGTGTCGATGGCGGGCGCGGCATCATCCTCGGCTGGAACGGCACGCCGCTGGCGGAAGGCGCGATGCGGCCACGCCCCGGCGCACGAGAGACGCTCAGGCTGCAGGTGCTGCCCGATCGCGGCAGCGAGCTGCGCCTCACCAAGGTCCCATAACAGGAGACGCCGGGAAGATGCTGTTTCCGCTGAAGTTCCGCCCGAAGGAATCCTATCACGAGCGGCCGCGCAAATTCGGCGCGCCACGGTCCAACGGCACGCGCAAGCATGCGGGCTGCGACCTGTATGCGCCGGTGGGCACGCCGGTCTTCTCCGTCGCGGACGGCACGATCATCTCGATCTACGAGTTCTACCTGTCCACCTGGGCGATCGAGGTGGACCACGGCGATTTCATCGTCCGCTACGGCGAGGTGCGGAAGAACATGCCGGTCGGCATCCGCCCCGGCGCGCGGATCTCGGCCGGGCGGCTGATCGGGGAGGTCGGGCTGCTGAGCGGGCTGAAGGTCAGCATGGTCCATTTCGAGATGTATGACGGGACCGCCACCGGCGCGCTGACCCAGCGGAGCAACAAGCCCTATCAGCGGCGCAAGGACCTGATCGACCCCACGTCGTATCTGGATGCCGCGCAGCTTCCGGGGCTGGTGATGAGCCCGTGCTTCGCGCTGCCGGGCATGAAGCCGGGCACGTTCGGCTTCACCGCCGGGATGCTGTAGGCGCAAGGGGCGCCGCCTCAGCCGGGCGGCTGCGCCCCGACCTGCCCGGTGATCGGCCCGTACCATTGCGGCCGGCGGTGGGCGGCGAAGTTGAACATCTTCTCCTTGCCCTGTCGGCAGGCGTCGAAATCGACATCGGCGACGATTACCTCGTCACCCGTGGTCTTCGCCTCCGCGGCGAACACGCCGTTCGGATCGACGATGCACGATCCGCCGATCAGCCCCGAGCCGTCCTCGTTGCCGGCCTTCGCCACGGCGACGACCCAGGTCGCGTTCATGTAGGCGTTGGCCTGCGCGACCAGCTTGGAATGGAACGTGCGCAGCGCCTCGCCCTCGGTGCTGCCGCCGTTGGGATCATAGGCGGCGGAGTTGTAGCCGACGCAGACCAGCTCCACCCCCTGCAACGCCAGCACGCGCCACGCTTCCGGCCAGCGGCGGTCGTTGCAGATCAGCATGCCCAGCACGCCGCCCATCGCGCGCGCGACCGGGAAGCCGAGATCGCCATACTCGAAATACCGCTTCTCGAGCTGCTGGAAGCGGTCGCCCTTGCGGGGTTCGACCGAGCCGGGGAGGTGGATCTTGCGGTACTTCAGCGCGACCTGCCCGTCCGGCCCGACGATGATGCTGGTGTTGTAGTGCCGGCCTTCCGGCGTGAGTTCCGCGTAGCCGAGATAGAAGCCGACGCCGCGCGCCTTCGCCCGGTCGAACAATCCCTGAACGGCCGGATTGGGCATCGCGCTTTCGAAGTACGTGTCCACCTCTTCCTGCGTGGCGAACAGCCAGCGCGGGAAGAAGGTGGTCAGCGGGAGTTCTGGGAACACGACCAGCTTCGCGCCGTCATCGGCGGCGCGGTCGAGCAGGGCGATCATGCGCGCGAGCGTGGCCTCGCGGCTGTCGGCTTTCTGCACCGGTCCCATCTGGGCGCCGGCAACGCGGAGGATGCGAGACATGGGGCGAAGGCTGTGGCCGCCCGCGCCCGACGTCAATGCGCAAGGACCTCGTCGAGCCAGTCGAGCACCCGCCGGTTCAGCAGCGAGCGATTCCTCATCTCGCAGTGCCCCTCCGCGCCCTCCGCGGCGGTGAAGCGCAGCAGCGTCTTCGGGCAGGTCAGCGCGTCGAGGAAGGCTCCGGCAGCGGCGCCGAGCGTGTCGTTCTCCGCCTGCGTGAGCAGCGTGGGGCAGCGGATCAGTTCGGCGCGGCCCTTCATGGTGAACAGCTCGGCGGCGGCGAAGTAGTCGCGCAGATTGTCCACCCCATGCACCCAGAAGCCGCGCTGGACGACCTTCCAGTGCAGCGAGCGGTTGCCCCGGATCACACCGTCCACCTTGTCGATGATGGCCTGATCGAGCTTGCCGAGGTCGGCGGCCGCTTCCGCGCTGAGGCCGAGGTTCCGCACGAGGATCGCGCGGAACCCGTCGGCGATGCTCCATGTGCCGGGATCGGCGATCAGGGCGGCGATCCGGTGTTCGCCAGAGGCGCCGCGCGGCGCGAGCAGGCCGCCCAGGCTCCAGCCGCTGAGCGCGATGCGCTTCGCGTCCACGATCGGCTGCGCGACCGCGAAATCGACCACGGCGCGGATCACGGTCTCCCAATCCGGGCGCATCGGAACGCCGTGCTCGTACAGCATCACGCCCTGGCCCGGCCCGTCGAACAGCAGGCAGTGATAGCCGCGCCGCAGCGCCGCCACGGCCGAGGCGAAGTACATGTCGGTGATCGTCCCGTCGTAGCCGTTGTTCAGGATGAGCAACGGCCGTACGGCGCGCTCATGACCCGAGACGGGGATCAGGTAGGCGGGCAGCGCGGTGTCGCCGAACGGGATGCACTGCGGCAGCACCGGCGGGTCGGACAGGGCGAGCCCCTTGTCGAAAGCCGCCATCTGGGCGCGGAAGGCGGCCAGCAGCCTCGGGTCGGCCGGCGCGCCATACAGCGGATGGATGGAGGCGGCGCGGAAGACGCTGGCGCGCAGGTACAGTTCCTGCGCGCTGCGCCGGTGGCCCTTCGCCAGCGCCGCATCCGCTTCCGCCGTCAGCCGGTCTGCCGCGTCGTTCCATGCCCGGTGGTAGGCCGCGTCGTCCCCGTCACCGACGGCGCGCCCGACAGCGGCGATCTCCCCGATATCGGCGCCCCCGTACGGCATGTAGCCCAGCGGCCAGGTGCCGAACTCCTCGTGCATCTCGTCCTTGAAGAACATCGTCACGGGGGGTTCCCTGGGTTCGGCTTCGACAAAAAAGCCGGGGGCGCATGGCCCCCGGCGGAAGCTGGGGCATCCTGTGCCCCGAACCGGCCTTTTTGCTAGACCCGCCGCACGTTCCAGAACAGCGGCGGGCCCTGCAGCACGCCGGTGAGATTCCGGCGATACGCGGTCGGCTGGTAGTACATGCCGCCCGGCACGTAGGGCACCTTGTCGAAGGCGATGCGCTGGATCTCGCGCGTCGCCTTCAGCTGCTCGTCAAGGTTCGGCGCGTCGAACCAGGCGTCGCGCTGCGCCTCGATCTCCGGGATGTCGGGCCAGCCGAACCAGGCCTGCGCGCCGTTGCCGCGCAGCGCGTTGTGGCCGGCGGGCGTCCAGTGGTCGATGCCGGACCAGAAGGTGAAGAACCCGGACCAGCCCCCCTGATCGAGCGGATTCTTGCTGGCGCGCCG
>JBBCJT010000107.1:0-8568 GCA_037190665.1 Rhodovastum atsumiense | reverse complement strand
CATCTGCCCCCACCCCCTCGATGATTATCGAGGGGGTGGGGGCAGATGACCGACCTGCTGAAAAGCCTTCCTGAAGGAATCGCGGGTGCAGGGGGCCGTGCCCCCTGCCGGGATGCAAGGGCAGAGCCCTTGCCGGGGCCCGGGGCAGCGCCCCGCCGCTACGGCTTTGCGACCCGCGCGCTGGTGGCGACCGTGCGCTGGTCCGGCCGTGCCTCGTAGATCACTCCGGCGCGGGTGGCCCAGAAGTTGATCAGCCGGAACAGCGGCATTCCCGCCACGTCGTCGGCGACGATCTTCTGCGCCTCGAACAGCAGCCGTTCCCGCGCGGCATCGTCCATCGTGGCGTTCGCCCGGTCGATCAGTTCGTCCAGCGCCCGGTTGGAGTACCCGCCCCAGTTTGCCGAGCCGGTGCCGAGGGAGGCGTCCCTTGTGCGGAAGATGTTGTTGAGCACGTAACCGACCTCGCCGGTGCTCACGCCCCAACTGAAGAACGGCATCATGTATTCGTGCTTCGCGCCCCGCCCGAGATAGACGGAGGCCGGTGCGGCGTTGACGGTGGTCTTCACCCCGGCCCGCGTCCACATCTGCGCGATGGCCTGCGAGATGGTGCGGAAATCGGGCCGGTCAGCGAACGCGCTCAGCACGATCTGGAAGCCGTTCGGGAAGCCCGCCTCCGCCAGCAGCGCGCGCGCCCGCGCCGGGTCGTAGGCCGGCACGCCGATGTCGGGCGTGTAGGAGAACGCGCCGGGCCACATGAACTGCCCGGCGGGCACCGCCGTGTCCTCCATCACCCGCTCGGCGAGCGACTTGCGGTCGATGGCGTGCGACAGCGCCTGCCGCACGCGCAGGTCCCGCAGCGGGTTGTTCGCGAGCGGCTGACCGGCGTTGTCGGTCACCTGGTCCGACGGCTCCTGCTGGATCACGTTCGGCAGCAGCATGATGGTGCGGTTGCCGGGCGCGGAGGCGAGGCGGAAGCGGGCGTCGCTGCGCAGGCGCGGCAGGTCGGCGCGGGCCGGCGTCTCGATCATGTCCACGTCGCCGGACAGCAGCGCCGCGCTGCGCGCGCCCTCGTTGCCGATGAAGCGGAAGGACACCGTGTCCCAGTCCGGCGCGGGGCCGCTCCAGTGCGGATTGCGCTCCATGTCCACGCGCTCGTTGCGCAGGAAGCGCACCAGCCGGTACGGCCCCGTACCCACCGCGGCCGGGCCGGAATTGAACTCGGCCTCGCCCGCGTTGGTGGCCGCGTGCTTCGCGACGATCGAGATCGCGTAGAGGTTCAGCGGCAGGTTGGGTGATGGGCGCTTGGTGACGATCCGCACGGTGTGCGGGTCCGGCGTGTCGATGCGGGCGATGTCGCGCGTGAACACGGCGTAGCCGAGCGGGCTGTTCGGGATGTTCGCCGAACGGGTGATCGAGAAGGCGATGTCCTCGGAGGTCAGCGGCCTGCCGTCCGACCACTTCACGTCGGGCCGCAGGGTGAACTCCCACTCCGTCTCGGAGATCAGCTTCCACGCGCTGGCGAGGCCGGGCGTGAGCTGCATGTCGCCCGTCTGCTCGACGAGGCGGCTGTAGAGGTGCAGCGACAGGTTGCGGTCGGCGATGCCGTTGTAGAAATGCGGATCGACCGACAGCGGATAGGCGCTGGCCCCGATCCGCAGTTCCGTCGCGGCAGCGACATGCGGCATCGCCGCGCCGACCGCCGCGACCACGGCCAGACACCATTTTGACAGCATCGTGCATCCTCTCCTTGTCGAACCCCGCCGGGCGGGCATGCCCTGATAGCGCACGCCTACGCGCCGAGCAGCGCAAGCCCCTCGGCGACGGAGACGAACTCACCACCGGCCACGATGCGGTCCGCGCCGAACCGCCGCTCGAACAGCCCTCGCACCGCGGGCACCAGCGAGGTGCCGCCGGTCAGGAACACGCGATCCACGGATGCGGGCGCGATGGCGGCATCGGTGAGCGCGGCATCGACCGCGGTGGCGATGCGCGACAGCTCCGGCGCGATCCAGCTCTCGAAATCGGCACGGGTGATCTCCGCCTCGATGCGCACGCCGCCGAAGGCGAAATCGAGCGTGGCGGACGCGGCACCCGACAGCGCCGCTTTCACGTCGGAGACGGCGCGGTACAGCGCATAGCCCGCCTCCTCCTCGATCAGCCGCGACAGCATGGCCAGCCGCTCGGGATGTTCGGCGGTGCGCATCACGTCGGCGAGGTCGCGGCGGAAGCGCGGCGTGTTCATCAGCGACAGCCGGTGCCAGCGCGCGAAATGGGCATACCAGTCGGCGGGCACCGGCAGGGTCTTGCCCATCACCGTGTAGTCGCTGCCCTTGCCGAGCCGCGGGGAGATCACGCGGTCGATGATGCGGTAGTCGAGCGCGTCGCCCGCGATGCCCACGCCGGCATGGCCCAGCGCCTGGACGGCGCGCGGCGGGCCGGGGGTGAAGCGCAGGACGGAGAAGTCGCTGGTGCCGCCGCCGAAATCGGCGACCAGCACGGTGGTCGGCCGGTCCAGCCCGGCGGCGAAGCGCGCCCCGGCGGCGGCGGGTTCCAGCGCCACCTGCACCTGCCCGAGGCCCGCGAGCGCGAAGGCGCCGCGCAGCCGCTGCTCGCCGAACGCATCGTCCGCCTGCGCGCCGACGAAGCGCACCGGCCGCCCGACCACCACGCGCGCGTCCGCCAGCCGGTCCGCCACGGGGGCCAGCAATTCGCGCAGGAACAGGCCGATCAGCGCCTCCAGCGTCCACATCCGCGACAGGATGCGCGTCTGGGTGAAGCTGCGCTGCGCGAGGTAGCTCTTCATGGACATGATCAGCCGGCTGTCATGCGGATCGTCCAGATAGGCCTCGATCGCCGCCGGCCCGGCCCAGTGCCGCGCCCCACCGGTCCCGTCCGGGCGGAAGCACAGCACGGAGCGGAACACCTCGTCCGCGTCGCGCCGCACCACCTCGGCCGCGCCGGTTTCGTCCAGCAGGGTCACGACGGAGTTGGTGGTGCCGAAATCGATGCCGAAGACGGGGCGCATGGGGTCCGGGCAGGGTGCGGGGGGGCGCGCGTTCAACCCCGTCCGCGCCGCCGATGCAAGGGGGCGCCTGCCCGTGCCCGGCAGGGTGGACTCCGACCACCCCCGGAAGGGTGGCGTTCGCCCGCACCGGAGGGGCAGCCATCGCCCGTGCCCGGCAGGGCGACATTTGCCCCCGCCCGGAAGCCATGCGACGAGTCGGGCCACATGCTCATTCTTGCCTCCCGCCCCAACGCCTATACGGGCTCGCCCCTCGACCGTGCCTCGGCCCATCGCGACGACGAGGCATGGATCGAGGCCCGGCTCTCCGATCCCTCCAGCCTGTTCGTCCCCACCTGGCGCGCGCGGTCGCTGATGCGCGATGCGGAGGCGGGGGCGCCGCAGGCCGTGTTCCTCGACGGCGGCGCGGCCGAGGCCGTGCGCATGGCCGGGGGACCCTGGGCGTTCCTCGGCCTGTGGCAGGAACGCGCGATCTTCGCGGTGGACGTCTCGGCGTCGGACGATCCGCTGCCGCTGCTGCCGGACGGGCTCGGCGCGTTCGCCGACCTGCGCGCGGTGGCCGGGCTGCTGCCGGCGGGCGATGCCAGCGTGCTCGCCCATGCGCGCGGGCTGATGCACTGGCGCACGCGCAACCGCTTCTGCGGCACCTGCGGCGCGGCCTGCGTGCCGCGGTCGGCCGGCAATGCGCTGCAGTGCACCGGCTGCCAGGCGCAGCATTTCCCCCGCACCGATCCGGCCGTGATCATGCTGGTGGTGAACGGCGATGCCTGCCTGCTCGGCCAGTCGCACCGCTTCCCGAACGTGACGATGTATTCGACGCTGGCGGGCTTCGTGGAACCGGGCGAGAGCCTGGAGGAAGCGGTGGCGCGCGAGGTGGGCGAGGAAACCTCGGTGAAGGTGGGCGAGGTGCGCTATCACTCCTCCCAGCCTTGGCCGTTCCCCTGCTCCATCATGCTCGGCTTCTATGCGGAGGCGGAGACCACCGCGATCCGGATCGACCCTGCGGAGCTGAAGGACGCGCGCTGGTTCACCCGTGCCGAGCTGCGCAACCACGAGGCGCTCGGCTTCTCCCTGCCGCGGATCGATTCCATCGCGCGGCGCCTGATCGAGGATTGGATCGCCGCCGCATGAGATTGCTGCCGCTGCTCGCGCTCGGACTGCTTGCCACCGCCTGTGCCGAGGCCGTCAATCCCTGGCCGACCCCCGCGCCCGATCCGGACACCGCCGCCTGCCGCCGGGAGGCGGAGCGCGATCCGGAGGTGCAGAAGGCGAACGAGCTGCTGATGTTCGGCCGCACCTATTTCGGCACCACGGAGCGGGAACTGATGAACGCGCGGGAGAAGGCCGTGCGCGCGTGCCTCGTGCGCCGCGGCGTCCAGCCGCGCGGCGGCGTGGAACCCGCCATCCCCTACCGCTGAGCCATGGCGCTGCTGCTCGAACCCGGGCAGTTCGTCCGCCATCCGCAACAGCCGGACTGGGGCGTGGGGCAGATCCAGTCCGTCGTCGGCGACCGCGTGACGGTGAATTTCGAGCATCGCGGCAAGGTGCTGATCAACGCCGCGCGCGTCGCGCTGGAAGTCGTCGAGGAGTGACGCGCCCTCTTCGATGGCGAGAGGGTTTCTTCTCCCTCTCCCGCCTGCGGGAGAGGGCCGGGGTGAGGGTGCTTCCACCAGCGCGACGACGAGGTTTCGGCTTCGGCCAGCCCCCCTCACCCTGTCCCTCTCCCGCCAAGCGGGAGAGGGGACGTTGCACGACGCGCCTTGCCTTCGCTCGCTCGTCCCTCTCCCGCTTCCGTCCAAGCCTTCCGCAAGACGCTCGTCTGCGTCTGCGGAGAACCGGCGCCCCCTGCGGAAACCCCTCACCGCCATGAACGCCCTGCTCGACCACGCCGCGGCCGCGATCCTCGATCCGCGCATGCTCGCCGCCGTGGCGATCACGGCGGTGGCCGGCGTGATGCGCGGCTATGCGGGGTTCGGCACCGCGATCCTGCTCGCGCCGATCTACGCGCTGCTGTGGGGACCACGCGCCGGCGTGCCGGTGATGCTGCTGATGGAACTCGTCACCTCCGCCCAGCTCCTGCCGCGTTCCATCCGCACCGCCGATCACCGCGTGGTGTTGCCGATGGGCATTGCCGCGAGCATCGCGACACCTATCGGCGCCTGGGTGCTGCTGACCGCGGATCAGGAGACGCTGCGCCGCGCGATCGGGGCCATGGTGCTGGCCTTCGGCCTGCTGCTGATGTCCGGCTGGCGCTATCACGGCGCGCGGCCGTGGTCGCTGAACGCCGTCATCGGCGTGATCTCCGGGCTGATGAAGGGCAGCACGGGAATGAGCGGCCCGCCGGTGATCCTCTATCTGCTCGCCGGCAAGGAAGCGGCGCGCCAGCACCGCGACAACCTGATCCTGTTCTTCGCCATGATCGGCATCGTCGCCGTGATCCCGCCGATCCTGGGCGGCATCGTGGACGAGGCGACGCTGGTGCGCGCGGCCGTGCTGCTGCCGGTGCTGTATCTGTGCGTGCGCCTCGGCGTGCGGCTGTTCGGCGTGCTGCCCGACCGATGGTACAGGCGCATCGCCTTCATGCTACTGGTAGCCACGGGCTTGACCGCCCTGCTGATGTAGCTGCCCCATGCGTATGCCCCTGAGAACCTATCCGAAAGGAAAGACCATGCGCCGGCTCCCCCTCCTCGTCGCAGCCCTGACGGCCGCCTCGGTCGCGGCGATCGCCCAGCCAAGGCAACAGCCGACCACCGTGGTCGGCAGCCGCGTCATCGGCGAGTCGACCGAGACGCTGAAGGCGCGGATCGAGACCGTGGACCTCAAGACGCGGCAGGTGCTGCTGCGCCGCGAGGACGGCAGCCTGCTGACCTATGAGGCGGGTCCGGACATCCGCAACCTGCCGCAGGTGAAGGCCGGCGACGTGGTGGAGGCCGATATCCGCGAGACGCTGCGCCTCACGCTGACCCGCGGCGAGGCACCGCGCGAGGGCGTTGCCGCCGGCGCGGCGACCGCACCGGAGGGCTCGCGCCCCGGCGCCGCCGGGATCGAGGCGATCCGCGCCGTCGGCCGGGTCGAGCAGGTGGATGTCGTGCCGCGCACGGTCGCGATCCGCACGGCCGACGGCAACGTCCGCCAGTACCGCGTGCCGAACGACGTGAACATCGCCCGCATCCAGCCGGGCGACAACGTGTCGCTGACGCTGGTGCGCCGCGCCGTCATCGCCGTCCGGCCCAGCCCGGCGAGCTGACCATTCGGACCGATGGGACGCGGCCGCCGGAGCGATCCGGCGGCCGCTTCCTTTTCCGGCCGGCCGATGCCGGTCTCCGCATCGGCTGAAAATGCCGTAGACTGGCGCACTCACAGCGCCGAGTCCCCGATGCGCCTGATCCTTGCCCTCCTTCTCCTCACCTCCGCCGCCGCCCTCGCGCAGCCCGCCGCCGTGATCGGCAGCCGCGTGGTGGGCGAGGCACGCAGCACCGTCACCGCCACCGTGGAGACGGTCGACCGCAGCCGGCGCGAGGTGCTGGTGCGCCGCGACGACGGCTCCCTCGTCGCCTTCCGCGCCGGACCCGAGATCCGCAACTTCGACCGCATCCATCCGGGCGACCAGATCGTGGTCGAGGTGCGGGAGACGATCCGGCTGAGCGTCGTGCGCGGCGCGGCCCCGCCGCCGGGCTACACCGCCGGCGTCGCCCGCGCGCCGGAAGGTGCCGCGCCCGCGATGGTCGCGGTGGACAGCGCGCAGACCACGGCGAAGATCGAGCGCATCGACGCCGCCACGCGCACCGTCGCGCTGCGCAGCCATGACGACCGGGTGCGCGAGGTGCGCGTCGCCAGCGACATCGACATCGGCAGGCTCGCGGTCGGCGACACGGTGATCGCGACGCTGACGCGCAGCGCAGCGGTGTCCGTGCAGCCGGCGGCAGGAAGATAGCCGGCGCCGATCCGCCCGTACCGGCCAGCCTTCCGGCCGGGAGCAAGGACCGCCACGCAACGTCCCCTCTCCCGCCGGGCGGGAGAGGGACAGGGCGAGGGCATTCGCGCGAAGGCAGAACCCCGCCGTGGCGCGGACGGAGGCACCCTCACCCGGCCCTCTCCCGCAGGCGGGAGAGGGAGATCCGCTGGCGGCGCTCGGCCGCAACGCCGACCCTGCGCGACGAAACCGTCTCAGGCTGACGTGATGCGGTAGGCGAAGCCGTCGGGATCGAAGCAGTCCCGCCAAGCACCGGCGAGCTTCGCTTCCGGGTACATCATGTAGCTGGTCGGCAGCGGCCCGCCGCCCGGGAGGGCGAAGTCGCGAGCCGTGTTGAAGGCGACCCAGTTCATCTCCCAGTTGCCGAACAGCCGCTCGCGGAAGAGGCGCGCGCGGTCGCTGTCCACCGCGACCTTCTCCTCCAGGATGATCTTGCGCACGTCCGCCGGATCGACCGGAAACCAGCCCTGCCCGGCGATGAACACCTCGGCGCGACAGTGCTGCGCGCGGGTGATGTCGCCGCCGCGGCCGAGCGAGGGGGAGAAGGCGCTGTCGGCCGCACGCATGCCGAACCACTCGCGCGCCGGCAGCCCGGCGGCGCGCGCGAGGCCGACGAACAGCGAGTTCAGGTCGGCGCATTTGCCGCCCAGGTCGCCCGTTTCCAGCATGTAGGCGATGTCGCCCAGGCCGCAGCCGCGCGTCTGCGGATCGCGGAAGGTGTTGTCCACGATCCAGTCGTAGATCGCGCGCGCCTTGTCCGCGGGCTCGGTGCGGCTGCCGACGATCTCCGCCGCCTTCGCCGCGACGATGCCGTCGGTGGGGATGGACGCGGAGGCGGCCAGGAACGGCGCCGGATCGGCTTCCGCCGCGGCGGGCCCGGCGCGATCGAGGGTTTCGGCGGCGACGGTCGCGCGCAGCGTGCGCGCCCCCTCGCCGGCGAACACCGCGCGCAGCACACGCGCGTCGCTGCCCGGCAGGGTGACGATGGTCGCCCGCGTGGTGCTGCCGGACCAGTTCACCTCCCCGGCGCGCTGCCAGGGCGTGGTGGCGGGCAGCGGCAGCCAGAGCTGCGCGGCGCGCCCCTCGGTCGGCAGGGTGATCTCGTAGGTGGCGGACAGCTTGCGCCAGCCGGCGGCATTCGTGGCGGCGGCCGGCAGGGCGGCGAAGGCGGCGCCTGCGGCGAGCAGGGCGCGGCGCGTGGGTGCGGCGGACATGGGCGATCCTCCATCGGTATGGGCTGATGGATGGACGCCGGCATGTTGCTGGCGCGGCGCGCCGGTCGGTCCCGCCGGGACACGGCCTGCCGGAAGCGTCCTCCGGCGCGGAGTGTGCGCGAGGGCGTATGCGGTGCCAAGCGGGATCGCGGGGGGTTGGGGCAGTTCAGCCGCTGGCCGGGGATTACGTCGTCGGGTGTTCGCGAGGATGGTCAGCGTGTGCGCGCAGTCCACGCGGTAGCCGCGCGACGCATCCAACCGTCCCGCGAGCGGGCGCTTTCCGAAACGGTGGTGGCCGTCCCCCTCTCCCGCGGGGGGGCGAGGGGCGGGGGGAGGGGGGGGCCCCCAGCACCCCGAGG
>JBBCJT010000106.1:0-35926 GCA_037190665.1 Rhodovastum atsumiense | reverse complement strand
AGGACCGCGACGAGATCGTCGGCAAGATCGAGCGCATCGTCGGCACGGCCCACGTGGCCGGCACGCGCGCGACGCTGAGGATCAAGGGCGAGTTCCTGCCGCTGACCCAGACGCCGGTCGCGAAGCGGCTGTTCGACACCTATGTCGAGGCGGCAGCCGAGTCGGGACTGTCGGTCGGTGGCGAATTCAGCGGCGGTTGCGCCGATAGCGGCTTCACTGCGGCCGTGGGCACGCCGACGATCTGCTCCGTGGGGCCGGTCGGCGGCAAGGCGCACAGCCCGGACGAATTCATGAAAGTCGGTAGCATGGTTCCGCGCGCTCAGGCCTGCGCCCGCGCGATCCTGCGGCTGGAACGCGCGGGGATCTGACCCGTGTCCCGGCTTGCCGCATCATGGCAGGCCTGGGCGCTGGCCTCGGCTGGCTTCGCGGCGCTGACCGCGATCCTCGCCAAGCTCGGCGTCGCGCATGTCGGTTCGGACTACGCGACGCTGGTGCGCACGGCGGTGGTGCTGTGCCTTGCCGCCGCCATCGTGGTGGCGACCGGCCAGTGGCCGTCGCCCGGGGCAGTGCCGGCGCGCACTTACGTCTTCCTCGTCCTGTCGGGACTCGCCACCGGGGCGTCGTGGCTCTGCTACTTCCGCGCGCTGAAGCTCGGCGATGCGGCGCGGGTGGCGCCGATCGACAAGCTGAGCGTCGTCTTCGTGGCGATCCTTGGCGTGCTGCTGCTGGGCGAGCGGCTGTCGCTGGAAGGCTGGCTCGGCGTGGCGCTGATTGCGGCCGGGGCGATCCTGCTCGCCGTGCGGGGGTGAAGCGCGGGCGTCGCCCCATACAGTCGGTTGATTGACCCCCTCCGCGCGGGAGGGGGTCAATCAACCGACCTGATCAAAGCCGTCCCGAAGGGATCGCAAGTGCAGGGGGTCGCGCCCCCCTGCCGGGAGGTAAGGGCAGAGCCCTTGCCGGGGTGCGGGGGCAGCGCCCCGCGCCCTGCCGCTCAGTCGGCGGCGAGCGCCATGCGGCTGCGGGCGAGCACCTTGCCCACGTGATCCTCCACCGCTTCCGCCACGTCGTCGGCATGGGCGGCGAAGACATGGTCGGCCTTCGGGAACACCCGGTAATCGACCTTCACGCCCTTCTGCGTGTTCAGCTTGTCCACCAGCTTGTGGACCGCGGGCTCGGGCACGAGGTCGTCGCTGTCGCCGACGATCATCAGCCCGCCGCAGGGGCAGGGGGCCAGGAAGCCGAAATCGTAATGGTTCGCCGGCGGCGCAACGCTGACCCAGCCGGAGATCTCCGGCCGGCGCATCAGGAGCTGCATGCCGACGAAGGCGCCGAAGGAATAGCCCGCCACCCACAGCCGCTTGGACTGCGGATTGACCATCTGCATCCAGTCGAGCGCGGCCGCCGCGTCGCCGATCTCGCCGATGCCGCCGTCATAGCGGCCCTGGCTGCGGCCGACGCCGCGGAAATTGAAGCGCATGGTGGAAAAGCCCATGCGCTGGAAGGACTGGTACATCGCATAGACGATACGGTTGTTCATCGTCCCGCCGTGAAGCGGGTGCGGATGCAGTACCAGTGCGAGCGGCGCGTTTTCCTCCTTGCTGTGGTGGTAGCGTCCCTCAAGCCGGCCGTCCGGGCCGGCGAACATCACCTCAGGCATGTGCTCGTTTGTCCGTTCCTTGCCGCGCCCGCCCGCAGGCGGCGCAGGGTTTAGGAGCCTCACTCCCTCGTTGACCACGGCGATGGAGGCCATCGGCCTCCGGACGGGAAACTTGACCCGGGAAGTCGGAAAAAATAGCGTTCCGTTGGCGACAGCAGGTCGCGGGCATGGGTCCCGTGTGGCACCGGATTAATGGCCTAAGTCCCCGGACTGGGGCTCCAGCGTCCGGGGCGGGCGGAATATAGGCACCCCAGCCGGGCCGACCTAACGGAATCGGATCATGGCATTCATGTTTCTACGCGAGAGCATCCGGGCCTATCGGGACCGCGATCCAGCGGCGCGCTCCTCGCTCGAGGTGCTGTTGTGCTACCCTGGGTTGCATGCCCAGATGTGGCACCGGCTAGCGCATGCGCTATGGCGCAGACATCTGCAGATGCCGGCCAGGCTCGTGTCTCAACTCGGTAGATTTCTGACCGGCATAGAGATTCATCCGGCCGCCCGTATCGGCCGCCGGCTGGTGATCGACCACGGCGACGGCGTCGTGATCGGTGAAACCGCCGAGGTCGGCGACGATGTAACGCTGTACCATCAGGTAACTCTGGGTGGAATTTCACTTGCCCAGGCCAAGCGTCATCCCACGATAGGGAACGGAGTCATCATCGGCGCCGGCGCCAAGGTGCTCGGTCCGTTCAAGGTCGGGGACGGTGCACGGATCGGCGCCAATGCCGTGGTCCTGAAGGAAGTTCCGCCGGGGACGACCGTGATCGGCATCCCGGCCCGGCCGGTGGAGAAGTCGCGGCCCACGCCTGCCTTCGCGCCCTACGGCATGCCCACAGCCGACTGCCCCGACCCGGTGGAGAGCGAGATCGAGGGACTGAGGGCTGAACTGGCGGAGCTGGAGGCGCGCCTGTCCCGCATCGCCGAGGTGCGGCTGGAGCGGCAGGCGGGATGAGACTCTCCGCCCGCTGCCGCTACGCGGTGATGGCGCTCGCGCATCTGGCGCGGGAGGAGAACTGCGGCTGCTGCGGCCCCGTCAGCATCGCCGACATCGCCGCCCGCCAGCACCTGCCCGTCGCCTATCTGGAGCAGCTCTTCGCCCAGCTCCGCCGCGCCGGCATCGTGGAAAGCACGCGCGGCGCCGCGGGCGGGTACCGTCTGGCGCGGGGCGCCTCCGGCACGCGGATCGCCGACATCCTCGGCGCGGTGGACACCAACCTGCGCGCCACCCGCTGTAACCTGCTGGCGGCCGAGGCGATCGAGGGCGAACGCTGCGTCACCCACGACCTGTGGGATGCGCTCGGCGACTGCATCAGCGGGTTCCTGTGCTCCGTCACGCTGGAGGACGTGGTGCACGGCCGGGTGAAGCCGCCGCGGATCGACGCATGATCTACCTCGACGCCAATGCGACCGAGCCCCTGCGCCCGGAAGCGCGGGAGGCGGTGGTCGCGGCACTCGATCTGGTCGGCAACCCGTCCTCCGTGCACGCGGCCGGACGCGCGGCGCGGCGGGTGCTGGAGGACAGCCGCGAGGCGGTGGCGCGGCGTTTCGGGGCCGCGCCGGCGGATCTGGTCTTCACGGGCGGCGGGACCGAGGCCAATGCGCTCGCTATCCACGCGCTCGGTCGTGGCCGGCGCGTGCTGGTCGGCGCGACGGAGCACGATGCCGTGCTACGCGCCGATCCGGCTGCGGCGGTGGTGCCGGTGGACGGCGACGGCCTCCTCGCCCTCGACACGCTGGCGGCGATGCTGGCCGATGGCCCGCCCGCCCTTGTCTGCGTGATGGCCGCGAACAACGAGACGGGCGCCATCCAGCCGCTTCCGGCGATCGCGGAACTCTGCCGGCGGTACGGGGCGCTGCTGCATGTGGACGCGGTGCAGGCGGCCGGCCGCATCGCGCTCGATGCCGGTGTGCTCGGTGCGGACACGCTCGCCCTGTCCTCGCACAAGCTCGGCGGACCCAAGGGCGCGGGCGCGCTGCTGCTGCGTCCGGGTCTGCACCTGTCACCGCTGATTGCCGGCGGCGGGCAGGAGCGGGGGCGGCGCGGCGGTACCGAGCCGCTGCCGGCCATCGCCGGCTTCGCCGCGGCCGCGCGGGCGGCGGGGGAGGCGACGCATCTCGCCAGCCTGCGTGATGCGGCCGAACGCGCCGCCGTCGCGGCGGGGGCGGTCGTGATCGGCGCGGGCGCGCCGCGGCTGCCGCAGACCACCTGCCTCGCCCTGCCGGGCGTGCGGGCGGATACGCAGGTGATCGCGCTCGATCTCGCCGGCATCGCCGTCTCGGCCGGGGCTGCCTGTTCCTCCGGCAAGGTCGCCCGCTCGCGGGTGATCGAGGCGATGGGGCTCGGCGATCTCGCCGGCTGCGCCATCCGCGTCTCGCTGCCCTGGAGCGTGACCGGGGCCGACATCGCGGCCTTCGCCGACGCCTATGCCGCGATGGCCGCAAGGCTCCTGCGCCGCGCGGCCTGAGGTCCCATATCCGACCCATGCTCACGATGCCGCCCCGCCCGAATCGGCCCGTCTATCTCGACAACCAGGCCACCACGCCGCTCGATCCCCGCGTCTGGCAGGCCATGGTGCCGTTCTTCACCGAGCATTTCGGCAATCCCCACTCGGCCGAGCACGCGATGGGCCGGTTCGCCGAGGATGCGGTGGAGCAGGCGCGCGCCCATGTCGCCGCGCTCATCGGGGCCGAGGCGCGGGAGATCGTGCTCACTTCCGGCGCCACCGAGGCCAACAACCTCGCCATCAAGGGCGCGGCCCGCTTCGCCGCCGCGCAGGGCAGCCCCCGCCGCCGCATCGTCACCGTCGCGACCGAGCATAAATGCGTGCTGGAGGCGGTGGCCGACCTCGCCGCCGAGGGGTTCGAGCCGGTGGTGCTGCCGGTCGGCCCGGACGGCTTGCTCGATCCGGCGGTGCTGGAACAGGCGCTGGAGACACCCACGCTGCTCGTCTCGGTGATGGCGGTGAACAACGAGATCGGCGTGATCCACGACCTCGCCGCGATCGGCCGGCTGACGCGGGCGCATGGGGCTCTGTTCCATTGCGACGCGGCCCAGGGCGTCGGAAAGATTTCGTTGAATATGAGCGAATTGCAGATCGATCTTATGTCGATCAGCGGGCATAAGCTGTACGGCCCCAAGGGCGTGGGTGCCCTGTATGTGCGCCGCCGCCCGCGCGCCCGGATCGCCCCGCTGTTCTCGGGCGGCGGGCAGGAGCGAGGGCTGCGGTCGGGCACGCTCGCCCCGCCGCTGGTGGTCGGGCTGGGAGAGGCGTGCCGCATCGCTGCCGCCGAGATGGCGCTGGATGCGGGGCGGATCGCCGGCCAGCGCGACCGGTTCCTGGACGCGCTCAACCGCGATGTGCCGGGGATCGTGGTGAACGCCGACCGCGTCCGGCGGATACCCGGCAACCTCAACATCACCTTCCCGGCTGCCTCCGCCGCCGCGCTGATGGCTGAGTTGCCGGAGCTGTGCGTCTCGACCGGATCCGCCTGCAGCTCGGCCGAGGTGGAGCCGTCCTATGTGCTGCGCGCGATCGGCCTGTCCGATTCCGCGGCCGCGCGTACCTTGCGCGTCGGGCTGGGCCGCTTTACCTCGCCCGCCGACGTTGACTACGCAGCCACCGCACTTGCCGCCGCGCATGCGGTGGTCGCGGCGCGAGCGTAAGGGAGAGCCAGCACGCGATGCCGAAGATGGTGTTTATCGAGCGCGACGGGACACGGCGGGAAGTGGATGCGCCGCTCGGCCTGTCCGTCCTCGAAATCGCGCACCGCCACGGCATCGACGTGGAGGGCGCGTGCGAGGGCAGCCTCGCCTGCTCCACCTGCCATGTGATCGTGGAGAGGCCCTGGTTCGGCAAGCTGACCGATCCGACCGAGGATGAGGAGGACATGCTCGACCTCGCCTTCGGGCTGGAGGAGACGTCGCGCCTCGGCTGCCAGATCGTCATGACCGAGGAACTGGACGGGCTGACCGTGAAGCTGCCGGCGGCCACCCGCAACGCGCAGGGCTGAGGCATGACCGCCCGGCTGACCCATTTCGACGAGGCCGGCCGGGCGCACATGGTCGATGTCGGCGCCAAGCCGGTCACCCAGCGCACGGCGACCGCGCGGGCGCGCGTCGTCATGGCGGAAGCGACGCTGGCGATGATCCGCGAGGGCACGGCGAAGAAGGGCGACGTGCTGGGCGTGGCGCGCATCGCCGGCATCATGGCCGCGAAGCGCACGGCGGAGCTGATCCCGCTCTGCCATCCGCTGCCGCTCTCCGCGGTGGAGATCGACCTCGTGCCCGACGCCGGATCCAGTTCGGTGGAGATCGCCGCCACCGTGCGCACCACCGGCCAGACCGGGGTGGAGATGGAGGCGCTGACGGCGGCGTCCGTCACCGCGCTGACCATCTACGACATGTGCAAGTCGGCCGACCGCGCGATGCGCATCGAGGCGCTTCGGCTGACGCACAAATCAGGCGGAAAATCCGGCACTTACGAGGCGGAGTGATGATCCCGGTCAGCGAGGCCCGCGCACGTATCCTCGCTTCTCTGGCGCCGGTGCCGGCGGAAACGGTCGCGCTGGCGGAAGCCTGGAACCGGGTGCTTGCGGTTCCCGTCGTGGCCCGGCGCACGCAGCCGCCGGCCGACGTCTCGGCCATGGACGGCTGGGCGGTGCGCGCGGCCGATGCGGTCAAGGGCGCGCGGCTGCGCCGGATCGGATCGGCGCCGGCGGGGCATCCTTTCGACGGCACGGTTGGCGCGGGCGAGACGGTGCGACTGTTCACCGGCAGCGTGGTGCCCGACGGTGCCGATGCGGTGCTGATGCAGGAGAACGCGGAGGAGCAGGACGGCGGCATGGTCGTCGCCGAAGCCGGGACCGCGGGCCGGCATATCCGCCGCGCCGGGCAGGATTTCGCCGCCGGCGAGACGGTGCTGCCGGCCGGGCGGCGACTGACGTCGCGCGATATCGGCCTCGCCGCCGCGGCGGATCATCCTTGGCTCACCGTGCATCGCCGCCCGCGCGTGGCGATTCTGGGCACCGGCGACGAGATCGCGCTGCCGGGCGAGCCGGTGCCGCCGGGCGGCATCGTCTCCTCCAACGCGCATGCGCTCGCCGCGCTGGTGCGCGCGGCCGGGGCGGAGCCATCGGTCCTGCCCATCGCGCGCGATGACGTGGACGCCATCGCCGCCATTGCCGATCAGGTGGCGGGATTCGACCTGCTGCTGACCACCGGCGGCGTCAGTGTCGGCGAGCACGATCTGGTGCGCACCGGGCTCGGCGAGCGGGGCTTCGCCATGGATTTCTGGAAGATCGCGATGCGGCCGGGCAAGCCGCTGATGCACGGCAGGCTGGGTGCGGTGCCGATGATCGGCCTGCCGGGCAATCCGGTGTCCGCGATGGTCTGCTCGGTGCTGTTCGCGCTGCCGGCGATCGCGGTGCTGGCAGGGCTGCCCGCCGCCGATCCGCCGCAGGCCGAAGCCGTCCTGGGGATGAAGGTGGCGGCGAATGACCGGCGCGAGGACTACCTGCGCGCCACGCTGCGCGACGGCGTGGCCACGCCGCATCCCGTGCAGGATTCCTCGATGCTTGCGGTGCTCGCCCGTGCCGACGTGCTGATCGTCCGCCCGCCCTTCGCGCCGGCCGCGGAGCCGGGCGAGCGCATCACGGTTCTGCCGCTGTCCATCAATGGAATTTAGCTTGCTGTGGACAACTTGACGCGGCTGCGGGAACTTTCATAGAACATCCACGCCGGTTGCTGCTTTGTTCACGACAACCTGCCGGCGCGGGAGGTTCGCGTTCATGCTTACGCGCAAGCAGTTCGAGCTGCTCCGGTACATTAACGACTACCAGCACAAGCAGGGCTTTTCTCCCTCCTACGACGAGATGAAGGAGGCGCTGACCCTGCGCTCGAAGTCGGGCGTGCACCGGCTGATCCGTGCGCTGGAGGAACGCGGGGCGATCCGCCGCCGGCCGCACCGCGCGCGTTCGATCGAGATCCTGATCGACCCCGATTCGCTGCGCCAGCCCGCGAGTGCACGTCTTCCGGAGGAGGCGGTTGCGGCCTTCGCGCCCAACGTCATCAAGGGCAATTTCGCTCCGCGCCTGCAGGGGGCGCGCACCGCGCCCGAAGCTGCGGCCGTTCACCTGCCGCTCTATGGCCGCATCGCCGCCGGCCTGCCGATCGAGGCGATGGCGAACACCGATGCGCAGATCGAGGTGCCCTCGGCCTGGCTCTCGCGCGGCGATCACTACGCGCTGGAAGTCGCGGGCGATTCGATGATTGAGGAAGGCATCCACGACGGCGACACGGTCGTCATCCAGAAGGCCGAGACCGCCGAGAACGGCGATATCGTCGTCGCGCTGGTGGAGGAGAATGAGGTCACGCTGAAGCGCTTCCGCCGGCGCGGCGCCTCGATCGCGCTGGAGCCGGCGAACCAGCGTTACGAGACACGTATCTACCCGTCCGAGAAGGTGCGGGTGCAGGGCAGGCTGGTCGCGTTGCTGCGCCGGTACTGAGGGCTCTCACTCCCTCTCCCGCCTGCGGGAGAGGGCCGGGGTGAGGGTGCTTCCGCAAGCGTGACGGTGCGGCTTTGCTCTCACTCCCCGCCGGGCAGGGAGAGGGGACGTTGCGCGGTTACCCGGCGGGACTGAACGCCCGCTGGAGCATGAGCGCACCGGCCGACAGCCCGCTCTCGTCGATCCCGTGCTGCAGCCGCGGCGTATAGACCGCCTCGACCGGCACGCCGAGCGCGGTAAGCACCTGCTCCGCCTGGCGGGACGCGGCGACCGGCACCATCGGATCGGCCTCGCCATGGGCGAGCAGCACCGGCGGCAGGCCCTTGATCTCGGCGGCCAGCGTCTCGGGCGACAGTAGCGCGCCGGAATAGGCGAGGATCGCGCGCGGCGTCGGCGTCCGCCGCAGCCCGGCGAACAGCGACGTCATCGCCCCCTGGCTGAAACCCATCAGCGCGAATGCATCCGGCGGCAGCTCCAGCCGCTCGAGCTCGGTGGCGACGAACCGCGTCAGGTGGTCGGCGGCGATGCGCACGCCATCCACCATCACCGCCGGCGTGCGGTCGGACAGGCTGAACCACTGCCGCCCCATCGGTGCCTGATCGAACGGGAAGGGCGCATGCGGCGAGACGAACGCCGCGTCCGGCAGCGCATGGCCGAAGAAGGACGGGCCGAGATCGATCAGGTCGTTCCCGTCCGCGCCTACGCCGTGGCACAGCACGACAAGCTGCTGCGGCTTGCCCTTCGAACGCGGTCCCCAGCGCGGCCCGTCCAGAGTCATCGCTTGCCCTCCTAGCGGCGCGACGGCATAGCCGGGCGCGCGATGCTCGTCACCCGCTTCGCTCCCAGCCCCACCGGCCTGCTGCATCTGGGCCACGCGCATTCGGCGCTTTCGGGCTGGCGACGCGCGCGGGCCGGGGGCGGGCGGTTCCTGCTGCGCATCGAGGACATCGACCCCGGCCGCTGCCGGCCGGAGCATGCCGACGCCATCCTGGAAGACCTCGCCTGGCTCGGCCTCGACTGGGACGGGGAGGTGCGCGTGCAGTCGCAGCACCTGCCGGAGTATCGCGCGGCGCTGGATGCGCTCGCCGCGCGCGGGCTGCTCTACCCGTGCTTCTGCACCCGCGCGGAGATCGCCCGCGAGATTGCAGCCTCCGCCCACGCGCCGCACGGGCCGGACGGCCCGCTCTATCCGGGCACCTGCCGGCATCTGCCGGAGGATGTCCGACAAGCCCGCATCGCCGCCGGGGAGCCGCACGCGCTGCGGCTCGACATGGCGCGCGCCTGTGCGGCGGTACCGCCGCTCGACTATCGCGAGGAAGGCGAGGGGCGCATCGCGTGCGACCCGGCGCGCGTCGGCGATGCCGTGCTCGCGCGCAAGGATGCGCCCGCCAGCTACCATCTCTGCGTCACCCACGACGATGCGTTGCAGGGGGTGACACTGGTGACGCGCGGCGTGGACCTCAAGCCGGCCACCGACCTGCACCGCCTGCTGCAGGCGCTGATGGGCTGGCCTGCACCGGATTACGCGCATCACGCGTTGCTGACAGGACCGGACGGGCGGCGGCTCGCCAAGCGCGATCACGCTGCGACGCTGCGGGACCTGCGCGCCGCCGGCCGGACCCCGGCCGAGGTGCGTGCCATGGCCGGATTTCCCGACTGACGGAGGGCGGATGACGACGATCACCACCATCGCGGAACTCGAGGCGCTCTACGGCGTGCCGACCGCGCCGGCGACCATGCGGAAGGTCGCGGACCACGTCACCGAAGATTACGCAGCGTTCATCCGCGCCTCGCCCTTCGTCGTGCTGGGCACGGTGGGGCCGGAGGGGCTCGATTGCTCACCGCGCGGCGACCGGCCCGGCTTTGTGCGGATCGCGGATGCGCGCACGCTGCTGCTGCCCGACCGGCGCGGTAACAACCGCGTGGACAGCCTGCGCAACATCGTGCGCGACCCGCGCGTGGCGCTGCTGTTCCTGCTGCCCGGGTCCGGCACGACGATCCGGGTGAACGGCCGGGCGCACCTGTCGGTCGACCCCGGCCTGCTCGACAGCTTCGCGGTGGAGGACAAGGCGCCCCGTTCGGTCGCCGTGATTGCGGTGGAGGAGGTCTACTTCCAGTGCGCCCGCGCCATCGTCCGCTCGGAGCTCTGGAACCCGGAGCGGCACGTGGAGGCAGGGGCGCTGCCGACCCCCGGGGCGATCCTTGCCGGCATGACGGAGGGATCGGTCGGCGGGGAGGCATATGACCGCGAGTGGCCCGGCCGGGCGCGGGCCACGCTTTGGTGAACGGCCCGTCGCGCGGCAGGCCGGAGAGTTGACCGGCCGCTCGGGTCCATGGTGGTAGGTTCGCCTGAAACGTATCCACGAGGAACCACCGTGCACCGCCGCTCATTGCTCGCTGCCTCCGCTGCTTCCCTCGCGCTGCCGGGCCTCGCCTCGGCGCAGTCCTGGCCCACCCAGCCGGTCCGCCTGGTGGTGCCCTTCGCCGCCGGCGGCCCGACCGACGTGCCGGCGCGGCTGATCGCCGAGGAGATGTCGCGCGCAATGCCGCAGCGCGTGATCGTGGAGAACCGGACCGGCGCCGGCGTGGTGGTCGGCACCGAGGTCATCGCGAAGGCGTCCGGCGACGGCCACAACCTGCTGTACTCGACCATCGCCCATGCCGTGATGCGGCCGCTGTTCCCGCGCCTGCCGTTCGATCCGGTCAAGGATTTCACGCCGGTGGCGCTGGTCGGCGTCGTGCCGATGGTCCTGATGGTCAACAAGGAGATCCCGGCCCGGAACCTCCAGGAACTGGTCGCGCTGCTGAAGGCCAACCCGGGCAAGTTCGACTATGCCTCGGCCGGCAACGGGTCCGCCCTGCATCTCGCGGGTGAGCTGTTCCTCAAGCTCGGCGGCGGGCTGAAGGTGAACCACGTTCCCTACCGCGGCTCGGCGGCGGCCTACCCCGACGTGCTGAACGGCACCATCGCGATGATCGTGGACGTCGCGGCCAGCGCCGTGCCGTTCGTCCAGAAGGGCGAGCTTCGCGCGCTCGCGGTCAGCGGCAAGGCGCGCTCACCGCTGATGCCGGACGTGCCGACCTTCGCCGAGGCCGGCATGCCGGATTACGAAGCCTACACATGGCACATGGTGTTCGCCCCGTCCTCCACGCCCGCGCCGCTGGTCCAGACCATCAACGCCGCCTTCAACAAGGCCGTGGCCGTGCCGTCCGTGAAGCAGCGGCTGGAGGAACTGACGATCAACGTGATCTCGGACAGCACGCCCGCCTCGGCGGCCGCGTTCCTGACGTCCGAGATGGAGAAGTGGGAACCGATCCTGCGCGACGCAGGCATCAAGGTAGAGTAACCCGGCCAGCCCCGTCCGCGTGTGCGGACGGGGCTTCCGGCGGGATCACATCGCCTGCGGCGAGTCGCGAAGCTTCCCGAGGGCATCCATGTGGTTGCCCTTGGTCATGACCTTGCCGTGCTCGATCTGCTTCACTTCCGACAGCGGCAGATACTTGTGCTTGCCGTCCGCCGAATCGGATTTCGTCAGCTTGATCATGTTGCCTTCAACATGATCGACGGTGCCCACGTGATTGCCGCAGGACCCGACGATCTCCATGTGTTCGGCGATCTTCGTTGCGTCCATGGCTTTTCCTCCTGTGCCTGCGATGCGTGAACCAACGCGGCTGGCGGAGGAAAGATGCCTCAGGCGGGTGAAAGCGAGCGGCGCAGCATGACCGCGTCCGTGGACGCATCCAGCGCGACATCGGCCTCCGTCACGACCGACCCCTCCGGAACGTCCCGCAGCAGCGTGAGCCGGTGCGCAAGCCCGATCGGCAGCGCGCGCAGGGCGACGCTCCGGGCGGCGGGGATGCACTTGCCCCAGACCGTCTCGCCGCCTTCGCCGTCCAGCGTCTCGCCGGCCTTCAGCCCGCGCTTCGCGACCGCGACGACGTCCGCGCGCCAGGCGGTGGGTGCGCCGGTCGGCTCGCCGCGCAGCGCGACGGAGGCGACGGAAACGCCAAGCTCGAGCCCGATGAAATGGTACGGCCGCCACAGCGCGGCGTATCGGCCGGACGGATCGGTCACCACGCCGTACTCGGCGAAGCAGCGCGCGTCGTAATCGCTGTCGGCGGCGAAGACCGCATACACGCCCCAGCGCAGATCGTTGAAGACCGCCCGCCCGTCGCGTTCGAGGGAGGAGACCACCTCCACCATGCCGCGGCCCGGCAGCACGCCGCCTTCCTGGCGCGGGCGGAGGATGCGGGGCAGGTCGTGGCAGCCGCAGGGCGGGAAGGCGAGCCCGTCCTCGGGCGGGGCGAGGCCGGTGGCGTTCGCGATCGCCGCCATCTCGATCGCGCTCTTGGTGCCGTCGAGGAACGAGTTGAACATCTGCGGGTTCATCCCGCCCGCGCGCGCCTGCTCCTCGGTCAGGCCGTAATGCGACCAGACCGTCGCGGGCGTGCTGCGGTGGTAGTCGGGCAGGTACTTGGTGCCCTTGCCGGCGGCCACCACCTCGAACCCGGACGTGCGCAGCGTGTCCACGATCTCGCACACCAGCGCGGGCTGGTCGCCGTAGGCGAGCGAATAGACCACACCCGCCTTCGCCGCCTCCGCCGCCAGCGCGGGGCCGGCGAGGCAGTCGGCCTCCACGTTGACCATCACCGCATGCGTGCCGGCGGCGAAGGCCATGCGCGCGTGGGCGATGCCGGCGGCGGGGTGGCCGGTCGCCTCGATCATCACGTCGATGCGCGGATCGGCGAGCACCGCCCGCGTGTCGTCGGTGACGAAGGTGGTGCGCCCGGCGATGGCGGCATCGAGCGAGGTCGCCGCCACCTGCGCATCCGGCCAGTGCGTGCGCTTGAGCGCGGCGCGCGCCCGGTCGGGGCTCAGGTCGCAGACGGCGGCGAGGTGCAGCCCCGGCGTGCGCCGCACCTGATGCAGGAACATGGTGCCGAACTTGCCCGCGCCCACCAGCGCGACATGGACGGGATTGTCGCCCCGCGCCTGCAGCTTCGCGTGCAGGTTCACGCAGCGACCTCGAGCATGATCTTGCCGATATGCGCGCTGCTCTCCATCAGCCGGTGCGCCTCGGCCGCCTGCGCGAGCGGATAGGTGGCGTGGATGACCGGACCTGCGCGGCCGGCGTCCAGCAGCGGCCAGACCTTGCCGCGGAGCGACGCCGCGATCGCGCCCTTCTGCGCGGTGGTGCGCGGGCGCATCGTGCTGCCCGCCACGGTCAGCCGCCGCGTCATGATCGCGGTGAGGTCCAGCGCGTCGAGCTTCGAGCCCTGCAGGAAGGCGATCAGCACCAGCCGGCCTTCGAGCGCGAGGCACTTCAGGTTGCGCACGAAGTAGGGCGCACCGACCATGTCGAGGATCACGTTGACGCCGCGCCCGCCGGTGATCCGCTTCACCTCGTCGACGAAATCGGCGCTGCGGTAGTTGATCGGCTCCGCGCCGAGCTTGCGGATCGCCTCGCACTTCGCATCGCTGCCGGCGGTGGCGATCACCTTCGATCCGAAGGCGATGGCGAGCTGGATCGCGGTGACGCCGATGCCGCTGGTCCCGCCATGCACCAGCAGAGTCTCGCCGGGCGCGAGGCGGCCGATGTCGAACACGTTCGCCCAGACGGTGAAGTAGGTCTCCGGCACCGCGGCCGCCCGCAGCGCGTCGTAGCCCTTGGGCCAGGGCAGGGTCTGCGCTTCCGGCGCGACGCAGTATTCGGCGTAGGCTCCGCCATTGGTCAGCGCGCAGACGCGGTCGCCGACGCGGTACTGCGTGACCTTCGGGCCGATGGCGGCGACCTCGCCCGCGGTTTCGAGGCCGAGGATGGGCGATGCGCCGGGCGGCGGCGGGTACTTGCCTTCACGCTGGGCGACGTCGGGCCGGTTCACCCCGGTCGCCATCACGCGGATCAGCACCTCGTCCTCGGCCGGGACGGGCAGGGGGCCCCGTGCCGGGACCAGAACCTCGGGGGCGCCGCCCGCGCCGTGGGCGATGTAGGTCATCTCGGTCGGCAGACCCATCCGCGTGTCCTCCTTGCGTTCGGCATGCGGCATCGTCCGCGCACGCACGCGCGTCAAGACCGGGCGATCCCCTCGGAGCGAGGTCGGGGAGAGGGGGCGGCGCCCCCTCCCTCCGTCAGCAGCAGCGCAGCCCGCCGCCCTTCACGCCGCCGAAGCGCGCCGCCTGTCGGTTGCTGACGAACTCCGGGTAGGTCATCGGCGCCTGCTCCGGGTGCGTCCGCGCCATGTGTGCGACGTAGTCCTCGTAGCGCGGCACGCCGACCATCAGCCGCGCGCTGTCGCACAGGCAGGCGAGGAAGCTCGATACGCGGCCCGCCGCGGCGTTCATTGTGCCGCCGCCTGCACGGCCGGGCCGCCGATCTCGCGCGCGGTCCAGGACTGGCTGCGATAGGCCTCCAGGCAGGACCGGATGCCGAAGAAGATGATCGCGACCACGACGAAGACGAACACCCCGGCCAGCGCGGCGTCGACGTAGTCGTTCACGATCACCTGGTGCATCTGCGCCATGTCGCGCGCCGGCGCCAGCACGCGCCCTTCCGCCACTGCGGCCTGGAAACGCTGGGCATGGGCGAGGAAGCCGATGCGCGGGTCGGTGTGGAAGATCTTCTGCAGCCCCGCCGTCAGCGTGCAGGCCACCAGCCAGATCGTCGGCACGATGGTGACCCAGGCGTATTGCTGCCGCTTCATGCGGAAGATCACCACGGTGCAGAGGATCAGCGCCACCGCCGCGAGCATCTGGTTGGAGATGCCGAACAGCGGCCACAGCGTGTTCACCCCGCCCAGCGGATCGGTCACGCCCTGATACAGGAAGTACCCCCAGGCGGCGACGCAGAGCCCGGTCGCGATGATGTTCGATGCCCAGCTCTCGGTCTTCTTCATCGCCGGCACGAAGACCCCGAGCAGGTCCTGCAACATGAATCTTCCCGCTCGTGTGCCGGCATCGACGGCGGTGAGGATGAACAGCGCCTCGAACAGGATGGCGAAATGGTACCAGAAGGCCATCATCGCCTTGCCGCCCAGCGCGGCGGCGAAGATGTGCGCCATGCCGACCGCCAGCGTCGGCGCGCCGCCGACGCGGGAGATGATGGTGGTTTCGCCGACGTCCTGCGCGGTCTGGGCGATCTCCTCCGCGGTGACGGGGAAGCCCATCTGGGTGACGGCGGCGGCGGCTGTCTCCGGCGTGGTGCCGACGATCGCGGCGGGGCTGTTCATCGTGAAGTAGACGCCCGGATGGATCACGGACGCTGCCACCAGCGCCATGATGGCGACGAAGCTCTCCATCAGCATGCCGCCGTAGCCGATGAAGCGCGCATCGGTCTCTGTCGCGATCAGCTTCGGCGTGGTGCCCGACGAGATCAGGCTGTGGAAGCCCGACACGGCGCCGCAGGCGATGGTGATGAACAGGAACGGGAACAGCGAACCCGACCAGACCGGGCCGGTGCCGTCGATGAACTTCGTCACCGCCGGCATCTCGAGCTGGGGCGCGACGAAGACGATGCCGATCGCCAGACCCAGGATCGTGCCGATCTTGAGGAAGGTGGAGAGGTAGTCGCGCGGCGCGAGCAGCAGCCAGACCGGCAGGATGGAGGCGATGAAGCCGTAGCCGATCAGCAGCCAGCAGAGCTGCGTGCCGGTGAAGGTGAAGGCGTGCGCCCAGGCCGGATCGGCTGCCACCCACTGGCCGCCGAGGATCGCGAGCATCAGCAGCACGAAGCCGATGACCGAGACCTCCCCGATCGCACCCGGCCGCACGTAGCGCATGTAGACGCCCATGAAGATCGCGATCGGGATCGTCGCCGCGACGGTGAAGGTGCCCCAGGGGCTTTCCGCCAGCGCCTTGACCACGATCAGCGCCAGCACGGCGAGGATGATGACCATGATCATGAAGGTGCCGAACAGCGCGATCACCCCCGGCACGACGCCGAGTTCCGCGCGCACCAGTTCGCCCAGCGACCGTCCGTCGCGGCGCATGGACACGAACAGCACCATGAAGTCCTGCACCGCGCCGGCGAGGACGACGCCGGCCAGGATCCACAGCATCCCCGGCAGGTAGCCCATCTGCGCGGCGAGCACCGGGCCGACCAGCGGCCCGGCCCCGGCTATGGCCGCGAAGTGGTGCCCGAACAGCACGTAGCGATTGGTGGGGACGTAATCGAGCCCGTCATTGCGCCGCACCGCCGGCGTCGGTCGGTCGGGGTCGAGCCGCATGACGCGGTTGGCGATGAACAGCGAGTAGTAGCGATAGGCGATCAGGTAGGTGCTGACCGACGCCACCACGACCCACAGGGCGTTGACCGGCTCGCCGCGCTCGGTGGCCACGACGGCCAGCGTCGCGAGGCCGATGGTGCCGATGGCGATCCATGGAAGATGCTTGAAGCTGCTCGAGTTCATGAACGTTTCCCGCTTTTGGCGTCGCGGTACTCCCATGTCCCGTCGCAGCCCACTGCTGGCCCCGGGGGGAGGGCGCCGCCTGGGTGAAGGCACACATATCGGGCGCCCGCGCCGCGCGCCCGTCAAGACTGGGCTATGATCGCGCCATGAGTACCGAGCCCCACCCCCAACTGATCCGCCTGACCCGCACGGCCAATGCCTGCGGCTGGTCGGAGACGTGCTGGAGCGAGCGCCACCTCGCCTCGCTCGGCCTCGGCACGTCGTTCGTCGAGGACGTGCTGGACCATGCCGCGGCGCCGCTCACCCTGCGCGGGCTGCACTGGCAGCGCCCGCCGCATGCCCAGTCGCGGCTGCTGCGCGCGGTGACGGGGCGGGCCATGGCGGTGGCGGTGGACCTGCGGCGCGGGGCCGCCGGCTTCCGGCGCCATGTCGCGCATGTGCTGGATGCGAAGACCGCCTCCGCCTTCTTCGTGCCGGAGGGCTTCGCACTCGGCACGCTGACGCTGCTGCCGGAGACGCTGCTGCTGACCAAGCTCTCGGCGCCGAGCCTGCCCTCGGCGCGGGCCGGGCTGCGCTGGAACGACCCGGCGCTCGGGATCCTCTGGCCGCTCGCCGGGGCGACGCCGGCGATGGAGGAGGCGGACCGGGCCCTGCCGCGGATCGCCGAACTCGGGGACGCGCTGGCAGCCTGAAACTTCCCGTGTGCGGGTTGCGGCATCGGGCCTGCCGCGCCTACGGTCCCCGGGGGAAGTCTAGCAACTGGGGAGATATCACATGCGCCGCCGCGACCTGCTCGCCGCGTCCTCGTTCGCCGTCCTGGCCGGTCCGGCCCTTGCCCAGAAGGCATCGGACACGCTCCGGATCGGCGAGTACAGCAACGTCACCAACGTCGATCCCTATTACAACTCTCTGCGGTCGGGCCTCGTCGTCGCGCATCAGGCGTGGGATGGGCTGGTCTACCGCGAACCGTCCGATTTCTCGATCAAGCCGCTGCTTGCGACCTCGTGGAAGCTGGTCGACGACCTGACCTACGAGTTCGAGCTGCGCCGCGGCGTGACCTTCCACAACGGCGACCCGTTCACAGCCGATGACGTGGTCTACACGCTGAACACCGTCAGCAGCCCGGAGGCGCGGACCGCCACGCCGTCCAACCACTCCTGGATCGAGAAGGCGGAGAAGGTCGACGACTTCAAGGTGCTGGTGCGGCTGAAGCGGCCGACGCCGGCGGCATTGCAGTACTTCGCCTTCGTCACGCCGATCTGGCCGAAGGCCTATCGCGAGCGCGTCGGCGCGGAAGGCTACTCGCGCGCGCCGGTCGGCGCCGGTCCGTACAAGATCACGCGCGTGGAGCCGGGCAAGGAGATCGCCTTCGAGCGGCACGAGGCCTACTACGCCGACAGCCCGAAGGGGCGGCCCGCCATCGCCAAGCTGCTGATCCGCTACCTGCCGGATTCGGCGACGGTGATGACGGAGATGCTGGCCGGGCGGCTGGACTTCACCTGGAACTTCAACCCCGACCAGTTCGCCGCCGTGAACCGTATGCCCAACCTGACCGCGGTGCGGCAGGAGAGCATGCGCATCGCTTATGTCACCATCGACGCGGCCGGCCGGTCGGGGGCGGGCAATCCGCTCACCAAGACCAAGGTGCGTCAGGCGATCTGGCACGCGATCGACCGCGAGACGATCGCCAAGCGGCTGGTGCAGGGCGATTCCCGCGTGCCGCCCGCACCCTGCTTCCCGAGCCAGTTCGGCTGCGACGCTGCGGCCGCGACGCTGTATCCGTACGATCCGGCCAAGGCGAAGGCGCTGCTGGCCGAAGCCGGCTATCCGGACGGGTTCGACGTGGAGCTGCTGACCTACATCAACCCGCCGTCCTGGCCGGCGGCCGTGCAGGGCTACCTCAACGCGGTCGGCATCCGCACCCGGATCAGCCAGATGCAGACGCAGGCGGCGATCGACCGGGCGTGGCGCGGCGAGGCGCAGCTCTACATGGGCTCGTGGGGCAGCTACTCGATCAACGACGTCTCGGCGATCTTCCCGGTGATGTTCGGGCCGGGGTCGAACGACGACTACGTGCGCGATCCGGAGATCCACCGGATGATCACCGAGGCCGGCAGCACCAACGACGAGGCCCGCCGCAAGGAGCTGTATTCGGCGGTGATCCGCAAGGGGACCGGCGAGGCGCTGTGGCTGCCGCTGTTCACCTACGTGACCACCTACGCGATGAGCAAGCAGCTTCAGATGAAGACGTATCCGGACGAGATGCCGCGCTTCTACGAGGCGAAGTGGACGTAGGCGAGGGCCCTTCCGCCCTGCCTCTCCGCGGGTAAAGGAGCGCCGCCGGATCGGACCGATCCGGCGGCGCTTTCTTTTGGTGCGGTGGGCTGGGGCCCTGTGCTCTGTCGGCCCGGCGTCCCGCTCAGCGGCGGGTGCCGACCAGATCGCGCAGTCCGTCGCCCAGCAGGTTGATGCCCATCACCAGGATGAACAGCGCGACGCCCGGGATCATGATCACCCACGGGCTGAAGAACATGTAGTCCTTCGCCTCCGCGATCATCAGCCCCCAGGAGGGAAGCGGCGGCGGCACGCCAAGGCCGAGGAAGGACAGCGCCGCCTCCAGCAGGATGGCCAGCGCCATCTCCAGCGTGGCCACCACGGCGAGCGGGCTCAGCACGTTCGGCAGGATATGCGCCCACAGGATGCGGCGGGTGGAGCAGCCGGAGGCGGTCGCCGCCGTGACGTACTCCAGATTCCGTATCTGCAGCGTGCTGGTGCGCGCCACCACGGCGAAGCGTTCCCACAGCAGCAGCCCGAGGGTCAGCACCACAACGGTCAGCGACGAGCCGACGACGGAGACGACGGCGAGCGCGACAAGGATCAGCGGGATCGCAAGCCGCGCGGTGATCAGGAACATGACCAGCGTATCGACCCGGCCGCCGAAATACCCGCCGGCGACGCCGAGCGCGATGCCGATCAGCCCCGAGGTGATGACGGTCGCCACGCCGATCAGCATCGAGATCCGCGCGCCGTAGATCAGCCGGCTGAGGTAGTCGCGGCCGAGCTGGTCGGTGCCGAACGGATGCACCATGTCGCCGCCTTCCATCCAGAACGGCGGCTGGAGGCGCTTGATGAGATCCTGCGCGAACGGGTCGTGCGGCGTGATCCACGGCGCGAGGATGGCGCAGAACAGGACGATCCCGACGATGACCGCGCCGACGATCACGCCGGCGTTGCGAAGCTGCCTCATTGCTTGCGCAGCCGCGGGTCGAGGGCCGCGTTCAACAGGTCCGCCACCAGAGTCAGCACCGTGTAGATGACCGCGAGCAGCAGGACCACGGCCTGCACGGTGGGGAAGTCATTCTTGCTGATGCTCTCCCAGGCGAGATAGCCCACGCCGTGCAGCGCGAACACGGTCTCGATCACGACCGAGCCGCCCAGCATGAAGCCGAGCTGCACGGCGGAGATCGCGACCACCGGCATCGCGGCGTTGCGCAGCGCGTGGCGAAGGACGACGGCGGTGGTGGAGATGCCCTTCGACCGCGCGGTGCGGATATAGTCCGACGACAGCGCGTCGATCATGCCCGCCCGCGTCAGCCGCATGATCGCGGGAATGGCGCTGAAGGCGAGCACGATGCCCGGCATCACGTAGTGCTGCCACGATCCGGTGCCCGAGATCGGCAGCCAGCCGAGATAGAGGCCGAAGATCACCATCATCAGCAGCCCCAGCCAGAAGGAGGGCATGGCCTGGCCGAACAGGGCGACGATCATGATGGCGCGGTCGGCGACCCGGTTCTCGTACACCGCCGCCAGCGTGCCCAGCGGGATGGCGACGGACAGTGCGATCACGAGGCCGACGCAGCCGAGCGTAAGCGTCACCGGCAGCCGTTCGGCGATCAGATCGGAGACGCGGGCGCGGAAGAAATAGCTCTGGCCGAAATCGCCGGTCGCCGCGCGCCCGACCCACTCCGCGAACTGCACCAGCAGCGGCCGGTCGAGCCCGTAGGCCTGGCGGATCGTCTCCACGTCCTGCGCCGTCGCGTTCGGGCCGGCGATGGAGATAGCCAGATCGCCGCCCAGACGCGTCAGCATGAATGCGAGCGTCAGGACGGTGATGATGACAAGGACAGCCAGCCCGGCGCGCCGGGCGATGAACGCAAGCATACGCCCATGCTAGGTGCGCGGCCGTTGGCCCGGCAAGCCCGGGACGGCACGGATTCCAACCGCGCCGCCACGGTCGAGGCGGCATGCCGGCCCGCAGCCGGGGCCGCCGGCGGGCGCGTCCGGGCGCTGCGCTCAGATGGGCAGGGCGGTCACCGATTTCACGCGCTCCATGGCGAAGCGGCTGGTGACGTTGCGCAGCGGCACGGCGGCGATCAGGCGCCGGTAGAACGCATCATATGCGGCGATGTCCGGAACGACGACGCGCAGCAGGTAGTCAATGTCGCCGCTCATCCGCCAGACCTCCATCACCTCCGGCATGGCCGAGACGGTCGCGGCGAAGCGTTCGATCCAGGGGGCGGAGTGATCGGATGTCTCGACGGCGACGAACACGCTGACCGGCAGCCCCACCTTGGCGGGGTCGATCAGGGTGACGCGGCTGGTGATCACGCCGTCGCGCTCCAGCCGCCGGATGCGCTTCCAGCACGGCGTGGGCGTCAGCCCCACCGCCTCGGCAATCTCGGCGAGAGATGCGGTCGCATCCGCCTGCAGCTTGCGCAGGATTTCCCGGTCGATGCGGTCCAGCTCGTGTGCGCCTGCCATGGCCGGAGTAGAAACGGCTCCGGCCGCGGCTGACAACCGCTTCGCGCGGGTGGGAGGCGGCCCGGGTAGGTCCGCGGGGACTCGCCGGCGCGCCTCACGAACCTTCCGCCGACCTGCCGGCTTCAGTCGGCGCGGGCGCCGCTGATCTGGACCACCTCCCGCCACCGCGCACGTTCCTTCGCCGCAAACGCGGCGGCCTCCTCCGGCGTGGACCCCAGCGCACGTCCGCCGGCGGTCAGGAATCGCTGCTGGTGCGCGGGGTCGCGGGCCAGTGCCTGCAGGGCGGCCGAGAAGCGGTCGATGATCGGCCGGGGCGTGCCGGCGGGGGCGGCCATGATGGTCCAGGACGTCACCACGAAATCGTCCATTCCGGCCTCCGCCATGGTCGGAACCTCCTTCATCGTCGGCCAGCGATCCGCCGAGGTGATCGCGAGCGCCCGAAGCTGGCCGGCCTGGATGGCGGAGATGTAGCTCGCGAGGTTGTCGATGGCGAAATGCACGTCGCCCGACAGCATCGCCGGGATCGTCTGCGCCGCGCCGCGGAACGGGACATGCGTCGCGCTGATCCCGGTGCGGACACGGAACAGCTCGCCCGACAGGTGGGGCGTCGTCCCCACGCCCGGGCTGCCATAGGTGATGCCGTCCGGCCGCGCCTTCGCCCAGGCGATGAATTCGGCGAGCGTCTTGGGCGGCAGGCTGGCGGGGATCACCGCCACGTTCGGCAGTTCGTAGGTCAGCGAGATCGGCAGCAGGTCCTTCTCGGCGTCGTAGGACATGCGCGAGTAGAGGTACTGGTTGATCGAGAAGATGCCGACCGGGGCGGAGACGAAGGTGTAGCCGTCGGGCACCGCCTTCGCCACGGCGTCCGCGCCGATGTTGCCGCCCGCGCCAGAGCGGTTCTCGATCACGAAGGTGGCGCCGGGCAGGGGACCCTTCAGCGCCTCGCCGATGATCCGCGTCAGCACGTCGGTCGATCCACCCGGCGGATAGGGAACGACGATGCGAACCGGCCTCTCCGGCCAGGCGCCCTGGGCCAGCGCCGGCAGGGTGGCGAGCGCGGGTAGGGCGAGAATCGAACGGCGAGGCAGCATGACGTTTCCCCTTGGATTTCCGGCGCACCATGCCGCGCGCCGGCGCGCCGAGCCAGAGCGTGGCGTTGCAAACGCCCGGCTTCCGCGCAACGAAGCGCCATGAACCCCGACACGCGGCACGCCGGGCCGGCCGCTGCCACGACAGCCGGCATCGTCATGATGCTGCTGGCGATGCTGATCTTCGCGGCGAACGACACGCTGGCGAAGTGGCTGATCGGCAGTTTCTACGTCGGCCAGATCCTGGTGCTGCGCTCGGTCGCCGGGCTCGTCGTGCTGTCGCCGTTCCTGGTCCGGCTCGGCCCCGCGCCGCTGCGCCGCGCCCCGCGACCATGGCTGCAACTGACCCGCGTCGCGCTGTCCACGCTGGAAGTCGCGCTGTTCTTCCGCGCCCTGCTGGACCTGCCGCTGGCCGACACGATCGCGATCTACATGGCCGCGCCGATCTACGTGACCGCCGTTTCGCCCTTCCTGTTGAAGGAGAGGGTGGGCTGGCGGCGCTGGACGGCGGTGGGCGTGGGGTTCTGCGGCGTGCTGCTGGCACTCGGCCCCGGACTCGCCGCGCCGAGCGTCGGGATGGCCTGCGCCGTGGTCGGCAGCTTCGCCTACGCGCTGTATCTGGTGACGACGCGCCTGCTCGCCGGCACCCACAACACGGTGCTGGCCTTCAACCAGCTTACCGCCGCGCTGGTCTTCGGCCTCGTGCTGGTGGCGTTCCAGGGCTGGGCGCACACGGACGCGACGGATGCGCTGCTGCTGGCCTCGCTGGGCGTCGGCTCGCTCGCCGGCAATCTCTGCGTCAACCGCTCGCTGCGGCTGGCGCCGGCCTCGGTGGTGGTGCCCTACCAGTACACGCTGATCGCCTGGGGCCTGATCCTCGGCGCGATCGTCTTCGGCGAGGTCATGGACACGCGCATGCTGGTCGGTACCGCCATCATCATCGGCGCCGGCCTGTTCATCTTCCTGCGCGAGCAGCAGCTCCGCCGGCGCGGGGTGCGCTGAGGGCGGCACGCAGCGCCTCGACCGCCGCGACGGGGGCGGTCAGCACGCGCATGCCGGGCAGCGCGGCGGAGACGGCCGACAGGGCGCGGCTGGTGGAGAAATGCGCAAGCATCACCGCATCGCAGTCGGCAAGCGCCGGCGCGGCTTCGGCGAGCAGGTGATTATGCATCTCCGCATCCCCTTTGCGCAGCGCGGCCATCGCGGGTTCGACCACGATGGTGCGCAGCACGGCATCCGGCTTGCCGGCCTGCGCGGCGGCATCGGCGAACTCCTGCTTCATCGTCTCGGCCGCAGGCGCGAAGGTCGCGAGCATGCCGATCCGGCTGCCCGCGGCGAGCGCGGCCGTGAACATGGCCTCGTTCGGTTTGAGCACCGGCAGCGGCGTCAGGTCCTCCGCCGCCGCCTCGATCGCCGGGCCGAAGGCCGAGCAGGTGAACAAGACCCCGTCCGCCGCCGCATCCGCCGCATAGCGCGCGAGCGTGCGGATACGGCCGGACATGCGCGGCGTCAGCTCCGCCTCGGCCGCCCGGTCGGGTGAGAGGCTGTCGTCGAACAGGTTCACCAGCCGGGCCTCGGGCCAGGTTTCGGCGAAGGCGGCGTGGACCGGCGCGATCGCCACCTCCACCGCATGGATCAGCACGATACGTGGCGAGGCGCTCATTCGACGGCGGCACCCGAGTCACGCACGATCGGGCCCCACGTCTCCAGCTCGCGGTCCCAGAAGGCGGTGAACGCCGCGGGGCCGGAGCCGGTGGGGTCCACGCCCATGTCCACCAGCTTCTTGCGGCACTCGGGATCGGCGACGAGCCGCGCGACCTCGGCCGCGATCCTGTCCACGATCGGCTTGGGCGTGCTGGCCGGGGCGAAGATGCCGAACCAGTTCTGCGTCTCGTAGCCGGCGAGGCCGGACTCCTGCACCGTCGGCAGGTCGGGAAGCTGCGGCAGGCGCTGGGCGGAGGTCACCGCGATGCCGCGGATCGACCCGTCCTTCACCTGCGCGAGCACCACCGGCAGGCTGTCGATCATCAGATCGATCTGCCGGCCCATCAGCGCCTGCAGCGCAGGCCCGCCGCCGCGGAACGGCACGTGCTGCAGCTTCACCCCGGCCATGTTGGCGAACAGCACGGTGGACATGTGCACGATCGTGCCGTTGCCGCCCGACCCGTAGGTGACGGTCTCCGGGTTCGCCTTCGCGATCGCGATCAACTCGGCGACCGTCTTCGCGGGATGGTCGGGCCGCACCGCCACCACGTTCGGGCTGCGGCCGATCTCCGCCACCGCGACGAAATCGCGGCGGATGTCGAAGGGCAGCTTCTTGTAGAGGAAGGAGTTGAGCACGGCGGACGACAGCGTCAGCGAGATCAGCGTGTAGCCGTCGCCCGGCGCCTTCGCCGCGACGTCCGTGCCGATCGTCCCGCCGGCGCCGGCGCGGTTGTCGATGACCACCGACTGGCCGAGACCCTGCTGCATGCAGGCCGCCGCGACGCGGGCCACCACATCGGTGCCGCCGCCAGGAGCGAAGGGGACGATCATGCGGATCGGCCGGTCCGGGAAGGTGCCCTGCGCCGCCGCGGGGCCGGCAAGCAGGGTGGCGGCGAGCGCAAGGCAGCCGGCGCGGGCGAATGCGGTCTTCATGGTTTGTATCCTCCCCTTCGATACGTGGCGGCCGTCCTGCGGCATGCCGATCGTCATGCTGTTTCAGCCTGCGGGCGCGATGTGCGCGGCGAGCGCGGCCCCGAACGCCCTGGTGCCGAGCGGCCCCCCGAGATCGCGCGAACGGGTCGCCGGATCGGCGAGCAGTGCGTCCACGCCGGACTGGATCGCGGCGGCGGCCTCCGCGAAGGCAGGCAGGCCACGATGTTCCGCGAGCCAGTCGAGCAGCATGGCCGCCGACAGGATCAGCGAGGTCGGGTTGGCGAGGTCCTTGCCCTCGATGTCCGGCGCCGAGCCGTGCTGCGCCTGCGCGCAGCAGAGGTCGTCGCCCGCGTTCACGGAGCCGGCGAGGCCGAGTCCGCCCGACAGCTCACTCGCGAGGTCGCTGAGGATGTCGGCGTGGAAATTGGTCGCGCAGATCACGTCGAAGCGCTGCGGGTTGCGCACGAGATAGGCGGCGCAGGCATCGACGATCACCTCGTCCAGCGTCACGTCCGGAAACTCGCGCGCGACCTCGCGCACGCAGCGCAGCCACAACCCGTCGGTGATGATGAAGGTGTTGGCCTTGTGCACGGCCGTCACCTTCCTGTTGCGCCGGCGCGCAAGCTCGAAGGCGCGGCGCGCGATGCGGGTGGAGGCGTGCGCGGTGATCTTGCGCACCGACAGCGCGACATCCGGGGTGGGCATGAACTCGCCGCTGCCGGCGAACATGTTCCGGTCCGGATAGAAGCCCTCCGTCGCCTCGCGCATGATCACCAGATCGAGCGGCGCATGCCCGCGGCCGAGGCCGGGCCGCGTGCGTGCCGGCCGGACGTTGGCGTAGAGGTCGAGCTGCACGCGGAACGCCGCGGAGACGTTGACCCCGCCCTTGTCGCGCGACGGGTAGTCGAGATGCGAGATCGGCCCGAGGATGACGCCATCGGATTTGCGCGCCGTTTCCAGCACCGAATCGGGCAGGGTGGTGCCCTCGGTCTTGAGGCTCGCGAAGCCGATGGCCCGTTCCTCGAAGCTCAGGTTCAGGCCGAAGCGGCGGTCGGCCGCGCGGAGCACCGCCAGCGTCGCTTCCGTGATCTCGGGGCCGATGCCGTCGCCGGGCAGAACGAGAAGGCGGGTCATGGGATCGCGGAACGCTCCTGACGGGTGAGGGAAGGGGTCATGCGGCGGGCCAGCCGGCGGCCTCGTAGATGTCCTCGACCAGACGCAGCGTGCGCAGGTTGTCGGCCGGGTCGGTCTCGAACGGCGCGCCGCTCCGCCGTGCGGCGACGAAGTGCGCGACGCAGGCGTCGAAGCACGCCTGATAGGCAGCCTCGTGCGGGTATTCGATGGCAGGACCGTCGCCGAGCAGCGTCAGGGTATGGCCGTCGAAGCGGACGCTCGCGCGCGTGCCGATGAGGTCGAGGTGGTCGCGTGCCGAGGGCGGCCAGCCGGGGCAGGCGCCGTTGCCTTCGACATAGACGGGCGCGCCGGAGGGGGTGGTGAAGAACAGGCTCGCCGCAGTCTCGCCCTTGCAGACATCGACCAGTCGCTGGAGCCGTGCCGCCGTCAGCGACATGTCGCCGACGAGCCAGCGCGCCGTGTCGATGTGGTGGATCAGCGTCTCGGCCACCATCAGGCGCTGTTCGCCCGCCATGAAGGGCTGGCGCACCAGTGCGGGGCGGTTGCCTGCCGCGTCCGGCAGGAAGCCGGAGGAGCGCAGGGTGAGGTTGAGTTCGGTGATCTCGCCGATCCGGCCCTCGTCCTGCCAGGCGCGGACCTGCCGGTAGTAGGGGCGGAAGCGCCAGTTCTCGTGCACCATCAGCCGGCACCTGCCGTCCACGTCGGCGACCAGTTCCCTGGCCTCGGCGTAGGTCGGGGCGAGCGGCTTCTGGCACAGCGTGTCGATGCCGCGCAGGGCCGCGGCGCGGACGAGTTCCGCGTGGGTCTGGCGGGGACTCGCGACGTCGAACACGTCCGGGCGCACGGCATCGAGCATGGCGACGGGATCGTCGAACACCGCCGGGATGCCGAAGGCGTCGGCGCGGGATTGCGCGCGGGCGCGATCCGGGTCCGCGATGGCGACGACCTCGACATCGGCGAGCGCCTGCCAGGCGGGCAGGTGGTGGGCGACGATCATCCCCGCGCCAGCGACAGCCACCCGCAGCGTCATCGCGATCCGGACCTTTCTCCCATGGCGGCACCGAAGCATGGGAGTTTGGATTTTGCAATCCGAAATACAATCACGGGTCAGCCGCAACCGGCTCCGTGGGCGTCTGCCGTCAGGACCCGATCAGCCTGGCTGCCCGATAGCTGTTGCTGACACGCTGCATGCGGCCGCGACGCCGGTGACAGCGCCTCGAATGCTCAACAAGGAGAAGCAGGGGGGCGTTGCGCGCGGAAGGGTTCAGGACGCTTTCCTGCGCGCCCCTCCAGGTGCTGCACTCAATCTGGGACTATGCGGGAACGCACCTTGGCCGCGTGCCATCGTTCAGACGGCGCGGGCTCTGGGGGCAAGCAATCTGGGGCAATACGTCGTCGCGCCTGAGTTTCCCCAGGCGCGCTCGACCTGTCCAAGGACCGGCGCGAGCCGGGATCGGCGGCGAGATGCCCCCGACCACGGCCTGCCGACTAGCCCCGCGCGGGTGGAACCGGGGCCGGAGCGGGGGCCGGTGCCGGAGCCGGCTGAGCCTGGGGAGGCGCCGGGGGTGGTGGCTGCTGCTGGGCACATGCCCCGAGAAGCGCCACGGAAGCCACAGCGGCGAGCAGTGCCGTATTGCGGGACAACCGTTGGCGAGCCACCATCCTGGAAACCGCAAACATATGCTTCTCCTTCATTGTGCGGCTCATAGACAGCGGGATTGAAAGGCAATTTTCAGTAAGGAGTCAAACTGCTTGTTATGTTGGCCGTCAGAAGTCAGGGAGGATCATGGTGAGCGCGTCGCGGGACAAGGTCGGGCCTGATCGCCGGAAGGCAGCCGCGCCGGCCCGGGCGGAGCTGTCCCGGCGGGCCGCGATCACAGGTAGCGCGATCGCTCTCGCTTCGCTCGCGGCGTGCAGTGCGGACCCGGGACCTGCCCCCGTGCTCTCGCGGCGTGACGGGGCTGAACTCGACATCCTGAACGACGACACGCATCAGATTGCCGTCGCCGGCGAGAAGCTGAATGCCGGCCTGCTGCGACGCTTCTACGCGCGCCACGACTTCAGGCCCGTATGGACGACGCGACAGACGCAGGCGGATTCGCTGTCCAACGCCGTGCTGCACGCCGCCGATCACGGGCTTGATCCCGAGCTGTTTCACGCCAGCCTGCTGGTGCGCAGGGCGACGTTTCCTCCGCTGCATCGCGAACTGCTGCTGTCGGACGCCTTCCTCTCGTATGCGGACGCATTGGCCCGCGGCGCGGTGCCGGTTGAGCGCCGACGAGACAACGAGACGCTGGCACCTGAACCCTTCGATGTGTCCGCCGCGCTCGATGCGGCGATCGACAGTCCCGATCCGGTGGCAGCGATCGAGGCACTGGCGCCGGCGACGCCGACCTACCGGACATTGCGCCAGGTGCTGCGAAGCCATCGCTCGCGCCCCGCCGCACGCGGCAGGGTCACGGCGAACCGCGTGCGCGAGATCGAGGTCAATCTCGAACGCCAGCGCTGGCTGCCGCGGCCGCTGCCGGCAGATCGTGTGTGGGTCAATCTCTCCGACCAGCGGCTGGTGCTCTATCGCGCCGATCGGCCGGTTTTCTCGACGCGTGTCGTCGTCGGCGATGATGCGGAGCGCAATCAGAGCCCCGAATTCCGCACCATGATCGAAGCGAGTTTCTTCAACCCTCCATGGGTGATCCCGAGGGATATCGTTGCCAGGGAGATCCTGCCGAAGATCAGCCGCGATCCGGACTATCTCACACGAAACAACATGATCATGCGGACAAACGGCGAGATAGAGCAGCGAGCCGGGCCCACCGCAGGGCTCGGGGCGATCATGTTCGACATGCCGAACCGGTTCGATGTCTACCTGCACGACACGCCGAACCAGCAGGTCTTCAGCCGCGACAACCGCCGCATCAGCCACGGCTGCATCCGGGTGCAGAATCCGCGCGAATTCGCCGCACTGCTGATGCAGCAACCGGTCGACGCGATCGACGAGCGGATCGCGATGGGCAACACGACCCGGAACACCCTGCCGACGCCAGTGCCCGTGTTCCTGATCTATCAGACCGCGTTTGCGGACACCGATGGCGCGTTGCAGTTCCGGCCGGATTTCTACGATCGCGACGCCAGCGTCTGGCAACAGCTACGCAGACGCTCTCAGCCGCGGAATCCTGTGGCGTAGGCGAGGCCGTCGCGCCTCCCGGGCGACCCTCTCACCGTCAAACGAGCGGTATCGGCGCGCGGGGTTGGGGTAAGGGTGCGCCCGCCAGTATCACGTCGCCTCCGCTAAGGATTGATCGCGACCCGGCTCCTGTCCGGCAGGACAAGCTCACGGCGCATCCGCAGGTGCCGGTCCATCAGCGCAGCCGCGCCGGTGCGGTCGCCGGCCTCGATCAGGTCCAGGATCTGCAGATGGTCGCGGCACTGCCGCGTCAGTTCCTCCGCGCGCAACGCCTTGCGGAACTCGAACAGCCGCCGCAGCCGGTTCACCCGCCGCAGCCCGTCGATGAAGAAGCTGTTGCCCGACAGCTCCACCAGCGCCTCGTGGAACCCGGCATTGATGTGGAACAGCTCCGTCCGCGCGATGCCGCGGAAGCCCCGAGCGAGCAGGCCCTCCTGCTCCTCGCGCAGCCGCCGCAGCACCGCCGGATCGGCGACGAAGCCGGGCGAGATCAGGGCGGCGGGTTCGATGGCGGCGCGGTAGCGGTAGCCATCCTCATAGGCCGCCGCCGTCGCGACCATCGGCGGAAAGTGCCAGCCATGGCCGGGCAGCCGTTCCGCCCAGCCTTCCTGCCGCATGCGGCCGAGCAGCGTCAGCAGCCGCGCGCGCGGCAGGCCGTAGCGGCGGCCCAGCGCGGCCTCGCTCGCGCGTTCCGGCAGCGTCCCGTTCAGCCGGTCCTCCGCGATGCGCACGTAGTCGGCATCGTCGTCGATGCGCACGGCGGGGCGCGTTTCCGGCAGCTCGCGCCCGGCGCGGGCGAGGAAGCTGCCGCGGTTCGGACGCCGCACGACAATGCCCTCGGCCTCCAGCAGCAGCAGCGCCTCCCGTACCGGGGAGCGCGAGACATGCAGCAGGTTGGCGAGCTTCTGCTCGGTCAGGTGCGCGCCTTCCGGCAGGTCGGTGCGGCGCGCGTAATGCTTGATCTCGGCGGCGACGCGCTCCGCGAGCGCGGCATCCGGGGCCGTGCCTGCGCTGTCACCCGCCATCGGCATCGATACGGGCGCCGGTGTTGAGCGTCTCGCAGGCGGCGCCGGCCCTCTCCCGCTTTCGGGGGAGAGGGAGCGCGGTCCTCTCGGTCAAAGAACGACGCCGGTCGCATGACATGCGGAGAGCTTCAACCGACCCGCCGGGCCGCTTCAAGCATTACGGCACGGCGAGGATGGAGCCCGACGCCGCGGCCGCGATCATCGTCTCGAACACCGCAACACCGTGGATCGCCTCCTCCACCGGCAGCGGATACGCGGTTCCACCGGCGGCGGCTGTGGCGAAGGCCGCAAGCTCGGCGCGCTCGATGTCGGTCGCGGGCAGGTCGCGCGTCCAGCCCTGGCCCTCGGTCGGCGTGAAACGCAGCGTCTGCTGGCCCGCCATCTCCAGGATGCCCTTGGTGCCGTACAGCGCCACCCGCCAGTAGCGCGGGGCGAGGGCCAGCGTGGCGAACAGCACGCTCGGCCCCGCGCGCAGCCTGCCCAGCATCGCCGTGGTGTCGTCGATGGTGGCGGAGACCTGGGCGCGGCTGTCCACCGTCACCTGCGCGAAGGGGCCGCCCAGGTTGACGATCATATCGATCATGTGGATGCCCATCCCGCCCATGCCGCCGAGCGGGCTTTCCGCGCGGTCGGCACGCCACATGCCCGGCTTGTAGCCGGCAGCGGCCGGGCCGCTGATGTGGCCTTCCACGTGCAGCAGCGTGCCCAGCTCACCCGCCGCCAGCATCCGCTTCGCCTCCGCCGTGGCGGGCAGGAAGCGGCGGTTGTGGCCGAGGGCGAGGACGACGCCGGCCTTGCGGCATGCCTCGACGGCCGCTTCGGCCGATGCCTTGGTCAGCGTGAACGGCTTCTCGACGAAGACATGCTTGCCGGCGCGCGCGGCGGCGATGATCTGTTCGGCGTGCTGCGAATGCGGCGTGGCCAGCACCACGGCCTTCACGGCGGGATCGGCGATCACGGCGGCGTAGTCGGGCAGCAGCCGGATCGCCGTGTCCTTCGCATAGGCTTCCGCCTTGGCGAGCGTGCGGGTGGTGCCGGCAACGAAGCGGATGCCCGCCTCCGGCGTCGCCTGTACGGAATTGACGAGCGTCTGGCCCCAGCGGCCCATGCCGACGATGGCGGCATCCAGCATTGCGTTCACTCCTTCGGTTCCACGCTCTGGGCGAAGCGCGGCAGGTTGCGCCAGGCCCAGACCCATACGATCAGCCCGATGACGCACGCGACGAGCACCGGGATCTGCAGGCCGAACGCCTCGCTGAGCGCGCCGAAGACGAGCGCGCCGAGCGCGGGGAAGGCGCGCACGATCATGCCCCACACGCTCAGCACCCGGCCGATCATCGCCGGCGAGGCGGAAAACTGCGTCAGCGACTGCACGGCGATGCCGTGCACGGTGGTGGCCGCCCCCAGCAGCGCGATCGACACGGTCGCGAAGACGAAGGAGTGCGTCGCCACGAAGCCGGCGGTGGCGAGCACCATCGCCGCCCCCGAATGCACCGCCCATGTGGTCTGGCCGCGCAGGGAGGGGCGGGAGGCGATCAGGAAACCGCCGAGGAAGGCCGCGGCGCCCATGGTTCCGGTCAGGATCGCAAGCCCGGTCGCGCCGCGCTGGAACAGCAGGTCCACGAAGGGCGGCAGCATCTCCGGGACCGCGCGCACCAGCACCGCCAGCAGCGCCGCGTACAGGAACAGCCCGCCGATGCCGACATGGCGCGCGACATAGGTGAAGCCTTCCACCGTCTCGCTCCACAGCGATCCGGTCGGGGCGTGGCCGCGCCGCTGGTCCGCCGTCAGCGCGAGCATCGGCAGGGTGATGCTCGCGATCAGGTAGGTAGCGGCGTTGACGATCATCACCGGGGCGGTGCCCACGACCACGATCATCGGCCCGGCCAGCGCGGGGCCGATGAAGCGGGCGATGTTGAAGGTGATCGAGTTCAGCGCCACCGCCGCCGGCAGGTCGGCGCGCGGCGTCAGCGACGGCACGATGGCCTGCCGCGCCGGCTGCGCGAAGGCCTGCGTGATGCCGAGCGCGACCTCCAGCGCCAGCATCAGCTCGATGCTGATCGACTTCGTCCAGATCAGCACCGCGAGCACCGTGGCCTGAGTGGCGGTGATGGCCTGGGTGAGCATGGTCAGCCGGATCCGGTCCAGCCGGTCGGCCGCGGCACCCGCGATGGGGGAGGCGACGACGGACGGGATCAGGTTGCAGAAGGCCAGCGCGCCGACCCAGAACGCGCTGCCGGTCAGCTCCCACGCGAGCCAGCCGACGGCGACGCGCTGCATCCACATCCCGGTCCAGGACAGCAGGCTGCCGGCGAAGAAGACCCGCGCGTTGCGATGAGCGAGAACGCGGCGGATGACGCCGGAACGCGCCACCTTTCAGCCGCGCCCTCTCAGCTACCGGACCCGGCGCCCCGCACGCATTCCTGCACCATCCGATCGCGATCGAAGCTGCGCGCGAGCCGTTCGGTTTGTCGCTGCGGATCGTCGCGGCCGAGGCCCTGCGGGAACGCCTCGTCGCGGTACAGCACCGCGCGGTCGCGGCGCTCGATGGTCGCGTCGGCCTGCTGGCGGCACGCCTGGAGCTGGGCAGCTTCGGCCGGAGTGCGGGCGGGCTGCTGCTGCGCGCAGGCCGCGAGCGCGACGAGGGCGGCCAGGGCGGGAAGGCGGATCATGCGATGGCTCCGGCAGGAAGGGGGCGGCCCAGGCGGGCCCGGAAGCGTTGCTCGTCGAAACGGGCGTTGCTGTCGAGCGGCTCGCTTGCGGCCGCCTCCAGCAACGCGGGGTGAAACTCCGTGCCGTCGTGGCCGACGGCATACAGCCCGCGCGTCCAGGCAGCGCGCGCCAGCAGATCGACCAGCGCCAGCAGCCGCAGGCACAGCGACACGCCGTAGGATGTCTCCATCCCCACCGTGCCGTCCACCGCACCCGCCCAGCAGCGGGCATCGTCATCCTCCAGCGCGAGGTCGGTGACGGTGCCGTCGCCGCGGCGGAAGCGGAAGGCGCGGGCGGCACCCCAGCGGCTCGCCGCCGCAGCGCCGCGCGCCGCGCTCCAGGCGGTTTCGATGTCGCGGCGGCGCACCGAGGGCAGCGCCTCGGGCGGCATGGCGACGAGATAGGTATAGGCGCCGTCCGGGCCGGCGCCCACGCGCACGGCGGGTGGCATGGGCGGAAGATGGACCTGCTTCCCGTCGTGCGCCAGCCTGCGCGGAGGAAGGAGTGCCGCATGTCTGACCCGTCCCGCCTGACCGCCACCGAGGCCGCACGCCGCATTGCCGCCGGCACGCTGCGCCCGGAGGCGCTGATGGAAGCCTGCCTCGACCGCGTCGCGGCGCGGGAGGGAACGGTGCGCGCCTTCGCCTGGCTCGACGCGGCCCTCGCGCGGCGCAGCGCCGCCGCCGCGCGCCCCGGGCCGCTGCACGGGCTGCCGGTCGGGGTGAAGGATGTGATCGACACCGCTGATATGCCGACACAGATGAATTCCCCGGTCTGGGCGGGATGGCGGCCGCGCGCGGATGCCGCCTGCGTCATCGCGACGCGCGCGGCGGGCGGGGTGGTGATGGGCAAGACCGTGACCACCGAATTCGCCACCCGCCATCCGGGGCCGACCGCCAATCCGCACGGGACCGGGCGCACGCCGGGCGGCAGTTCCTCGGGGTCGGCGGCGGGGGTGGCGGATTTCTTCTTCCCGCTCGCCTTCGGCACCCAGACCGCCGGCAGCATCATCCGCCCCGCCGCCTATTGCGGCGCGGTCGGCTACAAGCCGAGCTACGGCACGATCTCGCGCATGGGCATGAAGATCATGTCGGATAGTCTTGATACCATGGGAGTCATGGCGCGTTCGGTAGAGGATTGCGCGCTGTTCGCAGGGGCCATTTCCGACCGCGAGCTGTCTGCGCCACACCCGGCGACCGCGCCGAGGATCGGCATCTGCCGCTCCCCATCATGGTCAGCGGCGGCCCCAGAGACGCAGGCGTTGCTGGAACGCGCTGCCGGCGTCCTTGTGAAGGCCGGGGCGGTGGTCTCGGACCGCGAGCTGCCCGCGGACTTCGCGGAACTGACGGAGGCTCATCCCGTGGTGATGAACGCGGAGAGCGCATGGTCCATCGGCTGGGAACTGGATACGGCGCCCGCACAGGTGACGCCGGTGCTGCGGGAACGGATGGCCTGGGGCCGTGCCCAGGGCGCCGAGCAGCTCGACCGGGCGCGGAGCGTCTTCGCGCGCACGCAGGTGGCGTTTCCGGCGGCGATGGAGGGGCTGGACATCCTCGTGACCCCGTCCGCGCCGGGAGAGGCGCCGGAAGGACTCGGTTGGACCGGGGATCCCGCCTTCAACTTCCTCTGGACCTCGCTGCACGTGCCTTGCGTGACGGTGCCGGCGGGGACCGGGCCGAACGGCATGCCGCTGGGCATCCAGATCGTCGGCCGGAAGGGGGAGGATCGCGCCGTGCTGGCGTGGGCCGGCTGGGTCGCCCGGGCGCTGGGGTAGCGGCAAGGCGCCCTAGCGGCTGCCGGCCACCACCATCTCGGCGGCGCGCAGCACCATCCGGCGCGTCTCATTGGCGCGCGTGGCCGCAGCGAGGGGAATGAACTCCGGCAGATCGGCGATCGCGGCATAGGTCACGCCCGGCCATGGGGTGAGCGCGACATAGGCGGGCAGCAGCGCGATACCCGCCGCCGAGGCGACCTGCACCTGGATCGAGTACGTGTCCTGTGCCGACCCGCCGCCGATGACGGCGATACGGCGGCGGCGGAGCTCCTGATCAATGCGGCGCTGGAAGAGGGTGCCGATCACCGGGCCGAAGCGGATCAGCCGTTCGCCGGCCACGGCCTCCAGCCGCAGCTCGGCCGCGCCGGCCAACCTGTGCCCTTGCGGCATGGCGCAGACCACGCCCTCACGCCCGAGCACCACGATGTGCAGGTTGCCGCAGGAGGCCGGCGGACGCAGCAGGCCGATATCCAGCGCCCCGCTGCGCAGTTGATCGACCTGCTGGGCGGAGGAGAGCTGGAAGAGCTGCACCTCGCAGCGCAGATGGGTACGGCAGCGGTCCAGCAGCGAGCGCAGGATCGACTCGCCGGCCGTGATGAAGCCGATCCGCAGCGGCGCGGTGTCGCGCCGGGCGGTCTTCCCCGCGGCGCGGACCGCGTTGTCCAGCGTCAGGAGCGCCTTGCCCGCCTGGTCCCGCAACTGCCGCCCCGCCCGGGTCAGTGCGACGCTGCGCGAACTGCGCTCGAACAGCGGATTGCCAACGGCCTGCTCCAGCCGCCGGATGCGCCGGCTGAGCACCGGCTGGCCGGCGCGGCCGAGCTGCGGCTGGAGGCCGTGGCCGGCGAACGGCTGATCCGCTTCGGTCCCGTGATCGGCACCCTCTTCCAGCGCCGCATTGATCAGGAGCTGCGCCGGCGCCGCATCGCCGTCGTCAGCGGCGGGTCGGCACAGGACACGTACTCGATCCAGGTGCAGGTCGCCTCGGCGGCGGGCATTGCGCTGCTGCCAGCCTACGTCGCGCTTACCCCATGGCCGGGTGTGGCC
>JBBCJT010000105.1:0-5641 GCA_037190665.1 Rhodovastum atsumiense | reverse complement strand
GACGAGGTGCGCATCCCGATCATCTACATCAGCCACGCGCTGGAGGAGGTCGGCGCGCTGGCCGACACGGTGGTGCTGCTGGACGCCGGGCGCGTGGTCGCGGCCGGTCCCATCGCCGAGATCGCCACCCGCGCCGACCTGCCGCTCGCCGCGCGCGACGATGCGGGGGCGGTGATGACGGCGCGGGTCGTGGCCCATGAAGCGGCACGCGACCTTACCCGGCTGGACGCCGGCGGGGCGGAGATCCTGGTCCGTACCATCGACGCACCGGTCGGCGCGCCGATCCGCCTGCGCGTTCCGGCGCGCGAGGTGATCCTCGCCATCGAACGCCCGAACGGCCTCAGCCTGCACAACATGCTGGACGGCACGGTGCGCGGGATCGTGGCCGACCCCGCGCGCCGCTCCGCGCTGGTGGAGATCGCGGTGGGCGATCAGGCGATCCTCGCCCAGGTCACGACCGATGCCGTCCAGCGCCTCGCGCTCGCGCCCGGCAAGCGGGCGCTGGCGCTGTTCAAGTCGGTGGGCGTGCAGATCCTCTGACCGTCAGGGTTTGGCGAACACGTCCATCGCGCGCGTCTGGTCGATCATCGGCGGCCGGATGCCGAAGCCCTTCCGCAACGCCCAGATGTTGACCTGATGATGCAGCGGCAGGATCGGCCGCACCTGCATGCCCATCCGCGTCGCCTGCCGATAAAGATCCTCGCGTTCTGCCTGATCCAGCGTGACGATCGCCTTGTCGAGCAGGGCATCCAGCGCCGGATCGGCATAGTGGGACTCGCGCACGCGCGAACCCCGGCCACGTGACGGATCGGGCGTCGCGAGCTGGAAGCCGATGACCAGATCGGCCTCCCCGGTGCTGCTCCATGTCGCCGTCATCGAGGCGCTGAACTCGTCGCGCGCGTAGCGGGTGAAGAAGATGCTGGACGGCAGGGAGCCGACTTCGGTCTTCACCCCGATCCGCGTCCACATCTGCGCGATGGCCTGCACGATGGCGGCGTCGTTGACGTAGCGGTCGTTGGTGCCGTGCAGGGTCAGCGCGAAACCCTCGCCCCAGCCGGCTTCCGCCAGCAGGCGGCGCGCGCGTGCGGGATCGTAGGGATCGGGCGGCAGGGACGGATCGTGGCCGATGGCGCCCGCAGGCATGAGCTGACCCGTCGGCGCCGAGAACCCGTCCATCACCTGCCGCTTCAGCCCCTCGCGGCTGATGGCGAGCGACAGCGCCTCGCGCACCCGCGGGTCCCTGAGCGGATTTGTCTGCAGCGGATTGCCGGCCAGATCGGTGACGAACGGGCTGCGCTCGCGGCCGACATCGAGATACAGGAACACCAGCCGCAGGCTGTCGCGGCTCGCGACCGACACGTTCGGATCCTGTTCGAGCGTGGCGACGTCGCGCGTCGGCACGGCATCGATCACGTCCACGTCGCCCGCCTTCAGTGCCGCCACGCGCGCCGCGCCACGCGGGATCATCCGGTACGTGACCGTGTCCCATGGCTGGCGCGGTCCCCACCAGGCGGGATTGCGCGCGAACTCGGCGCGGTCGCCCATCACGAAGGATGCGAGGCGATACGGCCCGGTGCCGATGGCCGCCTTGCCGGAATTGAACTCCGCCGTGCTGCCGTCGCCGCTCTGCTTGCGGCCGACGATGCCGAAGGACGACAGCAGGATCGGCAGCGTCGGCGTGGGGACCGCGGTGTGCAGGCGGAGCGTGTGTGCGTCCACGACCTCCAGCCGCTGCACGCCGCGAATGTACGGCGTGAAGCGGGCGGGGCTGTTCGGGACCTGCGGGATGCGTTCGAAGGTGAAGACGATGTCGTCGGCGCTGAACGCGCCGCCGTCATGGAACGTCACGCCTTCCCGCAGCTTCACTTCCCACGTCGTCGGACCGACGGCGCGCCAGGATTCCGCCAAACCGGGCGCGGGGCGATAGTCCTCGTCGACGGTGACGAGGCTGTCGAACACATGGCTCGTCAGCGCGACGTTGGTGGAGTTGTCGTGGAAGTGCGGGTCCATCGACGTGAACGCACCGCCGGTCGCGATGCGCAACTCGGCAGCCCCCGCCGCGACGGGAAGCAGTGAGGCGGCAAGCAGCGCCACTCGGGCGCGAGCGGAAAGTCGGGTCATGAGCGGCCCACCACGAAGGAAGCGTGTGCGAAACTGGCGAAGAAACTGGCGAGGGCGGCGACGGTCGGCTCCCGCAGCGCCTCCCCCATCCCGGGCGTCGCCGCCGCCGGATCGCCGAAGTAGCCGGGGTTGCCGGCGGGGAAGATGAACGACCAGACGGCGCCCGCCGGCTCCATCGGGTCGGGGGACCCGTCCGCCATGTACGGCGGGACCAGCCGCGGCGGCAGGTCGGCGCTGCGCTCCGCCATCCGCGCCGCTTCCTCCGGCCGCAGCGCCATCTGCAACGCGGTCTCGTAGGCGCAGGCATGGCCGACGCGGCGGAAGCTCTCCGGCAGGTGCGGCTGCCAGTCCTTCTGTCCGGGCACGATGTAGTTCACCAGCCCGACGCCCAGGCCCCGCGCGCCGAGTTCGGTGCATACCGCCGTCATCGGCCCGCGATTGCCCCCATGGCCGTTGACGATGAGCATCCGGTCGAAGCCGGCGCGCAGGACCGATTGCGCGATATCGGCGACGAGGCGCTGGAACGTGTCGGCCGACAGCGACACCGTTCCCGGCCATTCCAGGTGATGCGGCGAAAAGCCGTAGGCCGGCGACGGCAGGATCAGCACATGCGCGGCGTCGCACCACTTCGCCGCTTCTTCCGTCACGCGCACGGCGAGGAAGGTGTCGGTATCGACCGGCAGGTGGTCGCCATGCTGCTCGATCGACCCCACCGGCAGCACCGGCAGCGCGCCGGCGTCGCGCGCGGCCGCGATCTCCGCACGTGTCAGCCGGCCCCACTCATGGGTTCTTCGCCAGCTCTCGTCAGTTCCGCTTGCGGGCATTCGTCGTGGGGTCCCTGTCATGTTGGGTCGGAAAGCGTGCGGCGGGGTCGGCGGCCTCGATGACCTGCGCGACCAGCGCCGCGACGTCAGCGGTGTCGATATGGCTGGCGGACGGAACGCCGAGCGCGTCGGCGATCTCCGCCTCGTCGGCCGCCAGCAGCTCGGCGGCCAGGACGTCGAGGATCTGCTCCAGGCCGCGGTCGGACCGGCGCCCCCTCATGGCGCGTCGTTCCCCTGCAACCAGCGCAGCGCCGCACGGCGCAGCCGCTTGCGGGCGGCCTCGTAAGCCTGGGCGGACAGGCCGTACATCTGGCGGATCTCCTCCCCCGTCAGTTCGTCGGCGAGGCCCGAGAGGACCTTCAGGACGTCAGGGTCGCGGGCGAAAAGCCCATGAATGGAGGACAGCGCCTGGATCGCGAGCGCCGTCCGTTCCGGGTCCTTCGGCGGGTCGCCGGCGGCAAAGGCCGAACTGTCGTCGAGATCGGCCAGCACCCCGGCCTCCGTCCGCGCCCGGCGCCAGTGCTCGCTGGCGATGCTGCGCATCACGCCGCCCAGGAAGGCGACGATCTGGACATTCGGCGGCAGCCGCCGGGAGCCTTCCAGCGACCGCGCCACGGCTTCGTGCAACAGATCCGTCCATCCCACGCCTCGCGGCAGCCCCTGCGCGCGCAGCCGCGCCAGCGCCTTCAGCTTCACCAGCTCGGCGGCGGACAGCCGGCACAGCGCCGCCGCGACGTCGGCCGATGTCTCCTCGCTCCGGGAGGCGATGCCCTGCATTCTTCTCCTGCAATGCGCACGGGAGGCGCTCGCGCGGACACGCGGGCGAAAAGATTCTTCGGCGCCCCGATCGCGGAACCTGGCGGAGGCGGAGGTTGCGGCCCCCGCTTCCCCGGAAAGGTGGGAGGAGCACCGCCGGCGAGCCCGCTCTAGCCCGCACGCTCCGGCTGCGCTAACGGGGCGGCATGTCGCGTTCCGCGAAGCTCACCCGCGCCACGGCTGAGACCGATATCCGGCTCGCCCTCGACCTCGACGGGTCGGGCAAGGCGGACATCGCCACCGGGATCGGCTTCCTCGACCACATGCTGACCGCGCTGGCCCGCCATGCCCTGTTCGACCTGACGGTGGCGGCCAAGGGCGACCTGCACGTGGACTTCCACCACACCACCGAGGACGTGGGCATCGTCCTCGGCCAGGCGCTCGCCCGCGCGCTGGGCGAAAAGCGCGGCATCGCCCGCTTCGCCCATGCCGTGGTGCCGATGGACGAGGCGCTGGTGGAAGCGGCGGTGGACATCTCCGGCCGGCCCTTCCTCGCCTGGTCCGTGCGCTTCGGCGCGCCGAAGATCGGCGAGATGGACACCGAGCTGTTCGAGGAGTTCTTCCGCGCGCTTGCCTTCAACGCCGGCATCACGCTGCACCTCACCCAGAAGGCCGGCAGCAACGCCCACCACGTCGCCGAGGCCTGCTTCAAGTCCGTCGCCCGCGCGCTGCGCGCCGCCGTGGCGCTGGACCCGCGGCTGGGCAACGCGATCCCCTCCACCAAGGGGGCGCTGTGAGGGTCTGGACCGTGCATCAGCGCGAGGCCGGCGCCCCGGTCCTGCTGCGGGAAGGCTGGTCCTGGGGCGCGTTCCTGTTCCGCGGGCTGTGGCTGCTGTTCCACCGCGCGTGGATCCCCGGCCTGCTGTGGATCGCCGCCGAGGTCGTGCTGGCTACCCTGCTGCCGCCGGAGATCGTGGTGCCGGTCGGGCTTGCCGGCTCGGTTCTCGCGGGGCTGCACGGCCGCGACCTGCTCCGCTGGCAGCTCGGCCGCCGCCGCTACGCGCTCGTGCATGTGATCACCGCGCGCGACGAGGACGCGGCCTGGGCGCGGCTGCTCGCGCGCCGGCCGGACCTGTCCGCCCGCCTCGCATGAAGGTCTCCGTCGTCGATTACGGATCGGGCAACCTTGCCTCGGCGGCGCGTGCGCTGGCGCGCGCGGCCGAGGATGCCGGCATCGCGGCCGAGGTGACGATCACAGCCGATGCAGACGCGGTGGCCCGCGCCGACCGCATCGTCCTGCCCGGCCAGGGGGCCTTCGCCGACTGCGCCGCGGGGCTCGCCGCCGTGCCGGGCATGACGGAGGCGATCCGCACCCGCACCGACGCCGGCGCGCCGTTCCTGGGCATCTGCGTGGGCATGCAACTCATGGCCGAGCGCGGGCTGGAACACGCGGTCACGCCCGGCTTCGGCTGGGTGAAGGGCGACATCGCGCAGATGCCGGCCGAAGGCCTCCGCCTGCCGCAGATGGGCTGGAATGTGCTGCACTTCACACCCGGCGCCCATCCGCTTCTGGACGGCGTGCAGCCGGGCGACCACGTGTACTTCGTGCACTCCTACGCCCTGGCCGGAGCGGACCCTGCGGAAGTGATCGCGACGACGGAGTACGGCGGCGAGATCGTCGCCATGGTGGCGTCCGGCAACCGCGCCGGCACGCAGTTCCATGTCGAGAAGTCGCAGCGGACCGGGCTGCGCCTGCTCGCCAATTTCCTGCGCTGGGAGCCGCGATGAGCATCCCGCAGTCCAGGACCGCGCCGACGCTTGCGGTCGAGCGGATCACCGATATCGACGACACCGATCTCGAGGCGCTGTGCGAGGCCGCCGACGCCGCGGTGATCGAGGGCGGCGGCTTCGGCTGGCTGCATCCGCCGGGCCGCCCGGCG
>JBBCJT010000104.1:0-7684 GCA_037190665.1 Rhodovastum atsumiense | reverse complement strand
ATCGGCCCTCGCCGATCCGAGGCCCCGAACGGGGCCCGCCGCCTATGCGGCGAGCCCAGGGCGCGGATGCGCCCGCCCGGCGCTTGAGGGCATCGCAACCCGGATCGGCCTCTGCCGATCCGAGGCCCCGAACGGGGCCCGCCGCTTATGCGGCGAGCCCAGGGCGCGGATGCGCCCGCCCGGCGCCTGAGGGTATCGTCAACCCGGATCGGCTCTCGCCGATCCGAGGCCCCGAACGGGGCCCGCCGCCTATGCGGCGAGCCCAGGGCGCGGATGCGCCCGCCCGGCGTTTGAGGGCATCGCCAACCCGGATCGGCTCTCGCCGATCCGAGGCCCCGAATGGGGCCCGCCGCCTATGCGGCGAGCCAAGGGCGCGGATGCGCCCGCCCGGCGCTTGAGGGTCTGATCAAGTCTTCCGCACGTTCCAGAAGATCGGGATCGAGGACGGGACGATGTCCACGACGTTGTTCCGGAACGCGGTCGGGCTGAAGTACTGGCCCAGCACCACGAAGGTCCCTTCCTCGAACACCGTGCGCTGGATCTGCTCGCAGGCCGCCTTCTGCGCGGCGAAGTCCGGCGCGTCGAACCACTGCTCGCGCAGCGCCTCCAGCTTCGGCGAGGTGGGCCAGCCGAACCAGCCGTTCGCGCCGGTGCCGCGGATCGGCGAGTGGTTGGCGGGATCGTTCACGCTCAGGCCCGCCCAGGTGGTGACGAAGGCGTTCCAGCCACCCTTGTCCGACGGCTCCTTGCTGGTCCGGCGCTGCACCAGCGTGCCCCAGTCCATGCTGGTGTACTGCACATTCAGGCCCAGGCGCTTCATCACGTCGGCGGCGACCTGCGCCATCGCGGCGAGATGCGGATAGTCGGACGGCGACATCAGCACGATCGGCTCGTTGGCGTAGCCGCTTTCCTTCACGAGCTGCTTCGCGCGGTTCATGTCGCGCGGGCCGGTGAAGACCTCCATCCCCGCATCGTTGGCCATCGGCTGGCCGGGCGTGAACACGCCGGACGGGACGTGGAACATCTCCTTCTCGTCGCCGGCCACCGCGGTCATGAAATCGCTCTGGTCGGTCACCGCCATGATGGCCTGCACCAGCTTCGGATTGTCCTTGAACGGCGGGTGCAGGAAGTTCGGGCGCAGCATCGCCACCGCGCCGACGCTGTCGTTGATCGCCGCCCGCACCCCGCGCGCCTGCCGCAGCATCGGGATCAGGTCGGGCGGCGGGTTCTGCCACCAGTCCACCTCGCCGTTGCTGAGCGCGCCGGCCGAGGTCGCGGGGTCCGGCATCACCTTCCACTCGATCCGGTCCAGATGCGCGACCTTGCCGCCGGCGACGAAGCTCGACGGCTCCTGCCGCGACACGTAGCCGTCGAACTTCGTGTAGATCGCCTGCACGCCGGTCACCCATTCGTCGCGCAGGAAGCGGAACGGGCCGCAGCCGACGAATTCGGTGATCTGCTGGAACGGATCGGTCTTGGCCACCCGTTCCGGCATCATGAAGGGACCGGTGGCGAAGGCGTTGAGGATCAGCGGGAACGGCTTCTTCAGCCGCACCTGGAACCGCTTGTCGTCCAGCGCGGTCATCTCGTGGCTGACTTCCACGAGCTTCTGGCCGAGCGGGTTGCGCCGCGCCCAGCGGTTCACGCTGGCGACGCAGTCGATGGCGCGCACCTTCTCGCCGTCGTGGAACACCAGCCCGTCGCGGAGCGTGAAGGTCCAGGTGAGCTTGTCGTCCGACAGCTCATGCCCCGCGACCATCTGCGGCTGCGGCATGAACTTCGCGTCCCGCGCATATAGCTGGTCGTAGATCATCATCGCGTGGTTCGCGGCGACGGTGGTCGTGGTCCAGACCGGGTCGGGGCTCTGCAGGTTGCCTTCGGGCACGAAGCGGAGCACCCGCGCGTTGCCCTGCGCGAGCGCCGGCGCGGCGAGGCTCGCCGCGGCGGAGGTGATGAGGAAGTCCCTGCGCTTCATGTTCTGTCTCCCGCTGCTGAAGCTGTTGCATCCTGCCGTGCCAGATGGCGCGACAGGAAGCGCGCGACGTCATGATAGATGCGCGTGCGGTTGGCGCGCTTCAGGAAACCGTGGCCTTCGTCCGGGAAGGTCACGTATTCCACCGGCACGCGGCGGGCCTGCAGGGCGGCGACGATCTGTTCGCTCTCGTGCGGGGGCACGCGCGGATCGGTCATCCCCTGCGCGACCAGCATCGGGCAGGTGATGCGGTCCACCTCGTGCAACGGCGACAGGCTTTCCAGCAGCGCGGCATCGGCCACCGGGTCGCCGTACTCGGCCGCGCGATGGCCCACCCGCCACGGGCCGGTGCGCTCGAAGAACGTCTTCCATCGGGCGATGCCGTAGTAGTTAACGCCGGCGGCCCAGAGCTGCGGGAACCGGGTCACCGCCGCCAGCACCATCCATCCGCCGTAGCTCTGGCCCATGATGGCGATGCGCGTGCCGTCGATCTGCCGCTGCGTGCCGAGCCAGGCATGCGCGGCGGCGAGGTCGCGCACGCTGTCCGGCCGCTTCTCGCGGTCGTCGAGCGCCGCGTAGTCGCGGCCGTAGCCCGTCGACCCGCGCACGTTGGGCACCAGCACCGCGATGCCCTGCGACAGGACGAGCTGCAGGTCGGGCCGCCAGTTCGGCAGCGCCTGCGCGGCCGGGCCGCCATGCACCCAGACCAGCGCCGGCCAGCCGTCCGCCGGCGGGGTGCCCGCGGGCAGGGCGAGGAAGGCGGGCAGGGTGCGCCCGTCGAAGGTGGGGAAATCCACCAGCGTCCAGTCGCGCGCGCCGGCGGGGGCGTCCGCGGGGGCGAACAGCAGCGTCGCCTCCGGCTCGCCCCGCTTCGCCTGCCACAGCGTGCCCGGCCGGGTGGGCTGGGCGAGGTCGAAGGCCACGTCCTGCCCGTCCGGGTGCCAGGTGATCTTGGTGATCACGCCCTTCGGATGGTCCGGCCGCGCGAGCACCGCCCCCGTCGCGGCGTCGAGCAGATGCAGGCGCGAATAGCCCTGTTCGTTCACCGCCGCCGCGAGCGTCGACTGGTCGGGCGAAAGCTGGAGCTGTTCCACATCCGCGTCCGGCGCGAACAGGAATCGGGGCTCGCCCCCCGGCGTCTGGAACGCCACGCCGAGGAAATCGCGGCCGCGGTCGGTGAGCAGCCAGAACCCCGACCCGTCCTTGCGCCAGTGCGGGGACTGGTGCCGCGAGGCGCCCTGATGCGGCGTCAGCGGCGTGGCTGCGCCGGTCGTCGCGTCGATGCGGATCAGGTCGCTTTCGAAGGTCTGCGGCGCGGTGGACAGGACAATGGCGCTGCTGTCCGGCGTCCAGCCGGGGAGTTCGTGCGGGCCTTCCACCTCCGTCAGCCGCCGCAGCGCGCCGGTCGCGATCTCGATCACGCAGGGATCGGTATGGGCGGGGTCGCGCGCATTCGCGGTGCAGGCGAGCAGCCGCCCGTCCGGTGAGATCGCGCCCCAGCCGTGGATCACGGCCGGGTTCGCGGTCAGCGCACGGGCCTCGCCGTCGGGCGGCAGGGCGTAGAGCTGGGTCCGCTCGTCGCCCGCGCCGTCGCGGCCGAACACCGCGCTGCCGTCCCTGGGGTGGCCCGCGACGAAGCCGACCGCGTCGGCGTGGTGCGTGCGGGCGCGGGCGGGGGACCCGTCGGCCGGAAGCTCCCACACCTGTGCCGATCCGCCGGCATCGCAGAGGAAGTAGAGCCGCCCGTCCGCAGCATAGCTGGGCGCGGTTGCGGCAGGCACCTGGAGCAGGGCGTCGAGGCGCCGGGAAATGTCGTCCATGGCGCGGATCGCAGCCCCGCGCGTCTGTGATGGCAAGCCCCCCCGGGGAAACTTCGCGTGCGGGGGAGGCCGTCTGGTACATTCCCGCCCCTGGGGGAATTCCGATGCGCAGAGTGCTCCTTCCCGCGGCGGTCCTCGCCGCCGGCCTGGCCGCATGGTGGTGGCTGGCCCCCGCGGTGGCCACGCCCGGCCCGCGGCTGCGGACCGCGACCGTGGATCGCGGCCCGATCACCGCTGTCGTGGCCGCGACCGGCACGGTCAACCCGTCGCTGTCGGTGCAGGTGAGCAGCCAGTTGTCCGGCAACGTCCGGGAGCTGTTCGCCGACTTCAACACGCGCGTGACCAAGGGCCAGCCGCTCGCCCGGCTCGACACCGCCACCAACGAGGCGAAGCGCGCCGCCGCCGCCGCCGACCATCGCGCGGCCGAGGCGCAGGTCGCGGTCACGCGCGCGCAGGCCGACAAGGCGGAGGCGGACAGCCTGTCCGCGGAGGCCACGATCCGTTCCAGCCAGGCGCAGGTGACGCGGGCCGAGGCGGCGCTGGCGGACGCGGATGCCGATGCACGCCGCAAGACCGATCTGCGCCAGCGCGGCGTCGGCTCGGTCAGCGAGGCGGACCGTGCCGTCTATGCCGCCCAGCAGGCCCGCGCCTCGCTCGCCGCCGCCCGAGCCCAGCTCGCGCAGTCGGAGGCCGCCGCCATCGCCTCCGGCGCGGCGGCGCGGACCGTGCAGGCGCAGGTCGAGGCGGCTATCGCGGTCGCCGCGCAGAAGGCCGCGGTGCTGCGGCAGGTGGAGGTGGATCTGGAGAATTCCTGGATCCGCGCCCCCATCGACGGGATCGTCATCTCCCGCACGGTGGATATCGGCCAGACCGTCGCGTCCTCGCTGCAGGCGCCGGTCCTGTTCCAGATCGCCGGCACGCTGACCGAGATGGAAATCTGGGCGACCGTGGACGAGGCCGATATCGGCCGCATCCGCCGGGGGCAGGAAGCGAGCTTCACCGTCTCCGCCTTTCCGGGTCAGGCGTTCCATGGCGTGGTCAAGGACATCCGCCTCGCGCCGGCCACGGTGCAGAACGTGGTGACCTACACCGTCGTCGTGACCGCCCCGAACGACGAGCAGCGCCTGCTGCCGGGAATGACGGCGACGCTGCGCGTCGTCACCGAAGCGCGCGACGAGGCGCTGCGCGTGCCCAACGCGGCGCTGCGCTACCGCCCCGCGGGGGTAGGCACGGAAACGCCGGCCACACCCGGCGGCAACCAGGTCGAGCAGGCGCTGGCCGCGCTGCCGGACCTCACGGGGACCCAGCGCGCGGAGCTGTTGCAGGCACAGGCGGCGTTCCGCGCCGAACTCGGATCGGCGGAAGGCGATGCGCGGCGGCTCATGGCGAACCAGGCGCGGCAGCGGCTGATCGCGCGGCTCAACGCGGTGCTGACGCCGGCGCAGCGGGCGCGGCTCGCCGGGCTGCGCGGCGCACAGGGCGGTCAGGCCGGCACGGTGTGGGTCGTCACCGACGACAGCGCGCCGAGAGCCGTGCGCGTGCGCACCGGCATGACGGACGGATCGGTCACCGAGATCGTCGCGGGCGATCTCGCCCCGGGGACGGAGGTGGTGGTCGGGCAGGAGCGCGCCGCCGCCACGCCGCCCGCCACGCCGAGCCGGTGGCGGCTGTAGGCCGGACGTGCTGATCGCGACGGAAGGGCTGGGGCGCATATACGCGGCCGGCAGCACGCCGGTGCCGGCGCTCGCCGGCGTCACCGTCGCCATGCCCGCCGGGCAGTTCACCGCCGCGATGGGCCCGTCCGGGTCGGGCAAGTCCACCTTCCTGAACCTGATCGGCTGCCTCGACCGGCCGACCAGCGGCGTCTGCCGCATCGCGGGCGAGGACACGGCGCTGCTGTCGCCCGATGCGCTGGCGGCGCTGCGGGCGCGGCGGATCGGCTTCGTGTTCCAGTCCTTCCACCTGCTGCCGCGGCTCGACGCGCTCGCCAACGTGGAACTGCCGCTGATCTATCGCGGTGTTTCCCGCCGCGCGCGGCGGGACCTGGCCGCCGATGCGCTGGATCGCGTCGGGCTCGCCACGCGCGCCCATCACCGGCCGAACGAGTTGTCGGGCGGGCAGCAGCAGCGCGTGGCGATCGCGCGCGCCATCGTCGGCGGGCCGGACCTGCTGCTCGCCGACGAACCGACCGGCGCGCTCGACAGCCGCACCGGCCGTGAGATCATCGCCCTGTTCCAGGCGCTGAACGGCGACGGCATGGCGGTGCTGATGGTCACGCATGATCCGGACGTCGCGCGCCACGCCCAGCGCGTCCTGCATTTCCACGACGGCCATCTGGTCAGCGACGAGATGCAGGTGCCCGCGGATGCGGCGGCCGAGATGGCGGCATGAACGCCCCGCTGCGCCTGACGGTGCGCACCCCGGCGCTGCCGGAGGCGCCGCGCCTCGGCCTGTCGCCCGCCGAGGCGCTGGGCTCCGCGCTCCGCGCGCTCGCGGCGAACAAGCTGCGCGCGGCGCTGACGGCGCTCGGCATCTTCATCGGCGTTGCCGCGGTCATCGCCACCGTCGCCGTCGGGGCGGGCGCGCGGGCGCAGGTGCTGGCGCAGATACAATCGCTGGGCGCGAACCTGCTCGTGATGTGGTCGGGCAGCGTGAATGTCGGCGGCGTGCGGCTCGGCGCCGGGCAGCGGCAGAACCTGACCTGGGAGGATGCGAAGGCGATCGCCGCCGAGATCGACCTCGTCGAGATCAGCTCCGCCAACATCAACCAGACGCAGCAGATCGTCGGCAACGGCGCGAACTGGTCGACCTTCGTGCATGGCACGGATCCGGAGTTCTTCGCCGCGCGCGACTGGCCGGCGGAGCGCGGCCGGCTGTTCACCGAGGAAGAGATGAACGCCGGCGCCAAGGTCGCCGTGCTGGGCGCGACGGCGGCCGAGCAGCTTTTCGGCGAGGACGATCCGCTGGGCGCCGAGATCCGCGTGCGACAGACGCCCATGCGCGTGATCGGCGTGCTGTCGCGCAAGGGCCAGAGCATGAGCGGGCAGGATCAGGACGACGTGGTCATGATCCCGTTCTGGACCGCGCGGCGCAGCGTGATGGGCGCATCCCGCGCCAATGCGCGCACGGTCGGCTGGGTAGTGATCCGCGTGCACGAGGGTGAGGACATGCGCGCGGCGGAGGACGAGGTGCGCGCGCTGATGCGCCAGCGCCACCGCGTCGCCGCCAACGAGCCGGACGACGTGCAGGTGCGTAACATGGCCGACATCGCCGCCACGCGCGACGCTTCCTCGCGCACGCTGTCGCTGCTGCTGTCCACCATCGCCGCGGTCAGCCTGCTGGTGGGCGGCATCGGCATCATGAACATCATGCTGGTCAGCGTCGCCGAGCGTACCCGCGAGATCGGCCTGCGGCTCGCCATCGGCGCGCGGCGGCGCGACATCCTCGCGCAGTTCCTAATCGAGGCGGTGGTGCTCGCCCTGCTCGGCGGGCTCGCGGGCGTGGTTGCGGGCGTGATCATCGCGCACGCCATCGCCAGCGGCGCGGGCTGGCCGGTGCTGATACAGGCCGATGCGATCGTGCTCGCCCTCGGCGTCTCCGGCCTGACCGGCATCGTCTTCGGCTACCTGCCCGCACGCCGCGCCTCACGCCTCGATCCCATCACGGCACTGCGGCACGAGTAGGTGGCGGGGCTCTGCCCCGGGCCCCGGAAGGGGCTTTGCCCCTTCACCCCACCAGGGGGCACGGTCCCCTGGACCCGCGATTCCTTCAGGAAGGCTTAAGCAGGTCGGTCGATAGCCCCTACCCCCACACCACGCGTTGTGGGGGTAGGGGCTATCGACTGATTTGGCCGAAGGCCCTCTTGAGGAGCCCGGGTCAAGGGGCCGGTGGC
>JBBCJT010000103.1:0-13014 GCA_037190665.1 Rhodovastum atsumiense | reverse complement strand
CGATCCCTTCAGGAAGGTTTTGATCAGCTCGATCGTCTGACCCCACCCCCACGATAATCCTCGAGGGGGTGGGGTCAGACGATCGATTTGGCCGAAGGCCCGCTTGATGGACTCCCGGGTCAAGGGGCCGGTGGCCCCTTGCGGGTGCAGGGCAGCGCCCTGCCGGGGCGCGGGGCGGAGCCCCGCCGCTTACCCGCGCTTGAGGTTCCAGAACAGCGGGAAGCCGTTCAGCATTCCCGTCAGGTTCCGCCGGTAGGCGGTGGCGTAGAAGTACTGGCCGAGCGGGATGTACGGCACGTCCTGGAACGCCTGCTTCTGCAGGTCCGCGGCGATCGCCTGCTGCGCGGCGAGGTCGGGCGCGTCCAGCCACTGCGCGCGCAGTTCCTCGATGCGCGGCGAGTCCGGCCAGCCGTAGGCGGCGTTCGCGCCGTTGCTCGCCAGCAGCGCGTGCGTCGGCGGCGTGGCCTGATCCATGCCGCCCCAGAAGTTGCTCAGCACGCTCCAGCCGCCCCGCTCCACCGGCTCCTTGCTGTTGCGCCGCTGCACGACCGTGCCCCAGTCGGTCGCCTGATACTCGACATTCAGGCCAAGCCTGGTGAGCAGGTCGACGGTGACCTCCCCGGCGGCCTTCAGGATGGCGAGGTCGGTCGCGCCCATCACCACCACCTTCTCGCCGGCATAGCCCGCGGCCTTCACCGCCTCGCGCGACTTCGCGAGGTCGCGCGGGCCGGTCAGCACCTCCAGCCCCGCCGTGCTCGCCATCGGCGTGCCGGGGCAGAAGATGCCCACGCCTTCCGCCCACATGTCCGGATCGGTGCCGGCCGCCGCCTGCATGAAGTCCGACTGCACGACCGCCCCGAGGATGGCGCGGCGCAGGGCCGGGTTGTTGAACGGCGGCTGCGCGTGGTTCAGCCGCATGCAGCCGATATAGCCGGTGGGGTCCTGCACCGAGACGTTGATGGCGCGGTTGCGCTTCACCAGCGGCAGCAGGTCGGGCGGCGGCAGTTCCCACCAGTCGGACTCGTTGGCCATCAGCGCGGCGGAGGCGGCCGCGGCTTCGGGCATCACCGTCCATTCGACGCGCTCGAAATGCACCTGCTTCGGCCCGGCGGTGAAGCTCGCCTCGCCATCCGCGCGCGGGATGTAGTCCGCGAAGCGCTGGTAGACGACCTTCGCGCCCGGCACGCGCTCGCCCGCCACGAAGCGGAACGGGCCGGAGCCGATCATCTCCGAGATCTGGGTAAAGGCGTCCGTCTCGGCGATGCGCTGCGGCATCATGAAGCAGTTGTTCGCCGCGGTCTTGGCGAGCGCGAAGGAAAGCTGCGGGAACGGACGCGACAGGCGGAAGACGATGGTGCGGTCGTCGGGCGCGGAGAGTTCCTGCGTCGCCGCGAGCAGGGTGCGGCCGAACCCGTCGCGCTTGGCCCAGCGGTTGATGCTGGCGACGCAGTCGCGCGCCAGCACCGGCGCGCCGTCATGGAAGCGCAGCCCGTCGCGCAGCGTCAGCACCCAGCGCTTGCCGTCATCCTCGATCCGGTGGCCGGCGACCATCTGCGGATGCACCTTCATCTGCGCATCCAGCCCGTACAGCGTGTCGAACACGAGATAGGCGTGGTGGCGCGTGACGTAGGCGGGGGTCCAGACCGGGTCGAGTACGGCGAGGTCCGCCTGCGGGATGAACCGCAGCACCGGGGCCGCCTGGGCACGGGACAGGCGTGGCGCGGCGAGGGCTGCGCCGGTGGCGGCGATCAGGGTGCGGCGGTGCATGCGGTCTTCTCCGGAGTGTTGAAGCGGTAGAGCCGGGCGGCGGTGTCGTGGAACACGTCGCGCTGCGCGGCGGGATCGAGGTCGCCGAGGATGCGGCGCACCGCATCGCAGATGGCGCCGTAGCGCATCGTGCGCCGCGCCACGGGATAGTCGGTGCCGAACATCGACCGCGACGGGCCGAAGGCATCGAGGCAGGGGCGGATGACGGCGGCGAGCGCATCGTCCGACGTGTCGGCGACATAGGCGGACGCGTTGGAGAGCTTGATCGCGATGTTCGGCTGCGCGGCCATGCGCGCGAGCCCGTCGCGCCAGCGGGCGAGGCCGGCGGCGTCACGGTCGTTCGGCGTCCCGCAATGGTTCACCACGATCGCCTGTTCGGGGAACGCGGCGGCGAGGTCCGCGACCTGCCCGGCCTGATACGGGTTCATCAGCAGTTCCATCACCCAGCCGCGCCCGGCCAGATGCGCGAGGCCGCGGCGCCATGCGGGGTCCGCGACGATCCGGTCCTCGGCCCAGCGCTTCGTCGGGTCGGGGTGCCAGCGGATCGTCTCCCGCAGGCCGGTCACGCGCGGGCGGGCCGCCTGCCGTTCGATCAGCGCGGCGGCGTCGGGATGGGCGAGGGGGACGTAGGCGACGTAGCGCCCGGCGATGCCCTCGGGGCGGGACAGCGAGTCGAGCCACGCCGTCTCCTCCACCGGATCGCGGGCGCGGTCCCACAGCGCCTCGACATGGACCGTGCCGACGATGTTCTGCCCCGCGGCATCCGCCAGCAGGTCGGCGATGATGTAGTCGCGACGGAGATAGGCGAGGTCGCCAAGCGCACGCGCCGCCGGATCGGCGCCGACGAGCCAGGGATGGCGCTGCATCGACAGGTCCCACAGGTGGTGATGGGCGTCGATGACCGGACCGTCATAGAGACCGGGGCCCACGTGCATTCCCTTCGTTGCAGGAAGGTCCCGATCCTCCGCAAAGCGGCGCATGGTCGCAACCCGCCGGCCGCGCAGGGCAGGGGCGCTGCGCTACCGCCGGCAGGGAAAGCGGCGGGAGAGGCCGATCATCACCGCCTCCGCCGGGGTCCAGATCGCCCCGTCGGGCAGTTCGGCAAGGAAGGCGCGCGCGGCCTCGATCTGCTGCCATGCCGGCGTGCCGCGCGGGATGCAGGGCCGCGACGGGTCGGGCACGTCGAGCAGCCGGGAATTGTGCAGGTCGGCGATCGCGGCGATGAACCAGTCGCAGCGCGGGTCGTCGGCCGCGCACGCCTCGCGCACCTCCGTCAGCGACAGGAACTGCGCCTCCGCCGCGCCGGCGGTGAGGCAGGCAGCAAGCAGCGCCGCCACCCCGCGCATCTTCCGTGCCGGGGGTGGGGCGCTGCGGCCGGTCATGCCTCGCGCAGGGCCTCGGCTGCCTCGACGGCGAAGTAGGTCAGCACGCCGTCCGCCCCCGCGCGCTTGAAGCCCAGCAGCGATTCCAGCATCGCCGCGCGCCGGTCGATCCAGCCGTTCTGCGCCGCCGCGCTGATCATCGCGTACTCGCCGGACACCTGATAGGCGAAGGTCGGCACGCTGAACCGGTCCGCCACGCGGCGGACGATGTCCAGATACGGCATGCCGGGCTTCACCATCACCATATCGGCGCCCTCATCCAGATCGAGCGCGACCTCGCGCAGCGCCTCGTCGGTATTGGCGGGGTCCATCTGGTAGGTGCGCTTGTCGCCTTTCAGCGTGCCGGAGGAACCGACCGCGTCGCGGAACGGGCCGTAGAAGGCGGAGGCGTACTTCGCCGCATAGGACATGATGCGCGTGTGGATCAGCCCCTGCGCATCCAGCGCCGTGCGGATCGCGGCCACGCGCCCGTCCATCATGTCCGACGGCGCGATCACGTCGATGCCGGCTTCGGCCTGCACCAGCGCCTGCTGTGCGAGCACGTGCAGCGTCTCGTCGTTGGCGACATAGCCGTCGCGGATCACGCCGTCATGCCCATGGGTGGTGTAGGGATCGAGCGCGACATCGCCGACCAGCCCGATCTGCGGGAATTCCTTCTTCAGTAGCCGCGCGGCGGAGCAGATCAGGTTGTCCGGGTTGGTCGCCTCCGTCCCCTCCGCGTCCTTCCGCTCGTGCGGCGTGACCGGGAAGATAGCGATCGCGGGAATGCCGAGCCGTGCGGCGGGCTCCACATGCGCGGCGAGAAGGTCGAGGCCGACGCGACGCACGAAGGGCATCGAGGCGACATCCTCCTGCCCGGCGCCCGCCTTCACGAAGATCGGCCAGATCAGGTCATCCGCCGACAGCTTCGTCTCCGCGACGAGGCGGCGTGTCCAGGCGTCGTGGCGGTTGCGCCGCATGCGCCGCGCGGGGAACGCGCCGCCGGGCGCGGTGGTGGCCGTGATGCGGGCCGGACTGCCGTCGAAAGCGTTCATGCCGTCACCTCTGCCGTTGCCAGCGCCTGCTCCAGGTCGGCGATGATGTCGTCGATATGCTCGATGCCGATCGACAGTCGCACGTAGCCGGGCGTTACGCCGGTGGCCTTCTGTTCCGCCTCGCTGAGCTGGCTGTGCGTCGTCGTCGCCGGATGGATCGCGAGGCTGCGGGAGTCGCCGATATTGGCGACATGGTAGAACAGCTTCAACGCATCGATGAAGCGCTGCCCGTCCGCCTTGCCGCCGGCGAGTTCGAACCCGACCAGACTGCCGAGCCCGCCCTTCAGCCCGGCCTCCGCCCGCCGCCGCGCTTCGCCCTCGAACAGCGAGGGATGGATCACCCGGCTTACCTTCGGGTGCTTCGCGAGCCACGCGGCGACGCGCAGCGCGTTGGCGCAATGGCGCTCCATGCGGAGCGGCAGGCTCTCCAGCCCCTGCAGGAACAGGAAGGCGTTGAACGGCGACATGGCCGCGCCGACATCGCGCAGCAGCGTCACGCGCATGCGCAGGATATAGGCGATGGGGCCGAGCGGCTTCGCGGCCTCCGTCCAGACCGCGCCGTGATAGGACGGGTCGGGCGTGTTGAGCTTGGGAAAACGTTCGGCATGCGCCGCCCAGTCGAAATTGCCGCCGTCGACGACGATTCCGCCGATGGCGCTGGCATGGCCGTTCATCCACTTGGTGGTGGAATGCATCACCACCGCGGCACCAAGGCCGAGCGGACGGCAGAGGATCGGTGCGGCAGTGTTGTCCATGATCAGCGGCACGCCGAGCCGCCGGCCGATCGCCGCGACCTCCGCGATCGGGAAGACCTCGAGCTTCGGGTTCGGCAGCGTCTCGGCATAGTACGCGCGCGTGCGATCATCGGTGGCGCGTGCGAAGGCTTCGGGATCCGCGGGATCGACGAAGCGCACCTCGATACCGAACTCCTTCAGCGTGTTGGCGAACAGGTTCCAGGTGCCACCGTAAAGGTCCGTCGATGACACGATGTTGTCACCGGCCGAGGCGAGATTGAGCACGGAGAACATGGTAGCTGACTGCCCGGACGCGACCGCGAGTGCCGCCGCACCCCCTTCCAACGCGGCGACACGCTTCTCAAGCGCATCGACGGTCGGGTTCATGATGCGAGTGTAGATGTTGCCCAGGGTCCGCAGGGCGAACAGGTCAGCTGCGTGTCCGGTGCTGTCGAACTGGTAACACGTGGTCTGATAGATCGGCACGGAGACGGCCCCGGTAGCGGGGTCCCGGCGCCAGCCGGCATGCAGGACCTGGGTCTCGGGATTGGAGGAAACGAACGTATCCATGGTGGCACTCCTGAAACGCCCGGGCGGCGCGGCGGCACAGTATTGTGCGCCCGGAGCGGAAACCATCGTCGAAGTCAAGCGTGCAGGCATGTGGCTGCGCGTGGCGGCCGTCGATGCCGAGACCGGGCTCGAGGCGACGGCCATCGGCCCGGCCAAGGCCGGCGAGGACTCGCTGACGCGCCTCGCGCTGGGAAAACTCACCCGGCTGCGCCGCGCCGTGCCGGCCTGACGGCGCCTTTGGCGCCGCGCTGTGCCGATCTGACGGCGCCCTTCGCGCCGCGCCATGCAGGCCTGACGGCGCCTTTCGCGCCGCGGCGTGCAAGCCTGACACGGTCTTCCGTACCGCGCGGGTCCGGCCTGCGCACCCGCCTCCGGGGGTAGCCTTCAAGGCTACCGCCACGGCGTGGTAGGGGTGGTCCATGGACCCCCTCGCCACCCCCATCGCGCTGGGCGCCGACCACGGCGGCGTGACGCTGAAATCCGCCCTTGCCGAGGCGTTGCGCGCATCCGGCCACCCGGTGCTGGACATGGGCACCGACGGGACGGCGAGCGTCGATTACCCGGATTTCGCGGGGCAGGTGTGCCGCGCCGTGCTGGACGGCCGCGCCCGCTTCGGCGTGCTGGTCTGCGGCACCGGCATCGGCATGTCGATCGCCGCCAACCGCCATCACGGCATCCGCTGCGCGCTGGTCCACGACGTGACCGGCGCCCGCCTGACCCGCGCGCACAACGACGCCAACGTCATCGCTTTCGGTGGCCGCACCACCGGCGTGGAGACCGCGCTCGATTCGCTGCGCGCCTTCCTCTCCACCGCCTATGAGGGCGGCCGCCACGACCGCCGTTTGCAGAAGATCGAGGACCTCGCATGAACGACATCGCGTCATCCCCCGCGCTCCGCCGGTTCTTCGAGGCCGACCTCGCCACCGCGGACCCCGAGCTGAACGACGCGGTCGGCAAGGAGCTGGTGCGCCAGCAGGACGGGATCGAGCTGATCGCGTCCGAGAACATCGTCTCGCGCGCGGTGCTGGAAGCCCAGGGCAGCGTGCTGACCAACAAGTACGCCGAGGGCTATCCCGGCCGGCGCTACTACGGCGGCTGCGAATACGTGGATGTCGCCGAGACGCTCGCGATCGAGCGCGCGAAGAAGCTGTTCGGCTGCGCCTTCGCCAACGTGCAGCCGCATTCCGGCGCGCAGGCGAACCAGGCGGTGTTCCTTGCGCTGCTTCAGCCCGGCGACACGTTCATGGGCATGGACCTCGCGGGCGGCGGGCATCTCACCCACGGCTCACCGGCGAACCAGTCCGGCAAGTGGTTCAAGCCCGTGCCGTACGGCGTGCGGCGCGAGGATGGGCTGATCGACTACGAGGGGATGGAAGCGGCGGCGCGTGAGCACAAGCCGAAGCTGATCATCGCCGGCGGGTCCGCCTATTCGCGGCATATCGACTTCGCGCGCTTCCGCCGCATCGCCGACGAGATCGGCGCATACCTGATGGTGGACATCGCGCACTACGCCGGCCTCGTCGCGGGCGGCGCCTATCCCAGCCCGGTGCCGCACGCGCATGTCACCACCACGACCACGCACAAGACGCTGCGTGGCCCGCGCGGCGGCATGATCATGACCGACGACGAGGCGCTGGCGAAGAAGTTCAACTCCGCCGTCTTCCCCGGCCTGCAGGGCGGCCCGCTGATGCATGTGATCGCCGCCAAGGCGGTCGCGTTCGGCGAGGCGCTGCGGCCGGACTTCAAGACCTACGCGCAGCAGGTCGTCGCCAACGCGCGCGCGCTCGCGGATTCGCTGACGCAGGCCGGGCTGCAGATCAGCACCGGCGGCACCGACAGCCATCTGATGCTGGTGGACCTGCGGCCCAAGAACGCCACCGGCAAGGCGGCCGAAGGCTCGCTGGGCCGCGCGCACCTCACCTGCAACAAGAACGCGATTCCGTTCGATCCGGCGAAGCCCGCCGTCACCTCCGGCATCCGCCTCGGCTCGCCGGCCGGCACCACGCGCGGCTTCGGCGAGGCGGAGTTCCGCCAGATCGGGACCATGATCGGCGAGGTGCTGGACGGGCTCGCGCAGTCCAACGACGGCAGCAACGACGCCGCCGAGCGTGCGGTGGGCGCGCGCGTGCAGGAGCTGTGCCGGCGCTTCCCGATCTACGCCGCGCGCTGAGACCCATGCAGATCTCCGACATCCCCTTCGGCACCACCGACTGGGCCACGATCGAACCCACGCGCCACGCCGGCGAGACGGGCGAGGCACTGTGGCGCACGCGCTTCTTCGGCCCCGAGGACAACCAGATTCGCGTGCGCATCGTCGAGTACTCGCCCGGCTATCTGGCGGATCACTGGTGCCAGAAAGGGCATGTGCTGTTCTGCCTGGAGGGTGAGCTGGTCACCACGCTCGCCGACGGGCGGGTGTTCACGCTGACGCCGGGCACGAGCTACCAGGTCGCCGACGGCGCCGAGCCGCACCGCTCGCATACCGAGCGCGGCGCCAAGCTGTTCATCGTGGACTGAGCCGAGATGCGCTGCCCCTTCTGCGGCCACGACGACACCCAGGTGAAGGACAGCCGCCCGACCGAGGACGCGAGCGCGATCCGCCGCCGGCGCTTCTGCCCGAACTGCGGCCAGCGCTTCACCACCATCGAGCGGGTGCAGCTGCGCGAGCTGACGGTGGTGAAGTCGGACGGCCGCCGCGTGCCGTTCGACCGCGACAAGCTCGCCCGTTCCATCCGCGTCGCGCTGCGCAAGCGGCCGGTGCAGGAGGAGCGGATCGAGCGCGTGGTCAACGGCATCGTCCGCCAGCTCGAGGCCTCGGGCGAATCCGACATCCCCAGCAAGCAGATCGGCGAGCTGGTGATGGAGACGCTGAAGGAAGTGGACTCGGTCGCCTATGTCCGCTTCGCCAGCGTCTACCGCAACTTCCGCGAGGCGAAGGATTTCGAGGCGTTCCTCGGCTCGCTGGGCGGCACCTCCGACTGACGCCCGCCGCTTCTCCCTCTCCCGCGCGCGGGAGAGGGCCGGGGTGAGGGTGCTTCCGCCAGCGTGACGATGAAGGTTCGCCCTCGGGCGCGGCCCTCACCCTCCCGCGCGAGCGCGGGCCCCTCCCTCTCCCGCGAGCGGGAGAGGGAATATCTTCGCCCCTCAAACACCACGCATGACCGATGGGCGCCCGCGCCCCTTCCGCCCCGCGCGGGTCCGGGGCAGTTTCGCCCGATGCCCGCTCGCCCTGCCGCCGCCTGAGCCCATGTCCGACCTGGAGACGGACCGGGCCCATATGCGGGCGGCGCTCACCCTGGCTGCCCGCGGTCTCGGCAATACCTGGCCGAACCCGTCGGTCGGCTGCATCGTCGTCAAGGATGGCCGCGTCGTCGGCCGCGCGCTGACGGCCGCGAGCGGCCGCCCGCACGCCGAGCCGCAGGCGATCGCCATGGCCGGCGCGGCCGCGCGCGGGGCGACGATGTACGTGACGCTGGAACCCTGCTGCTTCCACGGCCGCACGCCGCCCTGCACGGACGCGATCCTCGCCGCCGGCATCGCCCGCGTGGTGGTCGCCATGCCCGACCCCGACCCCCGCGTGGACGGCAAGGGCCTCGCGCGGCTGCGCGACGGCGGGGTGCAGGTGACCACCGGCCTGCTCGCCGACGAGGCGATGGAGGTGAATGCCGGGCTGACCTGCCGCGTCTGCGCCGGGCGGCCGATGGTGACGCTGAAGCTCGCCAGCACGCTCGACGGGCGGATCGCCACGCGTGGCGGGGAGAGCCAGTGGATCACCGGCGAGGATGCGCGCCGCGCCGCCCACGGCCTGCGCGGCCGGCACGATGCGGTGCTGGTCGGCGCGGGCACGGTGCTGGCGGACGATCCGGACCTGACCTGCCGCATTCCCGGCTACACGCGCCTGCCGACCGTGCGGGTGATCGCCGACTCGCGGCTGCGCACTCCGCTGACCGCCCGCGTCGTCGGCACCGCGCGGGCCGCGCCGACCTGGATCCTGGTCGCCCCCGGCCACGACGCGGCGCGCGCCGAGGCGATGCGCGCCGCGGGCGTAGAGCTGATTGAGGTGCCGCGCAGCGAAACCGGGCTCGACCTGCAGGCCGGACTGGCGGCGCTGGCGGACCGGGGACTGACGCGGGTGCTCGCCGAAGGGGGCGCCCAGCTTGCCGCGGCGCTGCTGCGCACCGATCTGGTGGACCGGATGGCCTGGTTCCACGCCCCGGCCATCCTCGGCGGGGACGCCTGGCCGGCGGCGGAGGCGTTCGGCGTCGCGAAGCTCGCGGAGATGCCGCGCTTCGCCCGGCTGGGGATGCGCGCGGTGGGAGCGGATATGTTGAGCGAATACGCGAGGGTCGCCTGATGTTCACCGGTATCGTCACCGATCTCGGCACCGTCGCCGACATCCTGCCCATCGGCGACGGGCGGGACGCGCGGCTGCTGATCGCGACCGGGTGGGACACGGCGGAGATCGCGCTCGGCGCCTCGGTCTGCGTGTCCGGCTGTTGCCTGACGGTGGTGGAGAAGCAGGCCGGCCGGCTCGCCTTCGACGCCTCCGCCGAGACGCTGTCCCGCACCACGCTCGGCACCTGGGCGGCGGGGCGGCGGGTGAACCTCGAACGCAGCCTGCGCGCGGGCGACGAACTCGGCGGGCACCTCGTCTCCGGCCACGTGGACGGCGTCGGCGCGGCGCTGTCCGCCACGGCCGAGAACGGTTCCACCCGCTGGCGCTTCCGCGCGCCGGACGGGCTGATCCGCTTCGTCGCCGCGAAGGGCAGCATTGCCGTGGACGGCGTGTCGCTGACGGTCAACGACGTTGACGGCGATGCGTTCGGCGTCAACATCATCCCCCACACCGCCGAGGTGACCGGCTTCGCCGCGTTGCGCCCCGGCGATGCGGTCAATCTCGAAATCGACATGCTCGCGCGCTACGTCGCGCGGCTGCTGGAGTTCCGATGAGCCTCGACGATCTCGCCCGCGCGGACCTCTCCGCCTACCTCGCCTCCGCCGAGGAACTGATCGAGGAGGCGCGCGCCGGCCGCATGTTCGTCCTCGTCGATGACGAGGACCGGGAGAACGAGGGCGACCTCGTCGTCCCCGCCCAGTTCGCCACGCCGGATGCGATCAACTTCATGGCCAAGCACGCGCGCGGGCTGATCTGCCTCGCGCTCGCGCGGCCGCGGGTGGAACAGCTCGGCCTGCCGCTGATGAGCCAGTCCAACGGCACGCGGCATCAGACCGCCTTCACCGTCTCCATCGAGGCGCGGGAGGGTGTCACCACCGGCATCTCGGCCGCCGACCGCGCGCGCACCATCGCGGTCGCGATCAATCCGGAAGCCGGCCGCGACGACATCGTCACCCCCGGCCACATCTTCCCGCTGATGGCGCGCGAGGGCGGCACGCTGGTCCGCGCCGGCCATACCGAGGCGGCGGTGGACATCGCCCGCCTCGCCGGGCTGAACCCGGCCGGCGTGATCTGCGAGATCATGAACGACGACGGGTCGATGGCGCGGCTGCCCGACCTCGTCGCCTTCGCCCAGCGCCATGCCCTGAAGCTCGGCACCATCGCCGACCTGATCGCGCATCGCCGCCGCACGGAGCGGCTGGTGAAGCGGGTGCAGGAAGGCACGCTGAGCCATGCGATCGGCGGCGACTGGCGCATCCTCATCTATGCCACCACGCTCGACTACGCCGAGCATGTCGCGCTGGTGAAGGGCGACCTGTCCGGCCCGACGCCGCCGATGGTGCGCATGCACGCGGTGAACCTGCTGACCGACATGCTGGGCGAGCCTGAGCATTCCGACCTGCACGGCGCGATGCGCATGATCGCCGCCGAGGGGCGCGGCGCGGTGGTGCTGATCCGCGAGACGCGGCCCGATGCGCTGTCGCAGCGCGTGCGTCTGCTTGCCGGCGCCGCCCGCCCGCAGCGCGAACTGCGCGACTACGGCATCGGCGCGCAGATCCTGCTCGACCTCGGCGTCGTGGACATGGTGCTGCTGTCCAACCACGTGCGCACCATCGTGGGCCTCGACGGCTACGGCCTGTCGGTGGCCGATACGCGGCCGATCGGCGCATGAGCACGCAGGACATGCCGGAGCCGCAGGTGGTGGCCGGCGCACCCGCGCGCGTGCTGATCGTGCGCGCGCCCTATTACCGCGCCATCGTCGAGGGCATGACCGCCGGCGCCCAGCGGCTGCTGGCCCGCGCAGGGGCGGAGTCCGACATCGAGGACGTGGCCGGCGCGTTCGAGCTGCCGCAGGCGATCCGCATCATCCTGAACGGCGCCGCGCGCGGCGGGCCGCGTTGGGACGGGTTCATCGCACTGGGCTGCGTGGTGCGCGGCGATACCGACCACTACGACCACATCTGCCGCGAGGCGCATCGCGGCCTGATGGACGTGGCGCTGACCTACGGCATCGCGCTCGGCACCGGCGTGCTGACCGTGCACGACGAGGCGCAGGCCATCGCGCGTGCCGGGGCGGACCGGTTCAACAAGGGCGCGGAGGCCGCCGCCGCCTGCCTCACGCAGATCGCGCTGATGCGGAAGGTGCTGCCATGAAACCGCGCACCGGGGCCCGCGTCGCCGCCGTGCAGGCGCTGTACCAGTCGGACCAGACGGGCGAGACGCTTGAGACCGTGCTCGACCAGTTCGTCCGCCACCGCATCGGCGGCGGTAAGGCGCTGGAGGACGGGGCGGTGCCGGCCGCGGACATCCCGCTGCTGGGGCGCATCCTGCGCACCGCCGCGACGCATCAGGACGCGGTGGACGGTCTGATCGCCGGCCATCTCGTCGAGGGCTGGCCGATGCAGCGCCTCGATCCCGTGCTGCGCGCGCTGCTGCGGGCGGCGACCGCCGAACTGCACATCGCGGACGGCGCGCCGGCCAAGGTGATCATCAGCGAGTACCTGTCCGTCGCGCACGGTTTCTTCAACGGCGAGGAGCCGCGCATGGCCAATGCCGTGCTCGACCGCATCGCGCGCATCCTGCGCCCCTCGGAGTTCGCCGCGGCGTCGTGACCGTCCCCGCGGAATTCTCCCTGATCGCGCGTCATTTCCGTGCGCTCGCGGGGGAGGGCGCGCTGGAGCTGACCGACGATGCCGCCGTCTTCACCCCGCCGCCGGGCCGCGAGATCGCCGTTGCCGCCGATGCGATGGTCGAGGGCGTGCATTTCCTGCCCGACGACCCGCCGGACACGGTCGGCCGCAAGCTGCTGCGCGTGAACCTCTCCGACATGGCGGCGATGGGCGCGGTGCCGTTCGCCTACCTGATGACGCTGTCGCTGCCGCGCGCCGACGAGGCGTGGCTCGCCGGTTTCTGCGCCGGGCTGGCCGCGGACCAGCGAGAGTACGGCGTGCGCCTGCTGGGCGGCGACACGACCTCCACGCGCGGTCCCGCCGCCCTGTCGCTGACCATAATCGGCAGCGTCGCCCCGGGCGCGGCGGTGGTGCGCGGCGGCGCGCGGCCGGGCGATGCGCTGTGGGTGACCGGCACGATCGGCGACGGCGCGCTGGGGCTGGCCGTGCGCACGGGGCGGC
>JBBCJT010000102.1:0-4580 GCA_037190665.1 Rhodovastum atsumiense | reverse complement strand
GGAGACCCCACCCCCCACAACGCTTGGTGTGGGGGGGGGGGTCTCCCGACCGGTTTGGCCGAAGGCCCTCTACCGGTATCCCGGGTCAAGGGGGCGGTGGCCCCTTGCGGGTGCAGGGCAGAGCCCTGCCGGGGCGTGGGGCAGCGCCCCACATCTGCCGCCTCCCGCATCATGCGTCCCGTCCGCGCAGCCACAGGCGCTGTGCGGCGCCGGCGATGCCTTGCGGGAAGGCGAGCACCAGCGCGACGATGACCAGCCCGAGCGCGAGGCGCCAGTATTCGGTGGCACGCAGCAGCGAGTCGTACAGGCCGGTATAGGCGACCGCGCCGACGATCGGCCCCGCCATGGTCTGAACGCCGCCGAGCAGCACCATCACCAATGCATCCACCGACTTCGGGATGCTGATGTAGGTGGGGAACACGCTGCCCTTGCCGTAGGCGTAGACCGCACCGGCCAGTCCCGCCGCGGCACCCGCCAGCGCGAAGCCGGCCGCGCGCAGCCGGAAGATCGGCAGGCCGATCGCCTCCGCCCGCAGCGGCGAATCGCGGGTTGCCCGCAGCGCGTAGCCCGCCGGCGCGTACAGCACGCGGCGCAGCAGCAGCGCGCCACCCGCGCAGAGCAGCAGCGCCAGCCAGTAGAACGCGGCGGGCGTGGACGCCCACGCAGCGGGCCGTAACCCGAGCACACCGTTGTCCCCGCCAGTGATGGACACGGACTGGAACGCCACCGCCCATGCGATCTGCGCGAAGGCGAGCGTGAGCATCGCGAGGTACACGCCCGACAGCCGCACGACGACGAGGGCCACCAGCAACGCCACCCCTCCCGCGAGCAGCGGGCCGAGCAGCAATCCGCCCTCCATCGGCAGCGCGAGCCCCTGCGACGCCCAGGCGGCGGCATAGGCGCCGATGCCGAACCACGCGGCGTGACCGAAGCTCGCCATCCCGCCCGGTCCCATCATCACGTGCAGCGAGGCGGCGAACAGCACGAAGACCAGCGCCTCGGTCGCGACCGACAGCGCATAAGGCCCGGCGAAGGCCGGCAGCGCAGCGGCGGCCGCGAGCACGACAGCACCGAAGGCGACCAGCGCGCGCGGCGCGGGGCGGATCGGCGCGAAGCTCTCGCCCGGCCCGCGCGCGGCGGCGACGGGTTTGCCGAGCAGCCCGTGCGGGCGCACCACCAGCACCACCGCCATGATCGCGAAGACGATCACCAGCGTCGCCTTGGGGAAGATCATGATGCCGAAGGCCTGCAGCACCGCGATCAGCAGCGCGGCGAGATAGGCGCCCGGCACGCTGCCCATGCCGCCGATCACCACCACGACGAAGGCTTCGGCGATCAGCGACAGGTCCATCTGCAAATTGGCCGACCCCGACGGCAGCATGAGTGCGCCGCCAAGCCCGGCGAGACACGCGCCGAGGAAGAAGACGGAGGTGAACAGCACCCGCTCGTTCACGCCCAGCGCGCCGACCATCTCGCGGTCCTGCGTGGCCGCGCGCACCAGCGTGCCCCACCGTGTGCGCGTCAGCAGCAGCCACAGCAGGCCGAGCACCAGCGGGCCGATGGCGATCAGGATCAGGTCGAATTGCGGGAAGCGTTCGCCCGCGATCTCCACGCTCGCGCGCAGCCAGCGCGGCCGGGGCAGGGTGCGGTCCTCCGCACCCCAGATGGCGAGCGCGATGTCCTGCACCATCAGCACCACGCCGAAGGTGGCGAGAAGCCGGAACAGCTCCGGCGCGCGGTAGATGCGACGCAGGAGGAGGATCTCGATGGCCGCGCCGATCAGCCCGGTCGCCACCGCTGCGCCGATGATGCCGAGGACGAACCACAGCGGCTCGCGCGGCAGCGCGCCGAGGATGGTCCAGGCGAGATAGGCGCCGAGCATGGTCAGGCTGCCATGGGCGAAGTTGACGATGCGCGTGACGCCGAAGACGAGCGTGAGCCCGCTCGCCACCAGGAACAGCGACGACGCGCTGGCGAGCCCTGTCAGAAGCTGGACAAGGATGAAGTCCAAGGCCGCCTCGTCAGCCGGACGCAGGTCGAGGCCGGGTCATGCTCCACGGACCCTCACCCTGTCCCTCTCCCGCAGGCGGGAGAGGGGACGATGCACGCACGGCCTCGCCCAATGCACACCCGCAGCTCCCTCTCCCGCCTGCGGGAGAGGGCCGGGGTGAGGGTGTTTCACATAGCGAAAACATCCGTCCTACCCCGCTACAGCGGAACGAAGCGCGCGGATCGTCGCAACCGCACGCCTCTCACCGTGTCCCGTGTATGGAAGTGGAGGCGATACACGCGCAGCCTCGCCCAATGCACACCTGCGCCTCCCTCTCCCGCCTGCGGGAGAGGGGACGATGCACGCGTGACCTTGCCCGATCCACGCCGCCACACCTCTCCCCGTGCGGAAGAGGCCGGCGCGCGAGGGAACTTCCCGCGGCAAGACCACACACCCTACCCCGCCGAGGCGGGACGAAGCCTGCGGACCTCCTCATCCCCCGGCAGGTAGTCCGCGCCATCCGCATAGCGCCAGCCCACCATCACGCCCCTGCCCTCCCGCACCGCCGTGCGGCCGACGAAGGCGCCGAGCGTGCTCTGGTGGTCGATGGCGCGGTAGATCGCCTGGCCGAACGGCGTGTCGAAGCTCACGCCCTTGAAGCCGTCGCACATCGCCTCCGTCTCCACTGACCCCGTCTTCGCGATGCCGGCGGCGATCGACAGCACGGCCGCATAGCCGACGATCGACCCGACGCGCGGGTAGTCGTTGAAGCGCGCGCGATAGGCCTCGTAGAATGCCTTGTGCGCGGGCGTGTCGATGTCCTGCCAGGGATAGCCGGTGACGATCCAGCCCTCCGGCGTCTCGTCGCCCAGCGGATCGAGATATTCGGGCTCGCCGGTCAGCAGCGACACGACGGCGCGCCCCTCGAACAGCCCGCGCGTGTTGCCCTGGCGGACGAAGTTGGTGAGGTCGGGGCCGAAGGTGACGTTGTAGATCGCCTCGGGCCGGGCCTGTGCGACGGCCTGCACCGTCGCGCCCGCGTCGATGCGGCCCAGCGCCGGCCACTGCTCGGCCACGAACTCCACATCGGGTCGCTTCGCGGTCAGCAGCTCGCGGAACCACTTCACCGCCGACTGGCCGTATTCATAGTTAGGCGAGACGGTGGCCCAGCGCTTCGCCGGCAGCTTCGCGGCTTCCTCAACCAGCATCGCGGCCTGCATGTAGGTGGAAGGGCGCAGGCGGAAGCAGTAGCGGTGCCCCTTCTCCCACACCATCGCATCGGTCAGCGGCTCCGACGCGACGAACAGCCGCTTGCGTTGCAACGCCACGTCGCTGACCGCGAGCCCGACATTGGACAGGAACGTGCCCGCGAGCAGATCGACCTTCTGGTCGTCCAGCAATTCGCCCGCGAGCCGCACCGCATCCTGCGGCTTGCCGGCATCGTCGCGGGAGATGATCTCCAGCCGCCGCCCCAGCACGCCGCCCTTCGCGTTGATCTGCTCGGCGGCGAGCTGCCAGCCGCTGCGATAGGGCAGGGTGAAGGCCGGGATGGCGGTGTAGGAATTGATCTCGCCGATGCGGATCGGCTGCGTGCCCTGCGCGCGGACGATGGCGGGTGCGGCCAGCGCGCCGCCCAGCACGATGCGTCGTGAGATGCTCATGATGGTGTCCCCTGTTGCTCCGCGGGTGCTCAGCGCAACCCGTCCCTGCCCGCGATCCGCTCCGCGATCAACCGGCGCGAACGCCCGTGTCCACCATGTGGCGCGCCATCCCGGCGATGGTGAGCGGTGTGCGGATCATGCGGCCTGTCCCGTCGGTCGGCGCCGATGATGACATGTTCGCCACGCGGGAACAGCATCGCCGCACATGGCCATCATGCCGGAAGCAGCGCCGTATCGTATGCGTCGACGGGGATGCCGGGTGGCGCTCCGCGAACGCATGCCCAAGTCTGCACCATGACGTCCCCTCCCCGACCCGGCCCCGGCGACGGATGCTGACGCGCCGCGATCTGCTCGCCGGCGCGCTGGCCGCGCCCGCGCTGCGCGCCTGGGCACAGGCGCCGGCGGGCTTTCCGCTCGGCGTCGCGGCCGGCGATCCGCGGCCGGACGGGTTCGTGATCTGGACGCGGCTGGCGCGGGACGTGCTGCACCCGGACGGGGCGGGCGGGCTGCCCGCAGCGCCGGTCCCCGCGACATGGGAGGTGGCGGAGGACGAGGGCTTCACCCGCATCGCGGCGCATGGCGAGGCGCTGGCCCGGCCGGAGGATGCGCACACGCTGCACGTCACCGTCGACGGCCTGCGCCCCGGCCGCCCCTACTGGTACCGCTTCGCCGCCGGCGACAGCCGGAGCAGCGCCGGCCGCGCCCGCACCGCCCCCGCGCCCGATGCCACGCCCGATGCGCTGTCCTGGGCCGTGGCCGGCTGCCAGCGCTACGACCACGGGCTCTACGCCGTCTGGCGCGACATCGCGCGGCAGGAGCTGGATTTCGTCTTCCACTACGGCGACTACATCTACGAATACGCGCTGACGCCGAGCGGCGGGCGGGAGATGCCGCCCGCGCCCCTGTTCCTGCCGCTGCCCACCGCGAGC
>JBBCJT010000101.1:0-12518 GCA_037190665.1 Rhodovastum atsumiense | reverse complement strand
TAGGTGCAGGTCTTGATGAACTTGCCGACCCACAACCCGCCCGTGTAGCGCGCGGCCTTGCGCGTCGGCAGCGTGTGGTTGGTGCCGATGACCTTGTCGCCATACGCTACGTTCGTGCGCGGACCGAGGAACAGCGCGCCGTAGTTGCGCATGTTGTCGAGGAAGTAGTCCGGATCGCGCGTCATCACCTGCACGTGCTCGCTGGCGATGCGGTCGGCCTCGCGCACCATCTCGGCGCGGTCGTCGCAGACGATCACCTCGCCATAGTTCTCCCACGCCTTCCGCGCGATGGCCGCGGTGGGCAGGACGGCGAGCAGCCGCTCCACCTCGGCGATGGTCGCCCGCGCCAGCGCCTCGCTGTCCGTCAGCAGGATCGCGGGACTCTCCGGACCGTGTTCCGCCTGCCCGAGCAGGTCGGTCGCGCAGAGTTCGGCATCGACGCTGTCGTCGGCGATGACCAGCGTCTCGGTGGGGCCCGCGAACAGGTCGATCCCGACCCGGCCGAAAAGCTGGCGCTTGGCCTCGGCGACGAAGGCGTTGCCGGGGCCGACCATCATGTCCACGCGGGCGATGCTCTCGGTGCCGAGCGCCATGGCGGCCACGGCCTGCACGCCGCCGAGCACGTAGATCTCGTCCGCGCCGCCGAGGTGCATCGCCGCCACGATGGCCGGATGCGGCGCGCCCTTGTACGGCGGGGCGGCGGCGATCACGCGCGGCACGCCGGCGACCTTGGCGGTGACCACCGACATGTGGGCGGAGGCGACCATCGGATACTTGCCGCCCGGCACGTAGCAGCCGACGGATTCGACGGGGATGTTGCGGTGGCCGAGCACCACGCCCGGCATCGTCTCCACCTCCAGGTCGCGCAGGCACTCCTTCTGCTTCTGCGCGAAGTTGCGGATCTGCGCCTGGGCGAAGCGGATATCGTCGAGGTCGCGCGGCGCGACCTGGCTCATGGCCGCCTCGATCTCGGCTGCGGAGAGCCGGAAGCTCTCCGGCGACCAGGAATCGAACTTCTCCGACAGGCTGCGCACCGCGGCATCGCCGCGCGCGGTGACGTCCGCGAGGATCGATTCGACCGTCTCGCGCACGCGTGAATCCATGTCGGCGACCGCGCTTGCGTCAGCGCCGCGCTTCAGTGTCCGGGCCATGCTGCAATCCCTGATCGGGGGAAGACGGACGGTATCACCCGCCCGCTGCGTGCGGCAACGCGACCTCCACACGGTTGCGGCCGTTGCGCTTGGCGGCATAGAGCGCTTCGTCGGCGGCCTTGATCGCGCGGGTCAGGTGAGCCTCGTCGGGTTCGTCCGTCAGCTCCGTGACGCCGCAGCTCAGTGTGAGTTCGATGGAGCCGGCGAAGCTGCGCGCCGCGATCGCCTCGCGCAGCCGCTCGGCGATGCGGCGTCCCCCTTCCAGGGTCTCGCCCGGCAGCAGCAGGGCGAATTCCTCGCCGCCGATGCGTCCGGCCACGTCGCCGCGGCGTACCAGGGCGCGTATCGCTCCGCCCACCTCCCGCAGCACGGCGTCCCCGACGGCGTGGCCGAATTCATCGTTGATCGCCTTGAAGCGGTCGAGGTCGGCGATCACCAGCGCCGACGATCCGACGTTCCGCCATGCCTGGGCGAGACCGGGAAGGGCGAGCAGCATGAAGCCGCGGCGGTTGGCGAGTCCCGTCAGCTCGTCGGTGATCGCGAGACCTTCCGCCTGCGCGAGCGCACGGTCGCGCTGGACCGCCATGTGCAGATACCCGAGGTACAGCAGCGGCAGCAGCGCATCGGCCACGCCCCAGAGCCAGTACTCCGAGGGCACGGCGAGCATGTCCGGCGTGCGCAGGTAGCGCAGTGCGTTCATCACCGAGAGGCTGCCGGTGAACATCAGCAGCAGCGCGCCGGCGAGGACGAGTCCGGCCTGCAGCCGGGCATGCCAGTGGATCCGCCACGCGTAGACGAGGCCGATCACGCTCGCGACCAGCGCCATCGAAAGGATGGAGAAGCGCAGCGTGAGATACAGAATGTCGAGAAGCGGCATCGGCGCATCCCCGAACGCAACGGAGAATCTTTAACCGATCATAACGTCAACGCCAGCGGCGATGCAGCCAGAGCCACTGGTCGGGGTGCTCGCGGATCCAGCCCTCGACGATGTCGGTGATACGCTGGGTTGCAGCGGCAACGTCGATCTGCCCTTCCGCATCGCGGGGCAGCTCGATCGCCTCCGTCGTCTCCAGCCGGAAATGGCCGTCGGGCAGGCGGATGGTCCGCACGCCGACCACCGGGCAGTCCACCTGCCGCGCGAGGCGCGCGAGTGTCGGGTTTGCCTTGCACGTCCGGCCGAAGAAGGTGACGTCCACGCCGCGGGAGAAGTGCTGGTCCACCAGCATGCCGACATGCTCGCCGCGCGTGAGTGCGGCGGAAAGCTCGAAGGCCGCCACCGCCCGGCTGCGGATCAACCGCCCCATCAGCCCCTCGCGGATGCGCCGGATACGCTCGGCGACATGCGGGTTGTTGGGCATGCGGTAGAGAACCGCACTCGGCAAACCGTGGCGTGCGGCGGCGATCGCCGGCAACTCCCAGTTGCCAAGATGTGCGGTGAAGCAGAGCGCGGGTTGTCCGTCATCGCGCAGCCGCTCGAACATCACGCGCTCATGCGGGCCGATGATGATGCGGCCGGGCTCCGTCGCGTCGGGATCGAAGTCCCAGATGCGGTCGAGCTGCGCGTATTCACCGACCACGCGGCCGAGATTGTCCCACACGCCCCGCAGCGTCGCCTCGATCCACGCCTCGTCCTTCTCCGGGAAGGCGGCGCGGAGCTGCTTGCGGGCCATGCGGGAGACGCCGATCCATGGGCCGACGGTGCGCGCGACGGCGCCGGCGATGCCGCTCGACACGCGGACAGGCAGCAGGCGCATCAGTGTGATCAGGCCGCCGACCAGCCAGCCGAGCGCGCGGTCCGGCAGGTCGCGCATGGGCGGCTACAGCGTCAGGATGATCTTGCCGAACAACCGGCGGCCTTCCATGCGCTCCAGCGCATCGGCGAAGCGTTCGGCCGGCAGTTCGCTGTCGATCACCGGCCGTACGCCGGAGGCGATGCGGTCCAGCGAATCCTTCAGCCGGGCGATGGGCGCGCCGAAGGATCCGGTGATGCGGTACTGCTGCTGGAAGAGCTGCATCAGGTTCATCGTCGCCGCGGTGCCGGAGGTGGAGCCGCAGGTCACCAGCCGCCCGCCCTTCTTCAGCGACAGCAGCGAGCCGTTCCAGGTGTCCGCGCCGGTATGCTCGAACACCACGTCCACGCCCTTCTTGGCGGTGATCTTGCGGACCGCGCCCTCGAACCGGTCGGTGCGGTAGTTGATGACGTGGTCGGCGCCGAGCGCGCGCGCCTTCTCCATCTTCTCGTCGCTGCCGACCGTGGTGATCACGGTGCAGCCGATGGACTTGGCGATGCGGATGGCGATGGTGCCGATCCCTGATCCGCCGGCATGCACCAGGATGGTTTCGCCCGGTTCCAGCTTCGCGTTGTCGAACAGCATGTGCTCGACAGTGGAATAGGCGACCGGCACACAGGCGGCATCCGCCATCGACACACCGTCCGGCACGGCCACGCACAGCCGCGCGGGCATGTTCACCCGCTCGCGGGCGAAGCCGTCGATGTGGAAACCCATGATGCCGGCGACGTTCTCGCAGAGATTGTCGCGGCCCTGGCGGCAGGCGCGGCAGGTGCCGCAGACCTGGGCGCCGTACATCACCACGCGGTCGCCCGGCCTGAAGCTCGCGCCCGGTCCCGCTGCCTCGACCTCGCCGGCGGCTTCGACGCCGACGACGATGGGCAGCTCGCGCCGCGCGAAGGCCATGCCGCGCCAGCCCCACACGTCGATGTGGTTGAGCCCGACGGCGCGGACGCGGATGGTGACCTCGCCTTCGGCCGGCGGCGGCGGATCGGCGACCTCGCGCAGTTCGACCTGGCGTTCGGCGATGAGCTGCAGCGCGCGCATCAGGCCGGCTCGCGCGCCAGAACGAGGCTGACAGTCTGGCCGCCGAAGCCGAACGAGTTCGACATCGTGCGCGCGACATCGGCATCGCGCGCCACGTTCGGCACCACGTCCAGCGCGATCGCGGGATCGGGGATGCGGTGGTTGATGGTCGGCGGGATGCGGCCGCGCTGCATGGTCAGCAGGCTGAAGATCGCCTCCACCGCGCCGGCGGCGGACAGCGTGTGGCCGATCATCGACTTGTTGGAGGAGATCGGGATGCGCGCCGCGTGCTCGCCGAACACGGTGGTCACGCTCAGGTTCTCCATCCGGTCGTTCTCCGGCGTGCCGGTGCCGTGGGCGTTGATGTAGGCGATGTCCTCCGGCCCCAGCCCGGCATCGGCAAGCGCGGCGCGGATGCAGCCGATGATCGGCTTGCCGTCGGGCGAGGAGCGAGTGCGGTGGAAATCGTCGGCACGCTCGCCGCAACCCTCGACGATGCCGAGGATCTTGGCACCGCGGGCGAGCGCGTGGTCCAGCTCCTCCAGCACCAGCGCGCCGGCGCCTTCGGCCATCACGAACCCGTCGCGGTTGGCGGAGAAGGGCTTGGCCGCCTGTTCCGGCGGATCGTTCGACTGCGACAGGGCGGAGAGCAGCGAGAAGCGGATCAGGCTCTCCGGGTTCACCGACGCGTCCGCGCCGATGCACAGAGCGACCGAGGTCTCGCCCCGGCGGATCGCTTCCGCGCCGAGCTGGATCGCGGTCGCGCCCGTAGCGCAGGCGGTGGAGGTGACGATGGGCGCGCCGCGCGTGCCGAAGCGGTCGGCCAGCATCTCGGGCGCATAGGCGAACAGCGTCTGCGCGTGCATCGGGCGGAACTGGGCCGTGGCCGCGCCGCGGAACAGCTCCGCATAGCCGACATGGTCGTTCGCGCCGGACGCGGCGCCGATCGCCTGCCGCTGCGGCCACTCGAACTCCACCGGCGGGAAGCCGAGGAAGAGCGGGCCGGGGACGTCGTCCTGCTTCAGCCCCGAGGCGGCGACGGCCTCCTCGGCCGCAAGCTCGGCGATGCGCAACGCGAGGGCGGCGACGGTCGGCGGCTCGTGCGGGATGAAATCGACCGTGCCGGCGATGGTGGTCTTGAGCCCGTCGGTCGGGAAGCGGGTGATGCGGCGGATGCCGGACTCGCCGGCGGTCAGCCGCCGCCAGTTGTCCTCGACCCCCTGGCCGAGGGACGTGACCACGCCGAAGCCGGTGACGGCGACGACGGGGCGGCCGGAACGGTCGGTGTGCGCCATGGTCCGAATTCTCCTACGCCGCCGCGACCAGCGCCATGCCTTCGCCGCGCCAGTGGCCCCAGCAATTCGCCACGGCCTGGGTCAGCGCACCCTGTGCCGGTGCTTCGCCCGCTTCCAGCGGCGCGAAGAGCTGCCCGTGCGCGACCGAAAGTGTCGCAAGCGCCAGCGCGGCCGGGAAGGCGGCTTCGAGCGGATGGCCGAAGGCCGTGGTGGCAGCGCGGACCGGGCGGTTCAGCGTGTCGAGCCAGGCCAGCTCCTCCGCCGTCGCGCCCGCGCCGGAGGCTGCGGTGATCACGGCGGCGTCGGCTGCCGGCGCCAGCGCGTCCCACTGGCGCTGCGCATTCGCGGCCGCCTCGCCGGGATTGCGGCGGCAACGGCCGGCCTCGATGCCGGCGATGCGCGCCAGCGGCTTCGCGCCGCGCGCGGCGGCATGGGCGCGGGATTCGATGACGAAGAAGCAGCCGAGCGAACCCAGTGCCGCCCCGCCGCCGTCTTCCATGCGCGCCCTGAGCGGTGCCCAGGGCTTGGTGCGCAGCGCCCCGCCGAGGGCGAGGTGCATGTGCACGTCCGGCCGTTCGGCGTTGTAGGCGGCACCCACGAGGAACAGGTCGCCCTGTCCGGCCTTCAGCCGCGCGCAGGCGACGCGCACCGCGTCCACGCCCGACGCTTCCTCGCCCATGAAGGTGCGGGAGCTGCCGACCACGCCGTGGACGATCGAGATGTTGCCCGCCATCAGGTTGGAAAGCTGGGCGAGGAACAGGGTCGGGCGCAGATCGGACATCAGCCGTTCGTTCAGCCACGCATCGGGATGCGCCTGCTTGCCGATGCCGCTCAGCACCGCCTCGTCCACCGACACGTCGCGCTCGCCGCCGCCGGCAGCCACGATCATGTGGGCGCGGTCCAGCAATTCCTTGTCGCCCTTCACGCCGGCCTGCTCCAGCGCGAGGCCGGCCGCGTAGGTGCCGATGCGCTGCCACGACTCCATCTGCCGCTGGTCGCCGCGCTTCGGGATCTGCCGGTCGAACTCGACCTTGGCGAGCGGGTGCAGGGTGAAGGGGGGATAGGCCTGGGCGTCGAGCACGGGCGCGAAGGGGGAGGCGTTCAGCGCCGCCCAGTGCGCGTCCGGTCCCTCGCCGAGCGAGGAGACCAGCCCGATGCCGGTGATCAGCGCGTCGCGGTCGCTCATGCGGCGATCAGCTCCTCCGGAAAGCCGATGCGCCGCGCCGTCGCGACCATCATCTCGCGCAGCTCGGGCTTCGGGAACGGCATGGTGCGGAAGACGATCTCGGCATCCGCCACGGGCTTGCCACCGCTCGCGATCCGCCCCTTCGCGACCGCGTAGCCGGACCCGTCATGCAGCAGCGTCGCCTCGGTCTCCAGCAAGGCGCCGGGGCTGACGAAGCTGCGCATCTTCGCTTCCTTCACCTGGGCGAGGAAGGCCATGTTCGCGAACCGGCCGAGCGCGAGCACCAGCCAGCCGCCGGTCTGCGCCATCGTCTCGATCATCAGCACGCCGGGCAGGATCGGGTGGCCGGGGAAGTGCCCCTCGAACACCGGCGAGGCGTCGGGAACCCGCGCCTCGGCACGGATCACACGCTCCTCGGTGGACAGGTGGACGATCCGGTCCACCATCCGGAAGTATTCGAGCTGCACGGCGGCGCGCCTTCAGGCCGGCTTGGCGGCGACCAGCTCGTCGATGCGGGAGGCGAGGTTGCGCAGGACGAAATACTGCTCGGCCGGCGCCTTGCCCTCGTTCACTTCCTGCGTCCACTTCTCCAGCGGCATCTTGATGCCGAACGCCTTGTCGATCGCGAACGCGACGTCCAGGAAGTCGAGGCTGTCGATGCCGAGATCCTTCACCACGTGGGCGTCGGGCACGATCTTCTCGCGCGGCACGTCGCAGGTTTCGGCGATGATGCCGGCGATGGTGTCGAAGGTGGTCGTGGTCATCCGAAGTCCTTGGGGCAGCGGAATGAGGGCGGCCGGCAGCGCGACTCGCATCGCGCGCCGGGGCGGGTGGAGGCAGGCTGATAGACCGGGGGGCGGCGGAAGGCAAAGGGCGCGCTGCGCCAGCCGGGCTTCGCGCCGCGCGGGGCTGGCTCCTCCGTATGCCGTGCGGGGCAGGGGTTTTCGCGGGCCGCCGGCCGGATCGCGCCCGGAACGGCCCCGGCCGGGGCGATGCCGCCGCCTGCGGTCAGCCGCGGCCCTCCTGCACGGCGTGGCAGGCGACCAGCGCGCCGTCGGCTGCCAGCGGGTCCGGCCGTTCGACCCGGCAGCGGTCGTTGGCGAGCGGGCAGCGCGGGTGGAACGGGCAGCCGGATGGCGGGTCGATCGGGCTCGGCACCTCGCCCGCGACCGGCGTGCGGCCCTTGCCGGTCATGGCGAGGTCCGGGATCGCCTCCAGCAGCATCCGCGTATAGGGGTGGAGCGGGCGGCGGAAGATGGTCTCGGCGGGGCCGATCTCGACGATCCGGCCGAGATACATCACCCCGAGTTGGTCCGACATGTGCCGGACGACGGCGAGGTTGTGGCTGATGAACAGGAAGGTCAGCGACAGCCGCCGCTGCAGGTCCTTCATCAGGTTCAGGATCTGTGCCTGCACCGAGACGTCGAGCGCCGAGGTCGGCTCGTCGCAGACGAGGAAATCCGGTTCCGAGGACAGCGCGCGGGCGATGGAGATGCGCTGGCGCTGCCCACCGGAGAACTCGTGCGGGAACTTCTCCCCGTCGGCCGGGGCGAGCCCGACCTGACGGAGCAGGGCGCCGACGCGCTCGGCGATTTCCTTGTCGCCCTTCAGCAGGCCGAAGGCGCGGATCGGCTCGGCGACGATGTCGCGGACCCGCCAGCGAGGGTTGAGGCTCGCATAGGGGTCCTGGAAGATCATGTACATCCGCCGGCGCAGCTCCGGCTGCGCGCGGGCCGATGACAGGGGCTGGCCCTCGAAGCGCACGTCCCCGGCGGATGGCGGGTACAGCCCCACGCTGACGCGGGCGACCGTGGACTTGCCGCAGCCGGACTCGCCCACCAGCGACAGCGTCGTGCCGCGCGGGATGCTGAAAGAGATGCCGTCCACCGCGCGCAGCGTGCGCCGGGGCTCGCGGGCGATGGTGCGCTGCAGCCAGGGGCGCGAGACGTCGAAGTAGCGGCAGATGCCGTCCGCCTGCAGGACCGGCGGGCCGTCGGCGGCGTCAAGCGGCACGGGCGGAAGCCTCCGAAGCGTAGAGCCAGCACGCCGCGCGCGTGGCGCGGGCCTCCATCAGGTCCGGCCGTTCGACGCGGCAGCGGTCGAAGACGCGCGGGCAGCGCGGGTTGAAGGCGCAGCCGGTCGGGATGGCGTTGAGCCGGGGCATCGACCCGTCGATCTGCGTCAGCCGCTCGACCTTGCTGTGAACCTCCGGGATGCTGCCCATCAGCCCGATCGTGTACGGATGCGACGGGTCCTTCACCACGTCGCGCACCGGGCCGATCTCCGCGATGCGGCCGGCGTACATCACGGCGACGCGGTCGGCGGTTTCCGCGATCACGCCCATGTCGTGGGTGACCAGCATCACCGCCGTCCCCTTCTCGCGCGTCAGCCGCTTCAGCAGGGCGATGATCTGCGCCTGGATCGACACGTCGAGCGCGGTGGTCGGTTCATCCGCGATCACGAGCTTCGGTTCGGCGCAGAGCGCGAGCGCGATCACCACGCGCTGGCGCATCCCGCCCGAGAATTCGTGCGGGTAGGCGTCCACCCGATGCGCGGCGGCCGGGATGCCGACCGTCTCCAGCCAGCCGATCGCCGCCTTGCGCGCATCCGCATCCGACAGGCCGAGATGGACCTGCATCGTCTCCGCGAGCTGGCGGCCGACCGTGTAGAGCGGGTTCAGGGTGGTGAGCGGGTCCTGGAAGATCGCGCCGATCTGCCGGCCGCGGATCGGGCGCATCTGGTCCTGGCGCAGATTGTCGATCCGCCGGCCTTCCAGCAGGATCTGCCCGCCCGCGATCCGGCCGGGCGGTTCCAGCAGGCCGATGATCGCCGCGCCGGTCAGCGACTTGCCGGCGCCCGATTCACCCACCACGCCGAGCACCTCGCCCGCCTCGATCCCGAACGAGACGTCGTCGAGCGCGGTCAGGGTGCCGCGTCGCGTGGGGAACTCCACGCGGAGGTTGCGGACCTCGAGAAGCGGCGCGCTCATCGCAGCCTCGGGTTCAGCGCGTCGCGCAACCAGTCGCCGAGCAGATTCACCGACAGCACCATCAGCACCAGGGCGATACCGGGGAAGATGGTGATCCACCACTCGCCCGAGAACAGGAAATCATTGCCGACACGGATCAGCGTGCCGAGCGAGGGCTCGGTCGGCGGCAGGCCGACGCCGAGGAAGGACAGCGTCGCCTCCGCCAGGATGGCGAGGCCGAGGTTCAGCGTGGCCACCACCAGCACGGGGCCGAGCACGTTCGGCAGCACGTGGGTCCCCATGATCCGCAGGCGGGAGATGCCGATCACGCGGGCCGCCTGCACGTATTCCTTGTTGCGTTCGACCAGCGTGGAGCCGCGCACCGTGCGGGCGAATTTCGGCCACTCGCTGATGCCGATCGCGAAGATCAGCACGAACACCGCGATCTGGTCGTGAACGTCGCGCGGCAGGGCGGCGCGCACCAGACCGTCCACCAGCAACGCCACGAGGATGGAGGGGAAGGTGAGCTGGATGTCGGCGATGCGCATCAGCAGGCTGTCCACCGATCCGCCGGCATAGCCCGCCATCAATCCCATGCTGACGCCGAAGGCGGTGGCGAACAGCGTGGCGCACAGGCCCACCAGCAGGGATATGCGCGCGCCGAACATGATGGCGGACAGCATGTCCCGGCCCTGGTCGTCGGTGCCGAGCAGATACTGCGGATCGCCGCCTTCCACCCAGGCCGGCGGATTGAAGGCGTCCATCAGGTTGAGGCTTGCGAGATCGAACGGATTGTGCGGCGCGAGCCAGGGCGCGAACAGCGCGCCCGCGATCAGCACGAAGGCGACGAGCGCCGCGCCGATCGTGATCGGGCTGCGCTTGAACGACCAGAACAGGTCGGAGTCGAGCGCGCGCGCGATCGTTCCCATCAGCGCGCGCCCCCGGTGGACAGCCGGCCCACCCGCAGCCGGGGATCGACGACATAATAGAGCAGATCCACGATCAGATTGATTCCCACGAACAGCGTGGCGATCAGCACGAGGTAGGCCGACATCACCGGCACGTCGGCGGCGGCGACCGACTGGATGAACAACAGCCCCATGCCCGGCCACTGGAAGACGGTCTCGGTGACGATGGCGAACGCGATGATGCCGCCGAGTTGCAGGCCGGTGATGGTGATCACCGGCACCAGCGTGTTCTTCAGCGCATGGCCGAAATTGATGATCCGGTTCGGCAGGCCCCGGGCGCGCGCGAACTTGACGTAGTCGGTGCGCAGCACCTCCATCATCTCGGCGCGCACCAGCCGCATGATCAGCGTGAGCTGGAACAGCCCGAGTGTGATCGACGGCAGGATCAGCGCCTTCAGCCCCGACAGCGTCAGGAAACCCGTGGTCCACCAGCCGAGCCGGACCGTGTCGCCGCGGCCGAAGGACGGCAGCCAGCCGAGCAGGACGGAGAAGAACAGGATCAGCAGGATGCCGATCAGGAAGGTCGGCAGCGACACGCCGATCAGGCTGAAGGTCAGGAAGAAGCGCGACAGCCAGGAGTCGCGCTTCAGCCCGGTATAGACGCCCATCGGCACACCGACGCACATGGCGAGCGTCGCCGCGCAGAAGGCCAGTTCCAGCGTCGCCGGCAGCCGTTCGGCGATCAGGTCGGCCACCGGCCGGCCGAGCCGGTAGGAGATGCCGAACTCGCCCTGCACGGCATTCACCGCGAAGCGGGCGAACTGGATGAAGAAGGGCTGGTCGAGGCCGAGTTCCTGGACCAGCGCCTGCCGCTGCGCCTCGGTGAAGTCCTGGCCCAGCATGATGGTCACGGGATCGCCGACATAGGCGAACATGGCGAAGGCGATGAAGCCCACCGTCAGCATCACCGGGATGGCTTGCAGCACGCGGCTGATGACATAGGCGAACACGCGGTCAGTCCATCCGCGCCCAGCGGAACTGCGGATTGTTGTTGGCCATGTGCGGCACGCTGATGTTGCCGCGCATCGCCCACGGGATCACCTGATGATGCAGCGGGATGTGCGGCACGTCCTCGCGGTAGATGCGCAGCGCCTCGCGGATCGCTTCCATCCGCTGCGGGTCGTTCTCGACCTTCATCCGCGCGATCAGCGCGTCCATCGCCGGGTTGGCGTAGTTGCCATAGTTCCAGATGCCGTTGCCGAGCGAGCCCTCGCGCTTGGCCAGCAGCGACTGGAAGGAATAGAGCGCATCCAGCGTCGGCACGCCCCAGCCCAGCAGGTAGATCGAGGTGTCGTCCTTCTGGATCTTGGCGAAGAACGGGCCGAGCGGCATCGCGTTCAGCGTCGTGCGCACGCCCGCGCGCGCCCACATCGCCGCGATCGCCTGGCAGATTTGCTCATCGTTGACGTAGCGGTTGTTGGGGCAGTCGAGCGTGATGTCGAAGCCCTGCGGGTAGCCGGCTTCGGCCAGCAGCGCGCGGGCGCGCTCCGGATCGAAGGCGAGGCGGACGTCCCCCTCCTTCACGTAGCCGTTGACCTGCGGCGGGAACAGCGTGCCGGTGGGGATGGACTGGCCGCGCATCACGCGCGTGCGGATCGCCTCGATGTCGATCGCGTGGTACAGCGCGCGGCGGACGCGGATGTCCTTGAACGGGTTGCGGCCCTTGATGCTGCTGTAGAGCAGCTCATCACGCGCGACATCCATCGCGATGAAGATGCTGCGCACCTCCGGCCCCTCGACCACCTTGAGCCCCTGCGCGGCGCGCAGCCGGTTCAGGTCCTGCAGCGGCGGGTCGAGCACGAAGTCGATCTCGCCCGACAGCAGGGCCGCGATGCGGGTCGCGTCCGAGGTGATGGGGCGGAAGATCAGCTCCTCGACATTGCCGCCGGCCTCCTCCCAGCCCCACCAGGCGACGTTGCGGTTCAGCACGGTGCGCTGGTCGGGTTCGCGCGCCACCAGCCGGTAGGGGCCGGTGCCGTTGGTCTGCCGCGCGGTGACCATCTCCTCGCGGTTGCGCGTGTTCTGCGGCCGGGTGGCGTTGTTCGCCTCCGACCACGGCTTCGACATCATGTAAACGGAGGCGATCTTGTTGGGCAGGATCGGATCCGGCACGCGGGTGACGATCTCGACCGTG
>JBBCJT010000100.1:0-50098 GCA_037190665.1 Rhodovastum atsumiense | reverse complement strand
CTCATCCCCATGCTGCTCGGGGTGTCGATTGTCATCTTCCTCGTGCTCCACGCTATTCCCGGCGACCCTGCGCAGATGGCGGCCGGCCCGGATGCGGCCGAAGAGGACATCATCCAGATCCGGCAGAACTACGGGCTGGATAGGCCACTGCACGAACAGTACTTCGTCTACCTCGGCAATCTGCTGCAGGGCGATCTCGGTATCTCCTTCCGCACGCAGCGTCCTGTCCTGGACGATGTGGCGCGGACCCTGCCTGCCACCGCCGAACTTGCCGCGACCGCGATGATCATCGCGCTGCTGCTGGGCGTTCCGGCGGGGATCGCCAGCGCGCTGCGGCCGGGTACGCCGCTGGATACAGCGCTCACCACTTTCTCGGTGCTGGGCATCTCCATGCCGGGCTTCTTCCTCGGCCTTCTGCTGATGCTGCTCTTCGCCGCGGAACTCGGCTGGCTGCCGCCCACGGGGCGTGGGGGATTCGAGCATCTGATCATGCCCGCCCTGGCCCTGGGTCTGTCCTATGTCGCAAGCTTCGCGCGCATCACACGGTCCAACATGCTCGACGTGCTGGGCGAGGACTACGTGCGCACGGCGCGAGCGAAGGGCCTACCTCGCCGGAAGGTGGTCTACCGTCACGCGCTGGTGACCGTGGCCAGTCCGCTCGTCACCCTGCTCGGCATCTACTTCGGGCGGCTTCTCGGCGGTGCGGTGATCGTGGAGACGATCTTCGCCTGGCCGGGAATGGGACGCTACATGATCGAGGCCATCGCACAGCGCGACATATACGTCATCCAGGGGACCATCCTTGTGTTCGCGCTGGCGATCGTGCTGGTGAACCTCGTCGTCGACATCCTTTACGGGCTGATCGATCCCCGGATCAGCTATCGGTAGGGGGCAGGATGACCGGGTTCCTGCTTCGTCTCTGGACCACGCGCAACCTGGCGGCAATGCTGGCGCTCGTCGTCGTGCTGGCTTTCGTTGCAACGGCCATAGCCGCGCCCCTCGTGACGAGTTGGGAGTCGGCAACCCGCGTCATGCTGCGGCAGGCGCTGCAGTCACCTTCCATCGCGCATCCGCTCGGCACGGACGAACTCGGACGAGATCTTCTGGCACGGGTCATCTGGGGCGCGCGTGTCTCGCTGCTCGTCGCGATCATCGCCGTCTCGATCAGCCTCGCGCTCGGTGTCGCGATCGGCGCGCTCTGCGGCTACTTCGGCGGGCGGGTCGCGGAGCTGACCATGCGCGTGATGGACTTCATGCTCGCCTTTCCGCGCATCCTGCTGGCGATCATCTTCATCACGGTGCTGGGTCCCGGGATGGTCGGACTCACCCTGGCGATCGGCATCTCGACCGTTCCGATCGACGCGCGCCTCTTTCGTGCACCGGTGCTCTCGCTGCGCCAGCGCGAGTTCGTGCTTGCCGCCCGCGCCCTCGGCGCAAGTCATACCCGTCTCATCGGCCTCGAGATCCTGCCCAACACAGCATCCCTGATGATCGTGCAGGGCACCATCTCGTTGGCCGAGGCGATCCTGATTGCGTCCGGCCTCAGCTTCCTGGGGCTGGGGCCGGAGCCCCCGACCCCCGAATGGGGCGCGATGATCGCCGCTTCGCGCGCTCATCTCGTGTCCGATCCCCATGTCGTCCTGGCGCCCGGCATCGCGCTGTTCCTCGTGATCCTCGCCTTCAACGTGCTGGGAGATGCACTGCGCGACTATGTCGATCCGCGCGTCCGGTCGGCGTCGTGACGTCAACGAGTTCCACAAGAAAGGAGGCAAACATGTTCAGGCGAAACGTGCTGAAGGGCACAGCCGCGGTGGCCGCCGGCCTGGCTGTGGACGCAGGAAAGCTGGCCGCCCAGTCTCGTGGTGCGACCATTCGCTGGGTGGAGGGGGCGGATGTCGATACGCTCGATCCGCAGATCCAGCGCAGCCGGCCGTCCCAGATCATCACCGAGCATGTCTTCAGCCAGCTTCTGCGCTGGAAGGACACCAGCCTCGACGGGTTCGCGCCTGATCTGGCGGAGTCCTGGCAACTGGCGGACGACAATCTGCGCTGGACCTTCAAGCTGCGTCAGGGCGTGCGCTTCCACGACGGTTCGCCCATGAACGCGGAAGCCGTGAAGTTCACGCTCGATCGCATCCGCGATCCGCAGACCGGCTCCCCCAACCGCTCGCAGTACGCCGCGATCAAGGAAGTCATCGTGCAAGATCCGCACACGGTGGTCCTCGTGACCGAGGCGCCGATGCCGATGCTGCTCGAAGTGCTGGCGGCCTCGAATGCGGCGATCCTCAGCCCGGAAGGCGTACGCCGTCACGGCCGTGCGATGAGCCGCAACCCGGTCGGCACGGGCCCCTTCCGTTTCCGCGAGTGGATCCCCAACGAGCGCGTGGTGATCGAACGCAACCCGGACTACTACGGGCCGGCGCCGGCGATGGAGACCTTCATCTACCGTCCCGTGCCGGAGGGTGGCGCGCGGGCGATCGAGGTGGAGGCGGGCAACGCCGATATCGCGACCGGCATCCCGCCGGAGGTGGCGGACCGGCTGCGGGCAAATCCCCGCGTCAAGCTCGAGGTGCTGCCGAGCAGCTTCCAGATCTGGTTCGAGCTGAATCATGCGCGCCCGCCGTTCAATGACGTGCGCGTGCGGAAGGCCGTGAACTACGCCGTCGATCGCGAGGCGATCGTGACCAACATCCTTGGGGGATACGGCTCGGTCCCGGATGGCCCCTTCCCCGAGGGCACGCAGGGGCGCATTCCGCTCAAGCCTTTCACCTATGATCCGGACCTCGCCAAGCGCCTGATGAAGGAAGCGTTCCCGGACGGGTACCGCGAGAAGATCGTGCTCTGGACCTCCAACGGCCGCTACCTGAAGGACCGGGCCGTCGCGGAAGCGGTGCAGGGTTACCTTCAGGATATCGGGCTGGAGGCGGAGTTCCGCGTGTGGGAGTGGGCCGCGTACCAGCGGCAGCTCTACCGCCCCGCACAGGGCGGCACCGGGCGCGGAAGCAACGAGGCGAACATGTGGTTCCTCGGCACTTCGATCCCGACGGCGCACTGGCGTCTTCAGCGGAAGGTCGTCGCGGGCGATCCCTCCAATCTCATGGGGTACGCCAATCCGCGCGTGAACGCGCTGATGGAAGCCGCGGCGACCAACATGAACTACGACGAACGGATGAAGCAGTATCAGGAGATACAGCGGATCATGTGGGATGAGGATGCGGCCTGGCTCTACTTGTACAACCAGTCGCAGATCCTCGGCGTGAATCCCGCTGTGCGCGGCCTGGAGATGTTTGCCTACGAGGTGCCGATCCTCACTTCGCTGACGAAGTAAGGTTGCGGGTGTTGCGGGTGTTGCGGGTGTTGCGGGAGCGGTTGCATGCGTGAACGGCTGAAGTCACCACCGGCGGAAGAGATCGTGCGTTACCTGATCGGCCCACGCCTCCACGGCGAGGCCGAGGCGCTCTTTCCGCTGATGGACCGTGTCAACCGCGCCCATCTCGTGATGCTGGCCGAGCGCGGCATTCTCGCCGCGCCGGCCGCGACCGCCCTCGCCCGCGGCCTTGCGGGGATCTCCGCGCGTGGCCTCGGCGCGATCGAGCTCGATCCGCACAAGGAGGATCTTTACTTCAACGTGGAGTCGGCGCTGATCGCCGATGTCGGTCCTGAGATCGGCGGCCAGCTCCACACCGGACGAAGCCGCAACGATCTCTATGCGACGCTTCAGCGCATGAAGGCCCGCACCGTCGCACTCGACATCACGGAGCGCACGCTCGGCGTCATACGGCGCCTGCTCGATCTCGCCGAACGCGAAATACAGACGGTGATGACCGGCTATACCCACATGCAACCCGGCCAGCCCATCACGGTCGGCCACTATCTGTCGGGCGTGGCGCAGGCGCTGCAGCGGGACGCGCAGAGGCAGCTCGACGCGTGGCCCCGGACAAACCTCTCGCCGCTCGGTGCCGGTGGCCTCGCCACGACCGGCTTCCCGATAGACCGCCACCGCACGGCCGCGCTGCTGGGCTTCGATGGCATCATCGCCAACTCGCTCGATGCAGTCGGCTCACGCGACTATGTGACGGACCTGCTCTACGCCTTCTCCACCACGGCGGTCACGATCAGCCGCCTCGCCCATGACATCCACGTCTGGTACACGTTCGAGTTCGGGTTCATCGATATAGATGACTCGATTGCGGGCACGAGCAGCATCATGCCCCAGAAGAAGAACCCGAGCCCGATCGAGCATCTGAAGGCCAAAGCCGCGCATCCGGTTGGCGCACTGGTCTCCGCCCTCGCTGCGCAGAAGACGACGCCCTTCACCCATGGCCGAGAGGTCGGCAATGAAAGCGTCGCCGGCTTCGGCCATGCGCGCGAGGAGATGGAGGCAACGCTCGCCCTCGCTGATCTTGTCCTGCGGGGCCTGCGTTTCCGCGCGGATGCGATGCTGGATGATGCGCGCCGCAACTACTGCACGCTGACCGAACTTGCCGACACGCTGGTGCGTGACCGCGGCCTTTCCTTCCGCGTGGCGCATGAGGTGGTCGGCGCGCTTGCGCGCGCAGCGAGCGAGAGAGGTCTTGCCGGCAGCAACGCGATCTCGCCGGCGCTGGTGAACGAGGTCGCACATGGCGTGACGGGCCGTGCGCTCGGGTTGACGGAGGCGGATCTCGTCGCGGCACTCGATCCGCGCTTCAACGTGGAGCAGCGCCGCGTACCCGGCGGTCCCGCCCCTCAGGCCGTGAGAGAGGTCATCGCGGATGGCCGTGCGGCGCTTGCGGAGAAGCAAGCCGCGGTGTCCGCCCGTCGGATGGCGCTGAAGGCGGCCGACCAGGAGCTTGATGCCGCCGCAGCGCGGCTGGCCAACTAAGAGGATTGCCATGAACCACGCATCGCCGCCGGAAGGCACGTTGCTGACCGAGGCTCGCCTGAGCCGCGCGCCGGCCGAAGTCTACGTGAGGACTGTGCAGGGGCCGGGCCTGCTTCATGAGATGGAGCATTTCCGGGAGTTCCTGGCGGTGGATCAGGCGCACACCGTCATGCTCGTCGAGCAGGGGATCCTGGACCGTCGCCAGGGCGCCGCGATCCTGACCGTCCTGCGCGGAATTGCCGCAGGCGGGCCAGAGAAGCTGAACGCCGACCCGAACCGGGGCAGTTTCCTGCTGCAGGTGGAGGCCGAGCTCGCGCGGGAGTTGGGCGAGGATGTCGGCGGGCGGATGCATACCGGCCGCAGCCGGATCGACCAGGGCGCGACCGTCCGTCGTCTGTACAAGCGCGGCGGCATGCTGCGGGTGATGGAACATGTCCTGGCGCTGCGCGCCGCATTGCTGGCCCAGGCCGCGCAGCACCGCCGCACGGTGATGCCGGGCTACACGCATATGCAGCACGCCCAGCCCTGGATCTTCGGCCACTACCTTCACAGCATGGCGGTCCGCCTCGACGAGGACTTCCACCGTCTGACGGAAGCCTATGCCCGACTCAACCGCTGCCCGCTCGGGGCTGTAGGTCTCGCTGGGACCTCCTGGCCCCTTGACCGCGAGCGTACGGCGGCCCTCCTCGGTTTCAACGGGCTGATCGAGAACTCGCGGCTGGCGCGGGAAGCCTGGTACGCCGCGGAGGCGGCCGCGGCGCTTTCCTTCGTCATGGGCACGCTGAACGATCTCGCGACCGACTTGCATGTCTGGTCGAGCTGGGAGTTCGCCCTGGTCGAGACGGATGACGCCTTCTGCGGCACGAGCAGCATCTTTCCGCAGAAGAAGAACCCGTCCGCGCTGGAGGCGATCAAGCAGGCGTCCGGAGGCGCGATCCAATGGCTCGGTCAGGCCATGGCGACCTTCCGCGGGGAGGGGTCCGGCGATCAGGCGATCCGGGAGCTGCCGATGCTTGATACCGCGCTGGCACGCACCGACGCGATGCTGGAACTGGCCGCGGCGGTGGTGGAGACGCTCACGGTGCATGAAGCGCGCATGCGGGAGGTGGCTAGCGGCAACTGGAGCACGGCGAGCAATCTCGCCGATACCCTGGTTCGCGACGCGGGCATTTCCTATCGGCAGAGCCATCATGTCGTCGGGCGCCTCGTCCGCCTGTGCCTGAACGATGGCGTCGCTCCCTCCAGCACGACCGGCGCACTGGTGGACCTGGCCGCCCGGCAGACCATTGGCCGCTCGCTCGGTCTTAGCGATGCTGCGGTGCGGACGGCGCTGGATGTGGACAGCTTCGTGCGCACGCGCGTGACGCGCGGGAGCATCGCGCCGTCCGAGGTCGATCGCATGCTCACGGAAGCGGAGCAGGAACTCGGCGACGATCGCGCCTGGCTGGGCGCGGAGCAGGCACGACTCGCCGGCGCTGGGAAGGCGCTTGATGCGGCCGTTGCCGGGATCATCGGCGGATCGGCGCACTGAGCGGCATCATGCCCACCGCTCCCGAACCGCTACTGCGCGTGGAGGATCTGCGCACGGAGTTCAGCACTCCGGGCGGATCCCTGCGTGCGGTGGATGGTGTCTCCTTCACCCTGCAGGACGGCGAGACGCTCTGCATCGTCGGGGAGTCCGGGAGCGGCAAGAGCGTCACGGCACTCTCGATCATGCGGCTGCTTCCGGAGCGTTCGGGGCGGATCGCCGGCGGGCGGATGCTGCTGCGCGGGCATGGTGATCTCGCCACCATGCCCGAGAACGACATGCTGCACGTGCGCGGCAACATCGTCTCGATGATCTTCCAGGAGCCCATGACCAGCCTCAATCCGGTCTTCACGGTGGGCAGCCAGATCGCCGAGGCGATCATGCAGCATCAGCCGGTTGGCCGGCGCGCGGCGGCGTTGCAGGCCGTGGAGATGCTGCGCCTCGTTGGCCTTCCCTCTCCGGAGCAACGCGCGCGCAGCTATCCGCATCAGCTTTCCGGCGGCATGCGTCAGCGCGTGATGATCGCCATGGCGCTTGCCTGCAGGCCGCGGCTGATGCTGGCCGATGAACCGACCACCGCCCTCGATGTCACGGTGCAGGCCCAGATCCTGGACCTGATCAACCGGCTGAAGGCCGAGGTGGGGACGGCGGTTGTGCTGATCACCCACAACATGGGCGTGGTGGCGGAGATGGCGCAGCGCGTCGCCGTGATGTACGCCGGCGTGGTCGTGGAGGACGCACCTGTCGACGCGCTGTTCGAAGCGCCTCTGCATCCGTACACGCACGGGCTTCTGGGCGCTATTCCGCAGGCGACGCGCCGGGCCCGGCGGCGGGAGAGGCTGACCGCCATCCCCGGCACCGTGCCGAACCTGCGGGATATCGGTCGGGGGTGCCGTTTCGCCGATCGCTGCGGGGCAGTGCACGCGCCCTGTCGCGCCATTGAACCGCCGCTTGCCGCACCGGCAGAAGCGGCACCCGGACACCGTGTCCGTTGCTGGCTCCATCTTCCGGTGCCGGGGACATGAGCGCGACGCAACCACTGCTCGCGCTGCGCGGGATGGTGAAGCACTACCCGGTCCATGGCGGCGTGCTGAACCGCCAGATCGGCGCCGTGCAGGCGGTGCGCGGCGTGGATCTCGAGGTGCGGGCGGGTGAAACACTCGGCCTGGTCGGGGAGTCCGGTTGCGGGAAGACCACGCTCGGCCGCGTCGTCCTGCGGCTGGAGGAGCCGACGAGCGGCGAGATCATCTTCGACGGTCGCGACATGCTCCGGATTCCGCCGGCGGAAATGGCGCTGCTGCGGCGCGAGATGCAGGTGGTGTTCCAGGACCCCTACAGCTCGCTCAATCCCCGCCGCACGGTCGGCGACATCCTGACCCAGCCCTTCATCATCCATCGCATCGGCAACGCGAAGGAGCGGCAGCGGCGCGTGGCGGAGCTGCTGACCCTTGTCGGCCTGCGACCGGAACATGCGGCGCGCTACCCGCACGAGTTTTCCGGAGGGCAGCGCCAGCGCATCGGCATCGCCCGGGCGCTCGCGCTGCGGCCACGCTTCATCGTCTGCGATGAGGCGGTTTCGGCGCTCGACGTATCGGTGCAGGCGCAGGTCCTGAACCTGCTGATGGACCTGCAGGACCAGTTCGGCCTGACCTATCTGTTCATCTCGCATGACCTTTCAGTCGTCGAGCATGTCAGCGACCGCGTCGCGGTGATGTATCTCGGCCTCATCGTGGAGGTTGCGGATACGGCCACGCTGTACGAGCGCCCCCTGCATCCCTACACGGAGGCGCTGCTTTCCGCTTCACCCCCGCCGGACCCGAAGGCACGGCGCGCCCGCATCATTCTGCAGGGCGACGTCCCGAGCCCGTTGCACCCGCCTGCGGGCTGTCCGTTCCAGACCCGCTGCCCTTATGTGGCGGACAACTGCCGGGATGGCCCACCACCCCCGCTGGATGAGGTCGCACCAGGGCATCATGTGCGATGCATCCGGTTGCGTGAGCTGGGGAGACTCCCGGCGGCCAGGTCCGAGACCATGGATGGCACAACAGCGACGCAGTCCGGCTTCCGAGCGTAATGATGTGCGGCGATATGCAGGTCCGCTGTCAGTCCTTCGATTGCGGGTCCAGCAGATCGCGGATCGCGTCGCCCACCATGTTGAAGGCCAGCACGCAGACCGTCACCGCCACGCCGGCCGAGATCACCGACCACGGGGAGATCAGCATTTCCGTCAGCCCGTCGCGGATGATGTTGCCCCAGCTCGGCTCCGGCGGCTGCGTGCCGAGCCCGAGAAAGCTCAAACTCGCCTCGATCCGGATCGCGGTCGCCACCCACAGCGTCGCGACGACGACCAGCGGGCCGGAGATGTTCGGCAGCACGTGAGAGAGCAGGATGCGCGTATGCGTCTGTCCGGCGGCGATGGCGGCGTCGATATAGGGTTCGGAGCGCACCGACATCGTCGATGCGCGCGCCACGCGGATGAAGCGCGGCAGGAAGGCGAAGGCGATGGCCACGACCAGGTTGGTGAAGCCGGGGCCCAGCGCCGCAGCGATCATGATGCCGATGAGCAGGGACGGAAACGCCATCAGCACGTCGCTCAGCCGTCCCGTCACCCGGTCGATCCAGCCGCCGAAATAGCCGGCCAGCACGCCGATCAGCGTGCCGAAAACGCCGGCCAGAAGGGGGGCTGCGATGCCCAGCGCCAGCGACGGCCGCGTGCCGTAGATCACCCGCGACAGGATGTCGCGCCCGTAGCGGTCGGTGCCGAACCAGTTCTGCGCCGATGGCGGCCTGCTCATCGCCATCATGTTCTGGCGCACGGGATCGAACGGCGCGATCCACGGCGCCGCGATGGCGATGATGCAGAGCAGGATAATGAACAGGACGCCGATGCTGGTCACCCAGTCCTTCGCGACGATGCTCCACAGCGTGACCCGCTGGGGACGCACGGCCACGATCGCCGGCGCCGCACCGAGCGCGATCCCGGACGCGCTCATCGGCCACCGCCTGCACGCAGGCGCGGGTCGATCAACGTGTAGAGCACATCCATGCTGAAGTTCACGACGACGACGAAAAGGGCGAAGACCAGAAGTCCGCTCTGGACCATCGGGTAGTCCCGGGCGGTGATGCCGTCCACCAGCATGCTGCCGACGCCGGGGCGGGAGAAGATCAGCTCGATCGCGATCGAGCCGGACAGCATCGTCAGGATGTAGATGCCGAAGCCGGTGACGACCGGGATCAGCGCGTTGCGCAGGGCGTGGCGATAGATGACCCAATGTTCGGCGATGCCCTTGGATCGCGCCGTCCGCACGTAGTCCCGCTTCAGCACCTCCAGCAGCGCCGAACGCGTCAGGCGGCTGGTGAACGCCGCCATGATCAGGCCCAGCGTCATCGCCGGGAGAACCAGATGGTACAGGCGCTCATCGAACGTGGTCCCCCCGCCCATGGTGGGGAACATGTCGAGCTGCAGGCCGAAGACGATGAGGATCAGCGCGCCGAGGAAGAAATCCGGGATGCAGAAGCCGGCCAGCGCCAGCACGCGCGCGATGTAGTCCGCTGCCTTACCCCGCCGCCGGGCGGAGATGACCCCCGCGGGTACCCCGATGACGATGCCGATCAGCATCGCGACCACCGAGAGTTCGATCGTGTAGGGCAGGTTGACCGCGAGCATCATCGCGATGCTCTCGCCCGAGATCAGCGATGTGCCGAAATCCAGCCGCGCGATGTTCACGAAGAACTGGACGTATTGCTGCCAGAGCGGCGCGTTCAGGCCGAACCGTTCGCGGAACGCCGCGAGCTGTTCGGCCGTGGCGTAGTCGCCAAGCGCCGCCACGGCCGGATCGCCGGGCAGTACCCGCATCGCCACGAACACGAAAGTCAGCACGAGAAAGACGGTAATCAGCGCGTCGAGGATGCGGCGCACGATCATGCAGGCTTCCTTCTCCCGTCCTCACTGGTCCTCGTGCGTGCCGTACGGTCAGGACACGAACGTCGCCTTCGACAGGCGATAGCGCGCGTATCCCGCCTTGACGTCGAAGCCGAGCCGGAGGCGCGGATTGCGTGCGTAGACGAAGGACAGCGTGCAGATCGTGAAGGCCGGCATGTCCGACAGGATCTTCAGCTCCGCATCGCGGATGTACTGCTGGCGCCTGGCGAGATCCGGCTCGTCCAGCGCCCTCTCGATCAGCGCATCCACGCCGCCGCCGCCGATCGCGCCGTAGTGGCTGTAGTTCTGGTCACCCGACCCGTCCGCCTTCACGGCCGCGCTGGCCCGGTAGTAGGCGACGGGGATCTGGGTGGAGACCGGCGCGAAAGTGGACGACTGCAGCACGACCGCGTTGACGTTCTTGTCCTTCTCGGCGTGATAGGTCGTGTGATCGATGGTGCGGATCGTCATGTCGACACCGATCTGGCGCCACATGTCCTGCACCATCAGCATGATCGAGGCGTAGTCCTCCCGCTGCGTCATGATGATCTCGAAGCGGAAGCCACGCGGAAGCCCGGCTTCGGCCAGCAGGGCCTTGGCCTTCGCGGGGTCGTGGTGGTAGCGCAGTTCTTCGGGCAACTCGTTCTCGGTGAAGCCGCCGGGGAACTCGGGCGGGTTGATGCCCCAACTCGCCCCCGCGATGCCCCCGAAGGCCTGGATCAGCACGTTGCGGTCGATGCCGTAGCGCAGAGCGCGGCGCACGCGCACGTCGTCGAACGGCTTGCGGCTCATGTTGAAGAACAGCGTCTTGATGCTGCCCGGGCGGGTCTGGTCCAGCACCACATCGGGCTTCTGCTGGCGAAGCTGCGCCACCCAGCCGGGCAGGCGCGCGCCTTCGATGATGTCCAGATCGCCCTTGATGAAGGCCAGCGTCCGCGCCGTCGGATCCGCCATGTAGCGACTCTCGATCATATCGATGGGCGGCCGGCCGGCGTGATAGCCCTCGAACGCCTTCATGATGATCCCGCGGCCGGGATCGATCCGCTCGAACTCGTACGGTCCGCTGCCGACCGGCGCGCGCGCGAAGGCTTCCGGCGTCGTCGATTCCAGCACCTTGCGCGGCATGATGCTGCCGATGACGGAGATCAGGCAGGCCGCGTGGAAGGTGGGATTCGGCCGCTTGAGGTGGAACACAACGCGGTAGCGGTCGACGGCCTCCACGCGGTCGATATCCGTCAGATACACGCGCTGGCTGGACCCGAAGGCCGGGTCCATCATCTGGTCGTAGGTGAACTTCACATCATCCGACGTCAGCTCGCCATGCCCCTTGTGGAACTGGACGCCTTCCTTGAGCTTGATGGTCCAGGTCCTCGTGTCTTCGGAGATGTCGTAGCTTTCGATCAGCTCCTTGACGATGTTGCCGTGATCCAGATCGAAGGTCCCGTAGGGCGGGTCCATGATCGAATCGAAGATCTGCCGGCCGGAGAACTGATCGGCATTCTGCACGCTGCGCCGCGGATCGAGCGAGAACACGTTCCGCGCGGAGACGGCGATGCGGATGGTGTTGCGCGGGGCCGTGGCCGGCTGTGCCGAGGCGGTTTCCGCCGTCGCGGCGACCGCCGCCGTCGCGGACGCCGTCGCCAGGAGTGTTCGCCGATCGATCTTGCGCATGTCCGTTCTTCCCCTCTCGAATCAGTGGCTTTTTCTTGGGCGCGTGGCCCGCGGTCGCGATGCCGCGGGCCGCGCGGCAGTCACGTCCGGTCAGGCGGGAACAGGCGTCCGGACCGCGACCACGGTCCGCTCGGTCCCTTCGAGGCGATGGTCGTAGTATTCGGACGTGTTGGACTCGATGAACGACCAGTCGTAGTCCACGCCCAGGCCCGGCCGTTGCGGAACCTCGAAGCAGCCGTCCGCGCCGACGGCTTCCAGCTCGTCGCTGTAGCCGCAGGTGTAGAAGTGGCCGGTGAAACAGCCCCGGCTCGGGCCCACCATCGACAGCTCGTAGTAGTTGCTGTTGCGGATCGCCGACATGCAGGCCCGCTGCGCCGGGCCGGGCGCGTGCAGCTCCACGTCCAGGCCGAGCGCCTCGGCCAGATGCGCGATCTTCATCGTGCCGGTGATGCCCATGTCGAAATCCGGGTCGGCGCGGACGAAGTCGGTGCCTTCGGCCAGGATCAGGTTGCCCATGGCCTCTGGCCCGCGCACGTGCTCGCCGATCAGCAGCGGCGTGCGGATCAACTGGCGCAGCTTGTGATGCGCGTGCGCCGCGACGCCGCCGTCGCTGAACGGGTCCTCGTACCAGAAGAAGCCGGCATCGTCGCAGGCGCGGCCGACCAGCACCGCATCGGCGAACGTGCGCAGATGGCAGCCCGGATCGATCATCAGGTCCATGCGGTCGCCGATCGCCTTGCCGAGCAGGCGGACCGTGTGCGCTTCCCGCCTGGGATCGTCATCCTTCCAGCCGTGCACCTTGAAGGCGCGATATCCCATCGCGTGGCACTCTTCGGCAAAGGCGACGTAGTCCTCCGGCTGGTCCAGACCGCCGCCCTTTCCGCCGTGCCAGGTGCTGGCATAGGCCGGCAGCCGCGCGCGGCTGCCGCCCAGAAGCTGGCTGACCGACGCGTTCAGGCGCTTGCCGGCAAGGTCCCACAGGGCGTTGTCGAAGACGCCGACGCCCATGCGGTCCGTCTTGCGCAGGTCGCGCTTCATCTCCTCGTAGAAGTACTCGCGCTCGAACGCACCGAAGCCGGGCAGTGCGCGGGCCGCGAGCCGTGCCTGCCCGAACATGGTGTCGTTGCCGCCGACATACTCGCCCACCGCCCCATCCGCGGTTTCGATCCGCACCGCCATCCGCGTCCGCTTGCTGCGCGCGCCGGGCAGGTCGATCCCGCCGACAACGTTCTCCATGGGAAAGGAGAAGATCCGAAGCTCGGCCCTGACGATGACGGTCTCGCGCGGCGGGGGTTCGCGGCGTGCGCTCACGGACGGCTCCTCAGCTTTCTTGCCCCCAAATAAACGATAAACGATAATCGATGCAAGAGTGGCCAACGCCGGGATGCGGGGTATACGGGAAACGACGACAGGCGGGCGCGCTGCTGCCTCGCTCTCGTGGCTTGTGAGGGAGATCGCCGATGAATCTCGTGGTCGATCCAAGAACGCCGATCGGAGAGACGCGGTACAACCGCGCCAGCGACGAGTTGCGCACCGATATCGTCAATGGCCAATTCGCCGATGGCGACCGGCTGATCACCACAGATCTGGCGAAGCGTTACGGGCTCAGCCTTGCTCCGATCCGCGAGGCGCTGCACCAGCTTGCGGCCGAAGGCATCGTGATCATCCAGCCGATGCGCGGCGCGGTGGTGCGCGCCGTCACGCCGGCATTTCTGGAGGAGATCTACGAGATCCGCCTTGCCCTTATCCCGCAGCTTGAATCGGTACGGGCCGGGCTTGCGACCGATACGGATGTCCTGCGCATGGAGCGGGCGGAGGAGGCCTACGAAGCGTCGGTCGCAGCCGGATCACGCGAGGGTCCCATCGAGTTCAACGTCGCCTTCCATCGCGCCGCGCTGGCCGTGCGGCCGAACCGCGAGGCGGTGGAGACGCTCGAGCGCCACAACAAGCTGATCCGCGCGCTGCGTATCCGCTGGGGCTATCGTCCGGGCCGGTATCAGATGGTGATGGCGGAACACCGTGGTCTGATCGATGCGTACCGCCAGCGCTCCCCCGACCGCGCGCGGGAGATCAGTCGCACGCATCTGCTGAACGCGTACAAGGAGCTGCAGAAACTCTGCTTCTAGGATGCATCAGCCCTGGCCACGGTGAGGACGCTTGCCGCAGGCTGGAGGACTGACCATGGTGACCAGACCTGCACCTTTGATCCAGCGGCAATGCTGCGAAGCCCGGCGCACGCCAAGGGGCTCGCGTCACTCGAAATGCAGCACACCCAAAACGCAGCACATCGGCGCCCGTCTCGAAACGATGAGCTGAACCCAGACGAACAGCGTCCTCGACGCGGGGGACATCGGCGATCACCAGCCGATGGCGTAGGCCGTCCGCCGGGGGTCCGCGCCACCCCGCTTGAGGCCCGTCCGCAGGTCAGCGTGGATCAGGCAGACCGAGCCGGCGGTCCACTCGAGCCGGGGCCACCAGGCCACCTTGTGGCCCATGCGCTCGAGCTCGGCGCCTGTCTCCGCCGGGATGCGCGCCTCCATGTTGAGCCGGCCCGGCGAATAGCTGTGCGGCAAGGCCGATCCGGGCCAGCTGTAGCTCGCGACACGCGGCGCCTCTACCGCGGCCTGCGGCTCCATGCCGAAAAGCACGTGGTTGAGGAACACCTGGACCTGCGCCTGGCCGAGAACCTCGCTGCCCGGCGAGCCCAGCGGCATCACCATCTCGCCCTTGCGCATGGCGATCATCGGATTGGCCGACATCCGCGGCCGCCGGCCCGGCCCCAGGGCCGCCGGGTGCCGGGGATCGGTGTAGGCGCGCGAGCCCCACATGGAGGTCGTGATGCCGGTGCCCGGCACCACCGGGCCACTGATGGTGCCGTCACTCGGCGTCGACGAGAACACATTGCCCTTGCCGTCGACGACGCAGAGATAGGACGTTTCGGGAATGGCCTCCCGGTCGAGCGCGGAGGCCTCCGAGCCGGCGGACGGATCGGGCGTCCAGGCCACGGGCGCGCGGCCCGCGAGCGCGCTGGGGGGCGGCATCTCCGGCCACGCCCGGTCCTTGCGGATGGCGGCCCGGCGGGCGGCGATGTTGGCATCGTTCAGCAGTTCGTCCAACGGCACGTCGACGAACTTGGGATCGCCGCAATAGGCCTCCCGGTCGGCCGCCCCAAGCTTCAGCGCCTCGGCCACGTGGTGGATGTGGGCCGCCGAATTGTGGCCCATCGCCGGCAGGTCGACCTTCTCGAGGATGCGAAGCGCCGCCAGCACCAGCGGCCCCTGGCACCAGGGACCGCAACCGTAGACGTCGAGATCGCCGAACCGGATACGCAGCGGCGTCTCCACGTCGGCGCGGAACCGGGCGAGGTCGTCGGCCGTCATCAGGCCGCCCTGCTCGACCTGCTGGCGCACGATGGCCTTGGCGACATCGCCCTTGTAGAAGGCGTCGCGCGCAGCGGCGAGGCCCGCCGCCCGCCCGTTCTTCGCGTGGCTCTTCTCCTCGTCCGCCAGGTACTGGAGCGTACGCGCGAGGTCGGCCTGCACGAAGGTGTCGCCGATCGCGGGCAGGCGGCCGTCCGGCATGAACACGCTGCCGGTGGTCGGCCATTTCTTGAATGCCTTGCCCTTGTCGGCGAGGACCTCGAGAAACATGTCGTACATCGGGAAACCGTCGCGCGCGAAGCGGATGGCACTCTTCGCGACGTCGCCGAAGGACATGGTGCCCCAGCGTTCGAGCGCGGTGATCCAGATGTCGGGCGCGGCCGGGGTCACGGTACGCAGGATACCGTCGGGCACCTTGCCCTTGTAGCGTTCCTGGAAGTAGGCGCACGTCGCCGCCTGCGGCCACACGCCGACACCGCCCAGCGTGACGATCTCGTCCCGGTCCGCGCGATAGATCATAGTCGGTGCCACGCCACCGAAACCGGTGAACTCGCTTTCAAGCACGTTGGTCGCGAGCCCCGCGGCAACGCCCGCGTCAACGGCGTTGCCGCCCGCCTCGAGGATCTCGAAGGCGGCGAGCGAGGACCAATAATGCCCCGTGCACACCAGATGGCGATGCGCCATCACCGTCGGCCGATAGGTTGCCGTTCCTTGCTCCGGTTTCATCCGTCAGCCGCCCTTCCTCTGTCGCAACCGCACCTTGCGCCCCCCCCCTTCACGACCCGATAGCGTAGGCGGTGCGACGGAAATCCGCGCCCGCCGTCATCACCCCGGTGCGCACGTCCTTGAGGATCGCGCAGGCCGACCCCGCCGGCCACGCCCGTTCCGGCCACCACTCGACCTTATGTCCGCGCGCGGCCAGCGCGTCGCCCACATCGCGCGCGATGCGCGATTCCAGGTTGAGCCGGCCCGGATAGCTGGTGTGCGGCGAAAACGAGTTGGGAAAGCTGTAAGAGGCGAAGCGGGGCGCCTCGATCGCGAGCTGCGGGTCCATGCCGAAGTGAACGATGTTCATGAGCACTTGGAGCATGGTCTGCAACTGGACGTCCGAGCCGGGTGTGCCGAAGGGCATCACCATCTCGCCGTCCCGGATGGCGAGCGCCGGGCCCATGGTGGTACGCGGCCGCTTGCCGGGCGCGACGCTCGACGGGTGGTCCGGATCGGCCCATGAGCACATGCCGCGCAGGGCGGGCAGGATGCCCGTGCCGGGCACGATCGGCCCCTTCAGGATGCCGTCGCTGGGGGTGGCCGAGAACACGTTGCCGTGCCGATCCATGACACAGAAATAGGACGTGTCCATGGACGCGAGATCACGCTCCGCCGGCTGCGCCGGCACGTCGACGCCGCCCACCGGCGCGCGCCGTCCGGCCGCCTTCTCCGCCGCCGTCGGCCAGTTGGCGCCCTTCACCCGGCCGGCCTCGGGCATATCGGGCCACGCCGTGTCAGGGCGGATCATCTTGCGCCGCTCGTCGGCGTAGGCCTTCGACAGCAGTGCCTCCATGGGCACGTCGATGAACTTGGGGTCGCCGAAATAGGCTTCCCGGTCGGCCGCGACCAGCTTGATGGTCTCGGTCAGGGTGTGCACGTAATCAATGCTGTTGTGACCCATCGCCTTGAGGTCGTAGCCCTTGAGCAGGTTGAGCGCCTGCAACAGCGACGGCCCCTGCCCCCACGGCCCCGACGTGTAGACGTCGATACCCTCGTACTGGCCGCGGCACGGCGGCTCGAACTCGAGCGAGAACGCGGCCATATCCTCGCGCGTCAGCAGGCCGCCGTTCTCCCGGTAATAGCGGTCGATGGTGCTTGCGATATCGCCCTTGTAGAAAGCGTCCCACGCTGCCTGCAGGCCGGCCTTGCGGCCGCGGCTGCTGTGGGCCTTTTCCTCGTCCGCCAGGTACTGCAGCGTCTTCGCGATGTCGGTCTGGCGGAAGATCGAACCGATCTCGGGAACACGGCCGCCTGGCAGGTAGACTGCCGTGTTCGATTCCCACCGCCGCGTATTCGGCTCCTGCTCGCGGATGATCTTCTGCAGGAACGGGTACATCGGGAACCCGTCGCGGGCGAGGCGGATGGCCGGCGCGGCCACCTCCTCGAAGCTCTTGGTGCCGTATTCCCTGAGCGCCAAAATCCACGCGCCGGGTGCCGGCGGCACCACAGACGCCTGGATGCCGATCGGGATCTCGCCGCCGTAGTTCTTCTGGAAGAACGCGCACGACGCTTTCCGGGGCCAGACCCCGGTGCCGCCGACGGTCAGCACCTCGTTCCGGTCGGCGAGGTAGAACAGGATCGGCGCAATGCCGGCGACGCCGACGAACTGGCTTTCGAGCACGCCCGTCGCCATGCCCACTGCGCACCCGGCGTCGACGGCGTTGCCACCCGCCTCGAGAATCTGGAAGCCGACCTGCGACGCCAGATAATGGCCGGAGACCACCGCCTGCCTGGTCGCCATGATGCTCGGACGGTACGTCGATGCCGCGGATGACGGCGCGGACGGTTGGATCGCGATCATCGGTCGTCTCCCGAAAGGAACGAGGGCCGGAGGATCGTGGCCCCGCCGGTGCCGGGTCGGGTCGGCGCCGGCGGAACCTCGCGGTTCAGTTGCTCCCCCGGCCTACTTCCACTTCGCCAGATAGAAGCGCGGATTCTCGTCGTCCCACAGCGGGATGTCGAGATCCGACGAGTACGCGTAGTGCACCGACTGGAGCAGGAGCGGCACCCAGTAGGACTCCTCGATAGCGGTCCTGGTCACCATCTCGAGCAGTTCCTTGCGTCGCGCCGCGTCGCTGGTGCGGCTCGCCTCCCTGATCGCGTTCATCAGCCTCTCGTCGCGCACGGTGTCCCGGCTCTCGCCGCCGAAATAGAGCGGAACCGAGATCTGCACGTCGCCGATGTTGTAGTTGCCATAGGAAGAGATCGCCACCGGCACCTCGCCCCGCTCCATCGCCTCGTAGAACGGCTTGAAGTTGCCGTGCATCTGCAGCCGGACGTCGATGCCGGCCCGCCGCAGGAAGCCCTGCACCGCTTCCACGATGACCGGCTGGGGTGCCGAGGCGTGGGAGTGCAACGTCACCCGGAAGCCGTTGGGATAGCCAGCCTCGGCCAGAAGCTGCTTGGCCTTGTCGATGCTGAACTCGTACTTCGGAACGTCGGTGGCACAGCCGAACTGCCGCGGATAGCAGGCGGTTTCCAGCACTCGGCCGCCGGGGCCGATCACCGCGCGCACCAGTTGCTCGCGGTTGATCGCGTGGGCGAAAGCCTGGCGGACGCGCCGGTCTTGAAAGATGTTGCCGGCCTTGCCCTCCACGTCGAAGCTGATCCACGTCATCCGCATGGTGGAGCCCGATGCGACCTGGAATCCCCTCATCTGTCGGATGTTGTCGAGATGGTTGGGCGACACGCGCCAGATCCAGTCGGCGCCGCCGGACAGGAGCTCGGCCGCCTGGGTGGCGAGGTCGGGCAGGACGCGCAGCTCGATCTTGCCGATCGACGGCGTGCCCTTGGGACCGTCCGGTATGTAGTTCCTGTTGATCTCGAACTTCACGCCGCGGCTCGGCACGAACTCGGTGATCCTGTAAGGGCCGGTGCCGACGAGGCGACCGTTGGCACCCGCGCGGCCGCTGGCGTCGTAGAAGTCCTTGGGGATGATCGGCACCAGCAGGGAGATGTATTCGAGCGCCGGCCCGAAGGGCGCATTCAGATGCAGGCGCACCTTGTCCTTGGCGAGGACCTCCGCCGTCTTGATCCAGCTCACCCAGTCGCGATGGTAGGCCCTGTTCGCGGGATCAAGCACGTAGTTGATAGTGTAGGCGACGTCATCAGCCGTGAACGGTACACCATCGTGCCACGTCACATCGGTGCGAAGGTCGAAGTCGAGGGTGACGTCGTTGACCCAGGTCCACGACCTGGCCAGAAGCGGCTTGTGCTCGAACGTCTTGGGATCGCGGTAGGTGAGCGTGTCGAACGCCATCTCCCCGATCACCATCGTGATTTCACGCGCGCCCGTGTGATACGGGTCGATCACGTCCAGGTTGAACGAATCGACGTAGCGCAGTGTGTCTCTTGACTTCTGTGCAGAGGCAGGTGCGGACGCGAGCAGGAGCGCGGCCCCCAGGAGCGCCAGCGCCAATCCGTTTCTCAACTGGACCATCGTTCCTTTCCTGTATTCTGTTCAGGGGTATTTCGTATTTGGAAAGACGTTCCGTGTCGTGACGTATTCGATTAGTGATCTCGGTCGGCGAAGCCATGGTGGCGGAACCGATTGAGTGTATCCCTTGCGGGCACACAGACAAGCGGCGCCGTCAGCACCCGCACGATCATCACCGGCACCGGATCATGGAGACGCATGGATGCGACGTCGATCCTGCGGACGGGAAGACGGAGACTGCCGCGCACCGTGCGCGGAGCCGGATTGTCATTGCCGTTTCCTCTGAAACTTTTTTGTGTTGTTGCACGATCAGCAGATATCCAAAGCCGAGATGCTGTCAATCAAACGGCCGCCGGAAACACGACACGCAGGCGGGACTTCATCCGACAGGCGCCGACGGCCATTTGCCGGATGCCGCCGCGTCGGATAGAAAATTCTCAAGAGAGCCTTGAGGCGACATCGACGAGGGGAACGGCGATGCTCCGCGGAAAAAGCCCGACACCGAAAAGAAGCCGGGAAGGCTAGGCGGCGGTGCTGAACTACACCCTCAAACGTCTGGGCGTCGCGCTTCTCGTCCTGAGCGTCGTCTCGGTTCTCACGTTCGGGTTCACCAACGTGGCCGTCGACCCCGCCCACGCCATCGCCGGCGAGGGCGCCAGCGACCGCGACATCGAGGCCGTACGCAAGGCCTACGGGTTCGACCGGCCGCTGCACGTCCAGTACACGGAGTGGCTGGGCAACTGGCTGTCCGGCGACATGGGCACCTCGATCCGGCAGCGCCGCCCGGTCACGGAGTTGCTGGCCGAACGCTTCCCGACCACCATGGCACTCGGCGCCGCCTCGCTCCTGCTCGCCCTCTCCATCGGCGTGCCGCTTGGCGTCGCTGCCGCCATGCGGCCCAATTCCTGGATCGACCGCTCAGCCTTGGTCGTCGCCGTGCTCGGCATGGCGACGCCCACGTTCTGGTTCGCGTTGATGCTGATGCTGGTGTTCGGCGTCATGCTGCGCTGGCTGCCGGTCTCGGGCACCGATACGCTGTGGCATTACGTCCTGCCCAGCATCGCGCTCGCCTACTACGTCATCCCGACTGTGATGCGGCTTACGCGGGCCGGCATGATCGAGGTGCTGTCGTCCGACTACATCCGCACGGCGCGCGCCAAGGGCCTCAAGCGACCGCAGGTCCTGTTCAAGCACGCGCTCCGCAATGCCATGATCCCCGTCGTCGCCCTCGCCGCCGTGCAGTTCGGCCACCTCCTCGGCGGTTCGGTCGTGGTCGAGGCGGTGTTCGCCCTGCAAGGGGTGGGCTACCTCGCGTGGGAATCCATCAAGACGGCCGACCTGCCCGTGGTGCAGGCGGTCGTGATCGTCCTTTCCGTCTTCTACGTCACGCTCACGTTCCTGTCGGACCTGCTGAACGCCTTCCTCGACCCTCGCATTCGCATCCACTGATCCGGACGGCACGGCATGAGCCCGCAGGACACCGCAACCGTTCCGGGTCCACTGCCCGGCGCCATGGACATTCCGGAACGGCATGCGGAAACGCGGCGCGAGCGGCTGGCGGCGCGCGTCTTCGGCCACGTGGGCCTGCGCATTGGCGGCATCATCGTGCTGTCTATCCTGCTGATCGCGATCTTCGCGCCGTGGATCGTGCCGCACGACCCGTACCTGCAGGACCTCGGCAACCGGCGCGTGCCGCCCATCTGGCACGCCTGGTTCTACGACCACCCGCAGGCGTCGTGGACGCATCCCCTGGGAACCGACAACATCGGCCGCGACTACCTGAGCCGGCTGATCTACGGCGCCCGCATCTCGATGCTGATCGGCGTGCTCGCCATGGTCATCTCGGGCGCGCTCGGCACCGCACTCGGGGTCGCCGCCGGCTACTTCGGCGGCCGCATCGACATGGTCGTCAACTTCTTCATCACGACCCGCCTCAGCGTGCCGCTGATCCTGGCGGCGCTCGCCGTCGTCTCACTCTACGGCGGCTCGATCACGATCATCATCGTCGTGCTGGGCTGCCTGATCTGGGACCGCTTCGCCGTGGTCATGCGCAGCGTCACCATGCAGATACGCAACCTCGAGTATGTCACCGCCGCCCGGGCCATCGGCTGCTCGTCGGCGCGCATCATCCTGAGCGAGATCATGCCGAACGTCGCCAACGCACTCGTCGTCGTCGCCACCCTCGAGATGGCGCACGCGATCCTGCTCGAGGCGACGCTGTCCTTCCTCGGCCTGGGCGTGCAGCCGCCCGAACCCTCGTGGGGCCTGATGCTGTCGGAAGCCAAGGGCGACATGTTCTTCAGTCCCTGGATGATCACCATCCCCGGCGTCGCCCTGTTCACGCTGGTGATGGGCATCAACATGCTGGGCGACGGGCTGCGCGACGTGTCGGCGCCGGAGAACCGCAATTGAGCGCGATCCTCGACGTCCAGGGCCTGACGATCTCGTTCCCGGGTATGCGCGGGGGCTTCGCGCCGGTGCGCGACGTCGATTTCTCGGTCAACCGCGGCGAGACGCTGTGCATCGTGGGCGAGTCGGGCTGCGGCAAGTCGCTCACCGCGCTCGCCGTGATGGGGCTGCTGCCGCAGCGGGCGCAGCGGGCGGCCCGTCGCCTGACCTTCGGCGGCCGCGACCTGCAGGGCCTCTCCGAGCGTGAGATGGCGGATATCCGCGGCTCGCGGATGTCGATGATCTTCCAGGAGCCGATGACCTCGCTCAACCCGGCGTACACCATCGGCGAGCAGCTCGTCGAAACCTACTTGCGCCACAAGAAGGCGCGCCGGCCGGAGGCCGTGGACCGCGCCGTCCACCTCCTGGAGAGGGTCGGTATCCCGGCCGCTACCGGGCGGCTCCGGCAGTATCCCCACCAGCTTTCAGGCGGCCTGCGCCAGCGGATCATGATCGCCATGGCTCTTATGTGCGGCCCCGACCTCATCATCGCCGACGAGCCGACCACCGCCCTCGACGTGACCATCCAGGCGCAGATCCTGCACCTGCTGAAGTCCCTGCAGGGCCAGTTCCACATGGGCGTCATCCTGATCACGCACGATCTCGGCATCGTCGCTCGGGTCGCCACCCGGGTTGCCGTGATGTACGCCGGCCAGGTGGTCGAGACCGGCACGGTGAACGAGGTGTTCGCGGCCCCCATGCACCCCTACACGCAGGCCCTGATGCGCTGCATCCCCATTCCCGGCCGCACGCGCCGAGGCGAGCATCTGGGCTCCATCCCCGGCATGGTCCCGACGCTGGTCGGCGACCTGGGCGGCTGCCACTTCCGCAACCGCTGCACCTACGCGCACGACGCCTGCGTCGGCGCCGAGATTCCAGTCCGCGCGATCCACGACGGGCGCGGCTATCGTTGCCTGCGCGAACCCGATTCCCATGGCCTCGATGGCCTCCTGCCCGATGCCCATGGCGGCGCCACGCACGGGATTCCAGCATGACGGCGGCGTGCGGAATTGACGCCGTGCTCGAAACCCGGGACGTGCACTGCACCTTCCAGGTCGGTGCCGGATTCCTCAAGGCCAGGCGGCCGCTGCGCGCGGTCTCGGGCGTCTCGCTCCGCCTCTACAAGGGGGAATCCCTGGGCCTCGTGGGCGAGTCCGGCTGCGGCAAGTCGACCCTGGCCAGGATCCTGCTCGGCCTCCAGGCGCCGACCGCGGGCGAGGTGCTGATCGACGGTCAACCCACCGGCACGCTCGACCAGCGCGCCATCGCGAAGCGCGTCCAACCGATCTTCCAGGACCCCTACTCGTCGCTCAACCCGAGGAAGAGCGTCGAGGACATCGTGTCGCTGCCGCTGCGCGTGCACGGGCTGGGCGGCCCGGCCGACTGGCGGCGCAAGGTCGCCGAGATGCTCGACCTCGTGCGGCTGCCGCTGCGCTACCGCGACAGCTTTCCGAACCAGATGTCGGGCGGCCAGCGCCAGCGGGTGGCGATCGCGCGCGCGCTCGTCATGCGCCCCGAGATCGTGATCTGCGACGAGCCCACCTCGGCGCTCGACGTCTCGGTGCAGTCGCAGATCCTCAACCTGCTGCTCGACCTGCAGAAGGACCTCGGCCTCACCTACCTGTTGATCAGCCACAACCTGGCGGTGGTCGAGCACATGGCGAACCGGGTAGCGGTGATGTACCTCGGCCGCATCGTGGAGGAGACCGACACCGAGTCCCTGTTCCGCACGCCGCGCCACCCGTACACGAAGGCACTGCTCGCGTCCGTGCTCACACCCGAGCCGGGCCTCGGGGTGCCGGACACCCAGCTCGGCGTCGGCTATCCCAACCCGCTCGAGCCGCCGTCCGGCTGCGCCTTCCACCCGCGCTGCGCGTCTGCCATGCCGACGTGCAGCGGGGTCGCCCCCGCTCCCCGCTGCACGGGGCCGGACGAGCTGGTGGAATGTCACCTCTACAGCGACGCGGCGCCCAGGGTCGCCTGAACCTCGGGCCGCATGGGCCGCCTGCGCGTGGTCCGACCGCCCGCGTGGCCCCGATCCGCCGCGGCCTGGGGCCCTGGCGTATTCGCACACGCGGTCGAGCGGCTTGTGCCGTCGGCGTCGCCCAACACGAAGTGGGACTGCTCCTTGCCGGGCGACGTCGCCCGGCAAGGCGGCGAGACAGCGAAACCCCGCGGAACCGATCCCCACACGGGGACCGTCGAAAGAAAGGAACCCAGACATGCGCGTCGCGGACCGCCTGAAGGCAGCGGGCATCGTCCTGCCCAGGCCCCTCTCGCCGCCCGGCATCTATCTGCCGTACGTGCGGACCGGCAACCTCCTCTTTCTCAACGGCATGCTCGCCGAGGCCGATGGCAAGCTCATCACCGGCCGCATCGGCGACACCGTGACCGCCGCCGACGGCTATCGGGCCGCCCGCGCCGCCGGCCTCAAGGTTTTGTACCAGTTGAACAACGCCTGCGACGGCGACCTCGACCGGGTGGTCAAGATCGTGAAGCTTGCGGGCTTCTTCAACTGCGTCCCCGATTTCACCGAGCACACGTCGGTGATGAACGGCGCGTCCGAGCTGATGGTGGAAGCCTTCGGCGAGACCGTGGGGCGCCACTGCCGCGGCACCTGCGGGTGCTCGTCACTGCCGTTCGGCGTGGTCCTCAAGATCGAGGCCATCGCCGAAATCCGCTGAGCCGCGCCAAGCCGCCGCGCGAACCCGGCCCGCGCGCGCTATCGTGACGGCGGACGCCGGGCGGACACGATGCCCGCCTGATCGGCTCAGCGCCGGAACTCCAGAATGTCGAAGCCCCGGTAACTGTCGGAGCGACAGCACCCCTTCACGGTGCAGCTGGACCGCCAACGCGGAGAGGATCGCTTTGGTCAGGGAAGCGATATAGAAGGGCTCGTGAGGGTTGATCGGCAGCTCTCCCCTTCCAAGAATGTCGGTGTGATACTAAGAACCGGGCCGATAGGCGATGTTGGAAGGCACGGGATTGCTCCTTCGGCGCGACAAGCACAGCGGTATCCCGTGGCGCCGGCTTCGAATAAATCCCGAATAGGGTTGGATTCTAACCGGACTTGACTGGACTGACGACCAAGGATATCAACGACTTATCCAAGGTCCCCTTCGTCTAGAGGCCTAGGACACCGCCCTCTCACGGCGGTAACAGGGGTTCGAATCCCCTAGGGGACGCCATCTTGCTAACATATTGATCTGGCGTGCATATTAACGATGCACCCTCTTCCTACCCCCCATCACCATACACGGCACTACCCCCATCCCAGCGAGTACAAACTCGGCTCGTCGGTGCAAGGTGACCCAAGGCCGTTAGAGGCATGGCTGACATGCTCCCCCGCGCACGCGTGGGCCGGGGCAGATCGATGGGTCGAGCCAGACGACGAAGGCCGAGGCGACCGCTGCTACGCTCAGGGGGTATGGGACTGCAGGTCGGGCTTGATACCGGCTTGCTGGCGTCGGATTTCCATTCGGCCGCCGGAGGCGAATCCCTGCTGAGGCCCCGACAGGCTTGCCGTGTGTCCATCCACCCCGCCGCAGCGGGCGGAACCTACACCGTCGGCGCTCGCCGGCCGCAGCGGCAGGGCAGTTCGCAGCGCATTCTGGAACCTCCCCTCATTGCGCGAGGAACCCCCCATCAACGGCCAACACGTGGCCTATGACCATCGATGCTGCGGGGCTGGCGAGGAAGAGGATCGCGTTGGCGACCTCGTCCGGCTTCGCCAGGCGCTTTGCCGGGGTCAGCCTTTCCACCGCGGGCACGAACTCCGGATCGTTCTTGAGGCCCGCAATGAAGTCGGTCTCGACCCAGGTCGGAGCAACGGCATTCACCCGGATACCCCTCGATGCCCATTCGACCGCAAGTGCCCGCGTCATGTTGACGATGGCGCCTTTGGTGGTCTGGTAGGAGATGTTCGGGTAGAGCCCTCCGCCCGAAAGCCCCATGATTGAAGCGACGTTGATGATGGCGCCGGAGCCTTGCGCGGTCATCACGCGACCGGCCGTGCGGGCGCACAGGAAGCATCCGGTCATGTTCACGTCGACGACGCGCTGCCAGTCGCCGAGCGACAGCTCCGTCGTCGGCCGGCGGATGGCAGTGCCGGCGTTGTTGACCAGAATGTCCATGCGACCTTCGCTCAGCCTGATCCTGTCGAAAATCGCGTCGACGGCCGGTTCATCGGTCACGTCGAGCTGATGGCCATGACAGTTGCTCCCCAGGGCTGCGGCGCAGGCTGCTACCTCGTCCCCGTCCCGATCGAGCAGATGGACGCTGGCCCCGGCCCGCAGGAAGGCCTCGGCCGTCGCCCGGCCAATCCCGCGCGCGCCGCCGGTGATCACGGCAACGGTGCCGTCGATTCGGAATGGGTCGTGTGTTTGCTGCATCGCTCTTCCAACCAACGCCTCAGGAAACCCGACAAGCCGATCAGGGGCTGGTTCCGGGTGCTCCTCGCCAGCGGCCAGCACCAGCCCTTGCCATCGTCGCCAGATGCAGGTCCCGGTGACACGGCAACGCCTGCTTCCAACAGCGGATTCTGGGCGAAAGCGAGGGAGTCTGTAACCCCCGTTCAGCATCGCTGGAATCCAACTTCCTCGCGCTGCAGGTCTGCACCCTCCCGATGGCAAGGCGCACCCGGAGCAAGGGAAGTCGCAACGGATCTGCGATAGGCAGACGGCTGGCTGAACGCCCGACAGCCGCGCCGAACGCTGGTCGCGCAACCGTTGATGCCGCCCGCGTGGCTGCCAGGCAGACTGAAACCGGATGTGGCTGCCGGTCGGATCGGTCACATACACTTCGGGGTCACCCCAGCCCTGCTCAAGGATACCGGCGCCGGCATCGATACCGCACCGACGGCAGGCTGCTTGAGACGCGCCAGCCCCTGTGAGCCAAGCGGGGCATAATGTGCCGTCGTGACTGCGCCTCGCCAGAGGCTACACCATCACATCCCTATCGTTGCAGGCTCTTTCGCCTACACTTGCCGATTGCAGGGACTGAAGCGGTCTTCGGAAGCGCTGAAGAAGTCCAGCCATGGGAGCAGGACCGATGACGGGAGAGGAGACCGCGCAGCCGCCCCCTCACCGCAACGCTGCGCGGCGACTCTTCCCGCCCCTGCAGTGGCTCCGGGGCTATTCTCTGCAGTCGCTTCACGGCGACCTGATCGCAGGCATTACGCTTGCGGCCTACGCCCTGCCGGTGGCTCTTGCCTACGCCACGCTCGCGGGCCTGCCGCCGCAGGTGGGCGTCTATGGCTACATGCTGGGGGGGATCGGCTACGCGCTGCTCGGTTCGTCACGGCACCTCGCGATCGGGCCGACCTCCGCGATCTCCCTGATGTTGGTGGTGAATGTCGGCGCCATGGCCGGCGGCGATATGGCGCGCTACGCGGCGATCGCGAGCCTCGCCGCCTTTGCGGTGGCGGTTCTGTGCCTCCTCTCCTGGGCGCTGCGGCTCAGCGTGCTCACGAAGCTGATCAGCGACAGCATCCTCATCGGCTTCAAGGCGGGCGCGGGCATCACCATCGCCGTGACGCAGCTGCCGGCGCTGTTCGGCGTCCCGGGCGGCGGGCAGAACGTGATCGAACGGCTGGTCCTGCTGATCGGACAGTTGCCGGGACTCAGCGTGTTAACGCTCACGGTCGGGCTGATCGGACTTGCACTATTGGTTGCGGGCGGCCGGCGGCTGCCGGGGCGGCCGGTCGCGCTCGGCGTGGTGGTGCTGGCGATCCTGGTGGCCGGGGTCTTCGGCCTGCCTGATCTGGGTGTGCGCGTGACGGGGAACATCCCCGCCGGACTTCCGCAGATCGCACTGCCCTCGCTCCGCCTGTCGGATGTGGAGGGCATCTTCCCGCTCGCGGCCGGCATCCTTCTGCTGGCCTATATCGAAGGGGTCTCCGCCGGGCGGGGCTTCGCCGAGAAGCATGGCTACGCGCTCGACCCGCGGCAGGAATTCCTCGGCATCGGCGCGGCGAACCTGATGGCGGGGATCGGGCAAGGCTACCCTGTTGCCGGCGGCTTGTCGCAGTCCGCGGTAGCGGAGAAGGCCGGCTCTCGCACGCCGCTCACGCTCGTCGTTGCCTCCGCGGCGCTCGGCTTCTGCCTGATGTTCCTGACCGGGTTGCTGGCGGACCTGCCGAAGGCAGTGCTGGCCGCGGTGGTGCTCGCGGCGGTAGCCGGGCTGATAGACGTCCCGGCGCTGATCCGCCTCTGGCGCGTGAGCCGTCCCGATTTCGCGGCGGCGGCTGTCGCACTCGCGGGCGTGCTGCTGTTCGGCATCCTGCAGGGCATCCTGCTAGCGGCGTTGGTTTCCGTGCTGATCCTGCTGGTTCAGGCAAGCCGACCGCATGTGGCCTTTCTCGGCCGCGTACCAGGCACGACCCGGTACAGCGACATCGCGCGCCATCCGGAGAACGAGCCGATCCCCGGCGTGATCGCCTTTCGCCCGGAAGGATCGCTGCTGTACGTGAATGCGGACGTCGTGCTGGAGGTTGTTCTCGCCCGGCTTGCCGCGCAACCGCCGGGCACGGTGCGCCTGGTGGTCTGCGATCTGTCCGCGGCGCCGCACCTGGACCTTGCCGCGGTCGGGATGCTGCGGAAACTGCATGCGGCGGCTGAACGCCACGGCGCCCGCCTGTCTGTGTCAGGAGCACATGGCCGGGTGCGGGACCTGCTGCGACGCGAGGGGTTCGCGGAACTGGTCGGTGACATAGGGCGGGCTTCGACGCTCGAGGCCGTTCTTCATGCAGCGATAGCGGCAGCACCTGCCAGGATCGAGCCCCACGACACGCAGGACGGGTAGATCAGGTCTTCTTCGTCGGGAGGGCCGCAGGCTCTGGTCTGGGGGGTTGCGCTCAGGGGGGACCTGTTCACGCAGTTGAATCTGGGGGCCTGCAAACGGGAGGTGTTCGGGTTCTGGATATCGCCTCCCGAAAATTCAGCCGAGACTCATAGCTACATCAATACGATAGATCGCTCCATCGGGCTTTCGCCTTTCTTCGGGGCAAGGGGAAATCTGCGCAACGTCCGGATGAACCAGATCACTGCTCCGATGAACCATTCGGTGTTGGATGGCCTCGTTGCGACACAGCAAGGCTTCGCAAGCCGTCGATCAGCCGACACCAGCGGGAGGATCGAGATGCAGTGGAACCGGCTCGGCGTCCTGGGCGCCCTCACCCTGAGCACCATCCCAGCAGCCCAGGCCGACTGGACAATCTGCAACCGGACGGCGGATCGCATGCGTGTCGCCGTCGCCTACGTCAATCCAAGGGGCGGCTTCACCTCCGAAGGATGGTGGACCCTCAATGCGTGCGGCGGGTGCGCCACCGTCGTGCTGCGCAGCGAAACGTCAGACCCGAACCACGTGTTCTTCCGCGCGGAGTCGAGCGGCGTCAGCGTCGAAGGCAACAGCAGGTTCTGCGTGGGCCGGTCGCCGTTCAAGATGAACGGCAAGGGGCAATGCCGGGACGCACGAGGGTTCCGGCAGGCTGCTGTGGATCTCGACCGGAACTTCACGACGAACATCAACCCGCCAAGCGGCGCCCGACGCAGGTGCATCGACTAGCTGAGCCTGGTTGATCCGACCTGCCCTGCCTCGGCCGCCGCCAAGTACGTCCGCGCAGATCCGCAGACACGGATAAGAACTCTCTTCATCCCCTGATCTTCATCCTCCCTTCGGGCGAGAGTTACAAAGAATTGCATACTGTCATACGTCCTTCGACGGGGCATTCCCCATCCCGTCACACGCAATGATTGTGATTTTGCCAGAATTATCCATAATGGTGTCCTGAGAGGGACATTTTACAATCGGAACGAGAGTGCAGCGATGGCCTAGAGGCTGGAACGACGCAGAATGCGTTGAAGCGCAGGTGTACAGTATTAACCGGGTCCAAGATGGCCTGCGGGAGGTATTTGCAATTTTTACTGGCGATTCTTCCAAGTATTTCTGGAGAGCGCGAAACTCGGGCGATTTATTCCCGTTAAACAGAGTCCTGCCTTGCGGGAGGGAGCCAGGGTACCGTGCTGTCGAAATCAGATATCCTGGCCACGCCTGACGCTCTGCAGGCGATACTCAATTCAATTCCAAACCCAATCTTCCTGACGGATCGGCAGCACAGAAGCGTTGTCGTCAACGATGCATACTGCGAGCTGATTGGATGTCATCGCGACGAAATCCTCAATCATCCTGTCGGTCGCCATGTTCCAAAAGAACAGGCAAAGATATTCTGGCGCACTGACAACGATGTGTTCTCCACGGGGCAGCCCGTCGAGAACGAAGAGGTGATCACCGACGGCCACGGCTCGCTCCGCGTCATTCTGACCAAGAAGCGGCTGATCACTCTGCCGACGGAGCACGGCACAGAGACGTTTCTCCTCGGCGTGATCTCCGACGTGACGCGCTTTCGCGAATCCGAAGCGCGGGCGCGCTACCTGGCTGAGCACGATCCACTTACGAACCTGGCGAACCGGACCAGCCTCGGTCAGCACCTGGCCAAGGCCATAGAGGCCGCGAAACAGACCGACGCCAAGGTTTCGTTGCTGCTGATCGACCTCGACGGATTCAAGGAAGTCAACGACCAGCATGGGCACGCAATTGGCGATGCATTGCTCCGCATGGTCGGGAAACGCCTGTTACGCCTGGTCCGGTCTGGCGACACGGCTGCCCGCCTGGGAGGGAACGAGTTCTGTGTGGTGCAAGCCAGTATTCATCAGGTCCGTTCGGCATTCGGCCTGGCGCGCCGGATCAATGCTGCCTTGGCGAGACCGTTCACCATCGGCTCCACCAGGATCGCCATCACGGCCTCGGTGGGTTTCAGCATCTATCCGGACGATGGAACCGCGACAGAACTCCTCATGCGCAAGGCCGACGCGGCCCTGTACAAGGTCAAGCGCATGGGCCGGAACGGATACCGCCACTTCGAGGGAGATGCTCTCGCGCCGCAGGTGACGGAGTGGGATATCGAGGCCGGGTTGCGCGACGCGATCGAGCGCAAGCAGCTCTCGCTTGTTTATCAGCCCGTGGTCTCGATACGGGATGGAGCCGTCAGAGGCTTCGAAGCATTGGCGCGGTGGCAACACCCCAGGCAGGGCAGCGTCTCTCCGGATGTCTTCATCCCCGTCGCTGAATCGACCGGCCTGATCAATCAACTCGGTTCGTGGACCATCCGGGAAGCCTGCCGGGCCGCGGCATCCTGGCCATGGGATCTGCAAGTCTCGGTGAATGTCTCGCCACTCCAGCTCGAGAACGACGACCTGCCTCTCATCGTCGAGCAAGCACTTGCGGCATCAGGTCTCCCCGCTTCGCGGCTGGAAATCGAGATCACCGAGAGTGCGCTGCTTGGCAATTCAGAACGGGTCTCCGCTATATTCTCCCGCCTCAAATCCCTGGGCGTACATCTTGCGCTGGACGATTTCGGCGCTGGCTGGGCCTCTTTGGCGACCTTGAGGAATTTTCAGTTCGACCGCATCAAGATCGACAGGGGATTCATCGCAAAACTCGAGACCGATACGCGATCGGTCGCCATCGTTCGGGCCATTCTCGGCCTTGGCCGGGCGTTGGACATTCCCATCACCGCAGAGGGGGTGGAGGGACACGGTCAATTGCAGGCTCTCCGAGATATGGGATGCACGGAGCTGCAGGGCTTCCTTCTGGGACGCCCCCTTCCGAAGCCAGTGTTGCCGTCCATGGCGCCCGTGTTGCTCGGGCTGGATACCGCCTCTTCGAGCTGAACGACGATTCAAACATGCCGCGGTGAGGCCCTTACTTCGTCGGCACTTCCATCTCCTCGCGCGCTGGCCTGGGAATTCGCTGCGCGCAGCAGTCATCCCACGCCAAGAGTCGCTGCGGATCAGATGGAGACATCAAGCGCCGCTGGGAATGCCGATTTTGCGGCATAGGGAATCGCCCACGTCCCCATAAGGCGCACACGTCGGTCAAACCAATCGTGCGATGGCAAGCCACTGGCACTTCTGGCGCGATGGCATGGGGAGTTTTGCGGAGGCCCCTCCCCCGCTCTCACTTCCGGTTCGTGAACCGCGCATTGCCGAGCCCCGTGCCGATCGTCAGCACGCCCCACCGCTTCACATCCTGCATGTTCGGAATCTCACTCAACCCCTGCAGCACCGCATCGTTGTGCATCAGCGCCGCTGTCGCATGGCCTCCGATCTCCGGCAGGTGCTCGATCAATGCGCGAGGCAGGTTGAAACGGCTGCTCTCCCAGTTGCCGGGAAGATTCTGACCGCCCCTGTCGATGGAGCCGTCCTCCTCGATGATCCCGGGACAACCGATGCCGATGAAGGGCGCGAGGGTGCGCTTCTCCGCCTCGGCCTTGGCGACCATGGCCTGCAACATGGCCGCGATCCGCTCCACAGCTTCCTCGCGGCCCGGCTTCTCCTCCGCATGGGCCCAGACCTCCAACCCCGCCACGCTGGCCTGCAGGAAGCCCTTCTTCTTGAGGTTGAGGTTCACGATGCCGACGCGGATGTTCGTGCCGCCGATGTCCACCGCCAGGAGGCTGTCGTGACCGGCGAATATCCAACTGGGCGCCAGGTGCGCCGCACCGATCAGGGCCGCCTCGTCCGGATCGTGGGTGATGGGCACCAGTTCCACGCCCAACGCCTCTGCCTTAAGCAGCAACGAGGCGCGGCCGATTGCCAGATGGCCTATCCGACTGCCGCTCATCCCGCCGCCAACGGCGATGCGCTCCGTGTCCTTCCAGCCTTTGAGCCTGAGGAAGCGCCGGATGACACCGGCCAGCTCCTGCGCGAACTCCTCGACCACGCTGTGGACCAGGGCGGCCGCTTCCGGCCGCTCGTCCTGCAACAGCTTTTCCAGCCTGCGCTTGGAAATCTCCTCGGTCGGCGCCTCCCCCAGCGGGTCGTCGTCGCCGAGCTCGCGCAGGCGATCGCGCCACTCGTCCAGGATGGCCCAGAAAGCGCGCTTGCTGGCACGATCGCCGAGGAACCCCTCCTTGTCGCGCAGCTCGGCGTTGTACGCATCGACGGTGACGCTGGTGAGCGTGGCTGCGCCGTGTCCGGCGACGGGCGGTGCAGCGGCTTGGCCGGACATGGGTGGCTCACTTTCCCTCTGGCTGGGGGATTGAACGCTGCTGCCCGGCTTTCGGTTGACCCGTGCGTGAGACCTGATGCCTCGCTCGGGCGTTTTCTGGTCCTGCGGTGCCTATAACTCCCCGCCAGCCGCCGTTCTCAGGCTGACCGAGACAGGTGCCCGGAGGTGGATGCGGGAGATTGCGTGGACAGCGCCGGCCAACGGTCCGCCCATGGATACGCGGCCTCGTACTGCCGCGCCACGGCCACGAGGCGCCAGTCCGCACCGAAGGGCCCCACGAGTTGGAAGCCGATCGGCAGCCCCTCCGGGGACGGATCGGCCGGGATCGTGATCCCGGGCAGGCTCGCCATGTTGACGATGCCGGTGAAAGCCCGGTGATAGGGAGGTGCCCCCTCTTCGGCCTTCCAGGGCAACGCGCCCGCGCTCGGCGTCATCATCAGGTCGTAGTCCCGGAAGAACCGGGCGAACTGGGCGTAGATCTCGCGGAAGGCGGCCAGCGCGTCCTGATAGTCCGAGGCGGTGAGTCCCTGCCCCCGGCGCACCATCTCCGCGTAGAGCGCGTCGATCCGCCCTTCCCAGTCCTTGTCGCGCAGCAGCCAGGCCAGACCGGCGGCGCCGATCTTTGGCCAGTGCTGTTCGAACAGCGACAGATCCGCCGGCAGCGTTCCCTGCTCGACATGATGGCCGAGTGCGGCAAGGTTGCGTGCCGCCTGCGCGCAGGAGACCGCTATCGGCTCCTCCACCTCCCAGTCGCCGAAGCGCGGCACGTAGAGGATGCGCAGGCCCGTGGGCGCCGGTGGTTCGGCTTCCGCCGCATCGAAGAAGAGGGAGTTGCGGTCCTCGTCCAGCGGGCCCTGAATGGCGGCGAGCATCATCGCGAGATCATCCACCGTCCGGGTGATCGGCCCGATGACCTCGGCATCATGCAGGAGGATCGGCAGCCCGTTGCGGCGCGCGACGCGGCCGGCGGAAGGTTTCAGTCCGAGCAGACCGCAATAGGACGCAGGCCGCCGGATCGAACCGCCCCCATCCGTGCCCAGCGCAACCGGCCCCATGCCTGACGACACCGCCGCGACCGCCCCACCGGACGAGGAGCCGGGAGTGAGCGCCGGGTTCCAGGGATTGCGGGTCGTGCCGAACAACGCGGTGTGGGTGTTGCCCCGGCCCATGGTGAACTCCGGAACATTCGTCTTGCCCAGGATCACCGCACCTTGCGCGCGCAACCGCGCGACCGGTGTCTCGTCCGCTTCGGGCACGTAGTCGCGAAAGACCTCGGTACCCCAGGCGCACCGCAGCCCGGCCACGGTAATGTTGTCCTTGATGCTGACGGGCACGCCGTCGAAGGCGCCGCGCGGTGTCCCGGCGGCGAACCGGGCGTCAGACTCCGTCGCGGCGGTTCGCGCGCCGTCCCGGTCGAGCTGGGCAAAGGCGTTGAGGACGGGGTTTACCGCGTCGATCTGCGCCAGGATGGAAGAGAGCGCCTCGCTCGGGCGCAGCGTGCCGGCGCGGAACGCCGCGGCCAGTGCGGTGGCGGAAAGCTGCCAAGGCTTCTCATGCGGCATCGGCACGACTCCGTGTCTCAGGTTGCGCGGCACGCCAGCGTCCGTTCATCGGCGCGCGACTGACAAGGGCGGCTGTGCCGAGAGTCCGGAGATCGCCGACCGGGGACCCGGCGGCGGCCAATCTTCATCACGCAACCTCCACTGTCGGCGTGGATCATGGTTAAAGCCATGGTGCCGGATACCTGGCGTAACGGCGCGGCCTCATTCCGTTTCCACGCGGGAACCCGCCACGGTTCCCAGGCGCGGTGGTTCGGTCAAGCGCGTCGTGACGAAAGCGTATCCCGGCGGGACCCAACAAGGCGGAGCTGCGGTATGAAGCTGCTGATCATCAATCCCAACACGACGCAGGCGATCACCGACCTGCTGGCGGAGACCGCCCGGCGCTTCGCGTCGCCGGGCACGACGATCAAGACCGCCACCGGGGCGTTCGGTGCCCAGGTGATCGCCTCTCGCATGGAGATGACGATCGGCGACTATGCCGCGCTCGACGCCGCGGCCCGGGAGAGCGGAGATTGCGACGCCGTGATCATCGGCGCATCGATCGACAGCGGGCTGCGCGCGGTGCGCCAGATGTTCCCCGGGCCGGTGATCGGGTTGACCGAGGCGGCGCTGCATGTGGCCAACCTGACGGCCAGCCGCTTCGGTCTGCTGGTCACCAACCTGCGCAGCTCCAACGTCATGCGCGAGATCGTGGAGGGATACGGGCTGGGCGGCAGGTTGGCAGGGATCCGCGGCCTGGGCACCAGTGCGGAGAGCGTGCTGGCCGACCCCGCAGCGACCGAGGCCGCCATGGTCGAAGCCGCCGGCCGGCTCGTGACGGAGGATCAGGCGGAGGTGGTGATCCTGATCGGCGCGGTCATGGCCGGCATTCCCGGCCGGATCCAGGACCGGGTGCCGGTGCCCGTGCTCGAGGGAATGAGCTGCGCGGTGCCGCTCGCGGAGGCGCTGGTGCGGGTGGGCATCCCGCAGCCCCGCACCGGCGGTTTCGCGCCGCCCGTGGGGCGGGCCGTCAGCAGCCTGAGCGAGGCGCTCGCCGCGCGCTTCAAGGCCTGAGCCGGCGCTGATCGCAGATACCAGCCGCCACGATCCGGAGCGACTCCATGCGCTTCCGAAAGCGCATGGAGTCACCCGATCGGTCAGCGTTTGGTCACATCCCAGAATACCACCACTGGAGCGGACACGACCCCCTCCAGCTCCGCTCGCCATGCCTGCTTGGTCAGGAAAAAGCCGGTCGGCGCGAAGACCACGTGTTCCAGCGCATCGGCGTTGAGCTGGCGCGCCACGGCCTTCTCCGCTTCGAGGTCCGGTGCGTCGAACCAGGCCTTGATTCCCGCCTCGACCTTCGGGCTGTCGGGCCAGCCGAACCAGGCGCGCTCGCCGTTGGAACGCAGGCCGAGATAGGAGGCCGGGCTGATGCAGTCCGTGCCGGCATGAGTGGCCGAGAGAGCGCTCCAGCCGCCCTGCGTGACCGGGCCCTTGTTGGCGCGGCGCGAGGCGACGGTGGCGAAGTCGGTCGCGATGACTTCGACGTTCAGCCCGATCTGGCGGAACAGTTCAGCCGAGACCTCGCTCGACGCCTTCATGTAGTGAATGTCCTGCGCCGCCAGCAACACGACCGGCTCACCCTTGTAGCCCGCCTGCGCGATGGCCGCCTTTGCCGCGGCCACGTCGCGCGGCCGCTTCAGGATCTCCCCGCCTTCCTCGTTGTAGAGCGGTGTCCCCGGCGTGAAGTAGCCGTACATGTTCTTGCGCATCGCCGGGTCGTCGCCGACGATGGCGGTGGTGTAGTCATCCTGATCCAGAGCCATCAGCAGCGCACGGCGGATCTCACGGTTGTCGAAAGGCGGCTGACGGTGGTTCAGCCGGATCGCGACGACCGTCCCCAGCGGGTCGACGATACCGGTCCGCACGCCGCGGCTGCGGTCGAGCAGCGGGACCAGATCGGGTTGCGGGCTCTGCACCCAGTCCACTTCGCCCGTGCGCAGCGCGGCGGCGGCGGTGGCCGTGTCGGGCATGGTGATCCACTCGATCCGGTCGAAATGGATGCGCTTGCCTCCGGCCATCCATGACGAAGGTTCATCGCGCGGGACATAGCCGGGGACGCGTTCGAAGACGGCCTTCGCCCCCTGCACCCATTCATCCTTCAGGAAACGCATGGGCCCGCTGCCGACGAATTCGGTGATCTGCTTGAACGGATCCGTCTGTGCGATGCGCTCGGGGAAGACGAAGGAACAGGGCGTGTTCGACTTCGCGAGCGCGTAGAGCATTTTCGGGAAAGGCCGCTGCAGCGTCCAGCGGAAGCTCCGGTCGTCCAGCGCCACCAGGCTCTCCTGGATCGCGGCGATCTGCTGGCCCATCGTGTCCCGCACCGCCCAGCGCTTCAGGCTGGCCACCGCGTCCTTCGCACGCACCGGCTCGCCGTCATGGAAGACCTGTCCGGGACGGAGGGTGAAGGTCCAGACGCGGCCGTCGGCCGAGACCTCCTCGCTCTCCACCATCTGCCGCTGCGGGCGGAGCTGGTTGTCGACGCCGTAGAGCGTGTCCCAGACCAGAAAGGCGGCGTTGCGGATATGGTAGGCGGTGGCCCAGACCGGATCCAGGTTGGACAGATCGGCGACCGGCACGAAGCGCAACACCTTCGATGACGACTGGGCTCGCGCGGACGGGAGCAGAGCGGGAAGCGCCAGCGCGGCGCCCGTTGCGCCGGCGAGAAGAGATCTGCGTTGCATCGGCTTGTCCTTCGCTTTCGGGGTCACCGCCGCCGTGGCGGGTGATGCCCGGGTCCGGGACGAAGGATGACATTGATCCTCCGGATCGAACAATCCGGCAGGAAAACTTCCGTCGCGACAGCGGCCATGCCTGGTCCGGCTCACCATCGGCTCCACGCAACCTGCAATGGCAATTCCTGCGTGTTCAGATGATCTCATGTTTGCGCCGAGGCTCGGCGGTGCGCGTTATCGCGCGCGTCGAAACGCCTCAGTGTCGTGGGCCACTGTGGACTTCTAACTTGATGTATCGGCGTCGCTATAGCGGCGCGGTTCGAAACCGTTCACCACTCGCGGGTTCCCCATGCCGCGACGGTGTTTCGGGCGCTCCGATCAGCCGAAGCTTTCAGGTTTGGCGAAGCGACGCAGCACGCTGTTCAGCCGTCGATCAGCAGTGCGCCGATGAAGCTCATGGAGCCCACCGAGAAAACAGCGCCACCGGACACCGGCTCCATGCTCCTGTCGCGTGGTGCCGGCCACTCCCGGATCAGCGTTCTTCATTTGCCGGTTCGAAGCCCGGACATCGCGTCTGCCCACCGCAAGCACCAGCGCGTCCAGCGGCGTGCCAAGCACGGTACTGGCGCAGCTCACCTCGCTTCAGGCAGGCCGGACGGCTGGAGCGTGTCCGGTGCAAAAGCCGCCCGGTTTGACGCTTCCCGGACAATGCGTATCTCCTCGGCCGTTCCACGACCTTGAAGTGACTTGCACGAAGATGGGAACGGAAAAGCCGGAAGATGCGGAGAAGAGCGTTGCCGCCGTGGTCAGGGCGCTGTCCCTGCTCAATGCGTTCCGCGCCGACGATACGGAACTGACGCTCGCCGAACTGTCGAAGCGGACGGATCTCTACAAGAGCACCATCCTCCGGCTCATCGCGACGCTCGAACGCTTCGGTTACCTGGAGCGGACCACGGCCGGCACCTACCGGATCGGCGCGACGCCGCTCCGCCTCGCCAGCCTGCACAAACAGGCCATCCATCCGGCCGACATGATCCTCGCCGCCCTCCGCGCCGCGGTGGAGCAGACCGGGGAGAGCGCATCGTACTTCGTGCGCCAGGGGGACACGCGCATCCTGCTGTACCGGGCTGATTCCCCGCGCCTGCTTCGCGACCATCTGCAACCCGGGGACATCGTGCCGCTGGACCGCGGGGCGGGCAGCGCCATCTTCCGCGCCTTCGGCTCGCCGCAGCACGCCGCCGAGGCCGGCATCCGCGACCGCATGGTCGCGATCGCCCGGGGTGAAATCGAATCCGGCATGGCGGGAATGGCGGCCCCGGTCCTGGACGCCGCCGGCCGCATCGCCGGCGCCGTGACCTTCAGCGGGCCGGAATTCCGCTTCGATCAGGAGGCCGTGGACCGGATGGAGCCGATCCTGCTGCGCACCGTGCGCAGCATCTCGAGCAGGCTGGGCGCGGAGACCAGCCGTTTCGATGCCCGGCTGGAGGCGCTGGGACAGGACTGATCGTCAGGGCCACGCGGATTGTGGCTTGACGAATTTTAGAACGCGTTCTCTTTTATGCCCGCCGGCCGGACTGGCCGCTCGGGGGGAACGCGCGCGATGCCGATGCTGCGCAACGGCTACTGTTCGGACGTCACCTATCTCTGCGAGGGGCTGGGCTTCACCGAGGGCCCCGTTGCCCTGCCAGACGGGTCGGTCCTGTTCGTGGACATCGCCGCGAGGACCCTGAACAGGGCGAGCGAGAGCGGGCAGGTCAGCGTCGTGGCCACCCTCGGCGGCGGGCCGAACGGGGTGGCGATCGGGCCGGACGGTGCCGCCTATGTCTGCAACAACGGCGGTGCCAAGACCCACAAGCTGAACGCCAGGACGCTGGTGATCGGCGCCGCCGACGACTACGCGGGCGGCCGCATCGAGCGGGTGGACCTGCGCACCGGCAAGTTCGAACGCCTCTACGATGCCTGCGACGGCGTGGGGCTCAAGGCGCCGAACGATCTCGTCTTCGACCGTCAGGGCGGGTTCTACTTCACCGATCTCGGCAAGACCCGGCATCGCGACCGCGATCGCGGCGGCATCTACTACGCCCTGCCCGATGGCAGCGCGATCCGCGAGGTGGCCTTCCCACTGCACACACCCAACGGGATCGGCCTGTCGCCCGACGAGCAGACGCTCTACGTCGCGGAGACCGAGACCGCGCGGCTGTGGAGCTACCGGATCCTTTCGCCCGGCGTGGTCGAGCACGTGCCGCACCCGTCGCCCGACTTCCCCGCCCCCAACGGGGCCACGCTGGTCTACGGCGCGGGCGGCTTCCAGCGCTTTGACTCGCTGAAGGTCGAGGCCAATGGCTTCGTCTGCGTCGGCACGATCCACTATGGCGGCATCACCGTCGTCGATCCGGCATCCGGCCTCAGCGACCATGTGCCGCTCGCCGAAACCCACGTGACCAATCTGTGCTTCGGCGGGCCGGATCAGATGACGGTCTATGCCTCGCTGTCCACCACCGGCCGGATCGCCAAGCTGCGTTGGCCGCGCCCGGGGCTGAAACTGAACTTCGTCGACCGGGCCGGCTGAGGCGGTCATGGCCGATCTGAGTCCGCTGCTCGCGCCACGCAGCATCGCGGTGATCGGCGCGTCGGACCGGGACGGCAATGTCGGCGGCCGCGCCGTGCGGCTGCTGCGGAAGTTCGGCTATCCCGGCGCGATCTGGCCGGTGAATCCGCAGCGCGCCACCGTCGCCGAACTGCCCTGCTATCCCAACCCGCGCGACCTGCCCGCGCCAGCCGACCTCGCCATCCTCGCCGTGCCTGCGCCCGCCATCGCCGGCATGGTCGAGGAATGCGCCGCAGCCGGCATCAAGCACGGTATCGCCTGGGCCGGTGGCTTCGCCGAGATCGGACCGGACGGAGCCGAGTTGCAGCACGCGCTGGTGGAGGCCTGCCGCCGCACCGGCTTCCATCTGCTCGGGCCGAACTCGCTCGGCCTCGTCAACAGTTGGCAGCCGATGACGGCGAGCTTCGGTTCCGCGCTGTTCGCGACCGACAGGCTGATCACGGGCGCCGCCTCCATCGTCAGCCAGAGCGGCGGCACGGCGGCAACGATACAGGCGCTCGCGAACCAGGCCGGGTTCGGTTTCCGGACGCTGATCAGCAGCGGCAACGAGGCAGTGTTGACCATGGCGTCCTTCATCGAGGCGCTGGTCGACGATCCGGGCACGAAGGTCATCGCCGCCTATCTGGAAGGCGTGCGCGACCGCGATGCCTTTCTCGCGGCGCTCGACCATGCGCGCGCGGAAGCCAAGCCGGTGGTGGCGCTGAAGGGCGGCGCCACCACGGCCGGCGCACGCGGTGCACTGGCCCATACCGGCGCCCTCGCCGGGGAGGAGCGCGTCTGGCTGGCCGTGGCCGAGGAGAAGGCCGTGGTCGCGGTGCACTCGCAGCAGGAACTGCTCGACACCGCGCTCTATCTCGGCAGCACGGAACCCGCGAAGCTGCCGGCCGGTCCCGGCGTCGCCGTGGTGGTGACCGGCGGTGGCAGCGGCATCCTGGCCGCCGATATCTGCGTGCGGCAGGGCCTGTCCGTTCCCCCGCTGTCCGAGACGACGCGCGCGCGCCTGCGCCTGCTCGCGCCGCCCATCGCGTCGGTCGCGAACCCGGTGGATCTCACCCCCGACATGCTGCAGCCGAAATGGCTGGAGCTGTTCCCGGCGGCGCTCGATGCACTCGCCGCCGATCCGGCCATCCACACCGTGCTGTTCCAGTTCTCGACCATGCCGCGCGCGGCGGACGAGATCGCGGCAGCGATCGTCGAGTTCCGACGCCGGACGGACAAGGCGGTCGGCATCAGCTGGATGCTGATGTCGGCCGAGGTGCGCGACGTGCTGCTGGATGCGGGCGTCTATGCCCTGCCGGAGATCACCCGCGCCGCCGGCGTGATTGCCAGGGCGTGGCGCTATCGCGCGGCAACCGAAGCTCCGCCGTCCCTACCCGCACCACCGGCCACGCCGTTCGACTGGGTGCGGCATGTGCCCGATGCGCGCACGGGACAGGTGGTCGCCGAGCACGACTGCCACCGCCTCCTCGCCGCCGCCGGCTTCGCCGTCGCGCCCGGCGCGCTCGCTACCTCGGAGGAGATGGTGGCCGCCTGCGCGAGCAAGGTCGGCTACCCGGTGGTGATGAAGGGCATCTCGCCCTCCGTGACGCATCGCGCCGCAGCGGGGCTGGTGGCGCTCGATCTCCGGTCGGAAGCCGAGGCGCGGGACGCCTATCGGACACTGGCCGGCCGCGCCGCCGCGGCCGGCACGAAGCTGGATGGCGTGCTCATCCAGCACATGGTGAAGGGCGGGCGGGAGTTTCTGGTCTCCGCCTTCGTCGATCCCGTGTTCGGCACGATGATCTCCTGCGGCGCCGGCGGCACGGAGACCGAGGCGCTGGATGACGTGGCGATCGCGCGCGCGCCGATCGATGCGGCTTCTGCGCTGCGCCTGCTGCGGAAGCTGCGCATGGTCCGCCGCGGGAAGATCGCTGATGGCGATCTGATGCCGCTCGCCGACTACGTCAGCCGGTTCTCCCGGCTCGCCGCCGGCGCGCCGTGGCGGCGCTTCACGTTCGAGATCAACCCCGTGAAGCAGCGGGGCGAAGAGGTTGTCGCCGTGGATGGGCTTCTCGTGATCGAGGAGCCCTGATCGGCGGCGCGGAAAACAAGAACGAGATGTCGGAGGAACCACGATGATCCGGAAGGCTGGAGCACTGTTGTCCGCCCTGGGAGGCCTCGCCCTGCTGGCGCAGGCGGCCACCGCCGACGCGCAGGAATACCCGAGGCAGGGCGTGGTCTCGATCGTCGTGCCGTTCGCCGCCGGCGGCACCACGGACCGGATCGCCCGCCTCGTCGCGGAGGGGCTGGGACACCGCACGGGCGGGACCTTCATCGTCGATAACCGGCCGGGCTTCGCCGGCAATATCGGCGCCGAATACGTCGCGAAGGCCAGACCCGACGGCTACACGCTGCTGCTGGGCGGCATCGTGGTGAACGCGCTCAACCCCGCGCTGTACGACAATCTTCCCTTCCAGGCCGCGACCGCTTTCACCGCCATCGCGCATACCGGCGCCGGTCCGTTCGTCCTGGTGAGCAATCCGCGGCTCGGCCTCAACAGCATCCAGGATCTGATCGCGGCGGCCAAGGCCAGGTCCGGCACGTTCAGCTACGGCAGTGCGGGCATCGGCACCGGCCTGCACATCCTGATGGAGCTGTTCAAGTCGGAAACCGGGATCGACGTGGAGCACGTTCCCTACCGCGGCTCCGCGCCCGCGATGACCGACGTGATCGCGGGCCATGTGAACGTCATGTTCAACAACCTCGACACCGCCCTGCCGCAGATCCAGGCCGGCTCCCTGACCGCGCTCGCGCTGACCTCCGCCGAACGCTCGCCGCTGCTGCCCAACGTGCCCACGGTGGCCGAGGCAGGCTTCCCGAAGCTCACCTCCACGGCATGGGTCGGCCTGTTCGCGCCGGCAGGCACGCCGGCGCCGATCATCGAGACGCTGAACCGCAACGTCGTCCAGATCATGAACGCACCGGAGACGGTCGCGAAGCTGGGTGAGCTCGGGATGGTGCCGGCGTCCATGAGCGCCGAGCAGTTCGCGGACTTCGTGCGCACGGAGGTGGAGCGCTGGCGGCCGGTGGTCAAGGCGTCCGGCGCCAAGCCCACCGAGTGAACCCGATCAACACCGACCGGAGGCCCAAGTGCCCAGATACGAATCCACCTACGACCCTTCGACCATGCCGAAGAACCTCGAGCATGTGATCTACGAGAAGAAGGGGCATGTCGCCTATGTCACCATCAACCGGCCGGAGGTGCTGAACGCGCTGCACAGCTACGCCCATGCGGAGCTGGGCATGTGCTGGCGCGACATCGGACGCGACCCCGACATCTATGTCGGCATCCTGACCGGCGCGGGCCGCGCCTTCTGTGCCGGCCGCGACGTCAAGTTCCTGGGCGCGCACCAGGACGAGGGCAAGCGCACCCCGCACGAGGATCCGAACGATCCGCTGTTCCATTGGGGCGGTGCGGGCAAGATCAGCGACGCCCAGATCGACAAGCCCATCATCGCGGCCATCAACGGGCTCGCGGTCGGCGTGGGCCTGACGCTCGCGCTGGACTGTCATCTGCGGGTGATGGCCGAGGATGCCTGGATCGGCGACACCCATACCAAGGTCGGCCGGCTCGGCTCGGTGCATAATCTCTACACGGCGCTCCCGCGCAGCGTCGCGGCGTATCTGACGCTGTGCAACGGCAGGCTCGGCGCGCGCGAGTGTTACGAGAAGAGCATCGTCAACAAGGTGGTCCCCGGGGACCAGCTCATGGCGACCGCCGAGCAGATGGCGCAGGAGGTCTGCGAGGGCTCGCCGCTCGCGGTGCAGGCCGCCGTTCGGCTGTACCGGCTGACAGCGGCCTTCCCGGCTCCTCTCGCGGCCTATGCGCGGCATCTCGATCAGGAAGTCGCCGAGAGCGAGGACGGCGTCGAGGGGCCCCGTGCTTTCCGCGAGCGGCGCAAGCCGGTCTGGAAGGCACGGTAAGGGAGCGGCCCGGGCGTGGGACCCGCCCGGGCCGAGCCCGCCATCGGATGACGGCAGTGCGCCGCGAAAACAAGGAAAAGGGAGGAAACGAATGTTCTGGACACGTCGTCGCCTGGTCGCCGCGGCAACCGCCGTCGCGGCCTTCCCCCGCATCCCGCATGCCGCGGATTTCCCCACGAGGCCGATCACGCTGGTGGTGCCGTATGGCCCCGGATCGTCCACCGACCTGATGGCACGGCTGCTGGCCGACAAGGTGTCGCCGCTGCTGGGCCAGCGCATGATCATCGACAACCGGGTGGGCGGGTCCGGGCTGGTGGGCACCGAGCGCGTCGCCCTGGCGGCACCTGACGGCTACACGCTGGTGCTGGGCGCGAACAACACGCATGCGGTCGCACCAAGCCTGTTCACGCGCCTGCCCTACGATCCCGTGCGCAGCTTCGCGCCGGTGACACTGCTGGTCAGCCAGCCGCAGGTCGTGGTCGTCCATCCCAGCCTGAAGGTCCGCACTGCCGCCGAGCTGATCGCCTATGCGCGCGCCAATCCGGGTAAGCTGAACTACGGATCGACCGGGCTTGGGACGGGTGCCCATCTCGCCGCGGAGAGCCTGAACCATGCTGCGGGGATCGACATCGTTCACGTGCCCTATTCGGGAGGGGCCGGGGCCACGGAGGCGCTGATCTCCAACCAGGTTCAGGTCATGTTCTACCCGTACATGCCGATGAAGCCGCTGATCGAGAACGGCGACGTGATCGCGATCGCGACCACCGGCTACAAGCGCTCACCATGGCTGCCCGATCTGCCGACCATGATCGAGAATGGCTTCGCCGGTTTCGCGTTTCCGTCGTGGTACGCAATCTATGCGCCAGCGAAGACGCCTGCGGATGTGATCAAGCGGCTGGACGACGCGTTCCACGCCGTGCTGCAGGATTCCGCGACGCTGAGCGTGCTGACGGCCAACGGGACGGATTCGCTCTATGAGGGGCCGGATGGCTTGGCGCGGTTCACCGCGTCCGAGATCGAGCGGTATCGCAAGGTGTTGGCTGATGCGAACGTGGCGAAGGTCAACAACTGATACGGGCTGCGGGGCTTGAGTGATCGTCCCCCGCATCCTCCTTCTGGCGGGCGACCATCGGGATGAGAGGGGGCGTGCTGCGATACTTGCACCCTTGCCGGCGCGGCCCCGGAGCCCGTGGAGGCCGCAGACCGCCCCGACAGCCCCCTGTCCGTAGGCTATTCTGCATACGTCGACATCGGCCGTGCCGGATGCGATGCGACCACCCCATGCACGGCACCACCGCTTGGTCGGGGTTCATCACCCCGCCGGTGCCGAGAGAGCACGAGCCCTCGCGCCCGGGATCACCCTGCCGGGGAGCCGCCGCTTGCGTCCCGCCCGATATCGCTCGATCAGCTAGCCGGTCGCTTGGCGAGCGCGAGACCAACGCCCAGCGCAATCATCGCCCCGCCCGAAGCCTCCCGCAGGCGGCGGATCACCATTGGGCGTGCCGCCGCCCCCTCTCGGATGCGGCTCGCCGCGAAGGCGACCACCACGTCAGCCGCCGTGTTGAGCGCCACGGAGATGAACCCCAGCACGACGAACTGCAGCGCGACGTAGCCGACGCCAGGATCGACGAACTGCGGGATGAAGGCGAGGAAGAACGCGGCCGTCTTCGGGTTCAGTGCCTCGACGAGCACGCCTTCGCGGAACGCGCGCCCCGGCCCGACCGGCGGTGCGACGGAACCCGCGTCCAGCGCGATGACGTCCCGTCGGGCGGACTGGAAGGTGCGAACGCCGAGCCAGACGAGATAAGCAGCGCCGATCAGCTTGAGGGCGGTGAAAAGTTCGGCGCTGGCGAGCACGATGGCGGAAACGCCCAGGCTGCCAGCAAGCACATGAACCATGCCGCCGAGGCCGGTGCCGAAGCTCGACGCAACACCCTCGGCGCGCCCGCCGGCAAGCGTGCGCGCGGCGACGTAGAAGATGCCGGGGCCGGGTGTGACGGCGAGCAGAAAAGCTGCGGCGACATAGAGGGCGAGCTGAGTCGGATCGAACATGGCCGGCCGTCTACACGAAGGACGGCAAGTGCATTCAGTCCACTGGGCTGCGCGCACCCTATGCCAAAGAGCTTCTGCGTTTCCCACCCTTCCTCCGGGGAACGGGGGCGCGGGAACTTCACACGCGCGGGGAGTTTGAAGTTCTTTCAGCCGAAAGGCCCGGAGGCCGCCCGGAGATCGCACGCCAACTGACGCGAGTCAGCTCGGCCTGTTCACTCCCGCCCATGCATGCACCAAGGAAATGCGAAGCCCTTCGACAGGATCACCTTGCTCTGATCTGACGAGAGGCGAGCGTGACAGCGAACGGCGGGTTTTCCGGCCCGGACGCCCGAGGCAGCACCGCCGCCGGGATCGAGCCACCTCACCCGCGTCGGTATTCAGCCTCAATACCTTTCCGATGGTGGGGACTAGCGATCGCGCCCCTACCCTATTGCGCTCACACGCTCAAAACCGCTGCGCGCCGAAAGGTGCAAGGCCGATGGAGGGTGGACGCCCGCCTACGACTTCCGCGATCAGCAAGCCCGTGGCCGCCGACTGTGTGAGGCCGAGATGGCCATGACCGAAAGCATACAGGATGCGCGCGCTGGCGCGTGAGGGCCCGATCATGGGCAGACTGTCCGGCAGCGAAGGACGGAAGCCCATCCACTGCGTGCCGCCTTCCGTCCGCAATCCCGGCAGGAAGCGTGCCGCCTTGCGAAGCATCGCCTGCGCGCGGCGGTAGTTTGGTGGCCGCATCAGCCCGCCCAGTTCCACCGCTCCCCCCACCCGCACGCCCCCGTCGATCGGCGTGATGACGAACCCATGCCCGCCGAACGTCAGTTGCCGCCGCACATCGAAGGAGCCTCGCGGCAGCGTGGTGTTGTAGCCGCGCTCTGTTTCCAGCGGCACCGCATCCCCCAGCGCGGCCGCGAGCGAGCGAGACCAGCCGCCGCAGGCGATGACGACATGTGCCGCCTCAAGTACCGTGCCGTCATCCAGCACGACACTGGCCCCGCTATCCGTCGCCTCCACCCGCTGCACGGACGCCCGGCGAAAGACCGCCCCCAGACTCTCGGCATACGCAAGCAGCGCACGCGCAAAGCTGTAAGGGTTCTCCACCGTCTGCCAGCCCGGCACGAAGGTGGCAAAGTCGAACACGGGCGCGAGCCCCGGCTGCAAGGCGCGGATCGCATCGCCCCGCAGATGCTGGAAGGCGATACCTTCCCCTTCGCGAAGATCCCAGCCCGGCAGGGAAGCGCGCCACTCTGCCTCGCTTTCGTACAGCTCCAGCACGCCGTCAGAGCGGACCATGCCGCCGGTTCCGGACCGCATCACCAGCCCTTCCATGGCGCGCCGCGCGAGCCGCATCATCTCCGCCTGCGCGACCATGCTGTGACGGACACGGTCGGGCCGGCTGGCGCGCCAGAAGCGCAGCAGCCACGGCGCGATCCGTGGGAGGTAGGCTGGCGGTATCGTGAGCGGGCCGAGAGGGTCGAGCAGCCATTTCGGCGCCCGCCGCATGATGCCGGGGGAGGCGAGAGGCATCACGTCGGAGAAGGCGAACGCGCCGGCATTGCCGAAGCTCGCGCCCATAGCCGGCTCCCCGCGATCAAGGAGCAGCACACTGCGGCCGTCTTCCGCCAAATGGCACGCGGCGGCGATGCCGATGATCCCGGCCCCGATGACGATGATGTCGGCAGCCATATTCGTTGATCCGAGAGCGTTCAGGGCAGCGTGTTCTTGTAGATGCGCCCGTCTTTCATGATCAGATCAAGGTGCTCACCCTGCCCGACAAGCAGGTTGAGATCGTCGAGCGGGTTGCCGTCCACCGCGATCAGGTCAGCCCGCGCGCCGGTCGCGACCACGCCGATCTCGCCCACCATGCGGAACAGCTCGGCCGCATAGCAGGTGGCGGAGCGGATCACTTCCAGCACGGGCAGCACCTCGGCGCGGATCTTGAACTCCAGCGTCTGATGGCGATGAAGTGGCCCGATCAGGTCCGTTCCGTACGCCATGTTGAGGCCGTGACGCTGTGCCACCTCCAGCGAGCGCGCACCGACATCCAGCACCGTCTTGATCTTGGCATGCAACTCCGGCGGCATGCCGATCTCAAGCCCCTCCTGCCACATCGTCTCATAGGCAACGAGGGTCGGGACCATGAACGCGTTCTTCTCGACGATCAGCTTCGCGGCCTCATTGTCGAGGAAGTTGCAATGTTCGACTGAGCGAACGCCGAAGCGTACGGCGCGCGCGATCTGGCGCGCCGTGTAGGTGTGCGCCATGACATAGACGTTGGCCATCTCCGCCTCCTCGACGGCGGCACGGATCTCCTCCTCGGAGAACTGGTCGTTCGCGATGGGGTCGGTATAGGAGGCGATGCCGCCGCCGGCCATGATCTTGACCTGATGCGCTCCGCGGCGGATCTCGTCGCGCGCCGCGGCCCGCACCTCGGCGACACCGTTGCAGATGCGGCCGAGGCTCGGGACCGCATAGTGGTCGTCATGCGGGTTCTCGCCGGGTCCGCGCATGTCGCCGTGCCCGCCGGACTGCGAAAGCGCCTTGCCGCTGTAGAGAATGCGCGGCGAAGGGATCAGGTCCTCCTCCACCGCGCGGGCGAGGCCGTACTCCGCGCCGCCGCCGTCGCGCACCGTGGTGAACCCGCGCATCAGCATGCCCTTCAGCGTCGGCAGCGCGCGGATCGCCGTGTAGTAGGGCGACCACGTGGTCAGCAGCTTGAAGCTGTTCATCGGCACGACGACATGGACATGCGCATCGCACAGGCCGGGCATCAGCACGCGCCCCCGCAGGTCGATACGCTGCGCATCGGCGGCACGCAGGCCGGGTTCGCCGATCTCCGCGATGCGTCCGTTGCGGATCAGCACGTCCCGTTCGCCGGAAACGCTGCCCGCCAACACATCCATCACGCAGGCGTTGGTGAGAAGGATATCGCCCATGTTTCTCTGTCCGCCGATCAACGCCGAAGGGGTTACACGCCGCTACGCTGCTCGTCCGGCAGAGGCCATGTGTCGCCGATGCGATAGCCGGTCGGGAACGGGTCTGCCGGGTCGAGCACATACTGGTGGAAAGCCGTCAGCCAGGCCCGCCCGGTGATGCTCGGCACGATGGCCGGCGTGCCGCCGACCGTCGTGGTTTCCTCGATCCGGCCCACGAACTCGCTGTCGATGATCGAACGGTGAACGAAGGTCTCGCCCACCCCGATCTCGCCGCGCGCGTGCATGATGGCCAGACGCGCGCTAGTGCCCGTGCCGCAGGGCGAACGGTCCAGCCGCCCGGGGGAGACGACCACCGTGTTGCGCGCCGTGAGGCCACGGGCCTCGCGTTCGACCGGGCCGGCGAACAGGGTCTGGTTGATCGTGTGGATTTCCGGGTTCTCCGGATGCCGCGCGGGGCACTGCTCGGCGGCGGCGGCCTTGATCCGCTCGCCCACCGCGACAAGGTCCTTCGCCTCGGACGGATCGAGCGCGAAGCCTAGCGCGCGTGCATCGACCATCGCATAGATCATCCCGCCATAGGCGACATCGGTGCGGACCGTCCCCAGGCCGGTCACCTCCACCGGCCGGTCCAGTCCGAACACAAAGCACGGCACGTTGCGCAGCGTGACGCTTTCGCAGCGGCCATTGACGCATCGGGCCTTCACGCGGATCAGGCCGCCCGGCGCCTCGAGCGCGAACTCGGTGACCGGCTCCTGCATCGGCACCATCCCGGTCGCAAGCAGTGCCGTCACCGTGCAGATCGTGTTGGAGCCCGACATCGGCGGATAGGACGCCGATTCCATGATCACGAAGCCGGCCACCGCCTCCGGATGCGTCGATGGCAGGATCAGGTTCACGCACTGCGTGACCTTCCCGCGCGGCTCGTGCAGCAGGAACTGACGCAGCTCGTCGGCCTTCAACTCGAGGTGGCGGGCCTTGTCGAACATGGTGCGGCCGGGCACGTCCAGTACGCCGCCCGTGATCACCTCGTTCAGCTCACCTTCGGTGTGCACGCCCACGACATTGATCAGCCGACTGAACTGCATCGTGCCTCTCCCGCTGCCCGGCCTCTCACCAGGCCGTCATGCCGCCATCGACGGTGAAGATCCCGCCCGTGGCGAAGGAGGATTCCGCCGA
>JBBCJT010000099.1:0-5753 GCA_037190665.1 Rhodovastum atsumiense | reverse complement strand
ACGATTGTTGTGGGGGGTGGGTCTGCCTGACCGGTTTGGCCGAAGGCCCTCTAAAGGATCCCCGGGTCAAGGGGCCGGTGGCCCCTTGCGGGTGCAGGGCAGCGCCCTGCCGGGGCGTGGGGCAGCGCCCCACCTCTCACTCCGCCGGCTGCGCCACCGGCGGCGGGGTGCGGCTGAAGCGCCGGGCCAGTCCCTCGAAGGCGAGATAGAGCACCGGCGTCACGAACAGCGTCAGCGCCTGTGACACGACGAGTCCGCCCACCACGGCAAGCCCCAGCGGCTGGCGCAGTTCCGCCGCCGCACCCCAGCCCGCGGCGATCGGGATCGCGCCCGCACCGGCGGCGAGCGTGGTCATCATGATCGGGCGGAAGCGGATCACGCTGGCCTCGCGCACCGCCGCGAGCGGCGCCTCGCCCGCGCGCTGTCGCGCGAGCGCGACATCAACGACCATGATCGCGTTCTTCTTCACCAGCCCGATCAGCAGCAGCACGCCGATCGCCGCGATCACCGTGAGGTCGAGGCGGAACAGCCACAGCGTGGCGAGTGCCCCCACCGCCGCGGCCGGCAGGCCGGACAGGATGGTGAGCGGATGCACGAGGCTCTCGTAGAGGATGCCGAGCACCAGATACATCACCAGCACCGCCGCCAGCAGCAGCACCGCCTGCCCGCCCAGCGCGTCCTGGAACAGCCGCGCGGTGCCGGTGTAGCCGGTGACGATGGTGGGCGGCACACCCAGCTCGCGCTCCGCCGCCGCGATCGCCTCCGTCGCCTGCCCCAGCGAGACGCCGGGCGCGACGTTGAAGCCGATGGTCACGGCGGGCACCTGGCCCTGATGGTTCACCGTGACCGGGCCGGCCGTGCGCGTGACGGTGGCGACCGCCGACAGCGGCACCAGCCTGTCGTGGCTGGAGCGCAGGTAGATGCGCGCGAGGCCGGATTCGTCGGTGCGGTCCGCGGGCTGCGCCTCCAGGATCACGGCGTAGCTGTCGGCCGCGCCGTAGATGGTGGAGATCTGCCGCGCGCCGAAGGCCGAATACAGCGTCGAACGCACCTGATCGACGGTCACGCCCAGTGCGGCGGCGCGCTCGCGGTCCACGTTCACCGACACGATCGGGTTGTTGAGCTGCAGGTCCGTGTTCACGTCCTGCAGCTCCGGCAGCGTGCGCAGCTTCTCCAGGATGCGGCCGGACCAGTCGTACAGCTCCACCGTGTTCAGTCCCTGCAGCGTGTGCAGGTACAGCGTGCGCGCGGACCGGCCGCCGAAGCTGATGTTCTGGATCGGCTGCATGAACACGTTGAAGCCGGGCACCGCCCGCGCGGCCTCATGCCGCAGGGACTGGATCACCTCGCCCACCGCCGGGCGGTCCGCCCGCGGCTTGAGCTGCACGAACAGCCGCCCCTGGTTCAGCGCCGCCGTCGGCCCCGCGATGCCGACGGAGGAGACGACGGTCTCCACGTAAGGCGATGCGCCGAGGATCTGGGCGATGCGCGCCTGCCGTTCGACCATGCCGTCGAAGGAGATGTCCTGCGGCCCCTCGGTGGACACGCTCAGCAGGCCGGTGTCCTCGATGGGGAAGAAGCTCTTGGGGATCGCGAGCGCGAGCCAGATGCCGAGCGCGAGCGTGCCGGCGAAGGCGCCCCACACCGCCCAGCGATGGGAGAGCGCGACATCCAGCGCGCGGCCGTAGCCGCGTTCGATGGCGGAGAAGCCCCGCTCCAGCCACGCATCCCACCGCTGCGGCTTGCTGTGCGCGGGCAGGTGGCTCGCCATCAGCGGCGTCAGCGTCAGCGAGACCACGCAGGAGACCATGACCGCGAGCGACACGGTGGCGGCGAATGCGTTGAACACGCGCCCGACCACGCCGCCCATCAGCAGGATCGGCAGGAACACCGCGATCAGCGAGAGCGTGATGGAGATGATGGTGAAGCTGATCTCCCGCGCGCCGCGGATCGCCGCCTCGCGCGGGGGCACGCCCTTCTCCATGTGGCGCACGATCGCTTCCAGCATCACGATCGCATCGTCCACGACGAGCCCGACCGCGAGCGTCAGCCCCAGCAGCGTGACGTTGTCGAGCCCGTAGCCGAAGAAGTGCATCAGCCCGAACGTGCCGGCGAGACTGATCGGCACCGCCACGGTGGGGATCAGCGTGGCGCGCAGCCGGCGCAGGAACAGGAAGATCACCAGTGTCACCAGCCCGATGGCGATCATCAGGTGATGCTGCACATCGCTTACCGCCGCGCGGATCGAGGCGGAACGGTCGAGCATCACGCCGATCTGCGCGCCCGGCGGCAGGGCCGCTTCCAGCCGCGGCAGCGCGGCGCGCACGCCGTCCACCACGTCGACCGTGTTCGCATCCGGCTGGCGCTGCACGGCGAGCACCAGCGCGCGCCGCCCGTCCTGCCAGGAGGCGACCTGGTCGTTCTCCACCCCGTCGCGGACGGTGGCGAGATCGGCGAGCCGCACCGGCGCATCCGGCCGGCCGGCGACGATCAGCCGGGAGAACTCGGCCGCATCCTCCATCTGGTCGTTGGCGCGCAGCGTGAGCTGCTGGCGCGGACCGGAGAGCGTGCCGACGGGGGTGTTGGAGTTCGCCGCCGCCACCGCGTTCTGCACCTCGTCGAACCCCAGCCCGCGCGCGGCGATGCGGTCGGGATCGAGGCCGATGCGGACGGCGAATTTCTGCTCGCCGTAGGTGACGACCTGCGCGACGCCCGCGATGCGCGACAGCTCCGGCCCGACCACCGTCGACGCGATGTCGTTCAGCCGCGACAGCGGCACGTCGCCGCCCGACAGCGTCAGCAGGATCACCGGTGCGTCGGCCGGGTTCGCCTTCCGGTAGGAAGGCGGGGTCGTCATCTCGTCCGGCAACTGCCGCTGCGCGCGGCTCAGCGCGGCCTGCACGTCGGCCGCGGCGGCGTCGATGTCGCGGTTCAGGTTGAACTGCACCACGATCTGCGTGGTCCCCTGCCCGCTGACGGACGACATCTCGTCGATGCCGGCGATGGTCGAGAGCTGGCGCTCCAGCGGCAGCGCGATAGAATTCGCCATCGTCTCGGGCGAAGCGCCGGGAAGCTGGGCGGAGATCGAGATCACCGGGAAATCGACGCGCGGGATCGCGGCGACCGGAAGCTGGAAATAGCCCAGCACGCCGCCGATCACGGCGGCGACCGCGAGCAGCCCGGTCATCACCGGGCGGCGGATGCAGAGTTCGGCGAGGCTCATCGGCGGGCCGCCTGCGGGCCGGTGCGTTCCACGGTGCGCGCGCCGTCCGCCAGAAGCTGGGCGCCATCCACCACCACCCGCTGGCCGGCGGCGAGCTGGCCGCTGACCACGGCGCGGTCCCCGGCCACGCGCAGCAGCCGCACCGGGCGGCGCGCGGCGCGGCCGTCCTCGCCGACCACGAAGACGAACTTGTCGGACTGGCCGAGCTGCACGGCGGCGACCGGCACGGTGATCGTGTCCGGCTCCTGCCGCAGCTCCAGCCGCACGGTGACGAACTGGCCGGGCCACAGGCGCCGGTCGGCGTTCGTGAACTGGCCCTTCAGCGCGATCGTGCCGGTGGCGGTGTCCACCTGGCTGTCCACGAAGACCAGCTTGCCCGCCACGGGATCGGCCGCCTCGTCCGGCGCGCGCGCCAGCACCCGCGCCTCGCCCGTCTCCTGCGCGGCGCGCAGCTCAGGGATGTGACGCTCGGGGACGGAGAAGCGCACCTGGATCGGGTCGATCCGGGTGATCGTGGTCAGCACCGTGCCGTCGGCGGTGCGGACGTAGTTGCCGGCCTTGAGCGGAATGGCGCCGAGCCGGCCGTCCGTCTCCGCCCGGATCTCCGAATAGGACAGGGTGACGCGGGTCTGGGCGATCAGCGCCTCGTCCGCCTTCACCGTGGCGGCGAGCGCGAGCGCCTGGGACCGGGTCTGGTCGGCCTGCTGCCGCGCGCCGGCGCCGGTCGCGACCAGCCGCGCGTAGCGGTCCGCATCCGACTGGGCCTGGGCGAGCTGGGCGCGGTCACGCTCCAGATTGGCCTCGAGCTGGGCCAGCACCGCCTGGGTCAGCCGGGTATCCAGCGTGAACAGCAGGTCGCCCGCCTTCACCTGCGCGCCCTCGGTGACGTGAACGGTCTCGATCTGCCCGTCGACGCGGGAGCGGACGGAAACGGTGGCGATCGCCTCCACCGTGCCGTTGGCCGGGATCTCGACCGGGACCGCACCCACCTCGACCGCGCCGGTCGCGACCGGGATGGCGGGCGGGGCGGCGGCCACGGTGGCGGGACGGGAGGGGACGGCGCGAAGCGCGTAGAGCGCCCCGCCACCCCCCAGAAGAGCCACGGCCAGAAGGAAAACCACGGGTGCGCGCATATGTCGCAAATGGTGCCGCGAACGTTGCTCGCACCTGTCCGCTTTGTTGCGAAGCGTCACGGTTTCGCGAATCGCGCCATCGTGTTGCGTGCCATCCGCCACCGTGTTAGGTGCCGCGCGCCGCGCGCCCTGACGGGCTGAATGCGGCGGTTTTCCATGGCCGTTGCGCCTCCGCACGCGGCCCCAGACCGGGAATGGACCGTGGCGGCAGAGACTGCCCAGACAATGACGCTGGCCGGAAGCGGAGCCCTCGAGCAGCGCTACGCTTCCGCGCTTTATGCCTATGCCGACGAGTCCGGCGCGCTCGACCGCGTGGCGGGCGAAATGGAGCAGCTCGGCAAGCTGGTCGCGGAGAGCCGGGATTTCCGCCGCCTGATCGAAAGCCCGCTGATCGACGCGGCCCAGCAGCGCAAGGCGGCACTCGCCGCGCTCGCCGCGCAGGGCTTCTCGGAAGCGGTGCGCAACTTCGTGGGCGTGGTCGCGACCAACCGCCGGCTGTCCAGCCTGCCGCGCTTCGTCTCCGCCTTCGCCGCCCTGCTCGCGGCCCGGCGCGGAGTGATCGTGGCCGAGGTGATCTCGGCCCACCCGCTGACCGATCTGCAGCGGACCCAGCTTGCCGCCCGCCTGACCGAGGCGGGCTATCCGTCCGTGCGCCTGCACGAAAGCGTGGAGCCGTCGCTGCTCGGCGGCTTCGTGCTCAAGGTCGGCGCGCGCCTCTATGACACGAGTATCCGGTCGCGCCTGCAGCGCCTGACCCACGCCATGAAGGGAGCCGCCTGATGGAGATCCGTCCTGCCGAGATCTCGGAGATCCTGAAGCAGCAGATCGCAGGCTTCGACCAGGAGGCGAATGTCGCCGAGACCGGTCAGGTCCTGTCGGTCGGTGACGGCATCGCCCGCGTGTTCGGCCTGGCCAACGTGATGGCCGGCGAGCTGGTCGAGTTCCCCGGCGCCGGCCTCAAGGGCATGGCGCTGAACCTCGAGAACGACAATGTCGGCGTCGTGATCTTCGGCGACGATACCTCGATCCGCGAAGGCGACACCGTCACCCGCACCAAGTCCATCGTGGACGTGCCGGTCGGCAAGGGCCTGCTGGGCCGCGTGGTCGACGCGCTGGGCAACCCGATCGACGGCAAGGGGCCGATCCAGTTCACCGAGCGGCGGCTGGCCGAGGTGAAGGCGCCGGGCATCATCCCCCGCAAGGGCGTGCATGAGCCGATGCAGACCGGCCTGAAGGCCATCGACGCGCTGGTGCCGATCGGGCGCGGCCAGCGCGAGCTGGTGATCGGCGACCGCCAGACCGGCAAGTCCGCCGTGGTGCTGGACACGATCATCAACCAGAAGAACGTCAACGCCACCGCCGGCGACGACGAGAGCAAGAAGCTCTACTGCATCTAT
>JBBCJT010000098.1:0-72850 GCA_037190665.1 Rhodovastum atsumiense | reverse complement strand
AGAGCGCCGCATAGGCCTCGATCAACTCCATCCCGGCGAAGGTCGGGAAGCGCCGCTCGACCCGCGTCTGCACGTCCCGGATGAAGTCGTCGTCCGCCGTCGTCTTGTAGTTGTAGGGATCGACGTCGAGGTAGTCCTTCGGGAACCCGCGCCCGATGATGAACCGCCCCTGTCCGAGCGGGCGGTAGTAGCAGGCGTCCACCGCCATCGACACCGAGCATTTCGGCAGCGGGCGGCCGGCGGGCGCCTGCCACACCGTGTCCTGCTCGCGCACCGAGCGCATATCCAGCTCGATCCCCGCACTGGCCGCAAGCTGGCGCGCCCAGGGGCCGGCGGCATTCACCACATGGCTGGCGCTCACCGCCCCGGAGTCGAGTTCGACGCCGGTGATGCGGTCGCCGCTGCGCAGCAGGCGCCGCACCGGCGTGCGCGCGCGGAACTCGCCCCCGAGCTGCTCGAACCCATGAATGAAGGCCTCGGTCGCCTGGATCGGATCGGCGTAACCGCCATGCGGCTCGTAGACGATGCCGGCGATCCCTTCCGGATTGATTTCGGGCAGGTGTTCCGGAAATCCTGGCCCCTCCGACCATTCGTTCACGATGCCCAGATCTCTCTGCATCGCGACGTTCTTCCTGGCGCCGTCCAGCATCTCCGCCGAGACGACGAAGCAGTAGCCGTCCTGGACAAAGCCGGCGCTCTTGCCGAGCGTGCTCTTCGCGCTTTCGAGGATCGTGATGCTCGTACGCGCAAGGCGCACCAGCAGCGGCGTCGAGTAACTCTGGCGAATGATCGCCGCACTTTTGCCCGTGCCACCGCTCGCGAGTTCACCGCGATCGAGCAGCAGCGTCTTCGCGCCCCTCCTGCTGAGGTGATAGGCGGTCGCCGCGCCGCTGATCCCCGCGCCGCAGACTATTGCGTCGTAGCTCATCCTCTGCCTTCCCCGTTCGGCACCGTCGTTCCCCGGATCGCGCCGCACATCGCCCCCGCCATCGTCCCGGCGGCGATCGCGGTGTGGTCGAGCACTCTATGAAGGGTCGAGTACGTAGCCGTTGCGCGCGTCAGCGGCCGAGGCGTCGGCCGCGCGCTCGCCCGGATTGCCGAAGCCGCCGCCGCCCGGCGTCTGAACGCTCACCCGGCCACCTTGCGGCACCATAACGGTGCACTTCGAGGGAAGGTCTGTGGCTTCGCCGTCAGGGTCCAGCACGTAGCGCGCGCAGGCGCCGGGTGCGCCGCCCTCCAGTCCCCACGGTGCGAACCGGCGCCCGTCGGAGAACACGGTGAAGCTGCACGCCGCGAACGGGAACTCGAAGTCGCGGCGAACGCCGAGTCCGCCACGGAAGCGTCCGGCGCCGCCACTGCCCGGGATCAGGCCATAGCGCACGATGCGGATCGGGTAGTTCATCTCGACTTCCTCGATCGGCGCATTCTCGGTGTTGTGCAGATTTGTCTGGACCGCGGTCGCGCCATCGCGGTCGGGGCGCGCACCGCCGCCCCCCGCGATGGTCTCCATGTAGCAGAAGTACTCGTTGCGCACCGGGTCCATGCCGCCGAAGCCCAGATTGACGATTAGCGCCTTGCCGGAGGCCGGCACGCGCTCCGGCATCGCGGGATGCAGCGCGAGGAAGATCAGTTCGGCGATCTTCTGCGCCATCTCCCAGCCGCCGACGACGGCCGCGGGCCGCAGCGCGGTACAGCAGAGGCCGTCAGGGCCGGTTACTTCGAGGCGCGAAAGGAAGCCCGAATTGATCGACAGGTTCGGCGAGACGAGGCAGCGCGCGACAAAGGCAAGCGCGCAGGCCGTCATGGTCCGGGTGCAGTTCAGCGGCGAGGCGAGTTGGGGCGCCGAACCTGTCATGTCGAGCGTCATGCGCCCGTCGGCGATCGTGACCCGCGCCTTCAGGCGGACCGGCTCGTCACTGAACCCGTCGTCGTCGCGGCAGGCCTCGGCTTCCCAGCTTCCGCTCGGAAGGGCCGCAAGATCGTGCGCGGCCCACCGCTCCGTATAGGAGATCAGTTCGTCGAAGAACTGCCGCATCACCTCCGCGCCATAGCGGCGTGTCAGCGCGACGATCCGGGCCGCGCCGACGAAGTTCGCGGAGAGCTGTGCACGCAAATCCCCGCTCGTCTCGCGCGGCGCGCGCACGTTCGAGAGCAGCAGGTTCAGGACATTGTCGTCGATCTCCCCGCCCTGCGCGACGCGCGTCGGTGGAATGATGATCCCTTCCTGGAAAAGCTCCTTGTTCAGCCCGAGGCTTGCCGGGGATGAACCACCAACGTCGACATGATGCGCCATGTTGGCGAGGTAGCCGATGCAGTGCCCTTCGAAATGCACCGGCGTCACGCACGTGATGTCGTTCAGATGGCTCGAACCGCGGTGCGGATCGTTGACCAGGATGGCATCACCGGGGCGGAGCCGGTCCGGGCCGTATTCGCGGATCGACGCCGGCGCGATCGTCGCCATGGCGACGAGATGCGAGGGCTGTGCGAATGACTGGGCGATGCAGCGCAGGGTGCTGTCGAAGAAGGCGCACGAGAAGTCGGCGCGCGTCTTGATGTTGGTCGAATAGGCGGCACGCCGGATCGTCAGCGCCATCTCCTCGGTGGCGTTGATGACGGCGTTGCGCAGAACCTCGAAGGTGACCGGGTCAATGTCAGTGAGACCCGTCGCTTTCGACCCCGGCATGATGTCCGGCATCTCAGTTCCCCTCAACACCGATCGTGACGACAAGGCTGCCGCTCGGGTCCACGGTGGCCGACGTGCCTTCAGGCAGCACGGTCGACGTATCCATCTGCTCGATGATCGCCGGCCCGACGACTACGTCGCCCGCCCCGAGCAGGGTTCGATCGTAAACCGGCGTCTCGATCGGCCGGTCGAAATGTACCTCGCGACGGTCCTTCATCGCTGCCGCCACGCCCTGTCCCGAATTGTATGAGCCGAGACGCGGACGATCGACCCACCCGAGCGCCTGCACGCGCAGATTGGTGACGAGCGTCGGCTCGGTCCGGCTCGCGAAGCCGTATTTCGACTGGTGACTCGCCCGGAAGGCCGCGTCGATCTGCCCAAGCACGCCCTCGCTGCGGTCAGCCGGCACCGGGATTCTCAGCGCATAGCTCTGGCCCACATAACAGACCTCCGCCTCGCACCGGATCTCGCGTTGGTCGGCTGGCACGTGGTTCTTTTTGAGCAGCGCTGTTCCGGCGTCGGCCATCTCGTCAAGCAACGACCAGAGCGAGGCGGCTGTGAGCTGCCGGATCGGACGGTAGAGCGTGCGGACGAAGTCATGCTTGATGTCGGTCGCCAGCATGCCCAGTGCCGAATTCAGTCCCGGCATCTGCGGGATCACGACCGTGCGCAGCCCGAGCGCCGCCGCGATCGCGACCGCGTGCAGTGGACCGGCGCCACCGGAAGGAACCAGCGCATACTCGCGCGGGTCGATGCCCTGCTGGATCGAGATGAACTCGATCGCGGAGATCATCTTCGCATTGGCGATGTCGATGATCGCGCGCGCGGCTTCCTCGACGCCGAGGCCCAGCGGCTCGGCGACGTCGCGCCGGATCGCCTCGCGCGCCCGCGCCGCGTCGAGCGTGAGCGAGCCGCCGAGGAAGAACTCCGGATCGAGCCGGCCGAGCACGAGGTTCGCGTCGGTGATCGTCGCACGCTCGCCGCCCTTGCTGTAGCAGGCCGGCCCCGGCACGGCGCCGGCACTTTCCGGACCGACCGTGAGCGCACCTCCCGGATCGATAAGGGCGATCGATCCGCCGCCCGCGCCGATCTCGATCAGGCTGATGGCCGGCGTCTTGACCGGATAGCCCTGGCCGCGGCTCGCGGTGGTGGTGGGGCGCGCGGCGGCGCCCACCTCGAACTCGTCGGCGAGCGCTGGCACGCCGTCATCGACCAGTGCGACCTTCGCGGTGGTGCCGCCGATGTCGAGCGCCAGGATCCGTTTGGAGACGCCTTCATGCGCGAGCTGGCCCGCGACGAACGCCGCGCCGATCACGCCGGCGGCAGGGCCCGATTCCACGAGATTGACGGGCAGGTCCTTCGCCGTCTCGGCCGAGATGATCCCGCCGCTCGATGTCATCAGGTGCAGGCCGGTGCCGAGGCCCCGCTCGGCGAGGCGGTGCTCGAGCTGCGCGATGTACGGACCGACCCGCGGGCGGAGGACCGCGTTCACGACCGCGGTGCTGGTCCGAGGATACTCGCGGTATTCCGGGCAGACGTCGCTCGACAACACCACGATCATACCTGGCACCGCGCGCGCGATCGCAGCGCGGGCACGCCGCTCATGGGCTGGATCCGCGTAGGCGTGGAGGAACGCCACCGCGATCGCCTCGACACCCTCGGCGGCGAGTTGCCGCGCCGCCTGTTCGACTGCTGCTTCGTCCAGCGCGGTCAGGACTTCGCCCTTCGCCGTGATGCGCTCCGGAATGCCGATGCAGCGGTAGCGCGGCACGAGCGGCTTCGGCTTTTCGTAGAAGATGTCGTACAGCGCCGGGCGCGTCTGGTAGGCGATCTCGAGGACGTCGGAAAAACCCGCGCTGGTCAGCAAGCCTGCGGGCGCGCCCTTGCCCTGGATGATCGCGTTGGTCGCGATGGTCGTGCCGTGGACAGCGAAGCTGATGGCTTTCATGTCCACGCCGAAGCGTTCGGATGCTTCGGCGAGCCCGTTGAGGAATCCTTCCGAAGGATCGTCGGGTGTCGTGAGGACCTTCACGCAATGGACGGCCTCGCCATCCTCCGCCACCACGACGACGTCCGTGAAGGTGCCGCCGATATCGACACCGACACGAAAACGCGCAGTGGGGTACGTGGCGTGCGTTGCTTCCACGAAGATCCTCGCGTCTGTATCCGGTTTAAGTCGTTGTTAACACCAAGAAAAAGAGAACTTGCATACTTGTCGTATGCAAGACTACGTCATCCCCCGGGAGTGTCAAGATGAGCAAACAGGCGAGTGCACTTCGAAACGGCCCGCGGCGGGGGACCGGTCGGGAAGTGGCCTATCAGGTGCTTCGATCGCGCATTCTCGACCTCACGCTCGAGCCCGGAACCCCCCTGGAGGAAGCTGTTCTCGTGCGGGACTTGCGCCTCTCGCGCACGCCGTTACGCGAGGCCTTCGTTCGCCTCGCGTCCGAGAACCTGGTCGAGTTGCTGCCAAATCGCGGGGCACGTGTCGCCGAGATCACCGTGACCCAGCTCAGCCAGTATTTCGAGGCCCTCGCGCTGATGCAGCGCGCCACGCATCGCTGGGCGGCGACACGAAGGAGCGACAGGGACCTGAAGCAGATTGCGGTGCATCGGGACGCGTTCGTGAAGGGGGCGCGTCAGGACACGGTCACGGTGCCGGAACTCAATCGGGCTTTCCACGCGGCCATCGCGGCGTGCTGCGGCAACAGTCACGTGTCCAAGCTCTATAATGAACTGCTCGATCAGGGCCTGCGTCTTGCACGCCTGACGATCGATCAGGTGGCCTCAAAGACACACACACCCGCAATGCACACCGAGACACTCATCGCGGAGCATGCCGCGATCTTCGATGCCATCGAGGGTGGGGATGCTGAAGCGGCCGACCGGCTTGCCAACGCTCACAACGATCTTTTCCGTCGCAGGCTCTATGAGTACTTCGTCAATCGACGAAGTACCGCGGCCGATCTCGTGTCGCTGGCGGAGTCTGGATGAACGTCGCTGATGGGGTCCCGCCGCAACATTCCCCGAGCTAACGCTGGTCAGGGCTCGCTAGACACTATCCGGGTTGAAGGTTCCGCGTGACGCTGCGGGGTGAGACGTGCAGGTGAAGCTGACGAGTGGAAACTCGATCTCGCTGTACGCCACTTGCGATCGGCTACTGGTGCTCCGCATCACCGAGGACAGGTACCAAACCGAAGTGATCTATGACAGCGACGGCGAGCCCGTGTGAGGCGCGTGCGGCCCCATACAGAAGAACGGGCAGCGCACCATTAGGGTTTCGCGGCTGCGCGCGATGGCGTCGATGAAGGTGTGATCCGCCGGCGGAAGGCCGACGCTCGGCTTGCGTGATGCGGGTGGCGTCCCGTACGGGATTCGAACCCGTGTTACCAACGTGAAAGGCTGGTGTCCTAGGCCTCTAGACGAACGGGACAGCGGCTAAGTCGTTGATTTTTACAAGGCGTAGCCTAGTCAACTCCAGTCAGGTCCAGTTGATTCCAGACGCCATCCGAAAGGTATTCGAATTCTGGCGCCGCGTTACCAACGTGCTGAGCGCGCCGCAGGAGAAGTTCGTGTCCCGCATCGCGTCCAACGCGCCGCTCAATACCCAGCGCGGCCGTGCCAGTCTAGCGCCCCGGAAAAATTCCCCACTGGCGCGGCATCCGGCAGGACCTCCGGCTCGGGTGGCTGCTTCGCCCTGGCGAGAGTCAGCGCACATCTCGGCGTCACCGTGAACCGCCGGGCCTCGTAGCGGGTACGCTGTTCGCGTACGCCCTGCTCCACACCGCTGTCAGCCTGCGACTGCTGCCCTGGCTGCGCGAACAGTCATTCGGAACCGCGTACCTGGCCTTACCGCCCTAGCGCTGGCGGCTTCCGCCTCGTCTAGGGCGGACAGATCAGCCCTGCCGTGCGCGCGTCGCTGCTTCTTCCCGCCTCAACTCGCGCGATTGCGGTGATCGCCGCCAGCACGGTGCGCCTGCTGATCGCATCCGAACATGCTTCGAGGCGGGCCGGTCCTTGACATGTTGAAATGATCAATTGAATATGACCGAATGGTCAGAAGCGCCTCCTCGCCCAAAGCCCGGGCATTGAGCGTCAGCAGTTCGAACCATGGTCACACACGCGGGCGGATCGCTGCGCCACCGTGTGATCCCACCGCGTGAGCAGCGAAACCGCGACACGGGCGCCCGGCGCACTGGAAGCCGATTTCGTCGTCATCGGCGCCGGCAGCGCGGGCTGCGTGCTCGCCTCGCGTCTCTCCGAACAGGCGAACGTGTCGGTCATCGTGCTGGAGGCCGGGCGACGCGATAGGCTCGGCATCACGCGGATCCCCGCCGCCCTGCTCAGGACCATCGGCAACCCGCGCTACGACTGGGGCTATGTCTCGGAGCCCGATCCCACGCGGGACGGCCTGTCGGAGATGTGGCCGCGCGGGCGGTTGCCGGGCGGTTCCTCCGCCATCAACGGCATGATCTTCATCCGCGGCGCGCCGGCCGACTACGATGCGTGGGAAGCGCTCGGCAACGAGGGCTGGGGCTGGCGCGACGTGTTGCCGCTGTTCCGCCGGCTGGAAACGGCGGATGCGCCCGACAACGCATTTCGCGGTGGCATGGGCCCGCAGCGCGTCTCGGCCCTGCGCTGGCGCCATCCCGTGTCCGCCGAGTTCATCGCCAGCGCCGTGGCGGCCGGCATTCCCGAAACGGATGACCTGAATGGCGGCCGGCACGAAGGCGTTGCCTGGAACCAGGGATCGACCATCGATGGCCGGCGGCATTCCGCGTGGGATGCCTTCATCGCGCCGAACCTGACGCGCCGGAACCTGCGGGTTCTGGACGGCGTGCTGGTGGAACGCATTGCCTTCGACGGCGTGCGGGCGACGGGCGTGCGGGCGCGACGCGGCGGGCAGGCGCTCGGCATCACCGCGCGGCGGGGCGTCGTGCTCTGCGCCGGCGCGATCAACTCGCCGCATCTGCTGATGCTGTCCGGCGTTGGAAACGCGCGGGATCTGGTGCGCCATGGCATCGCGCCGGTGATCGACAGCCCCGAGGTCGGGCAGAACCTGATGGAGCACCCCGGGCTCTATGTTCAGGCCGAACTCGATGTGCCGACCGTGAACCGGGACTCCGCCCCGCTTCGCGCGGCGTGGCAGTTCGGACGCTGGATGGTGCGGCGGGAGGGACCGTTCAGCGTTCCCACCGCCCAGGTCCTCGCATTCTTCCGTTCGGCGCCCGATCAGCCGGAACCGGACCTCCAGTTTCACCTGTTCCCGTTCGGCAGCACGCTGAAGAACGGGAAGCGGATCATCCCGAGGCGGAACCTCGCGACGATCCTCATGAACCTGAACTACCCGGAAAGCCGTGGCTGGCTGGCGTTGCGCTCGCCCGATCCCGCGCAGCCGATCGCGATCCATCCGCAGTTGCTGGCTGATACGCGGGACACGGAAACGCTGCTCCGTGGACTGGACTGGGTGCGGCGCATGGCGGAGACGGCGCCCTTCGGCACGCATGTGCGCGAGCTGATCGGCGTGCCGCCGCGCAGCGCCGGGCGGGAGGCCGACCTCGCTTTCCTCCGTTCCGCGACGCGCCCGTTCTATCACCCCGCCGGCACCTGCCGGATGGGTCCTGATGCGCGTGCGGTGGTCGCGCCCGACCTCTCCGTGCGCGGGGCCGAGGCGTTGTGGGTGGCGGATGCCTCGATCCTGCCGCGCCACATCGCGGGCAACCTCAACGCGACGGCACTGATGATCGGCGAGAAAGCGGCGGAACTGCTCGCAGCGACCCGATGAAACGGATCGTTCCCATACCTGCAAGGAGGAAGCGGAAAGAATGTACCCTGGTCTGAAATCCCTGTCGCGTGCGGCGCTGCTATGCTGCGCCGTTGCGACGTCCACTTTGGCATGGCCAGCGCAACCGGCGCAGGCGGCGACCCTGACCGCCGTGCTGGAAGCCGAGGCCGTCGTGTTCGACCCCCACTTCACCACCGCCTATGTCAGCCGCACCTTCGGCTATGCGGTCTATGACACGCTGTTCGCGATGGACTCGAAAGGGGAGATCAAGCCCCAGATGGTCCAGGAATGGACCGTCTCCGATGACCGGCTGACCTGGACGTTCACGCTGCGCGAGGGTCTGGCGTGGCATGACGGTGCGCCCGTCACCGCGGCGGACAGCGTGGCGTCGATCCGCCGCTGGGCGCCGCGCTCCACGCTCGGCCGCAGGCTGATGGCGTCCGTCGACACGATGGAGGCGATCGACGCCCGCCGCTTCCGGATCGTCCTGAAGGAACCGTCGGGGCTTGTGCTGGATGCGCTGGGCCGGCCGAACAGCCCGGTGCCTTTCATCCTGCCCGAGCGTCTGGCGCAGACACCGGGTGACCAGCGGATCACGGAGGTCATCGGCTCCGGCCCGTTCATCTTCCGGCAGGACCAGTACCGGCCGGGCGACCGGATCGTGCTCGATCGCAACCCGAACTACCGCCCGCGCACCGAACCCGCCGACTTTCTCGCCGGCGGCAAGGTGCCGCATCTGGATCAGGTCATCTTCCGGACCGTTCCGGACGGTGCCACCGCGACCAGCGCATTGCAGTCCGGCGAGATCGACTTCCTGCAATACGTGCCGTTCGACCTGCTGCCACTCCTCGAGCGCAACCGGCAGGTCACGGTGCAGGGCTTCGATGGCATGCACGCCTTCCAAGGTTATATCCGCCTGAACCACGCGGCGAAGCCCTTCGATGATCCGGAGATCCGGCGCGTGCTGTGGCACCTCGTCGACCAGACCACGGTGCTGACCGCCCTCGGCCTGCCGGATCGGCACATGCGCCCGGACTGCCGTTCGTTCTTCATGTGCGGCACGCCATACGAGACCACAGCCGGCGGCGAGATCGGCGCGAATCCGTCGATCGAGGCAGCGCGCGAGGCGCTGAAGAAGACCCGCTATGCAGGAGAACCCATCGTCATCCTGCAGGCGACCGATATCGACGCGCCGCGCGTGTCGTCGGAGGTGTTCGCGGACCTGCTGCGCCGGGCCGGGTTCACCGTCGACCTGCAGGCGACGGACTGGGGCACCGTGCTCGCCCGCCGGGCGCGCAAGGAGGGCTGGCATGCCTTCGGCGTCCATGCCTCCGGCTTCGACCTGTCCTCGCCGCTGACGCATTTCTACATCGCGAACAACTGCAACGACTACGCCGGCTGGCATTGCGATGCGCGGCTGGACCCGTTGCTGGATGCCTTCGCGCGCGCCGAGGGGGTGGAGGAACGTCGCCGGATCGCCGCGGAGATCTCGAAGGTCGCGTTCGAGATCACCCCCGCGCTCATGTGGGGACAGCTGGCGCAACCGGCTGCCTACCGCGCCGGTCTGCGCGGCGTGATCCCGTCCTCGATCCCGGTGTTCTGGAACGCACAGAAGTAGCGCAGGGACGGGTCGCGACCCGGGCTGGCAGGCGTGGGCCTGCCAGCCGCGGGGTGTTGCATGCTCCGGTCCGGAAGATGCACTACCGTCGTGCCAATGGCCGGCTACCGCGCAGGATGCCGATGCCGATTCATCATCGAGGTGGATACATGCCTTTGCGGAGCAGCACCGGGCTATGACGCGGCCGGCGGTGCGGCAGGAGCGCCTGCTCGAACTCCTCGGCCGTCATCAGCGCATGACCGTGGAGGAGATCGCAGAGCAGCTCGACGTCTCGCAGGAAACCGTCCGTCGCGACCTGACGGCGCTTGCCGCGCGGAACCGGCTGCAGAAGTTCCATGGCGGCGCCACGCTGCCTGATTCGCTGGGCGAAGGCGCCTTCCGCACCCGCATGGTGGAGAACCTGGACGCCAAGCGCGCCATCGCGCGCCGTGCCGCGGCGCTGTTCGGCCCGGGCGATTCGCTGTTCATCGACACCGGCTCGACCACCATCGCGTTCGCGGCGGAGCTGGCGCAGCGGCAACTGGTCGTCGCGACCAACTCGGCCAGCATCGCGCACCTGGTATCGCGCGGCGGCGGCAATACCGTCTTCCTGCTCGGCGGCGAGTACCGGCGCGAGGGCGGGGAGAATCTCGGTTCCCTGGTGCTGCAGCAGATCGCCGGGTTCTGTCCGCAACATGTCGTGCTGACCGTCGGGGGACTCGGGCCCGAGGGAGCCGTCGACTTCGACGTGCAGGAGGCCGAGGTCGCGCGCGCGATGATCGCGCACGGCCGGCGGGTCACGCTGCTCGCCGATGCGTCGAAGTTCGGCCGGAAGGCCCCTTTCCTGATCTGCGCGGCCGACAAGATCGCCCGCCTCGTGACCGACCGGTCGCCGCCTCCGCCGCTCCGTCGGGCCCTGGATGCGGCCGGCGTGGAGATCCTGCTCGCGCCGGCGCCAGCGCGCTCATGAAGCCGCGGGCGACCGGCGAAGGCATCGTGTTCGACGTCGCGGTCATCGGTGCCGGGGTCGTGGGCTGCGCGGTGTTCCGCGAGTTCGCCCTGGCTGGCTTGGGCGCCGTGCTGATCGAGCGTGGCCCCGACATCCTCGGTGGTGCGAGCAAGGCGAACAGCGCCCTGCTGCACACCGGCTTCGACGCCGTGCCGGGCAGCCTGGAAGCCGCCTGCGTGCGCGAGGGCTCTGCCCGCTACCGCGCGATCCATCACCGGCTGGGCCTGCCGCTGCTGGAAACCGGTGCCATCGTCGTCGCCTGGTCGGAGGCCGACCTCGCGGCGCTGCCCGGCATCGTCGCCCGTGCCCATGAGAACGGTGTGATGAATGTCCGGCAGATCGACGCCGGGGACGTCAGGGCGCGGGAACCGCATCTCGCCCTCGATCTCCGGGGCGGCGTGCTGGTCCCGGGCGAGGCGGTGATCGACGCCTGGTCCGCGCCGCTTGCCTACGTCCTCCAGGGCCTGGCCCATGGCGGTGCCGTGCTGCGCAACACCGACGTGACGGGCGGGACGCGGGACGCGGACGGATGGACACTGGCCACGGGGCAGGGTCCGCTCCGGGCCCGGCTGGTGGTGAACTGCGCCGGGCTGCAGGGCGATATCGTCGAGGCGATCGCCCGGCCGAGCCCGTTCAGCATCCGCCCGCGCAAGGGACAGTTCGTGGTGCTGGACAAGACCGCCCACCGCCTGCTGCGCAGCATCGTCCTGCCGGTGCCGAACGAGCGGACCAAGGGCGTGGTTCTCGCGCGCACCGCGTTTGGCAACCTGCTGGTGGGCCCCACCGCGGAGGAGCAGCAGGACCGCGACAACGCCACGATCGAGGAGCCGGCGCTGGAGGCTTTGCTGGAGCAGGGGCGGCGCATGGTTCCCGAACTGGCGGCGGAACCGGTCACCGCCGCCTATGCCGGCCTCCGTCCCGCAACCCAGTTCAAGGACTACTGCATCGAGGCGCTGCCCGACCGGCGATGGATCACTGTCGGCGGCATCCGCTCCACCGGCTTGACGGGCGCGCTCGGCATCGCCGCCCATCTGCATCGCCTGTACGCGCGGCATTTCGGCGCGCTGCCGCCGGCGCCCGAGCCGATCTGGACCCCGGTGCCGAATCTCGCGGAGGAGCTGCCGCGCCCCTGGCAGCAGGCCGGGCGCGACGAGATCGTCTGCCACTGCGAGATGGTGACGCGGGCCGAGATCCTGGCGGCATTGGACGGACCGCTGCCGGCCGGCGACATCGGCGGGCTGAAGCGCCGCACCCGCTGCATGATGGGCCGCTGCCAGGGCTTCTACTGCACGCGGCGGGTGATGGAACTGGCCGGCACGCGGCTGCCCGGGCTGGTGAGCGCGCTGCCCGCGGGGCGCGGCTGATGCGGCGGCGCGCCATCATCGTCGGTGGCGGGCCCGCGGGCCTCACCGCCGCGCGCACCCTCGCCGAAGCCGGCGTCCCGGACGTGCTCGTGCTCGAGCGCAACCCCGACGCCGGCGGGCTGCCGCGTTTCGCGGGCCATCCCGGCTGGGGCATGCTGGACTTCCACCGGATATGGACCGGCCCCGCCTATGCGCGACGCCTCGTCGCAGCGGCCCTGGCCGCGGGGGCGGCGATCCGCACCGGCACGAGCGTTGTCGCACTGCGGCCGGGCGGCGTGGAGATCGCGACGCAGGCGGGCGTGGAGCGGATCGACGCCGACATCGTGCTGCTCGCCACCGGGATCCGCGAAGCGTCGCGCGCCGCGCGCCTGGTCTCCGGCACGCGCCCGTGGGGGACCGTGACCACGGGTGCCTTTCAGGAGATGGTCTATGCCGGCGGCATGGTGCCCTTCCGCAGGCCGGTCGTGGTGGGAACGGAGCTGGTGTCCTTCTCCGCCCTGCTCACCGCGCGGCATGCCGGGATCCGCCCGCTCGCCATGATCGAGGCGGGGCCGCGCATCACCGCCCGCCGCCCCGCCGACCTGATCACGCGGCTCGCGCTCGGCGTGCCGGTGCGCACCGGCACGCGGTTGCTGGCGATCGAGGGCAGGGACCGGGTGGAGGCGGTGCGCATCGCGCATGCGGCCGGCGAGGAGCGGATCGCCTGCGACGGGGTGATCCTGACCGGCCGTTTCGTGCCCGAGGCCGCGCTGGTCCGCGCCAGCCATCTCGCACTGGATCCCGGCACCGGCGGGCCGGCGATCGACAGCGCGTGGCGCTGCTCCGATCCCGCCTTCTTCGCGGCCGGCAACATGCTGCGCGGGGTCGAGCACTCCGGTGCGGTGGCGCTGGAAGGACGGGCGGCGGCGCGTTCGGTTCTGGACGCCCTCGCCGGCAAGCTGCCTGCCGCCGCAACGGCGCGCCCCGTCGAAGCCGGCGGCGCGCTGCGCTACGTCTACCCCCAGCGCTTCCTGCCGGACAGCGAAGCGCCATTGCGGCTGTTCGTCCGCGCCGCCCATGCGCATCGCGGCGTGCTGCGCGTGCTGGCCGATGGCCGTCCGATCCGCGAGCAGCGGGTCAACGCATTGCCGGAGCGGCGGATCAGCCTGTGCCTGCCGGCGGATGCAGTGCGCGGTGCCGCCGTGCTGCGGGTGGAGCTGGCATGAGTGGCGGCATCCTCGCGCTCGATCAGGGAACCACCGGCACCAAGGGCTTCGTCTGGCGCGACGGCAGCTTCTGTCGTGTCGGGGCACGGGTGCATCGCCAGATCCGCCCGCAGCCGGGCTGGGTCGAGCATGATCCGTGCGAACTGCTTGGCCATCTCGAAGAGCTGATCGCCGCCGCAGGGCCCTGCGCGCTGGCCGGGCTCGCCAACCAGGGCGAGACCGTCGTGGCCTGGGATGCCGTCACCGGCGAGCCGCTGCACAACGCGATCGTCTGGCAGGATGACCGCACGAAGGACGCCATTGCCCGCCTGCATGCGGAAGGGGTCGAGACCCTCACCCTGTCACGCGCCGGCCTGCCGCTCGATCCCTATTTCTCCGCCGCCAAGATGCGCTGGCTGCTGGATCATGCGGAGGGCGCGCGGGCCTTGCTCCGGTCGGGGCGGCTGCGTCTGGGCACCAGCGACGCCTTCTTCCTTCATAGGCTGACCGGCGAATGCGCGACGGACGTTTCCACCGCGTCGCGCACCAGCCTGATGGACCTGCGGCGGCTGTGCTGGGACCCTGACCTCTGCGCGGCCTTCGGGGTGCCGATGGAATGTCTGCCGGAGATCGGCTCGACCACCTCCCCGTTCGGCGTGCTGCAAACGGGCACGGTGGTAGTGGCGAGTGCGGCCGACCAGCAGGCCGCCCTGTTTGGTCATGGCTGCACCGAGCCGGGGGACATCAAGATCACCTTCGGCACCGGGGCGTTCGCACTCGGCCTCACCGATGCGGTGCCAGCCGCCGGTCAGGCCGATGGCCTGCTTCCCACCTGTGCATGGCGGCTGAACGACGCGGCGCCGCGCTATGCGGTTGATGGCGGCATTCTCACCGCCGGGGCAGCCGTGGAGTGGCTCGGCGAGATCGGCCTGCTGCCCGGATACGCGGCGCTGGACGACTTCTCGGGGCCGTCCGCACTCGAACGCGGCCTCGTCTTCGTACCGGCGCTTGCCGGGTTGGGATGCCCGCACTGGGACCGGGCGGCGCGAGGGTGCTGGCTGGGTCTGGACCTCGCCACACGGCCGGAGGACCTGCGGCGTGCCGTGCTGGAGGGGATCGCCCTGCGGGCCGCTGAACTGGTGCAGGCGATGACGACGCGGCACGGCGGCACGGGGCGTGTTGCCGTCGATGGCGGCCTGAGCCGGAGCAACGCCTTCATCCGGCTGCTGACGTCCGCGATCGGCGCTCCGGTGGACGTCGCAAGTGCCGTCGATGTCACGGCTCTGGGCATTCTGCATCTCTGCCTGGTCGCCAGCGGACAGACGACGCTACCCCGACCCGGCGGTTGGCGACGGGTGGAGCCGGAGACGCTTTTGCCCGAAGCACTGCGCGCACGCTTTCAGCAGGCGATCGCGCTGAGCCGGACCTGGGGAAATGCTCCGCCGTGACCTTGTGGTTCCGTCACTGCCCCGTGCGAGTGGTCAAGTGCAGACGCGCGCCCGGACAGCGTGCGTGAAGGCGCCTCACAATCTTCGAGTGAGAAGATTGCAGGGCCTGAGAGCCACAGGCGTTTGATGCAGGCGGTCTCCTTCCGGATATCCTGATTGCCCGGTGCGCAGTTTCGTCCCAGACGGGACGCCAATACTTCCCGCTCTTCCTCACCGAATGCGTGTGGCGCTTCAACACGCCCCGCCCTGCAACCTGATACTTGCCCTACGCTCGATTCGGTTGGCGCCTATTCAAGGGCACGAACTCACGAATCCCGTATTCCAGCCACAGCGGCCGCACACCAAGCTGCCATTGGCCGCATCAAAGGAAGGGTGATCGGTCAGGATCCGGATCGGGCATCGCCGCAAGCAAGGTGCGTGCATACTCGGTTTCGGGCCGCTGAAAGATGGCCTCCGCATCGCCACGCTCGACGATACGGCCGCGATGCATCAGCGCGAGGCGATCGCAGATATAGCGGATGACAGCGAGGTCGTGGCTGATGAAGAGATAGGTCAGGCCGAACTCGGCCTGCAGTTCGTGCAGCAGGTTCAGGACCTGTGCCTGCACCGACACGTCGAGCGCGGATGTCGGCTCATCCAGGATCAGAAAGTCCGGGCGCAGCATCAGGGCGCGGGCGATGCCGATACGCTGGCGCTGGCCGCCGGAGAATTCGTGCGGGAAACGGTACAGGTGCTGCACGCCGAGCCCGACGCGCTCCAGCATCTCCACGGCGCGATCCGTGCGACCACGCGCGCCGAGCCCGAGGCGGTCGCGATGGATCTCCATCGGCTCGACCAGGATGTCGTGGACCGACATGCGGGGATTGAGGGAGGTATAGGGATCCTGAAACACGATCTGGATACGGGCGCGGAGCCGCTGCAACTGCCGTGGCGTGAGCTTGGCCAGGTCCGTCCCCTCAAACAGGATGCGGCCGCTGCTGATCTCCTCCAGCCGCAGGATGCAGCGCGCGAGCGTGCTCTTCCCTGAACCCGACTCGCCGACGATCCCGAAGCTCTCCCCGCGACGGATGGACAACGTCACATCCGACAGCGCCACGACCTTGGGCACGCGGCGCCACAGGCCGCGCCGCCCCCCGTCGAATGACTTCGTGACAGCCTCGATCTCGAGGATCATGCCAAGACCCTGTTCTCCCGCATCGTGACGAAGCACGCGATGCGGTGGTCGGAAGTGCCCTCGAGCGGTGGAATCGTGTGGGTACAACCGGGCTCCGCCTGTGCGCAGCGCGAGGCGAAGCGGCATCCGGCGGGCGGATGGACAAGGTCCGGCACGGCTCCCGCGAGGCCACGAAGCGATCCGCGGCGTGTGCCGGCAGCCGGCACCGAGGAGAGGAGCGCGCGTGTGTACGGGTGCATTGGATGCTTCAGCACGGACCGCGCCCTGCCTGCCTCGACGATGTTGCCCGCGTACATCACCGCCACATGGCTGCAGAGCTGTGCGACGACTCCGAGATTGTGGGTGATGAACAGAACGGCCAGCCCGCGATCCCTGACGATCCCGTGGATCAGGCGGAGGATCTGGGCCTGGACGGAGACATCGAGTGCCGTCGTCGGTTCGTCGGCAATGAGCAGATCCGGCTGGCCGATCAAGGCAAGCGCGATCAGCACGCGCTGGCGCATCCCGCCCGAAAATTGGTGTGGGTAGTCGTGCACGCGCGCCGCCGCGTCCGGAATCCCCATCCTGTCCAGCATCTCGACCGCAAGGTCGTGCGCTGCAGCACGCAATGCCCGACGCGACGACGGTGCGCCGAGCAGGGAAGGCTCATGGCGCGCCGCGTGCAGGGCGACATCGACGAGCTGTTCGCCAACGCGGAAGGCGGGGTTGAGGTTGGTGGCGGGGTCCTGAAAGATCATGCCGATGCGCCGCCCGCGCAGGCTGCGCATCTCCTCCTCCGTCGCATCGAGCAGGTTCCGCCCGGCAAAACGGATCTCTCCCCGCGGATAGCGGGCAGGCGGCGTCGCGACGAGGCGGGAGACTGACAGGCCGGTCAGGGACTTGCCGCACCCGGTCTCACCCACCAGCCCCCAGATCTCGCCATGCCCGACCGTCAGGTCGATGCCGTTCAGCACGTGCGCCGTTCCCTGGAAGCTCTGCATCGTCAGGTGCAGGTCGCGGATCTCGAGCAGCGCCATGGCGGGACCTAGCGCCGCGCCTTGGGATCGAAGACGTCACGCAGCCCGTCGCCCAACAGGTTGAAGCCGAACACGGCGAGGATGATCGTGATGCCCGGGAAGATCGCGGTCCACCAGGCGTCCGGCATGTTGTTCCGGGCGATCGCGAGCAGCGATCCCCATTCCGGGGTCGGCGGCCGCACGCCGATCCCGATGAAGCCGAGCGATGCCACCATCAGGATGGCGAACCCGATATCGAGCGACATCTTGACGATGATGGGTGAAAGAATGTTCGGCAGGATGTGCCGGTGAAGGATCCGGAACGTGCCGGCCCCCAGCGCGCGAGCGGCCGTGACGAAGGTCTCCTCCTTCTTCGCCATCACCTCGCCCCGCGCCAGCCGTGCATAGCCGGGCCACCACGAGATGGCGATGGCGATCACCATATTCAGCAGGCCGGGGCCGAGTGCGGTGGCCACCGCCATCGCCAGGATCAACCCGGGAATGGTCAGCTTCAGATCGACAAGCCGCATCACCACTTCATCCGTCCAGCCGCCGAAGTATCCGGCAATGGCGCCCAGGGTGATGCCCACCGACGCGCCGAGGACGACGACGGCGAGGCCCGCCAGCAGCGACACGCGGGTCCCCATGACGACGAGCGAGTACAGATCCTGCCCCACCTCGTTCGTTCCGAACCAGTAGGTCGCGTTCGGCGCCATCAGTCTGGATTCCGTATCGACCTGGCCCACCAGATGCTCGGGAAAGCGAACCAGGTACGGCCCGAAGATCATGACCAGCACCATGAGGAGGACGATGGCGAGGCCCAGCAGCGACGGCCAGCTCTGCCGGAAGCGGTAGAACCGACGGCGCCAGCTCTCCCCGGAGGGCGCGATCGCAGGTGCAACGGACGCGCTCATCAGTACCGGACCTTGGGATTGAGCACGCCATAGAGAAGATCGACGATCAGGTTCATGGTCACGAACATGACGCCGATACAGAGGGTCACGCCGACGATCGGCATGAAGTCCTGGGTCAGGATGGCCTGAGTCGCATACAGGCCGATGCCGGGCCAGTCGAACACCGTCTCCACCAGGACGGTTCCACCCAGCAGCCAGCCGAAGCTGAGCCCGATCACCGTCAGCGTGGCGGACAAGGCGTTCTTCAGCACGTATTTGAACAGGATCAGCCGCGGAGAAAGTCCCAGCGCCCGCTCGGTCAGCACGTAGTCCTGCTGCAGGATCTCGACGGTCGAGGCGCGCATCATCCGCGTGATGGTCGCGAAAGGCGACAAGGCCATGGTCAGGGCCGGGAGCATCAGATGCTGAAGCGCGATGCCCAGGGCATGCATGTCTCCGACGACAAGTGCATCGATCGTCAGGAACCCGCTCCAGGTCGGTGGCGGGCTTTCCGTGAGCGGGAAGCGTCCCGACAATGGCAACCAGCCGAGATGCATGGCCACGCCCAGCTGCAGCAGCAGCCCGAGGAAGAAGCGCGGCGTCGAGATGGCGCCAATCGAGATGCCGCGCGACAGTACGTCCGGCCAGCGGTTGCGATAGGCGGCCGCGATCAGGCCCGCGGGAACGCCCGCGAGAACCGCGGCCAGCAGTGCCACGAGGATGAGTTCCAGCGTCGCCGGCAGGAACACGGCAAGGTCATCCAGGACCGGGCTGCGGGTAAAGATCGATACGCCCCAGTCCCCCTGCGACAAGCCGCGAAGATAGGTCCAGTACTGTTCGAGCAGCGGCCGATCCAGACCCAGTTCCTGGGCCAGGGTGGCCACCTCGGCCGCCGACGCATTCGGGCCCGCGGCCAGTCTGGCGGGATCGCCCGGGAGCAGCCGGGCAATCAGGAACACCAGCACGGTGAGTCCGAACAGGACCGGTACCAGCAGCAGGATGCGGCGGACGGCAAAGCCCAGCATGTCCGGACCGATCAGCCCAGCGAGAGCGGAAGCAACTCGAACGAACTGCCGACGATCGGACTGAGCACGAAGTTCTGGACGTTGCTCCGCACGCCGATCTTGCGCAGCTCCAGGATCCCGAAGATGTCGGGTGCATCCGCCACGACGAGCTTCTGAAACTCCCCGTACAGGCGCCGACGGACCTCCGGATCGGTCTCCGATCGTGCCCGGGTCAGTACCTCATCCACGGCCGGATTCGAGTAGACCGGGTTGGTCCAGGTCCCCATGCGGGAGGAGTGGAAGCCGGCGAAGGCGAGGTTGTCCGGATCGTTGTATTGCGCCGACTGGTAGATGGGGAAGAAGTCCGGGGTCGTTTCCGGCTTCGCCGTGGACGCCGCGAAGTCCGGCCAAAGAACGGGCTTGATATCGAGCTGGATGTTGAGCTGGCGCAGGCTGTCGAGCAGGACGAGGCCGGCGCGCCGGGTCTGCTCCAGACCCGACACATGCGTCATGGTCAGCTTGATCCCGCCATTCGGCACGCCTGACCTGGCGAGATAGGCACGCGCCTTGTCGAGGTCCGTGCGATAGACTTCCAGATCCGGATCGAAGCCCATCATGCCTTCCGGCAGCGGACCGCGCATCAGCTCCGCATAGCCCGCTGCCTCGAGCAGTCCCTGATAGTTGAAGGCATGGGACACCGCCTTGCGCAGATTGATATCCGCGAGCGGGCCATGCTTGGAGTTCATCTTGATCTGGAAGGTGCGGTAGTCGCGCTCCATGATCACATCGACGCCCGGCCTGTTCTTCAGCGCGGCGACATCGTCGCTGGGAACGTCGATCGCGATATGGATTTCACCGCGCTGGATCGCCAGCCGCTGTGTGGCCGCTTCGCGCATGACCTTGCAGATGACGCCCGTCAGATTGCCGCCGCCCTCGTGCCAGTCATCCGTGCGGCGCTCGAACTCCCACAGATTGCCCGTCTCGAACCGCTTCATGCGGAACGGCCCGGATCCGGCGGCATTGCGCTGCAGCCAGGTCTGGGCGTCGTTGGTTCCCTTGTTCGCCTCGACCACGCGGGGATTGACCACCCAGATCCATGGCAGGACCTGGAGGAAGGGAGCGAACGGCGCGATCAGCCGGATCCGCACTGTCCGGGGATCCACCGCTTCCACGCTCGATGCGTTCAGAATCCCCTGGATCATCCAGCCGTTGCCGCGCGGAAAGCGAAGCGCGCGCAGGAAGGAGTAGCGCACGGCCTCCGCGTCCACGGGCGAACCGTCGTCGAACGTCGCGCGTGGATTCAGCTTGAAGACGTACTCGCGGCCATCCGCCGACGCGCTCCAGGATTCGGCAAGTCCGGGCATGAGTTGCGGAGGGTTGCCCGTGATCCGCAGCAGGCCATCATACAGATTGCGCAGCGCAAAAGTCTGGGGCGCGCCGGTTGCGACATGCGGGTCGAGGCTCTGGACGTCGGAATGACTCGCAACGACCAGGATACGCCGCGTCTGCGCCGTTGCCTCGCGTGCTTCCGCCAATCCAACGGCGGCCCCCACGCTGCCCAGCACACCACGCCTTGTCGGAGTCCACATCGATCCCTGCTCCCCTTCTGTGTGTTATCCGTCTGGCCTAGCCTCCCTTGCCCGACGTTCAGGCCGTCGGTGCCGTCTCCTTTGCGGTCTGCGTCGAGGCCGGATGCGAAAGCGAAACGCCGTAGTCGCGCGCGATCCCTTCGGGTGTGACGAGCCCGAGACGCAGGTCCTCCTGGATCGCCTCCATGCTCCGCTCCTGCGGAGCGCCGAAGCCGGACCCGCCCTGCATGACCACTTCCACGATCTGATCGGGTGTCGTGAGCTGCACCAACTTGCCGACGCCGCAATCGTCAATGACATTGCCGTCGGCATCGATGACCCGCCCGATCGCGACACTGCCGGGCTTGCCCCCGAACAGGCCGTCCACCTCATTATGGGCTCCTCCCGGATAGACCGAAACGAGCGTCGGCAGGCTGTCATCCTTGAGCTTGCGGAGCTGGATCCTCTGGCTCACGCCACCGCGCTGGCGGCCGGCGCCTCCCGAATCCGGGACGAATATCTTCTCGCGGATCAGCACGGGCACCCGCACCTCGAACAGCTCGGTCGAGGTGTTGGCGGCCGAGATCGGGAACAGCAGCGTCCCGTAGCCGTCACGGGTCGCGCCAGCGCCCTGTCCACCGCCCATGAGCAGCAGGTCCGAATAGACATTCCCCGCTGAATCCCGCCCGTAGATGTTGATGGGGGCAGGCAGGCCCGTATGTGCGCGGACACGGTCCGGCATGGCCAGCGAGAGGGCGTTCAGGACATTGCTTGGCAGATACCAGCCCAGGCGCGTCCGCAAGCCGACCGAGGCCGGCTTGCGCGGGTTGAGCATCGACCCCTCCGGCGCCTTGTAGCTCAGGGGGCGGTAGCATCCCGCGTTGCCGCGCAGGTTCGGGCTGAGAACGCATTTCAGCGGATAGACCGAGGCGGAGGCCGCATAGCTCGCTGTGCAGTTCAGGCCACCCTGTTCCATCTGCGGCGGAGTGCCATCGAAGTCGAGTTCGATGGAGTTGCCGGATACCACCAGCTTCAGCGGGAAGCGCAGGCGCGTGCCCAGCGGGTTCTTCCACAGCTCGGAGGCGTAGATGCCGTCCGGAATGCGGGAGATCGCCTCGCGCATCGCCTCCTCGGATCGGCGCTGCACTACGGAGGCAAGCGCGCGCAGGTCGCGCATGCCGTATTCATCCATGAAATGCAGAAGCCTCTCAGCACCGAGCGCGTTTGCCGCGACGAAGGAATGCAGATCGCCCAGCACCTGCTCCGGCTTGCGGACATTCTCACGAATCATTGTGAACAGCGTCTCGTTCGGCTGCCCCGCGTCGAACAGCTTCATGGGAGGAATCTGCAGGCCTTCCTCGTAGACCTCCCGCGCGCGCATGGCATCGCGCGTGCCGCCAATGTCCGACACGTGGCCCACCGTACCCAGCAGGCCGACGATGCGGCCTTCATGGAAGGCCGGGGTGATCACGCAGATATCGAAGAGATGCCCGGCGCAATGCCACGGATCGTTGGTGATCAGCACGTCACCGGGCTTCAGCGTGTGAGGCGGGAATTTCTCCAGCAGCAGCTTGACCGCCCTGGGCATGGCCAGATTGAAGACCGGCATCGAACTCGGCGAATGCGCCAGCGTCTCGCCTTCCGGGTCCAGCAGTTCGTTCGCGAAGTCCTGGGATTCCGAGATGATGACCGAGAAGGCTGTGCGGCAGATGGTCAGCCACATTTCCTCGACCACGTTGACCAAACGGCTCCACATGATCTCGAGCGCGATCGGATCCGCTTCGATCCGTGCCTCTGCCTCCGCGAGCGGCATATCCTTCGTGACCAGATCGATCACCGAACCGGTGCTGCCGATTTCGATGCGGAGGTTGAGCACGTCGTCCACGGCAACGGCATCGCCCGGTGGCACGACCGTCGTGGCTTCCCGCTCCTCGATGATCGCCGGCCCGGCAATGCGATCGCCCGGCGTCAGCGCATACCGGTCATAGACGACAGCGTCGTGCCAGCCACCTTCGAACCAGGCGCGGCGGCTGCCCTTCCTCGACCTGGAGGCGTCGCCGCCCGAAGCCGCGCCCTTCAGGGACAGCTTGGGCTCGGGGCCGGTACAGCGGACGCGGAAGTTCAGAGCCTCGACGCGCGCGCCTTCGAACACCGCCGTGTAGCGCGCCTCGTAGGCACTCGCGAAGGCCGCAAGAATTGAGGTGAGGCTCTCCTGCGTTACCTCGCCGTCCGGCAGGCGGACGGAAATCTCGTGCATCTGGCCGACCAGACGCATGTCGGCGCTCCGCTCGACGCGAACCTCGGCTGGCGTCACCCCGGCCGCCTCGATCTGCCGGCGCCCGTCGGCTTCCAGCGTGGTGAGCAGCGCATTGAGGCCGGCCGCATCGAAGCCGGGGCGAAGCTCGGTCAGCAGCGATCGCGCCGTCTCGAAGGAAAGGGGCGCGGCCAGGAAGCCGAGGGCGGAAGCTGCGCCGGAAGCCGGCGGAATGATCACCTCGCGCATGCCGAGCGCACGGGCGACACCCGCGGCATGCGCCGGCCCGGCGCCACCGAAGCCAACCATGGCGAAGCGGCGAGGGTCCTTGCCTCTTTCCACCAGATGGACCCTGGCGGCTGCGGCCATGCTCTCCGTGACGACCTTGTGGATTCCCCAGGCGGCGTCCTCCAGGGACAGGCCGAGCCGCCTGGCGACACCCGCCACGGCGGTCTTCGCCGCGACCTCGTCGAGCGTCATCCGCCCACCGAGGAAGAAACCAGGATCGTAGTAACCGAGCACCAAGTTTGCGTCGGTGACCGTGGGCTCGGTGCCGCCCATCCCATAGCAGGCCGGGCCGGGATCGGAGCCTGCCGAATGCGGCCCGACCTTCAGCAATCCGACCTCGTCGATGGACGCGATTGAGCCGCCCCCGGCGCCGATCTCGATCATCTCAACGACCGGCGCCTTGATCGGCAGGCCGGAGCCGCGCTTGAAGCGATGGACCCGCGCAGCCTCCATCATCGGCACTATCCCGGCTGCGCCATCTTCGATCAGGCAGGCTTTCGCGGTGGTGCCCCCCATGTCGAAGGACAGCACATCGGACTTGCCAGCAAGCCCGCCGAACAGCGCTGTCGCGAGCGCGCCGCCAGCCGGCCCGGATTCGAGAAGACGTACCGGGAAGGCTCGCGCCGAATCGGGTGCGATCAGCCCGCCTGCCGAATGCATCAGCCGCAGCACGCCGCGGAAGCCAGCCCGCTGCAGCTCGCTCTCCAGACGCTTGAGATAGCGATCCATCAGCGGCTGCACATAGGCGTTGGCGCAAGTCGTTACCCCGCGCTGATACTCCCACATCTCGGGGACCACTTCCGCCGAGAGAGAAACGGCCAGTTCCGGGAACTCGTCGCGCGCAATGCGGCCGACGATCAGCTCATGCGCAGGGTTGCGATAGGCGTGCAGGAAGCAGACCGCGACCGCTTCGACACCCTGATCAAGAAAATGCTGGAGGGCCTGCCGTACGGCGTCCGGGTCCAGCGGCGTCACGACATTGCCGTCGCGATCGATGCGCTCGGCCACTTCAAGTCGCAGGTCGCGGGGGACCAGCGGCTCGGGAAACGTCAGGAAAAGATCGTAAATTTCATAGCGCTGCTCGGTGCGCATCTCGAGCACGTCCCGGAAGCCCTGAGTCGTAATGAACCCGAGCTTGGCGCCCCTCCGCTCGATCATTGCATTGGCAACGAGCGTGGTTCCGTGGACGATCTCCGCGATGTCGGCCAGGCCGATCCCGGCCATCTCGACCAGTTCCTGGATGCCGAGCATCGCAGCGATGGATGGGTCGTGGGGCGTTGTCAGCCGCTTGTGCAGACGAACTTTGCCGTCAACGGCGTCGTACAGGATGAAGTCAGTGAAGGTCCCGCCGATGTCGAAACCGATGCGCCAGCGTGAGGCGAGTCCGGTGACCATCCTGTCCCTCTTCTAAGGTGATAGTATAGGAAAGTTTCGAAAGTCACGGTCTCGCAGCGCCGGGTGCGCATGGAGACAGGGCCATTCGGCCCGGGTGTCTGGTGAGGGCGCTACAGGCATGAAGCGGGCTCTCGCCAGATGAGAGCGGCGGCTGATCCCTGAAAGAGTTCAGCCTTCAGAACCGAGCTCGAGACCTCAGGATTCCATTGGCCGAGGCGCAAGGTGCCGCTCCAACTCGATCGGGCGCTGCCTGTATGCAGAGCCGTACGCAGCATGCGGCTGCGAATTTGGGCAGGTCAACAAAAAGAGCAGAGATGATGACGATTTCTTTGCCGCAGGAGATTGGCAGCCGTCGTCGTAGAGTATGTTCTATACAATTCCTGTCGGAGGGGCAGTGCATGTTCCGGAAGTATTGTATCGCCGGAACTGGCACCCACTGTGTCCACTCGTATGCAAATTTGCGCTACGCCAGATCCGAGCGGGTTGAAAGGCGTCAACCTACTCCCTGAGCAGCAGACTGCGTGTCCAATCCCAGTGGAGCGCAACAGAGCTGCCCAGCGGCAGCGCACCGAGCGACTGACTCGCCGGCTGCTTCACGACAATCAGGCCATCAACGCCAGGAACGCGCGCCATGATCCGATACTGGTCGCCGAGGAAGTCTCGGATCTCGATGACCCCACTCCCCAGAGACCCGGACTGCTCCTCTCCGGGAGAGAGCGAAACATGTTCAGGCCGGAAAAGCGCAAGATAGCGTCCCGGAGCTACCGACATATCAGGAGCGCCTGGCACTTTCGCACCATTGTGGGTGATGCCTCCGCCGTGCGGAAGCACCTCGATGTTCAGGATGTTGGCCTCTCCCAGGAACTCCGCGATGAAGCTGTTCGCGGGTCGATGATAAAGGGTTTCCGGAGCGTCACACTGTATCAGCCGGCCATCACGCATGACAGCGACGCGATCCGACATCGACATCGCCTCTTCCTGATCATGGGTGACATAGACGATCGCCGCACCGGAATCGCGGTGGATCTGCTTGATCTGGTCCTGCATGTGCCGGCGCAGGTGCTTGTCGAGCGCACCCAGCGGCTCGTCCATCAGGATCACCGGCGGATCATAGACGATGCTCCGCGCGAGAGCCACGCGCTGCTGCTGGCCGCCGCTGAGTTGCGTGGGATAGCGGTCGAGGAACGCGCCCATCTTCACGCGTGTCAGGCATGCGCGCACGCGATCAGCGATCTCGGCAGGCCTGACGCCACGGTTGGCGAGCGGGTAGGCGACGTTCTGGAACACCGTCATGTGGGGGAACAGGGCGTAATTCTGGAAGATCAGCCCGATGTCGCGGCGATACGGCGGCTGGCCGGTCAGATCGCGCCCGCCCAAAAGGATGCGCCCTGTATCGGGATGGTGGAAGCCCGCGATCAGGTGCAGCAGTGTGGTCTTGCCCGAACCGCTCGGCCCCAGCACCGTGACGAACTCCCCCTTCGCAATGGAAAGGGAAAGCCCATCCACGGCCTGGGTCTCGCCCAGTCGCTTCGAGACTACGTCGATCGCGATCGCCGGGGGCGGCAGGGACGGTTCCGTGGTCATCGTGCTTCTCCCTGACGGCCGGCCACACCGCGGCTTGCGAGCCTCGCGACCTCGACCAGAGCGATCGCCAGCGCGGTGATCCCAATGACGACCACGGCGACCGCCGCCACGGTGGGGTCGATCTCGTTCTGCAGATTGTTGAATATCCGCATCGGTAAGGTCTGCATGCGCACGCCGGCGACGATCTGCGAGATCACCAGCTCATCGAAGGAGTGGATGAAGCAGAAGGCACCGGCCGAAACGAAGGACGGGAGCATCAGCGGCAGTACGATCTTGCGGAAGGTGCGCAACGGGCCGGCCCCGAGCACCAGCGATGCCCGGCGCAGATTATCGTCGAACCGCGCGAAGCCCGCCGCCATGATCGTCGTGATCAGCGGGAGGGCACCGATCATGTGCGCGATCACGAGCCCCGTCTGCGTGGCCCGGAGTCCGGTGGGAACGTAGAGGACATAGAGCCCGATCGCCAGGATGATCGGAGGCATCACCAGGGGGGCGATGATCAGGAACATGGCGAGCGTCAGGAGCCGTCCGCTCGACCGGGCGAAGACATAGGCGGCGAGCGCGCCGAGGCACAGCCCCGCCACGGTCGTCATCGCTGCCAGCTTGAGGCTGATGATCAGCGAGCCGGTCCAGTTCGCGCTGCCGAGGAAAGCGGCAAACCAGCGCAGCGACAGTGCCTCGGGCGGGAAGCGCATGTAGTTGCCGGCATTCAGCGACATGATCAGCAGGATCACGATCGGAAAGCAGAGGAACAGCAGAACAGCACCCACGAACACGACGGCAGCGACCTTCCCTGCTGCCTCGAAACTTCGTTGGAGGCGTACGCGCGCGCCGGCGCCGGTCAATCGAGCCGAGCTTTGCGTCAGTCGGCCGATATGGCTCATCAGCGAGATCGCGAGCGCGGAGCGAAAGCGGCTGGCCCGTGTCCGGCGCGGATCGGCTGCCGCCGCGCCGCCGAAAAAGCTCAGCAGCCCGACATAGCGGTTCATCAGCCAGAACAGGACCAGGATAATCCCGAGCAGCAACGTCGCACCGGCCGATGCAGTCTCCCAATTGCCGAGCATGCGGGCTTCCTGGTCGATCAAGTTGACCAGCATCGTGTAGCGCGGTCCGCCGAGCAGCGCGGGCGTGACGTAGAAGCCGAGTGAAATGATGAACACGAGGAAAACGCCGCACTTCACGCCCGGCATGGTCAGCGGCAGAAAGACATAGAGGAAGGTTCGCAGCGGCCCGCTCCCCAGCGTCTGCGATGCCTTCAGCAGATTGGTGTCGATCGCGCGCACCGCGGCGAAGATCGGCAGGATCATCACCGGCAGCATCACATGAAGCATGCCGAGATAGACGCCGAACCCGTTGAACACGAGCTTCACCGGCTGGTCGAGTATCCCTGCCTGGATGAGCAGGGTGTTCACGATCCCGCGGTCGTTCAGGATGATGATCCAGCCGTAGGCGCGGATCAGACTGCTGAGAGTGTACGGCACCAGGATCATCAGCAGCGCAAGACTGAGAACGAACCCGGACAGGCGCGCGCACAGCACGGCGATCGGGTAACCGATCACCAGGCACAGCAGGGTGGTGACGGCTGCCAGCTCCACCGTTCGCAGCATGATGCTGAGATACAGACCGTCGGCCACCAGCTCGCGGTAGATGGCAAACGGATCGTCGGCGCGTACGGCGAATGACTTCGCGATCACCAGTCCGCATGGCACCACGAAGAACAGTATCAGGAACAGAATCGCGGGCAGCAGCGGAGCGTGCTGCCGTAAGCGTCGCATCGTGCCTGTCGCCAGACCGGCGTCCATTCTCGCCCTCGTGAAGAATATCGGTACAGGGACGTCGGCGCGCGGAGATACCGCTATCCCCGCGCCGACGGGTCAGGAACTCTGGTGCTGGCCTATCGTGCGCTCCAGCGGGCCCAGGCCTCGTTCAGCCTTTGCAGGTTGGACTTTCCGCTGGCATCGACCGCGCTGTACCATTCGTCGTTCAGCACAATCTGCCGCTCGATGTTCTTCGGATGTGAAGGCAGTTGTTCGCCGATCGCCGGGTCCAGCAGGTCGAAGGCGCCGGCATTGGTCGGGCCGTAGGGGATGCGCCGGGCGAAGTCGGCCTGACGGTCGGCGCGCAGCGCAAAGGCGATGAACTTCTGCGCTGCCGCGCTGTTCCGCGCGCCGGCCGCCACGGCCCAGAAGTCCTGGATCAGGATGCCGCCGTTCCACTCCATGCGCAGATCCATGCCCTGCTTCTGCAGGTTGCCGATGCGGCCATTGAAGGCAGGACCGATATCGACGATCCGGTCAGCGAACAGTTGCTGGCCGTCCGAGCCGTCGCGCCACCACGCGGTGATGTGCGGCCGGATGCGGTCAAGAGAACGGATCGCGCGGGGCAGGTCGATAGGATAAAGCTTGTCGGGCGTGACGCCGTCGGCCAGCAGCGCGATCTCCCACACGCCGCCGCCCAGGACGCCGTTGCGCAGCGTACGCCGGCCGGGGAATTTCTGTGCGTCCCAGAATTCCGCCCATGTGGCCGGCGCCGCCCGGCCCTTGAAGGCGTCGACGCTGTAGGACATCACGATCGAGTAGTAGAGCGAGCCCACTCCGTACTCGAGCTTCGAAGCCGGATAGATCTTTGCCAGTTGCTCGGGCGTGTACAGGCTGTAGTCGATCCGCTGCAGCCAGTTGTTGCCGACGGCAATCTTGATCCACGAGGTGCTGAGGTTCCACACGTCGATCTCGACGCTGCGGCTCTCCTGCTGCAGGCGGAGCTGGGCCAGTCCGCCGCTGCCCTCATGCCTGATCACACGAATGCCGGTCTCCCGCTCGAACGGTTCGACATAGGCGGCGATGTTGGCCTGGCCCCAGTCACCCGTTCCCACCGCAACCACGACCTCCTCGGCCCTGCCGGCGGCGGGCCAGGCGAGGGCAAGCGCCAGTGCGATGCAGCCAAGGCATGATGCAAGACGATCCTTAGACATGGCGTTCGTCTCCTATGCGTCCCTGTGGACTGATCGAGCCGGACGAAAAGGCGCACTCCCTGCCGCGCAGACCGATCTTGCTGTCGCGCTTTGCGGCAAGGAATGCTGGGCCACGGTGCCGCAAACTTGTCATTGTTTCTTCCGGCCTTCGCCGATGTTTCGGCCGCTGATAGGCGCGCCGGCCGCATAAACCTTCCCGTTTTCCGTCGAAATCACGGGCGCGGTGCGCCGTCGGCGACCGGTACGCTAGCGCGCGCTCCAGCGGGTCCAGAACTCGAACAGCCGCTGGAGATTGGACTTTCCGCTCGCGTCCGTGGCGCTGTACCACGCATCGTCCATCAGCACCTGCTTGCCGATGTTCTGCGGATGCGACGGGAGCTGTTCGCCGATCGCCGGATCGATGAGATCGAAGGCGGCAGCGTTGGTCGGTCCGTAGGGGATGCGCCGGGCGAACTCGGCCTGGCGGTCAGCACGCATCGCGAAGGCGACGAATTTCTGGGCGTTCGCGCTGTTCCGGCTGTCTGCGGCCACGGCCCAGAAGTCCTGCAGCAGGATGCCGCCGTTCCATTCCATGCGCAGGGCCATGCCCTGCTTCTGCAGGTTGCCGATACGGCCATTGAAGGCCGGGCCGATGTCGACGATCCGGTCGGCGAAGAGCTGCTGGCCGTCCGAGCCGTCACGCCACCACGCGGTGATGTGCGGCCGGATGCGATCGAGCGAGCGCGTGGCACGGGCGATATCGATGGGATAGATCTTGTCGGGCGAGACGCCGTCGGCCATCAGCGCGATCTCCCACAACCCGCCCCCCTGCGCGCCATTGCGCAGCGTGCGGCGCCCAGGGAATTTCTGGATGTCCCAGAACTCCGCCCAAGTCGTCGGCACGCCCCGACCCTGGAAGGCGTCGACACTGTAGGACATCACGATCGAGTAGTAGAGCGAGCCCACCCCGTACTCGAGCTTCGAGGCCGGATAGATCTTCGCGAGCTGTTCGGGCGTATACTGGCTGTAGTCGATCCGCTGGATCCAGCCGCCCGCGGCCGCGATCGCGACGCCGGAGCCACCCAGGTTCCATACGTCGGTCTCCACACTGCGACTCTCATGTTGCAGGCGAAGCTGGGGAAGGCCGCCACTGACCTCGTTGCGGATCACGCGGATGCCGGTTTCGCGCTCGAACGGTTCGACATACGCCGCGATGTTCGCCGCGGCCCAGTCACCGGTGCCCACCGACACCACAACCTCCTGCGCCTTCACGGCAAGCGGAAAGCCCAAGGCGAATGCCAAGGCAAGGCGGCCGGCAATCGGCGCCGAATGCTTGTTCGACATGTTAATCATCTCCCCGAAAAGACGTTGCCCCAAGGTGGCGGCTTGGCCAGATGACAGGCACTTCTCCCTGCCGGATGCGGCGATCTGACGTCGCGCTGCCGACAGGTGATGCTGGAACGCGGCGGCGAGAAATTGTCGTGCTTTTTTCCGGCATCGACGGGGGTTTCGTCTGCTGCCCCGCGCGAATGCCGCAGAAGCGTTGTCGCGGCAGGGCAAAGCGTCGGGTAGCGGAGAATCGCCCACACAGCCGCCCGTTCACCGAAGAACGCTTGGTCCGGGCGGCACAGTTTCGAACCTTTCATCCACCGACAGATGATATCGTTCCGCAACGTGCAAACCGGGAAGGCCACCAGATGCCTGCATTCCAGCCCGCCGAGTACCGCGCCCGCACCAAGAAGGTTCAGCAGGCCATGGCCGAGCGGGGCATGGATGCCCTGCTGGTCATGACTGAATCCAATATGAACTACCTGACCGGCTATGATGGGTATTCAGAATACGTGCCGCAGCTCGCGCTCGTCGTGAGCGGGCAGGAAGATCCCGTGCTGATCCTGCGGGAGATGGACCTGGAATGCGCCTATCCGACTTCGTACCTCGATCCCAAATTCATCCTGGCCTATCCCGAGTCCTTCATCGGCACGGAGGAGCGTACGCCGTGGGAGCCGATCGCGCGGATGATCCGTGAGCGCACCGGCACGATAAGGATCGGCTGCGAGCTGACCGCGAAGACCTACGGCCTGAAGGCGCATGCGGCGCTGACACGCGCGCTGAAGGTGGATGACCTGATCGATGCCGACGGCATGATCAGCCGCATCAAGCTGGTGAAGTCACCGGCCGAGATCGATTACATGGTGCAGGCAGGCCCGATCGTAGACGGAGCGATCGATGCGGCGATGCGCACCATCGCCGTCGGTGTGCGGGAGTGCGACGTCGCTGCTGCCGTCGTCTCGGCCCTGTGCGGCACGGAGCAGATGCCCGGAAGCCCCTTCCGCATGCCCACCATGCCGGTGGCGGCGATGGCCACTGCGCCTCACCTGAAATGGACCGATCAGCGCTATCCCGCCAATGCGCAGACCAATTTCGAGATCGGCGCCTTCCGCCATCGTTACGTGAGTCCGCTGTCGCGGACGATCGTGCTCGGCAAGGCCTCTGCGCGCGTGAAGCACATCCACGAGGCGGTGACCACGGGTTTCCTCGCCGCATTCGAGGCCATGCGCCCCGGGGCGACCTGCGGCGACGTCGATGTGGCGTTCCGCAAGGTCTTCAATCCCTTCGGCGTACGCAAGGAGTCGCGCATCGGTTACTCCATCGGTATCGACTGGGGCGATGGCGGGGCCAGTCTGCAGGTGGGCGACCCCACCGTGATACAGCCGAACATGACCTTCCATATCATTGTCGGCATCTGGGAGCGGCAGGACGGCTACGTGTTCAGCGAAGGCGTGCGCGTGACAGACACCGGCGCGAAGAGCCTGAGCCGCATGACCCGCGAGCTGATGGTCAAGGACTGAGCGCCGTGCCCGATGCGTCCGGCGCACTGCTGGAACTCCCGCGGATTGACTTCCGCCGGCAGCGCGCCACCTCGGCGATCCGCCTGCGCGCGGAGTGGCAGGGTGCCACGCACGAGATCCGCATACCGGTGCTGAGCTGGGGCGGTGGCGACGGGCCGGTCACGCTGGTCATCGGCGGCCAGCACGGGAATGAATACCAGGGCCCGTTGATCCTGCACGAGATCATCGCGCGCCTGGGTTCGCGATTGCGCGGCAACCTTGTCATCGTGCCGGCCGTCAACCCGCCGGCGCTGCGCGCCGCCACGCGCGTCAGTCCGCTGGATGGTCTGGATCTGAACCGGAGCTTTCCAGGCGCGGCCGATGGCAGCCCCTCGCAGCAGATCGCGCACGCTGTCGCCACGTCGCTGGTCCCGCATGCCGATGTGGTGCTCGACGTTCACTCCGGCGGCTACCGCATGGCGATCATCCCCAGCGTGATGATGCACTACCTGGAGAACGCCGACGACCTGCGGCGCATGATCTCGGCGAGCCGGGGATTCGACCTGCCGGCCCGGGTGATCATCGACGAAACACACAAGGCCGGCATGTTCGACACCATGGTCGAAGCGCAGGGCAAGCTGTTCTACTGCCCTGAACTCGGCGGCGGCATGCTGACACCTCAGTTGTTGCGGCTGGGCTTCCGCTTCGTCGAGAGCTTCCTGGTCCAGTTCGGGCATCTCGAAGCGCCACCGCGTCCGGCGCGACCCGTGCGGCTGCTGGAAGTGCCCGATCAGACGCACTGGGTGAGGGTAGAAGCGGACGGGATGTTCGCCGCTGCGGTGGAACTGAACAGCAGGGTCCGCGCAGGCCAGAGCCTCGGCCATATCGTGAGCCTGGATGATCCCGCGGCGCCGGGCATGCCGGTGATCGCACCGCATGATGGCATTGTGTACATGATCAACATCGGCGGGCGCGCCCTGCCGGATCAGAGCGTCGCGGTGATCGCCCGGCCGGCGGCCCGCCGGTTCCGCGAGATGTAGACGGTGGCCCGGTCAGCCGCGCGTGCCGGTGGCCGACATGGCCATCCGGCTGAGATCGGTGATGTCGAATACCGGCAGTCCGAACCGTCGCCGGATCGCTGACGCGACGATCGGAAATCCCGCGCACTCGAACAGGATCGCGGCGATCTCCGGATGCGCCTCGCGCAGCCGGACAATGCAGGCTGCGACATCGGCCTCGATGTCGGCGGGATCGGTGGGCGGCGGCGGCCGTTTCAACTCGTTGTGCCAGAAGACGCCGCCCTCGATGCCGCCGATGACGACCCGCGCCCGGTCAGCGGCCGATCCAAGAGGCAGCAGGTCTTCGGTGCAGTGGGACGAATCGTAGGTCAGCACCGCCAGCTTCGCTGCCGGCGGCAGGCTGCGCAGGATCGCGGGGATCAGGATCAGGCTGGACAGCATCACCGGAACGGGGACCGACGCGGCGACGGCCGACTGGTGCCGGATCGCGAAGCCGCAGGTCGAGGTGATGGCGGTCGCGCCTCGCTCCACCAGCCGTTTGGTGGCAGCGACAAAGGCCGGCTCCAGCGCCGGCTCGCCCCTCACCACGACCTCGACCCAGGCACCCTCGACGGTTTCCTGGATGGTCGGGAAGGCGAAGGTGTCCGGACTGAGCAGCGCGCCGGCCGGGCGGCGTGGCATCGGCGGCGGGTCTTCGCCGCGATACAAGGTGAGGATGCCGAGACACGGGTTCGCTGCGTCTGCCATGACCGGATCATGCCACGCCTTCGCCGCGGTATCTTCGGCAGGGGCGGGGGACCTGCGTCGATTGCTGCTATTCAGTCTGCCCGGAGCAAGTTTTCGACGGGGAACTGACCAAGTGATTTGATCGGCTTGGTCACCACATAGGTAAAGTATCGGTCGATACCAATCTGGGCTTCAAGCATGCGTTCGACCAGAACCTGATAGTCCTCAATGGTGTGCGTAATGATCTTCAGAATGTAATCGATGCCGCCCCCCAGCGCATGACATTCCACGACCTCACGCATCTCGCGGACATGCTGCTCGAACTTCACGAAATCGCCGTAGCGATGATTGGTCAGCGTGACCTCCGTGTAGAACTGGGTCAGCGGGATCAGCCGCTTCACGTCCACCACGGCATGATAGGATGTGATGATTTTCTTCTTCTCCAGCCGTCGCATGCGTTCCAGGCAGGCGCTGGGCGAAAGGTGTACGCGCTGGGCCAGGTCCGCCTTGGTGATGCGGCCTTCCCGCTGGAGAATGGCGAGGATCCGCACATCGGTCTCGTCCAGACTCAACCCCTGGAACATGCCAGCCCCGACCAGATCCGACTTCGCGGTTTCCTTCAGGTCGCGCTCCTGCTTGCCGTTCCGGGACGACGAGGCGAAACGCGGTGAGGCTAGGCTATGCAGCGCCGGGCGGAAAAGAAGATTCGCTGCCACTTCGAGAAGAAAATTCAGCCTGCGGCGACGGACCGCTCGCCCAGCGCTCCCTCCCGCTGCAGCTGGTCCAGGACGCGTGTCACCGCCCGCTCCGTCAGGTCCACGATCTCGTCGACCTGTGTCTCGGTCAGCACCAGCGGCGGCGCATAACCGAGGATGTCGCCATGCGGCATGGCGCGCGCGATGAGCCCTTCCTCCAGGCAGGCTGCGGCAATCCGGGCACCAACCTTCAACTCGGGCGCAAAGCGCGCGCGTGACGCCGGCCGGGGCGAGAATTCGATGGCCGCAAGCAAGCCCACGCCGCGCACCTCGCCGACAATCGGATGGTCGTGGAACCTGTCGCGCAGGCGCTGCTGGAAGATTGCCCCGACACGAGCTGCATGCGTGACGATGCCTTCGCGTTCGATGATGTCGAGATTGGCCAGCCCGGCTGCCGCACATACCGGATGCGCGGAGTAGGTGTAGCCATGACCGAACGGGCCGAACTCGTCCGCTCCCTGACACAGCACCTGCCACACTTTCTCGCCGACGATCGCGCCTGATAGCGGCAGGTAGGCGCTGGTCAGCCCTTTGGCCACGGTGATCAGATCGGGTTGTATATCGTACAGATGGCTGCCGAAGTTCGTACCCAGCCGGCCGAAACCGCAGACGACCTCATCGGCGATCAGCAGCACGTCGTATCGCCGCAGCACCTGCTGGATCGCAGCCCAGTAGCCGCGCGGCGGCGGGATGATGCCGCCGGTACCCAGCACCGGTTCTCCGATGAAGGCAGCCACGCTGTCGGGCCCGAGTTCGAGGATCAGGCTTTCGAGTTCTGCGGCACAGCGTTCGGAGAAGCTCTCTTCGCTTTCGCCCGGCTCGGCCTCCCTCCACCAATGGGGCGTGCTTATGTGGCGGACGGGGCCGAGCGGCAGGTCGAAGGCCTGATGGAATACAGGCAGTCCTGTCAGGCTTCCCGCCAGGACGGTGGCACCATGATAGCCCCGCTGCCGACTGATAATGATCTTCTTCTTCTGCCGCCCCAGAACGTTGTTGTAGTACCAGACAATCTTGGCCTGGGTTTCGTTGGCGTCGGACCCTGACAGGCCATAGTAGATCGTGCGCATCCCGAGCGGAGCCATGGCGATGACCCGTTCCGCAAGCCGCACGGCCGGTTCGTTCGAATGGCCGGCATAGGCATGATAGTAAGCGAGCTTGTGCGCCTGCGCGGCAATCGCTTCTGCGATCTCTCTGCGGCCGTAGCCGACATTCACGCAGTACAGGCCGGCGAAGGCATCTATGTACTGCCGCCCGTTGGACAACAGAACGGAGATGCCCTGCCCGGTCTCGAGCATACGTGGCAAAATGCCCGCGCCTTCAGAGAATTCCTTCAGGTTGGTGAAGGGGTGCAGCATATGGCGGCGATCAATCGCGACGAGGTCGTCGTTCGGCGGAATCGAGGTCATTCCGTTTGCCCTTTCGCGGCGCGAACCCAGGACGCCACCCTTTCGGTGTCGTGCTCTGTAGACCTCGGGAGCGTAGGCTCATCGGCCAGAACATCGGTCGGCATGACCCGCCCGATAGGCAGGGGACTGGCGCTCGCAGTCCGCCGCATCGAAGAATCGTCGGCGTGTCCGCCGTATGGTCGCTTCTTCTGTGCGGAGTGGCACCCGCGGGGAGAGTCGCAGGGGGCTGCTGGTTGGACCCCGAGCGCAGGCAGCCCCCCAGTCGGCGCCGGGGCGAGCTTCCTCACGGTGATCGACGCGATAGATCCAAACTGAAGTGATGCCCAGTCCAATTGCGGTGCGCAGGGAACAGTGACCGTCGTCGACTCTTGCTAATCACCGCAATCGGGTTTGGCGAAGAGGGAGGCGGTGCGGGGAGGCGATTGGAGCGGCGGCATGGGGCCGGGAACTGAAGGCCTCTGGGGCAACCTACCAGTACACCGGAGCGCCCCGTTGGAGGGGGGGATCAGCGGGACACAAAACCCGGGCAGACGACGCCGTGCACGGCTCCCGCTCAGTCGTCCAGAAGGGCAAAGATGGCGCCGGCAGCGGGCTTGACTGCCACCGTCGCACCGTCGTCATGCCGCTCCTCGGAAAACGATTCGAGCGTGATCGCCGTACCGGAAATGTCGATCTCATGAACCGTACTTGTTCCCAGAAAGACGCTGCGAACCACGCGGCCAGTCCGGGCTTCGCTCTCTTCGCCGCTTGCAAAGGTGATCAGGGTGGGGCGGACGGCCACTGTACAGTGGTCGCCCACTTTCCAGTCGCTCCGCCAGCTCTGGACCGATAGCGTACCGAGTGCGGTGTCAACGGCGATCCTGTCCTTCGCAACGGTCCGCACCACTCCATCGATCAGGTTGGGGATCCCCATGAAGTCGGCTGTGAAGCGGGTACGCGGTCGCTTGTAGACGTTCTGGGGGGTGTCCACCTGTTCGATCCTGCCGGAGCGCATGACCACCACTCGATCACCCAGCGTCATGGCCTCAAGCTGGTCGTGGGTGACATAGATCGAAGTAAAGGCCGTTCGCTGTCGCAGTGCCAGCAACTCCATACGCATGCGCTCGCGCAGGCGCGCGTCCAGATTGGAAAGCGGCTCATCAAACAGGATCGCGCGAGGATTGCCGACGATGGCCCGGGCGAGCGAGACGCGCTGCTGCTGGCCTCCGGAAAGCTCATGCACGTAGCGCCCACCCATGCCGCTGAGGCCCACCCACTCCAGCATGGTCTCGGTCCGTCCTCGGATCTCGGCCTTCGGCAAGCCGCTCGCAGCGAGGGGATAGCCGATATTCTCGGCCACGCTCAGGTGCGGCCAGAGCGCATAGCTCTGGAAGACCATGCCAAGGCGACGCTTCTCCGGCGGTGCGAAGATGCCTGCCGAAGCATCGAATGCCGTGCTCGGGCCGATGGTGATGCGCCCTTGATCGGGTGTGATCAGCCCGGCGATGGAGCGGAGAACGGTGGTCTTCCCGCAGCCGCTGGGGCCGAGCAGGACCGTGCATTGTCCTGCCGGAAACTCGAGCGTGAAGTCGTCCAACGCGCGCAGCGATCCTTCCGGACCATAGCTCTTGCTGAGTCCGGCCACCGAGATGCTGCTGGTTTCGTCGGCGTTCATCATGTTCTGCAGATCAGCACTCCGAGAATCCGCGCTGCTATTCGGCACTGAATTTGGCAAACCGGAACAGCAACATCACCGGGATCAGGCCGAGCACCATGAGGAGAAGGGAGTAGACCGCCAGCTCCGGATAGAAGCCGCTGCCCCAGACATCCATCAGCCCGACGGAGAGAACGATGGTGTTCGGATTGTACAGCAGGATAACGAGCGAGATCTCCCTGAGAATGACCACATAGATCAGTAGCCAGGCGCCGATCAGCGCCGGGCGCATCAGCGGCAGGTTGATCCGGCGGAGAGTCCCGAGCAGGGAGCGGCCGGAGATCCGGGAGGCATCCTCAAGATCGGTATGGATGCGATGTATCGCGCTGCTGACAAACTGGATTGCGACCGGGATATGCGCGGTGACGTAGGCGAGAAGCAGGATCCAGAGCGTGCCGTAGATCCCGCCGGGCACGAGGATCCACAGGCTCAGGATACCGACACCGAGTGCGATCCCGGGTACGCCGAGTGGAATGACCATCGCGTACTCGACGAGGCGCGAAAAGCGTCCCTGCATACGGATGACATACCAGGCGAGCGTGATGGCGAGCAGGATACAGAGCGTCGCGCCCAGCGTGCCAAGCAGCAGGCTGTGCTGCGCGGACGGCCAGACCTGCGGGTATTCGAACAGCATGTATCTGAAGTTCCGGAGCGTAAGATTCTCCGGCTTCATGGCGTATGGCGCCCAGAAGCGCATGAAGGCCATGGCGCTGACGGACAGGATCGGCAGCACCGATGAGCACAGGGTGAAGACGAGGGCGATAGCGGCGAGGGGATAGCGGAGAGGGCCTAGTGGAAAGAGGCTCGCGCCGGCGCCCTTTCCGCCGAGCAGCGTGTATCTGCCCCCGCGCCCCAGGGCGCGGCGCTGGAAATAGATGCAAACGAGACCGATCACCACGAGCACCAGCGACTGCGCCGCCGCAAGGCCGGGGCGGGTGGGGAACGAGCTCGAGTTCTGCCAGATCAGGCTCGGCAGCATGTAGATGCGCGCCTTGAGACCGACAGTCGACGGGATGATGAAGTCGCCCGCGCTCATGATCACGACCAGCAGGAGCGCTGCGAGCAGGGCCGGCCGCTGCACGGGAAGGATGACGGTCATCAGCAGGCGCAGCCGGCTCGCGCCGCAGACCCGCGCCGCCTCTTCCATGGCCGGATCGCTGTTCCTGAAACCCGCCGAAACCAGCAGATAGACATAGGGGGTCAGAAACAGCCCCGTCATCCAGATCAGGCCAGCCATGGTATTGATGTTGACGGCGACGGTACGCCCACCCAGCACGGCCGACGCCGCGATGTTGATCAGTCCGGCATTGGGGTCCGCGAGAGCGACCCATCCCACCACCAGGATGAAGGGCGGCACCAGGATCGGCAGCACGGCCATCAGGCCGAGCAGCCGGCTGCCCGGGATGTCGGTCCGTGTCGACAGGAAGGAAAGGCCGACGCCGAGCACCATGGCGAGCGTCGAGGAACCGACGGTGTAGATCGCCGTGTTGACCAGTGCTTCGCGGCTTCGACCCGAGTCAGCCAGAGCCTGCAGCCATTCGAGCGTCAGCGGGCTGCCGATGTCCTCCGTCGATACGCTGCGCAGGAACACGAGCAGGACGGGATAGCTGACCATGACGACCGCCGCAGCGGCGATGGTGGAGAACAGCGCGTGCTCCCAGCCGAGCGAGCGGCGGCCGACTTGTGGTCCGGCGGCCGCCGCCCGGCTGGAAGCAGTCACTTGACGTACTTCTCCCACTCGGCGAGCAGCCGCGGCGTGTCAGCGATGATCTGCTTGTAGTCCGGCTGGCTGAAGTTGTGGATCCTGCTCAGCTCGGCGAGATTGCCGGCCTGTGGCGCCGATGCCTGGGGGTGGGTCGGGATCGTGGCACCCGCGACGTTGATGACCGTCTGGCCTTCCGCCGAGCAGGCGAAGTCGCAGAACAGCCGCGCGGCATTCGGATGCGGTGCCTTGGCGAAGACGCCGACGTTGCCGCCGAACAGAACGGTGTCCTTCGGCGTGATGCCGGCCATCGGCGCGCCGGTTTCGGCCATCTGGATGACGCCGAAGGAGTTCGTCACACCGAGGTCGATCTCGCCCGAGACGATCGCCTGCGACATGGCATTGGTGCTGGCATAGAGCTTGGGCTGATTGGCGCCGAACTGTTGCAGGAAGTCCGGCCCGTACAGTCTGTTGACCATGACCTGCCACGCGAGCGTCGTCGCCGTGATATGCGGATCGAGCGAACCGAAACGGCCCTTCCATCTCGGGTTCAGCAGATCCTTCCAGTCTTTGGGGGCGATGTCGGCTTTGACGACGTTCGTGTTCCAGCCGATCTGCGACATGTACATCCGGATCAGCGTATGCACAGGCGTCTTGTATTCGGCGGGGATGGCCGCGCGCTCCGGCGGATCGAAACTCGCCAGAAAGGGCACCAGCAGGCTGAGTCCGGGCTCCTCGATGATCAGGACATCAGCCTGGGGTCGGTTCGCACCCTCTTCGCTGCGCACGCGCGTGACGACATCGGAGGAGCCGGCTCGATAGACGGTAACGTTGACGCCGTACTTCCTCTTGAAGGCCTCGGCGATGGCGTTGGAGGGGCCGGTCGAGGCCGAGCTGTAGAGGCTGACCGCTCCCTCCTTCTTCGCGGCTTCGATCATCTGCGGATCGCTTGCAGCGAGACTCGCCGGAATGCGCAAGAACGGCGCTGCTCCTGCGACGACCGCACCCGCTTGCAGCAGAGACCTGCGGGTCGACATGGACAGTGTCGGAAGCTTCGTCTTCATCGGTGTGTCCTTTCCCCTGTTGTTATTGACGTGTGCTGTCTGGTCTCCCGTATCCGATGACGTTCCCGCGCGCCGTCACTGGCCCTTGAACGGGCCCGCCCTCCGCTTTTCCGCGAAGGCACGCGCGCTTTCCCTGAAGTCCTCGGTCAGGTGCAGCTTCAGCGGGATGGTTTGCAGATAGGCCTCGCGCTCGGCCTGATCCATGTACCAGCGCCGCGTGCGTACCGTCGCCCGGACGCTGAGAGGCGGGTTGGCTGCGATGGCCCGCGCCATCTCATATGCCTGCTCGAGGTGCTGTCCGTGGGGGGCGACCCGATCGACGACGCCGGCCACCTGCGCCTCCTCGGCCGTAAAGAAACGGCCGGTGAGTGTCACCTCGGTCGCGAACGAGCGCAGGCCACGATAGGCAAGCAAGGTCCAGTGACGCGAGCCGGCCAACCCGCGCAGCGTTTCGGCCACCTGGAATCTGGTGCCCGCCTCGGCGACGATGACGTCGCTCTCCAGCACGATGGCAAGACCCAGCCCGACCGCGAAGCCGTGCGGCGCGGTGATGATCGGCTTCCAGTTGATGGCCCGGGTGAAGAGATCGGCGCTGTGCGCGCCCCAACCTTGCGGCCCGCCGAGCTTCTTCAGCTCGGCCTCGGTGCGCAACTGGCGCTGGCGCACGTCGGCGCCGCTGCAGAAAGCGCGCCCTTCACCGCAGAGCACGGCGACGTCGGCTTCGGGATCGACATCGAACTGGTGAAGTATCTCGGCAAGATGCATCACCATCGCGTCGTCGAACGCGTTCAGCTTCTCCGGCCGGGCAAGCGTGATCGTCGCTATTCGGTCGCGGCATTCGTACCGGACACGGTCGGTTCGCGCGTCGCCTGGCACGGTGCCTCCCCTTGGGTCTGGGTGGTACCCGCGGCCGAGCACGGATCGGACCCCGGCCGGCGATACCCTTTCCCGCCTACAAGTGCCTCTTCAGCAACCCATCCGAGCAGCGTTATCGCTATAAGATACTTCAGTTCGGAGCGTGAAGAGATCGGTCGTATTTGTCAAACCGATTTGAGCCGTCGGAAATGCCAGGGCGAAGGAATTTCATGCGGCCTCACGCAGGCGTATGCGGAGTTCCAGCAAGGCCTCGTACGCCGCCATGAAGTCCGACATGACGAAGCCCGTGGCGAGCTCAGGGCTGACAGTACGAAGGGCCGCTTCGACACGCCCGGTATAGCGCACCATGCCATCCCGCCCGACGACCACGCCATTTGCCTCTTCGAAGGCGACGTTCCACCTGATGGCCTCATCCGGCGTCAGTCCCGCGGGGAGGTCGAGTGAGAGCTTCCCGCCGCGCAGGGAAACCGGATACCCGCCGGAAAGCCCGTTCGGTCCGGGCACGTGCCCGCTCCAGTCCCGCCCCTGCGCCATGGCGACAAAGAGCGGGACACCCGAAGCCCCGGAAATATCGATGACGGGTTCCGGCGCAAGCTTCACCGCTGCGAAACGTTCGAAGACGTCGGCGATCTCGTCTCCATCGATCCATAGGCGCAGCGGCGCCTGCCCACGGCGCTGCACGGCGGGGCGGCGGAAGGCCGAGAGCGCGGCGTGTTGCGCGAGCATCTTCAGACGGCCGCAACCGGGGCCGAGTTCCCCGGCGAAAGCATGGGCCAGGATCGCGATATTGCCGATGCCGCAGGTGATCGGGTGGCCGGCACTGGCGATCATCGGATTGACGACGTCGGGATAGCAGCAATTGACGAAAGCGGCGGTCGGTGTGGCCGCGGCAACGGCCGCGGCGATGTCGAGGGAGATCCGGGCCTGCAGCAGGGCGGTGATGCCGAGCCCGGCTTCCTGCACGAGCTTCGTCCACGGATCGGGCCTGTCCGTGACGTTGCGGCCGCCCTGAACGGAGGCCGTGTTGGCGACGACACGTGGATCGAGCTCTGCCAGCAATCCGGCCACTGCCTCGGTCGATAGCTGATCGAGCTGATGATCGTTGATGCGCAGACCGGTGCCGAACATCGCCGCGCGCGCCCGGCCTGCCGTCCGCAACCAGTCGAGCCTGGTCTGATTGCGTCCGACGATTGCAACCGACAGGCCAGCGGGGGCTGTCGCGGCGAGGTCGAACAGGATGCGGGCGGCGAAGCTTCCTGTGCCGCAGATCACGATATCGGCCGTTGATCCCATGGCTTCACCCCCATTCACTATCCGCCCGGACGCGCCGACCTCAGGAGTATTGCACGGCAGTGCGGCGGTTGACACGGCACACCCGTGTCGCATGCTCGGAAGCGACGTCAGCCGTGCCGCACGTCGCGCGCCCGGCGACCAGGCGTAAGGGTGATGGCGGTGAGCAGGAATTTCGCATGGTTGCCGTCTGCTCGCGCGCGTTATCGCCGGATCGAACAGGAGCCTCTCCCACACAACGTCATGGCGCTGCTCGAGACGGCTGCGGCGGCCGCTCCGGATGTGCTTGCCGTGCACTTCATCGAGACGGGCAGGGAGCTGTCCTATGCCGGATTGCTCGAGACTGTGCGGCGGCTCGCCAACGGTCTCTCATCCATCGGGGTGGTCCACGGCAGCCATGTCGCCGTCATGCTGCCGAACGTGCCGGAGATGCCGATCACCTGGCTGGCGCTCGCCGCGATCGGTGCCGTCATGGTGCCGGTCAACGTCCGCTATACCGAGCATGAGCTGCAGTATCTGCTGACGGACAGCGACGCCAGCCATCTCGTGATCCATCGCGAGTTCACAGGCCTGCTGGGCAACCTGCCGGCACCCACCCCGGCCCTTACCACGATCGTGGTCGACGAAGCGGCTGGCGGTCGCAGCTTGTCGTGGCGGGATCTGGTCGGTCGCTCCGACGCTTCGTTCGAGCCGGCAACCGTGCCGGACCTCGATAGCCTTCTGAACATCCAGTATACCTCCGGCACGACGGGTTGGCCGAAGGGGTGTCTGCTCACCCAGCGCTACTGGCTCACATGCGCCAAGGCCTATGCCGAATGCGACGGCCTTCGCTACAGCCGGATACTGTCGCCAAACCCGTTCTTCTACATGACGCCGCAATGGCTGATGCTCATGGCCTTCTTCCAGAGGGCCACGCTCTATGTCGCACCCTATCTCAGCCTGACGCGCTTCACGGAATGGTTGCGACGATACGAGATCGAGTTCTGCTGGTTCCCGATGGATGTGATGACGCAGGTGCCATCACAGCCGGAGGATGCGGAGTTGCATCTGATCCGCGGCAACCTTGCCATCCATCGAGCGGAGCTGCACGCGGAACTCGAACGCCGCTTCCGTTTCCCTGCGCGCGCGGCCTTCGGCATGACCGAGATCGGCGTGGGCCTGATCATGCCGATCGAGGCCGTGGAGATGGTTGGCTCGGGCTCCTGCGGCATTGCCGGCCCGTTTCGGGAAGCCCGTATCGCCGATGCGGATGGCCGGACCCTGCCGGCCGGGGAAAGCGGCGAATTGCTGATCCGTGGCCCGGGTATCCTCAACGGTTACTACAACAAGCCGGAAGCGACGGCTGCGGCCTTCCACGAGGACTGGTTCCGCACCGGCGATCTTGCCGCGCAGGATGCGGATGGCTTCGTCACCATTCAGGGCCGCATCAAGGAGATGATCCGGCGGTCGGGTGAGAACATCTCGGCTACGGAGGTCGAGGCTGCGCTCCTTGCGATTCCCGGCGTCGCGGAAGCGGCAGCGCTGCCCGTGCCCGATCCGCTGCGCGGTGAGGAGGTCAAGGCCTATGTCGTTCTTGGCGAGGGCCGGAGCATCGCCGACTTGCCGCCCGAGCAGATCATCGCTCATTGCAGCCGGCGCCTCGCACCGTTCAAGTTGCCGCGCCTGATCGAGTATCGGTCGACACCGCTGCCGCGTTCGACAAGCGGCAAGGTCCGGAAGCCCGACCTCATTGCGGAGAAGGCCGATCTGCGGGCGGGGAGCTGGGATCGGGCGGTGGGCGACTGGGTCTAGGCTTCCCGATTGCCCTCCACGCGCCGGCGCTGCACGTCGTCGTGGAATTCCTCTGCCAGCGAATGTGCCCGGGCGCCTGTGACCGCGCCGAAGCGGCGGATATCGAAAGGGGCGATGGGCATGGTCGTCGCTCCCTTCGTGATAAGGTCCGCCAGGGCCATCGCCGCGGCGGGGCCGAGCTGCAGGCCGTGGCCGCTGAAGGCGCAGGCGTGGAAGAGCCCCGCTGTCGTCCTGCTCGGCCCCAGTACGGGCATCATGTCCTCCACATAGCCCTCGATCCCGGTCCAGCTCCGGATGACATGATAAGCCTGCATATGCGGCGCGATCGCGGCTAGCCGTGCGAGGTTGGTCAGGATCTTGTCCGGAGGAACCCGGGTGCGACGGCTCTCGGCATCGACGTTCATGCGCGGATGTCCCCCGATCACGACATTGCCGCGCGCGGTCTGCCGAAACAGGACGCTGCCGTCGACGACGTGCATCACAGGGTTCACGAAGGCCGGCACCGGTTCGGTGACCATTTCGGCCGGGCCGGCGGCGAAGAGCGGGATCGCTTCGCCGAATCTTGCTGCAAGTCTGTCTCCCCAGGCCCCGGCGGCGTTGACCAGTACCTCCGCGGTGATGCTCAATTGCTTTCCGTCTGCTGACCTGCCGTGCAGCCTGAAGTGACCGGCATCGCGTTCGGCACTGATGACTTCGACGCCTTCGTGGATCGTCGCGCCAAGGCGCCGCGCAGCGCGGGCAAAAGCAGGTGCCACAAGACGGGGATTCACCACCGCATCCCGTGCTGACCATGAGGAGGCAACGACGCTGTCGCTGAGGAACGGCCAGCGGCGAAGCGTCTCGGTCCGGTCGAGCAGGACGTTGCCGAGACCGAAGGTACAACCCTGCGCGACGTTGTTTGCAAGGCGCGCCTCGTGCTCGGCATTGAGGGCGAGGTGGACATGTCCGTGCTGGACAAACTCGACGCTCTCTCCGAGTTCGTTCTCGACTCCCTCCCAGAGGGTCTGGGCCGCCAACGCCAGCGGAAGTTCGCTCTCATGCTGGCCCTGCAGACGCAGGCTGCCGAAGCTGACGCCGCTTGACTGGCCTCCGACCAGGCCGTGTTCCAGGATGACGACGGAGCGCTGACGCTTTCGCAGATAGTAGGCGGTCATGCAGCCGATCAACCCGCCGCCAACGATCGCGATCTCGGCGTCGATCCCGCTCATGCTCAACCGCGGAGGTTGGTGATGCGATGCAGGATCGGCGATGTCATGACCGCTCCTTCCTCAGGCGGCGTTCCGTCTATGCGATGGCATGCTGCAAGGCCCGGTCGACGGCGGCGGCAACCTCGGTCACACGTCCCACCGCTTCACAGCCCTCGGCACGGAAGGCGGCAAGCTTCGCCGCGGCCGTCGTGTCGCCGCGATCATAGATGGCACCGGCGTGTCCCATGCGCTTCTCGGGCGGTGCGTTCTGCGCGGCGATATAGGCGACGACAGGCTTCCTCATCGTCCGCATGGCCGCAATCGCATCGTACTCCAGACGCCCGCCGGGCTCGCCTATCAGGACCACGAGGTCGGTTTCGGCATCGGCGTCGAAGAGGGGCAGGACGTCGGCGTAAGTCGTGCCAATGACCGGGTCCCCGCCGAGGCAGACAACGCTGCTCTCGCCATGGCCACGTGCCTGCAGGTCGTCGATCACCTCGTAGGTCAGCGTGCCGCTCTTCGACACGATGCCGATGCGGCCCGGCCTCAGGTTGGCGTCGTTGAGGTCGGCCAGACTGGCCTTGCCCGGGCTGACCACGCCGGCCGAGTTGGGTCCGAGCAAGCAGGCCCCGCGCGCTCGCGCATAGGCACGCATACGGATGGCATCGTGGAGAGGCACGTTCTCCGTATAGACGACAATGGTGCGGACCCCTGCAGTCAAGGCCTCCAGCGCGGCATCCATGGCGAGGGAGCTTCTCACGACACTGAGCACGGCGTCTGCCTGTGTCGCGGCAACGGCGGCCTCGACATTGTCGAAGACCGGGACACCGGCGACGCTCTCACCCTGCCGCCCCGGTGCGACGCCGCCGACGAGGGGAGTTCCGCCCGCGACCATGCGTTGGGCATAGCTGCGCCCTGTCGGGCCGGTGATGCCCTGAATCAGGATACGGTTGTGTTCGTCGATGATGATGGACAAGTTCGCCGTCCCAGAGCGTCACTCATGGGGCGAGAGCGGTTGACGGCTTCAACGCAGGCCGCGCCGAACTCGCGAATGATGGTCAGGCCGGTCCCGGCCAGGATGGCAAGCGCCTCGGGCTCTTTCTCTCCGCGCAAGCGCAGGACGAGCCGATCGGGTGTCAGTTGCGGCAGGCGCTGCAGCGCCCTGACGATGCCTTCAGCGATCGTCTCCAGGCTGCGGAACTGAAAGTGGATGTTGACCACGATGACTGCGGGCGCGAGCTGATGCAGGACACACTCGAGCACGTCGGCGATCCGCTCGGGTCCATGCATGGTGGCGCCGTGCAGCTCGACCACACCTGAAACGCGCCCGCCGAGGGCAATGATCTCGTCGAGGGTCGCCATGGTCAGCCCGGCGCCGTTCATGATCGCCGCGATCCCGCCCGGCCCGCCAACTTCGACGCCAATCACCTCAAGCTCACGCGCCAGCAGTTCGAAGGTGGTTCCCGAAGGCCGGGCGCGGCGACCCGGATGGCGGAAGGCGGAGTCCTCATCGAGCACGATCTTGGCGTCGGCAGCGATGAAGCTGCCATCCGCCGTCAGGGCGAGCGGGTTGATCTCGATCAGCTCGGCATCGTGGGATATCAGGCCGGCGTAAGCTTGTTCGATCAGCCTGGCGAAGCCATTCGCCGGATCGCCGGACAGGCCAACGCCCCTCACCAGGCGCTGGACCATGAAGGACTGAAGCCCGAGCAGAGGATCGACACACTGGCGCTGCAGGCTGTCGCGCGGCATTCCCTCGATCTCCATCCCGCCATTGGCCGAGGCGAGCAGAACGGGCATGCCGAGATCCCTGTCGACCATGGCCGCAAGGTAGTATTCGCGCTCGATCCGAAGCTTGCGCTCGATATAGACGTCCTCGACCTGCGCGTCCCCAAGCGGCGCGGCGATGATCTCGTCGGCGAGGCGCAGTGCTTCTTCGCGGCCGTTTGCAAAGCGAATTCCGCCCGCCTTGCCGCGCCCGCCGGCGAAGACCTGTGCCTTGACGACCAGCTCGCCATCGAGCGCGTCGGGCAGACTGCGATAGAGGCCGCCGGGAGGAACGGCGATGCCGCACGCCGCGAGGATCTTCTTGCCCTCATGCTCGAGGAGCTTGATCACGCCAGGCGCCTATCGGTAGTCCGGATCGAATTTGTCGTACTGAAGGTCGATCCATTCGGCGGTGAAGTCGGGGGGGCGCTTTTCCAGGAAGGCGCGTGGTCCTTCCCGCGCGTCGCGATGGAACATCAGTTCGACATTGCAGAGGATCTGCGCTTCCAGCCCCTTGACCGGATCGAGCCCGAGGCCCTGGTTGCGCGCGTTCTTGATCGCGCCAATGGCTTGTGTCGGTCCGCTCGCCAACTTGGCCGCCAGTGCGTAGGTCTCGGTCTCGAGCTGGTCTTCCGGGACGACGCGGGTGAGCAGATGAAGACGGAGTGCTTCTTCGGCGTCGATCCAGCTACCCAGCAACAGAAGCTCGGTCGCCTTGCCGAGACCGACGAAGCGGGGCAGCAGATAGGTCGCCCCGCCGCCGAGCCCGCGCCTGACATAGATGGCGGCCATCCGGGTATCGGGGGACGCGATCCGGAAATCGCAGGCAAGGGCGAGATCGAAGCCGGCACCCACGGCATAGCCGCGCATCATTGCGACCACCGGCTTGCGCAGTTGCATGATATCGTTGACGAGCCGCGGATAGCCCATCTTGAGACGGGTATGGAGATCCGGCGGTCCATACTTGAAGCGATCCTCGGGATGCAGATCGTCCCCCGCGCAGAAGGTCGTGCCTTCGCCGCGCAGGACCACGGCTCTTACTTTCGCATCTCGTCGGGCGCGCTCGATCAGGTCGGCCATGACAAGGATCATGTCCGGCAGGAGCGCGTTCAGCTTCTCGGCGCGGCGGATGGTGATCGTGGCGATACCGTCGGAGACCTCGTAGCCGAGCCGGTGATCGGCGGCTTGCTCGACCTGGGCGCCGGCATTTCCGGGCACTGGCGTTGAGGCTGGCTCGCTCATGGCTGTCTGACCTATGAAGGGCTAGGACATTTATTGAGAGCGTAAGTATCTCAATGCGATATCATTCAAGTCATGGTGGGCGTGTCAAGCGGCATTTCGAATTGCATCGCGGTTTGGGTGCGGCTACCCAAGCCGTAGGCGATCTAACAAGAACAGGATCGATCGTGCGTGAAGCCAAGGCTGTGGCGGCCGAGCCGGCGTGGTTCGTGTCCTCCGTCGAGAAGGCCTTCCAGATATTGCGAGCCTTCGAGGCGCGCGAACGCAGCTTGAGCCTCACCGAGATTTCGGAGCTGACCGGGCTCGACAAGAGTTCGGTGCAGCGCTTCACCTATACGCTTACCGCGCTTGGATACCTGCACAAGGATGCCGAGGCGCGGCGCTATACCATCTCTCCCAGGATCATGAGCCTCGGGATGATCTATCTGCGGACGGATGCACTGGTCGCCCGCGCGCGCCACCAGCTCTACGAGCTCAACAAGGCGCTCGACGCCACGGCGAACATGACGGTCCTCGACGATACCGACGTCATGTATGTCGTGCGCTATCCGGGTCGGAAGGTGGTCACGGTCGACGTCGTGCTCGGAATGCGCCGGCCGGCTTTCTGCACGGCGAGCGGCCGGGCGATCCTGTCGACGATGAGTGATGAGGACGTCATGCGCATCCTCGATCGTTCGAAGCTCACCGCTTACACCGAGCATACCAAGACCACGCCGGAAGCGATCATGGCCGAGGTGCGCAAGGCGCGCATGCTGGGGTTCGCGCTGACCGAGCAGGAAACGTCGATCGGCGACATCTCCATCGCGGCCCCCGTTCGGAAGGCCGATGGCAGCAGCACTGCCGCGGTCAATCTTTCGGTCTCGTCAGCCGATTGGAAGGGGGCGGATGCAGCGCTGAAGTTCGGGCCGGTTATCGTCGACGCAGCCCGGGCCATCTCGGCGACGAGTGAATTCCGGCCGCTCCAGATGGCTTAGGAGACCGGGCTCTCTGTCCGATATCGCCGGCGCCGGGAATGACCCGGAAAGTTTCTGTTGAATACCATATGCACCCAGTGAGCCGCGGCTTCTGAAGAAAGTCGTTTCGGATCGGGTAATTTGTGCTGAGATAGGCTGCCCCACAACGGCCTTGTCATCTTTGCATGAACTACAGTCGTTGTCTCTCCGGACCACCGATCCGCCCGCGAGAGTATTCGCTCGCCCGTAAGACCGTAGCGTACAGGCGTGCCCGACAGAATGCGCTGGGCATTGCTACGGCTACGCTCCTGCTGCTGTGGCACCAACCCGGTTCTGCCCAGCCGTCGGCAGAAGCGGTTGCGGCGAGGGACGCGGCATTCGGGGAGATGATGGCCCGCCCTGCCGATCCTGACGCAACGATGCGCTACGCGCGCGCATCTTCGGCAGTCGGTGATTCCCCGGCCGCGATCAATGCGCTGGAGCGCCTTCTCCGGCTGAACCCGAGCCTGGACAACGTGCGGCTCGAACTGGCTTCGCTGCATCTGGCCAACGGCTCGCCCGAGCTCGCCAGTCTTTATGCGCGCCAGGCCCTCGCCAACCCGACCATCCCGCAGGATGTGGCACAGCGCGCGCGGGTGCTGCTGGCCCAGGCCGAGCGCGGCGCCGCGCGCTCGGTGCTCGAGGTCAACCTCTATGCGGGCGCCCGTCACGACAGCAATGCCAATGAGGCGACCTCGCTGGGCAGCGTGCCGATCTTCGCGCCGGGGTTTGGTGGCTTCGTGGACGTCCAGAACCCGAACACCGGCGAATCCGACTGGAGCATGGTGCTCGGCGGCAGCGTGGCACACCGCTACGACCTCGGCCTGCAGCGCGAAGGGTCGTGGGAAACCAATGCGGGTTTCTTCGATCAGCGCTTCGCGACCATTCCCCGCCAGTACGATCTCTCCATCTTCTCCATCGATACGGGGCCCCGCATCGGCATCGCCGATGTCGGCAGCGACGGGACGCTGGCGCTGCGCCCGTTCTTCTCCGCGGGCTGGGTCGGCTATGGCGGCGACACCTATACGTGGCTCTACGGCGGCGGCCTGACGACGGAGCTTCGGTTGCCGCCGGACTGGACCGTCGAACTGACCTGGCTGGGCCGCTTCGGCAATTACCAGAACTCCCAGTACCGGCCGACGGCGCGCGACTACACGGGCTTCGAGAACAGCGTCCTCGCGGCGCTGCGCTATTCGCCGACTCCCGCGATGCGCTTCTCCGCCATAGCCGCCTGGTACGATGCATCGGCCCGGCAGGGCTATCTCGAACGGGAAAGCCTGGGCGGGCGGTTGGTGGCGGAGATGAGCCTGCCGCTGACCGCGACCTACACCATCGGCGCGGCGGCCCGCGCCGGTGTCCGGCGCGTGCAGTACGACGAGCCGGACCCGTTCCTGGACCCGACGCGAAGCCGGCGCGACACGCGGTGGGAGGCGGGCGCGTCGGTGATCCTGCCGGTCACCGGTCCGGTATCGGTCGTCGTCGAGTACGATTACTATGACCAGCGCAGCAACTATTCGATCTATCGCTACGACAATCACTCGATCAGCGTGGCCGTGCGGCTGAGCCTGTAGATGCGGGGGCCGGGATGGACGGACTGAGACAGCGATATCGGAAGCCCGTGCGGACGGGCCTGCTGGCGGCATCGGTCGCGGTGATCTCCGCGGCGCTGCTGCCCGGCGGCGCCATGGCGCAGGGCACAGGCGGGGCGAGGCTGATCGTGGCCGGCGGCGCCGCGGGTCAGGCGGGCGGCGCCCCCGCGCTGGAAGCGGGCCGATGGGTCACCGCGCCGCCGAATGGCTGGGCCGAGATCGTCTTCCCCGATGGCACTTCCGTCGCCATCGAGCCGGGGGCGGAGGTCCGGTTGCTCGGCGTGTCGGACCAGCCATCGGGACGCCACGTGCGGCTGGAGGCGCGGGGTGGGCGCATCCGCGTCAGCGCCGGCAGGCGGACCGAGATCCTGCTGCAACTCCCGGGTGGAGCGGAACTGCGCCTGACCGGCGCGGCGGCTCTGGTGCAGGCGGAGCCCAACGGGTCCGCGCAGCTCATGGACCCCGGCCGCATGACCCTGCGTCGTGCGGACGGGCAGGAGGAAGTCGTCAGGCGGCCCGGCTTCGTCGTCGCCTTCGGCAGCGGCGGGCCGCAGCGGCAGAGCCAGGAGAACATCGCCGCCGCCGCCGGTCTGTTCGCCCCGATCACGGCCGCCGAGGTCAGGACATCGACGCGATCCGGCAACGCACCGACTGTTGCCTCGCCGAGTGAAACGAGCCTCGCGCGCCCGTCTCTGCTCGCCCAGAGGCCCGGCGGCACGGACCAGTCCCAGTTGCAGCCACCGCCTTTCACGCCACCGCCGCCGGCTCCCCCTCCGCCGACACCCCCGCCCGCCCCGTCGCCGCGCGCGGGCGATTCCTTCAGCCTCGCCTCGGCGCTGCTGGCGGGGGATGCGACGCCCGGCTCCACCATCGCCGCCCCGCGCGCCAATTCGAACACCTCCTCGATCGGCAGCGGCACGCAGATCACGCCGGACGGGCAGGAGGGAGACCTGCTGCTCATGGGTCTCTCCGCGATCCAGCCCCAGGGCACGGTGCGGGTGCGGCGTTTCGCGCCAGCCGGCGCGTCCGGCGACAGATCGCAGCGTTCCGATTACGGGGTGGTCACGCCGCCGGGCGGGAGTCTGGCGCCGGGGCAGCCCGCCAGCGGCGTGGCGGGCGCCTATTTCACCAACCTCGCGATCGGCAGCCTCGCGATCACGCCGGACCGCACGTTCTACGACGCCACCGCGAATGTCGGCGTCGTGGTGCTGCGCACCTTCGAACCCGCGCTCCAGCCCTTCGATGACGGCCATCTCGTCAACGTGCCGCGCTACTACCTGACGGATGCCAGCACGCCGAGCCTGACCTATTCCAACACATCCCTTACGACGACGCGGCTCGACCGGGCGACCAACCAGTTCGTCGCCGTGACCTCACCCGGAGGGATGACCACGCTCTCGCCCACGGAACTCTTCGCGCTGGGCGGCGCCATCTACATCACGTTCGAGGACAATCCCGGCTCGCCCGGCAGCGATGTCCGCATCTACCGCTACGATCAGCCCAATCAGCAACTGGTCCAGATCCTGCCCGCGGCCGGTGCCGAGGGTGCGAACCCGGATTCCTTCAGCGCCGCCGGCGAAGCCGCGTTCCGCCAATCCCTCGGCCAGTTGGTCACGGGCGATGTCCACTACGCGCGCGGCGTCCACCAGCAGCTCGTGAACTACACGGTGCATCGCGCCGGCGCGCTGCTGGAAGTCGAGTTGCAGGCACGCGGCCACCCCGCCGTAAATCAGCCCGGGCCGGCCAGCGGGCCGGTCTTCGTCCTCTCGGGCGGCAACGGACTGGCGGTGCAGGTCGGCGGCGAACCGCTCCCGGGCGTGACGATCGCCGGAACGGTCATCCCGACCGTCAACGCCCCCAGCGGTCCGGCGACGCCGGGCGGCGTCGATCTGCAGGATTCCTTCGGACCGACGATTCCGATCGTGGAACGCACCTTCAACATCATCTCGCCGTCGGCCACGGTCGTTCCGGATGTCATCATCATCGACAAGCTCACCGCCAGCTCCGAGGCGATCTTCAACGAACGCGGCATCCAGTCCGGCGAGCGGTACTTCGCGATCGGCGGCCGGGCGCTGACGCCACCCGTGGACGGTTCGCTGCCGGGCGCGGCGCCCGGAACCGTCACGCGCTTCGCGATCTCGGACGGGCTCAATCCGTTCGGCGGCTTCCTGCCGGGCTACACGATCCAGTCGCAGTTCCTCGGCCCCGGCGATCAGATCCAGCCCGTCGCCTTCAACCTGTTCAACGCCTTCCGGCCGGAAGGCACGTTCGTGGGCGCCAACACCGCCACCCAACCGCGCGGCGACACGCATCTGCTGGTGATCGCGGGCACCGGGGGCCGCCATCCGGCGATGCGGGCGGATCTGGAAGTGATGGCGGACGGGCGCAGCAGCGCGAGTGCCGCGGTGGGCGGGATCGCGCGGCTGCCGGCCGGCGACGGCAGCCTCGCATTGTCCGGCGCCCTTGTCGGCTCGGTACGGCCCGGCACGCGCGGAGCGACCGCGATCCAGTCGAACTTCGGGTCGCTGGGCACCGACGCCAGCGGCTATGGCGCGCATCTGTTCGGCGGGAACGATCTCGCGCCGGGCGGCATCGGCTACTTCGCGGTGGGCGAATCTGACACCCGCCTCGGCGCACCGGGCACGCCCGGCGGCGTCCAGCCCGGCACGTTGCAGAATGTCGGCGAGGCCGCGCTCGCCGGCCAGTTCGGCTTCACCCGTCTCGCGACCAATGTCGGGACGCCGGCGACCAATGGCGTTCCCTTCGGTCCGCTGCCGGCGGGCGGGCTTCAGGGCTTCGCGAGCTTCGTCGTCGAATCCTTCGAGGCCGGCCAGGGCAGCATCTTCGCACTCAGCACGCCCTTTCTCGGCGGGGTGGACATCCAGCCGGCGAATGGCGGGCGGGAGTTCGTGGCCACCTACGCACTGACCCCGACCGCCGTGGGTGAACGTTCGGCCGCCGACCCGCTGGCCGCACCCGCGCCCGAGGGCCGGCGCAGCGCGCGTACCGTGCAGATCGCGCCCGACGGCGGTGCCGTGCCGCGCACGGCCGTCGCCTCGCCGGGAAGCTTCGCGGGCGTGTCGCCAGCCTCCGCGACCAAGGCCACGGCGAGCGGCATGGCGAGCGTCGACAGCGACCTGCTGCGCGGCATCCAGCGTCCGGACGGAACGCCGGCCGCGGTCCAGCGTGCCGGCAACGGCACCGTGACGCGTGAGGGGCTGCCGCCCAGCAACGAGCACCTGGCGTGGGGCTACTTCCTCGGCGACGTCGTCAACGAGGCGAACGGGACACGGCGCGACTATGTCGGCATGGGGTTCTGGGTGGCCGGCCGTCCCGTCGAGCTGGACACGCTGAGCAGCCTCACCGGAACCGCGCGCTATGGCGGCGGCATGATCGGCACCGTGGCGGATCAGGTGAACGGCGCGGCGCGGCTGCGCACCGTGGCCGGCGACTTCGCGGGCGAGTGGAACTTCGCCACGCGCAGCGGGTCCATCGGCGCCAACTTCGACAGCCGCAGCTACGCCGTGGGCGCGACCATGCCGGGCGGCAGCCGCGTCTTCAGCGGTGAGGGCACGAGCGGCGCGCACACGATGGCCATGCAGGGCAGCTTCTTCCACAACCCTGCAGCGGGCGGGCCGGTCTCGAACCAGAACCTGCCCGCCGCGGTCGGCGGCATCTTCGGCGTGCGCGGACCCGCCTATGGCGCGAACGGGGTCTTCGTGGGGGCGCGGCGATCGCCCTGATCTGCGCGCGGCTGCTGCTGGCGGCGCTGCTGGTTTTCGGCGCCGGCGTCCCGACGGGCCAAGCCCAGCCGCGTGTTGGGCCGGATGTCGTGTTGCGCGAGGCAACGGGTCTCGCCGACGCAGGTCAGCCGGCCGAGGCGCTGCACCGGCTGGAGGCATGGTTCGCCCGCAACGCGAGCCGCACGCCGCCTGCCGACATGGCCGTGCTGCGCCTGCAGGCAGCCCGTTTCGCTGCCGCGGCGGATGACGTTCCCGCGGCGCGGGCGCAGCTTGCGGAAGCGCGCCGCCTCGCGCCGTCGCTGCGTGCCGCGCCCCTGCTGCAGGCCCGGCTGCTCCGCCAGCTCGCGCGTGTCGCCGAGCAGATCGGCGCGCCGGGTGAGGCCATCGCGCTGCTGGGCCAGGCCGGGCCCGGCCTGCTCGCCGCCGGGGATCGCGCGGGCGCCGCTGAGGCGGCCAACGCGCTGGGGGCGCTGCGGCTGGAGGCGCTGCGGCCGGCCGAGGCGGCAGCGGATTTCACGCGCGCCACCGACCTCGCACCCGACGCGGAGATGGCGGTCACCGCGCTGACCAACCTTGCCAATGCCTGGACCGAGGCGGGCCGGGCCGACCGGGCGCGGCAGGCGGCGGCCCGCGCCGAAGCGGTGGCCGGCACCGATCCGAAGCTGCTGCGCGCCGCGCGGTTCGCGACCGCGCAGATCCTCCTGCGCGAGCCGGATCTGCCCGCCGCGGAAGCCCTGCTCGAATCCCTGATCGCGGATCCCACCGACGATGGCGTGCGCGGCCATGCGCTGGCGCTGCTGGCCAGTTCCCGCTTCGACCGCGGCCGGCTGCCGGAAGCGGCCGAGGCGGGGCTGGCGGCGCTCGATGCCTATCGCGCCACGCTGGGGGAGCGTCATCCCGCGACCGCGCGGCTGATGCAGACGCTGGGCTCCATCCATGCGCTGCTCGGCGATCCCCGGCTCGGCCAGGACTTCCTCGCCCGCGCGGCGGGGATCCAGCGCGCCCTGTTCGGCGCGATGTCGCCACAGCTCCAGGCCACCGAGATCGAACGCGCCTGGCTCGACATCCATATGGGCGATGTCGGCACTGGCGAGCGCCGCGCGCGCGCCGCGCTCGCCGCGCTGCGGATCATCCCGCCGCCGGATCGCCGGCAGGAAGCGCTGGCAACCATCGCGCTTGGACTTGCCGCCGAGCAGCACGGGCGGGCGGACGAGGCCGCGCATTCGTTCCGCCGCGCGCAGGCCATCATCGAGGAGGTGCGCGGCCCGTACTCGCCCGATCTCGGCTTCTCCCTGATCCGCCTCGGGCGGCTGCTGACGCGGGAGGGACGGCTGGCCGAAGCGGCCCCACCGCTCGATCGCGCCATCGCCCTGTACGGGCGGTTGGGTGCCAGCGATGCCGTCCGGCTGTCCGAGGCGCTGACCGCGCGGGCGGAACTGCGCGCCCTGCAGGGCGATCGGCGGGGCGCGCTGGAGGAGGGGCGGCAGGCCTTCGCGCTGCTGCGCGGGCGGGTGGACACGACCGGCACGGCCGCGGAGACCCAGCGGCGCGGCGCGCGCGAATTGTTCTGGGCCCAGGCGAGCCTGTTCCTAGACGTCGCCCCCGACGATACGGGCGCGCGCGAGGACGCCTTCGCCGCGACGCAGGAGGCCGTGGCATCGCGCGCCGGCGAGGCGCTGCGGCGGGCCGAGGCACGCCGCGCGGCGGGGGACGGGCCGCTTGCCGACCTGCTGCGGGACATCGAAGCCCAGGGCGAACTGGTGCGGCAGACCGATGCGCTGCTGCGCGGCGCTGCATCCCGCCCCGGCACGACTGCCGACGCCGAACACTGGCGCAGCCTGCGGGATGCGGCGCTGTCGGAGCTGCATGCGAAACAGGCGCGGATCGCAGCGGAGTTTCCCGCCTATGCGCGCCTCGCCCGCCCGCCGGTGGCGCGGCTGGCAGAGATGCAGGCCCTGCTGGCCGGGGACGAAGCCCTGCTGGCGCCGCTCGCGACGGGGGAGGGGTTGCTGCTCTGGGTCGTGACGAGCGATGCCGCGCGCGCGCTTCGGCTGGCGACGACGGAGCCTGCCCTGTCGGATCTGGTGCGCCGCATCCGTGCCGGGGTCGATCTTGGCGCGGCAGGATCCGCACCGTTCGATATCGCGGCCGCCCGGGCGCTGCACGCCGCGCTGATCGCGCCGGCCGAGGCGACCGGGCTGCTGGCGGGACGGGGGCATCTGCTGCTGGTGCCGGAAGGTGCGCTGCAGAGCCTGCCGCCGCATCTGCTGATCGAAAGCTCGGGCGACGGGCAGTTGCGGTGGCTGGTGCGCCGCTATGCGATCACGATCGCGCCTTCGATCGCGGCCGCCGTCGCGCGCCGCAGTGAGGCAGCGCGCGCCTCGACCGCCGATCTCGCCATGCTCGGCATCGGCGATCCACGGGTCGATGTCGGTGACGCCGGTGTTGCGCTGCGCGGGTCGGCCCCGGCATTGCGCCGTGCGCTGGCGCAGCTTGCTGCGCTGCCGGAGACCGCACACGAGTTGCGCAGCATGTCGGCGGTCTTCGGCCAGTCCCGAAGTCGCCTCCTCTTCGGGCCGGACGCGACCAAGGACATGATCCTTCACGCGCGACCGGAGTTGTACCGGGTACTTGCCTTTGCGACGCATGCCCTCATGGGGGGGGAGCTGCCCGGACTTGCGGAACCGGCGATCGTGCTGACGGGGGCGGGGGAAACGCCGCAGGGCGCGCTTCTCACCGCTTCCGAGATCGCGAACTGGCATCTCGATGCGGACCTGGTGATCCTCTCCGCGTGCAACACGGCGGCACCGGAGGCTGGGCCGTATGCCGAGGGGCTGTCGGGGCTGGCACGCGCCTTCTTCCAAGCGGGGGCGCGGACCCTGCTGGTGAGCCACTGGGCGGTCGCCAGCGATGCGACCGTCGTCCTCATGACGGAGTTCGCGAAGGCGGTGGCCGAAAGACAGGGTCGTGCGGCCGCGGCGCTGCAATCCGCCATGCTGAGAATGATCGACGGCCCGGATCCGGCGCTCGCTCATCCCGCGTACTGGAGTCCGTTTGTCGTGGTCGGGGGATGAAGCGGGGGGCTGGAGTCCGCATGCCGACCATCACGCCCCGGGGATAGCGATGCCGCTGCCGCGCGCCTCGCCGAGCCTCTGTTGATCGTCGCGCTGGCAACTCGACATCTCGCCTGCCGGCAGCCGGGACCAACGCTGATCGCCCGACCAATCTGGCCCTCTCAGAACCGGCCACGTCAGCCTCTTCGCCTAAAAGCGAATGTTCAGCCCGATCGCAGGCCCATGTAGCGTCGTATCCCAGACCAGGCTGGAACTCTCGTAGTCCATGCCGAGTGCCCGGTAACCCACCATCGCCAACGCCTCGCGGCCGAACAGTTCGAACCGGTAGCCGATGCTCACAGCCGCCTGCCAGGCGAAGTCGCTTCCGACGCCGAAACCGCCAATGTCGCCCTGCACCGTATAGACCCAGTTGCGCGACAGTTGCCCTCGCACACGCAGTCCAACGAAGGGATCGACCCAATCGCTCCGGCTGGAGACGGACAGTCCCGCGGCCTGAACCGAGATCTCGTTGCGGACGCGTGTCCAGCGGCCGCCGGCCAGCGCGTCGACGGCCCACGTCGCCTCGCCGCCTGCTCGGCCATTGGCAAGTTCCCAAGCGCCGCCCATCGACGCGATGAACAGTGTGGTCTTCGCGTCGGCGGTGGCCGGACCGACGGAAACGTCATCGTACCCGAGGCCGATATAGACAGTGTCCAGGAACAGACCGAGCCGGTCGCGACGCAGTTCTCCGCGCAGCATGAAGGCAAGCAGGGAGTCGGATTGTTCGAGCGTGTCGGTGAAGCTGTTGTCGACGTCAACGACGAGCCCGCGACTTCCGACCTTGCCTTCGATCGCGGAAAGCCAGCCATAGAGCGTCGCATCGAACGACCACGCGCCCGGCTCGGCGGAAGCTGCCGTCGCAGCGAGCGCGCCGATGGCGATCAGGCACCCCGTGCGACATCTTCGTGACGGTGCATGGCCGGATCCGGCCTCGTCGCGGTGGATCGCACCAAACACGGATGGGGCTTTCGGCTGGCGTGTCATTGCGGCCTCGATGGCAGTGGTGGCATGCTGACACCGCCCTGGAAACCGATGATCGTCCAGTCATAGGCGATCGCACTGGCACGCCAGTTCCCCGGACGCGGGGCGGCGAATTCCGGAATGCTGATGAGGCGCAGGGGCCTTCCTCTCGGGCCAAGCCGGAAGCCGAGCGCAAGCATGCCCGGACGCGCCATGCCTGTCAGCAGCCAGAGCAGCCCGTCGACCGCCAGCGTGCTCCACGCGGCCAGTTCCGCGATCCGGCTCACAGGGAATCTCCCTTCTGCAGCCACGGCGGCACGCACGGCTCGATGGATTGCATGGGCCAGCCGGGTGTTGGCCGAAGATCGATACCCAGCGCCGCAGTTTGCGCTATGCAGATTTCGTAGCTCATGGCAGCTACACCGCTCGAATCCTGCCACGAGACAGAGGCATGATGCCGTTCCTCCAATCCTTGTCCCGGCCAGAACCGACCGCACGGTCCGAGGATGTGGCGCGTGAACGGCAGCCCGCATGCGCCCACGGACAGATCGCCTCGCTTCGCCGCCATGTCGCATGCCGCCCCACTGGCAGCGGCGCTGCATCACGCGTGCCTGCACGATGATCCGGGCACCCACACGGCGACAGTTGCTCGCGACCGGCGGCGTGTCGGTCATGATACCCGATACCGGGGCGGTCTTCCCGTCGCGGCCCATCCGGTTCATCTGCCCCTTCGTCGCCGGTGGCCTCATCGATACGCTGATCCGCGCCGTGACGCCCGAGCTTGCTGCGGATCTTGGCCAGCCGGTCGTGATCGACGTCCGCCCGGGGGCCAACGGTGCGCTCGCGGCCCAGCAACTGCACGCAGCGCCGCCGGATGGCCACACCTGGATGATGGCGACCCTCGGGACCACGATCGCGCATATGATCAGGGCGCGGGACGCGCGCATCGCCGAGGAGATGTGCGCTCTCGCCCTCATTGCGCACGACATCTCGGTGCTTGCGATCCCGGCGGCCCTGCCTGCGCGCACGCTGCCGGAATTCCTCGATCTGGCGCGCAGCACGCCCGGGCGATTCAACTATCTGCGCACAGGTCCCGGCAGTCTCAGTCATCTGGTGGTTGAACTGCTGCGGCGTGCGAGCGGTATCGAGATCGAGGCGGTGGACTACAGCGGCCTGCCCCCCGGCATCGTCGATCTGCTCGCCGGACGGATCCAGTTCGCGGCACTCGTGCTCTCACTGGCGTTGCCGCATATCCGGGCTGGACAGCTCAGGGCATTGGCCGTCATCGGGCCGAGGCGCGCGCCGGGACTTCCCGACGTGCCGACGCTCGCGGAACTCGGGATCGCCGATGCCAACGTCGCTGCCTGGGCGATGGCGACGGTGCGCGCGGGAACGCCCGCGGCGCGGATATCGCGGATCGGCGGCCTGTTCGAGAGAGTCCTTGCCGAGCCTGTGGTGCGCGACCGGCTGAGCGCGGCCGGCGTCGTTCCTGCCGATGTATTCGGCCAGGCCGAGGCCGACGCGTTGCTGCAGCGCGAGGTGCAGCGATACGGAACTCTGCTCGGGACGCTCGGCATCCGCGGCGACTGAAGGGTCCCACCCAGACGAACGCTCGCATTCCATCGCCCGCGGGGAGCGTCTATGCTCGACGCTGCGAGACGCCCTTCGCCGGAGCCCCCCCGGATGCAAGCCCTCGGAAGTACTGCGCGATTCAGCGATGCGGACGCGTTCGCGAGCAGCCTCCACAACTGCCGGGTGGCATGCGTCGTGAACGAACGCGGCGCCTTTCAGGCGCGCGTCGCGCTCACCCGGATCGATGACCTGCATCTGGCGTTGGTCACGGAGACGCTGCCGCGACGTGCAGAGCTGTCGCTCTCCCCCGACAGAATGTTCTTCCGCTTCGTCGCGGCACAGGACCGGCCGAAGAGCCGCGACGGTATCGAGGATCAGCCCGGGACCATCCAGATCGGACCGGGCATGCCGGGGGTCGAGGACGTCACGCACGGGCCGACCATCTCCCGCTCACTCTCGTTTCCCATCGCGATCGTACTCGCGCGGATCGAAGCGGTGTTCGACGAGCCACCGCTGTTCTTCTTCGGCAAGCCCGTGTCGGTGCGGCCGCCATCCGATCTCATGGCGAAGCTGACCTCCATGCACCGCGACATAATCCGCATGACGACCACGCAGTCGGGAGCGTCCTTCCCCCGCCAGCGAGTGGCGGCGATGAATGCCGCCATATGGAATGTACTGACCGAAATCCTCGCCACATCCACGGACGACCGGCCAAGCCGCCACATACAGCGCGGGCAGGCCGTCATGCAGACCTTGGTCGACTACATCCGCGCCCATGAGGATCGCCCGATCACCCTCGCGGAGCTGTGCGCTGTTGCCGGCTGCTCGGCGAAGAGTCTCGAGACGCTGTTCTTACGCTGCGTCGGAGAGACGCCGAACCGCTATCTCCGGCGCTGGCGGCTGTGGCGGGCGCGGGAGGCATTGAGCGCTGCGGACCCGGCCACCAGAACCGTATCCGAGATCGCGGTCGCCTGCGGATTCTGGGAGCTCGGGCGTTTCGCGGGGCGCTATCGGGAACTCTTTGGCGAAAGTCCGTCGCAGACCCTCATGGGCACCGAGCGATCGAAGACGGATCTGTCCCGTCGGGCGCCTACGAAAAGTGCATAGTCGTTCCGATGCGCTTCGCGTCATATCCGCCTGCGACGTGCGGAAGACATAGGTAACGGAGTCATGAGATTGCAGCACGCTGCCGGCATGAGAACGGGCATCCCTGTCGTGATCGGGCAGGGCCTTACAGCGGGATAGCGCGTTCCAACCGGGATGACGCATCCTGGTCAATGAGGTGGGCATGACCGAGCATCAGCTGCTGCTAGCCTCCGACCAGCAGATGGTCGCCGTTCCGGGTGGACGGTTCCTCATGGGGTCCGATGCTCACTACCCTGAGGAACGGCCTGCGCACACGGTGGACGTTGCGCCCTTCCGCATGGATGAAACCACCGTCACCAACGCCGAGTTCGCGCGGTTCGTCGCCGCGACGGGCTATGTGACGGTTGCGGAGCGGCCGCTCGATCCCGCCGACTATCCGGGCGCGCAGGCCGGCATGCTCGAACCGGGCAGCCTCGTCTTTCACATGACCGAAGGGCCGGTGGACACGTCCGACTATCGCAACTGGTGGTCCTGGATAAAGGGCGCCTGCTGGCGCCATCCGGAAGGCCCCGGCAGCACGATCGACGATCGCCACGGCCATCCGGTGGTGCAGGTCGCCTACGAGGATGCGGTGGCTTACGCGGCGTGGGCGGGCAAGGTGCTGCCGACGGAAGCGGAGTGGGAGTTCGCTGCAAGGGGCGGGCTGGAAGGCGCGGAGTTCGCCTGGGGGGACGAACTCACGCCCGGCGGCACGCACATGGCCAACACCTGGCAGGGGCCCTTTCCGTGGCGGAACTTCGCCGCGGACGGGTTCGCGGGGACATGTCCGGTCCGCAGCTTTCCGGCGAACGGATACGGTCTGCACGAGATGTGCGGCAACGTGTGGGAATGGACCACCACATGGTTCGCCCCTCGCCACGCGGATGATGCCCCGACCTGCTGCGGCGGTGGCGACGCGAGGGAGCGGAGCATGGATGCCGGCCAGCCCCGCATCAGGATTCCGCGCAAGGTGGTGAAGGGCGGTTCCTTCCTCTGCGCGCCAAGCTACTGCCGACGCTACCGCCCGGCTGCCCGCCACGCACAGATGATCGATAGCGGCATGAGCCATATCGGCTTCCGCTGCGTCAGTCGAAACACGGCAAACTGAAGGACCTGAGCCCATGGAGACGCGCGACGCTAACGGACTGAATCGCCGCAACGTCCTGTTGGGAACGGCGATGGGATTGGGTGCCGCGCTGCAGACCGCGCAGGCCCAGCAGCCAGCCCCGACCGCACCGGCGGCGCCCGCCCAACAACCGCAGGCCGGTGCGGGCAGGCCCAATATCGTCGTGATCTTCGGCGACGACGTCGGCCAGTCCAACATCAGCTACTACACGCGCGGCATGATGGGTTACCGCACGCCGAACATCGACCGCATCCACAATGAAGGCATGACCTTCACCGACTACTATGCGGAGCAGTCCTGCACCGCCGGTCGGTCCACCTTCATCACCGGTCAGTGCACGCTGCGCACCGGCCTGTCCAAGGTCGGGCTTCCGGGTGCCGCGGCCGGCATGCAGGCCGAGGATCCGACGATCGCGACGATCCTCAAGGGGATGGGCTATGCGACCGGGCAGTTCGGCAAGAACCATCTCGGCGATCGCGACGAGCATCTGCCGACCGCGCACGGCTTCGACGAGTTCTTCGGCAATCTCTATCACCTGAATGCCGAGGAGGAGCCGGAGAACCCGGACTATCCGCAGAACCCGGAATTCCGCCGCCGCTTCGGTCCGCGTGGCGTGATCAAGAGCTGGGCGGACGGGCGCATCGAGAACACCGGACCGCTGAACAAGAAGCGCATGGAGACGGTGGACGACGAGTTCCTCGCCGCCGGCCTCGACTTCATGGATCGCCAGCACGCCGCGAACAGGCCGATGTTCGTCTGGCTGAACGCCACGCGCATGCATCTCTACACGCATGTGCCGGATAGCTGGCGCGGAAAGTCCGGGCTCAATGAGTATGCCGACGGCATGCTCCAGCACGACGACTGGGTCGGCAAGATCCTGAAGAAGATCGACGACCTCGGCATCGCTGACAACACCATCGTCATCTACTCGACCGACAACGGCCCGCACTTCAACGCGTGGCCCGATGCGGCGGTGACGCCTTTCCGCAGCGAGAAGAACTCCAACTGGGAAGGCGCCTACCGCGTCCCGGCGGCGATCCGCTGGCCGGGCAGGATCGCCCCCGGCGTGACCAATCAGGTGTTCTCCGGGCTCGACTGGTTCCCCACCCTCGTCGCCGCCGCGGGCGATGCGGACATCAAGGAGAAGCTGAAGGCCGGCTTCGCCGCCGGCGGCAGGACGTACAAGGTGCATCTGGACGGCTACAACCAGCTTCCGCTGCTCACCGGCCAGACGCAGGAAGGCCCGCGCAAGGAGTTCTTCTACTTCAACGACGACGGCCAGGTGGTGGCCCTGCGCTATGAACGCTGGAAGGTCGTCTTCATGGAGAACCGCGGCGTCGGCTTCGGGGTCTGGCGCGAACCTTTCGTGACGCTGCGCGTGCCGAAGCTGTTCGACTTGCGCATGGACCCCTACGAACGTGCCGACGACAGCAGCAACACCTACAACGACTGGCTGATACGCCGCGTCTTCCTGCTGGTGCCGGCGCAGGCCATGGCGCGTCAGTTCCTCGAGACCTTCAGGGAATTCCCGCCACGCCAGCGGCCGGACAGCTTCAACCTCGACGGCGTGCTGCGGCAGATGGAAGGCGCTGCCGCCGGCGGCGGCTGAACCGGCCGGATCGTCGTGATCGTCGCGGCATGCCCGCGACGATCACGATCCCTGCGCGACTCCCGACACGATCTGTTTGAGGAGAGTGGATATTGTTCCATCGTCTTTCCGGCTCGGGCCGTCGGTGAAGTCCTGATGTCGCACGACGGTGCACATGCCGCCTTCGCGGAGCTGCGCACGCGCATGGGCCAGTCCATCATCGGCCAGGAGAAGGTGATCGAGCGCCTGCTCATCGCCCTTCTGGCCGATGGCAACGTGCTGGTCGAAGGACTGCCCGGTGTCGCGAAGACGCGATCCATCAAGGCGCTCGCGCGGAACCTGGACGCTGAGTTCCGCCGCATCCAGTTCACGCCGGATCTGCTGCCCTCCGACGTGGTGGGCAGCGAGATCTACGAGGCCAAGACCGGTGAGTTCCGCTTCGAGCAGGGGCCGGTCTTCGGCAGCATCATTCTGGTGGACGAGATCAACCGTGCCCCGGCCAAGGTGCAGTCGGCCCTGCTGGAAGCGATGGAGGAGCGGCAGGTCACGGTCGCCGGCACCACGCATCGCCTGCCGGACCTGTTCCTCGTCATGGCCACGCAGAACCCGATCGAGCAGGAAGGCACCTATCCGCTGCCGGAAGCCCAGCTCGACCGCTTCCTGATGAAGCTGTCGGTGGATTATCCGCCGGATGCCGACGAACGGAACATCCTGCATCTCGTGCGCGGCGAGGAGCAGGCGAAGCACGGCGGGGCCACCGCCCCCGCACCCGCACCGATCGCGCAGCAGGCGGTGTTCGATGCGCGCGCCGAGCTGTCACGACTGACCGTCGCGAGCGCCCTCGACGACTATGTCGTCGCCCTTGTCTGCGGCACGCGGGATGCGCAGCGGCTCGACAAGGAACTCGGCACATGGATCGAGGTGGGGGCGAGTCCTCGCGCCACGATCGCGCTGGATCGTGTCGCGCGCGCGCATGCCTGGCTGAACGGCCAGGACCATGTGACGCCCGAGAATGTGCGCGCCGTTGCGCCGGACGTGCTGCGCCACCGGCTGATCCTCAGCTACGAGGCCAGCGCATCCCGGGTGTCGGCCGACATGGCCGTCGAGCGGCTGATCTCCCTCGTGGCCGTCGCGTGAGCCGGTGGTGGAAGCGCCCGACCCGCGCATCGTGCCGACGCTGGAGAGCCTGATCCGGCTGCAGCACGACGCGCGGGGCTTCTCCTTCCTGCACCAGCAGCCGGTGACGAGCCTGCTCGCCGGGCGGCGCGCGTCGCGCATACGCGGGCGCGGTCTCGCCTTCGAGGAACTCCGCGCCTATCGCCCCGGCGACGATCCGCGAATGATCGACTGGCGCGCCAGTGCGCGCACCGGCCGCACGCAGACCCGCGTCTTCACTGAGGAGCGCGACCGCCCGACCCTGCTGATCGTCAACATGACGGCGGCGACCTTCTTCGGCACGCGCCACGCGACCAAGACGGCGATCATCGCGCAGGTCGCCGCACTCGCGGCCTGGCGCAGCCTTCAGGCGGGCGACCGCATCGGCGGGCTCGTGTTCGGCGATGACGGCATGAGTGAGTTCAGGCCGCTCCGCAGCCGGCATGCGGTGATGCGCATCCTCGGCAACATCGCCGATCGCGCCGGGCAGCTCGCGACCGCCCCGCCGCACCCGGTCTCGGCCGACCCGCTGAACCGGGCCCTGCGGCAGGCGGAGACGATGATCACGCATGACTGGCTCGTCCTCGTCATCAGCGATCTCAACGCGGCGGATGAGGCGAGCATCGCGACCCTCGGGCGCATGTCGCGCCACAACGATGTCATCGCCGTACCCGTCTCGGACCCGATCGAGCGGGCGCTGCCTGCCGCGCCATGGCGGGGCATCGCGACCGACGGGACGCGGCGCGCCGTGCTCGATCCCGCCCGGGGCGGGCTCGGCGGGCGGGTGCCGGAAAACCATGCCGCGCGCCTGGCCGAACTGAGGGCGAGCGGGCTGCGCTTCCAGACGCCGGTGCTGCCGATCGGCACGGAGGAACAGGCGGCGCCTCAACTGCGCCGCATGCTCGGCAGGCTCGCCGCGCCGCGGGCACGCACGCCGTGAACCCGGACGCCGCCCCGTCGCGGGAGGCGATGCACGACCTCATCGTGCCGTCTGCCGTATCCTTCGTTCCCGCGACGCCGGCGTGGTTCGTGCTGTTCGCGGTGCTTGCGGCGCTCGCGGTCTGGGCTGGCTGGCGGATATGGCGACGGTGGCATCGGAATGCCTATCGCCGCGCGGCACTGCGCGAGATCGAGAGCGTGTCGTCCGCCGATATCGCGGCGGTCCTGAAGCGGACGGCGCTGGCCGCCTGGCCGCGCGCGGATGTCGCATCGCTTGCCGGGGAGGACTGGGCCACGTTCCTGCAACGGACGGCGCCGCGCGCGCGGCTGGATGAGGCGACGGCGCGTGGACTTGCCGATCTGGCCTATGGCCCCCCCATCGCGGATGCGCGGGCCGCCGCCGCGCGCTGGATCCGGTTCCATGACTCTCGCCGGTAGCAGCTACGCGCTCGACCATCTCTGGGCACTGGCGCTGCTGCCGCTGCCGCTTGTCCTGCGCTTGATCCTGCCGGCGGCGAGGGCGGAGAGCGTCGCGCTGCGCCTGCCGATGCTGCAACGGCTCGCGGGCACCGGCGCGCCGCCCCCGGAGGTGCCCCGGCCCGGCAGGCTGCGCACCGCGCTGGCGGTAATCGCTTGGCTGCTGCTGGTGCTCGCCATCGCGGCGCCGGTGCGCATCGAGCCGCCGATCACGCGCGACACCAGCGGGCGCGACATTCTGCTCGCGCTGGACCTGTCCGGCTCGATGGAGACGCAGGACATGGCCGGGCCGGACGGCGCCAAGGTCTCACGTCTCGATGCGGCGCGGGCCGTGCTGAAGGACTTCATCGGCAGGCGCAAGGACGACCGGATCGGGCTGCTGGTCTTCGGCAGCGCGGCCTTCATCCTCGCGCCGTTCACCGACGATCACACCGTCCTGCTCGCGCTGCTCGATGAGACGACGCCGCGCATGGCCGGGCCGCAGACCATGATCGGCGATGCGATCGGCCTTGCTGCCCAGTCCTTCGAGAAGGCGCAGGTCACGGGCCGGCTGCTGGTCCTGCTGACCGACGGCAACGACACCGGCAGCCGCGTCGCGCCCCATCGGGCCGCCGAGATCGCCGCCCAACTGAAGATCCGCATCCATACCGTCTCGCTCGGCGACCCGGCCGCGGTCGGGGAGGCGGCGCTGGACATCCCCGCGCTCGAGGACATCGCGAAGACCACAGGCGGTGCGCATTTCCACGCGGCCGATCCCGGCGCGCTGGCCGAAGTCTACCGGCGCATCGACGCGATGGAGCCGACACCGGCGCAGAGCGTGTCCTGGCGGCCGCGCGTGCCGCTGTTCGTCTGGCCGCTCGCCGGCTTCGCGCTGATCGCCGCATGGCTGCTGCTGCCGATGCCCCACCGGCGCAGGCGGGAGAGCGCGGCATGATCGCGTGGCTGAGCACGTTTCACTTCCTGCGGCCGCTCTGGCTGCTGCTGGCGCTGCTCGGCCCGCTCGCCCTGTGGCTGGATCGGCTGATCGCGCGCGACGCGGGCGGCTGGCGCGGGGTGGTCGCGCCGCATCTGCTCGCCGCGCTGCTCGTCCGCGACGGGCGTCCTTCGCGCATCCGGCCCGCGACGGTGGCGGCCATCCTGTTCCCGCTGCTCGCGCTCGCGCTGGCAGGGCCGACATGGCGGCGGGAACCGAACCCTTTCGTGACCGATCGTGCGGCCATGGTCGTCACGCTCGATCTCTCGCGCAGCGCGGAGCCGGCGCTCGCCGCCGGCAAGCGCAAGGTGCGGGATATCGTCGCGGCGCGGCCGGGCGCGCGGACCGGGCTGGTGGCTTATGCGGCCACGGCGCATCCGGCGCTGCCGCCCACGGACGATCCGCGCCTCATCGAAACCTATCTCGATGCCCTGAAGCCCGAGCTGATGCCGCGGGACGGCACCGATCCGGCCGCGGCCGTGACCATCGCGTTCGGGATGCTCGACAGCCAGCCGGGGGCGGGCACGGTGGTCTTCGTCGCGCCGACGATCCCGGCGACCGGCGCGGCGGCTTTCAGGGCGGCGGTGCAGGGCACCCGCCACGCGGTGCTGGTGCTCGCGACCGGGCCCGGGCCGTTCGAAGGCGTGCCGGGTGCGACCGTGGTCACGCCGACACCCGACACCGCAGACGCGACCCGGATCGCGGAGCTTGCGCAACGGCATTTCGCCGCCGCGCCGACCGACGATCCGACGATGCGGTGGATGGATGCCGGGCCACTGGTGGCTCTGCTGGTTGTTCCGCTTGCCGCGCTGATGGCGCGACGCGGGTTTCTGGCCGCGCTGCTGCTGATGGTCATGCTCGGCACGCGGCCGGCTTCGGCGGCGGATGGCGACCTGGGTTGGTTCTGGCAGTTGTGGCTGACCTCCGACCAGCGCGCGCAACTGCTGCTCGATCGCGGTGAGCCGGCACGGGCGGCCGGGCTGTTCACCGATCCCGTGCGCCGCGGCGTCGCGTTGTATCGCGCGGGGGATTACCAGGGCGCGGCCGCCGCCTTCGCATCGGCGGACACGGCCGAGGCGCAGTACGATCGCGGCAATGCGCTGATGATGGTGGCGCGGGGCTGGAACGATGCGATCCCCGCCTATGACCGCGCACTGGCACTGCGCCCGGACTTCCCCGAGGCGCGCGACAACCGCGCCATCGCCGAAGCCTTCCGCCGCCAGCAGGAAGCCGCCGAGAAGGACCGCGAGGCGAACCAGACCGACGATCCGGAGGCAAGGCCGCCCACGCCCGACGACACGGTGACCGACCAGCCGCCGGATCCGGGCAAGCCGGAGGATCCCGCCGCCAACCAGGTCGGCCAGGGCATGTCGGATGGCGACATCCAGGCCATGTGGATGCGCCGTGTCGGCGGTACCCCGGCGGACTTCCTGCGCCAGCGTTTCGCGCGGGAGGTGGCGAGGTGATGCGCTTCCTCCTCCTTGCAGTGCTTCTGCTGACGCTGCCGGCCGGCGCGCAGGATGCGTCGCCGCCTCTGCTGCTGCGGCTGAAGGTCGAGCAGGAGGGGCCGGTCTGGGTCGGCCAGCGCGTGACCGTGACCCTCATCGCCATGACGCCGGTGCGCTTCGTCGATCCGCCCGCGTGGCCGGACATCACAGCGAGCGAGGGGCGGGTGATCGTGCTGCCGGAGGCCGCCACGCTGCCCGGCACCGAGCGGATGGGTACACAGAGCTACGCCGCGCTCATGCGGACCTATTCCGTGTTTCCCGCGACGCCGGGCGATCTGGTGCTCGCACCGCTGTCGATCCGTGCGCGGGTCGGCGGTGAGGGCGGGCAGGCGGTCGAGGCCACCGCCGGCACCGAGCCGATCCGCCTCGCGGCTCGTGTTCCCCCGGGCGTGAGCGATCTCAAGCGGCTCATCGTCGCGCCATCTTTCAGCCTGAAGGCCGAAACCGAGGGCCCGGCATCGGAACTGCGCGTCGGCGATGCCGTCACCCGCATCGTGCGGATGCAGGCGGACGACACCACGTCCATGATGCTGCCGCCCGCGATCTGGGCCGCGCCGGAAGGGGTGCGGGTCTATCCAGATCCGCCGGCGCTTCAGGACCATACCGATCGCGGAGAGCTTCGTGCCCTTCGTACCGAGCGAGCTTCCTTCGTTCCCGAGCGCTCCGGCGAGATCGAACTGCCGGGCTACGCGGTCAGCTGGCTCGATCCCCGCCGCGGGCAGGTGCAGCAGGTGATGGTCCCACCCCTGCGCTTGCACGTACTGCCCGCCGGCCCGTCTGCCAGGGTATCCCACGTACCCTGGTGGACCGTCGCCGCAGCGGCTGCCGCTCTGCTGGCTCTTGCCGGCGGTGCATGGTGGCTGCTGCGGCGACACCGTCATGCCTCGCGCGATGCGCTGGATGAATTCGTCCACGTCTGCCGCGCCGGCGATCCGCGCGCGACCCTGCGCGCCCTGTATCGCTGGGCCGACAGCGTGGCCCCCGGCGGCGGCGAGCGCACGATCGCCCGGCTGGCGCAGCTCGCGCGCACGCCCGATCTCGCCACGCAGGCCGGGCGGCTGGAAGCGGCGCTCTACGGCAATGGCGCGCAGTGGGACGGAGAGGCGCTGACGGCCGCCGTGCACGCGACGCAGCGATCGCTGGAGCGAAGCGGCACATGGAAGCGGCGAGAGGATGCGCTGCCGCCCCTCAATCCGAGGCCGGCCGCCGCACCTCCGCCGCGCCTGACCCAGCCGCGCTGGGCGAGATAGCCCGCCCGCCGCGAGCCCACCGGCGCTTCACTGCCCGCGCCGTCTCAATGCCCGCTGAACACCAGCGCCTGGAAGGGCAGCAGCAGCGCCTGGATCCGCAGCAGGATGGCGTGGACAAGCCCCACCGCGTCGATCGCGTGCAACGCGAACCCCTGCCACATCCCCACGCCCGGTTCGGAAAGACGGTCGTGGTTGCTGGTGTAGGCGTTGGCGACGCAGTTGCTGCCGGGCAGCACGTCGTCCAGCCCGCCGGGATAGAGCGGTTCCAGCACCGTCAGGATCGTTCCCGGGCGCGTGAACTGCTGCACGTCCAGCAACTGGTCGGAGCCGCGTACCTGGCCGGCGGCGATGAAGCCCTGCACGTTGGTCACCACCAGAGGGATGATGGTCCAGGGCTTCGAGGCGCAGGTCGCTTCCGCCAGCATGCCCGGCCGAAGCACCTGGGCCTCGATCTGGCTGAACCCCGCGATGAGGCCGATGCGCTGCACGCCGCGATCGGCCGGCACCAGCACGCCTGCGGGCCGCATCAGCGGGTTCACCAGATCGCCCACCTGCAACAGGAACTGTTCGACACGACCGGCAACGCCGGCCCGGACCACGGTCTTGTCGAGTTCGGCCTGCGCCTGCTCCAGCGCGGCTTCGGCGCTGGCGCGCTGCGCGGGCAGTTGCTCGGCGATGCGCGCTTCCACGGCCTGTCGTGCCGCCCGCGACGCCTCGACACTGGCCTGACGGGTCCGGACCTGCACCTCCAGCCGCTCGAGCTCCCGCCGCGCCACTGCGTCCGGCGCGCGCCGCGCGAGTTCGGAGCGGGTGCGGAACTCGTCCTCCGCCTGTTCGAGCTGCCCGAGCGACTCGAGGATGCGCGCCTCGGAGGCAGCCAGATCGGCGCGCGCCAGCGCGACGTCGGCATCCACCTCCGCGATCTCGCGCCGCGCGCGTTCGAAGGCCGTGCGCTGGGTCGCCTCGTCCAGGCGGAACAGCGGTTGTCCGGCCCGCACCTCCTCGCTGCCGCGCACGTAGACCTCGGACACGCGGCCGTTGATCTGCGGGACGATCGGGACCGCCCGGAAGGGCGTGGTGACGCTGGTGGTGGAAGGGTGGAAGTAGAAGATCAGCGTGATCAGCCCGACGGTGAGCAGCAGGCAGGAGACGATCCCCCACCGCAACTCGAACCACACCGAGAACAGGGTGATCTCCCGGCCGATGCGCTTGCCCTGCGCGTAGCGGCGGAACAGGTAGTCGGGGAAGATCGTGAGCAGCGAGCAGACGAGCAGTTCCAGCATCGGCTCAGCCCTCCCCGCCCGGTGCGCGTGTGGGCTTCTCCGCCTCCGCCACGACCTCCTCGGGTGGCGGCAGAGCCGGGGGAGGTTCGGCCGGTTCCACCGTCAGGTCCCCCGTGCCGGGTGGCAGGCCGGCGATGCGCTCCGCCGAGCCGGCGATGCGGCGCATCGGCCCGGTGAAGTCCGGGATATCGATGATCGCGAGCAGCAGCCCCGCGACCCAGAAGATGTGCATGTGCGTGAACAGCGCCAGCAGGCCCAGCACCGCGACGATCTCGAACTGGAGCTTGTGTCCGCGATGGGCGACGCGTTCCGGCAGCGTGTGCAACCGCAGGAACAGCAGCCCGAACCCCATGACCGCGAGGAGCAGGAAGATGCCCGTACCGACCAGCACCGGATCGGCGCCGTCCGGCCCCGGGATGAAGAACGGCAGATGATGCGGGGCTGCGGGGTGCGTCGTGGCGCTCAACGTGGCGTCCTTTCCGGGGGCACGGGATCGATGCGGCTTGTCCTCGTGCCGGCCGCATCATTCGCGGAACGCCGGGCGGACGCAACTGCACCATCGGCGCCGCACGCCCGGGTGGCAGGGCGTGCGGGATGCCCGCGTGGTGCGATTGATCGCGGGGCCAGTCAGCCCGCCATCACACCCACGATGACGGTGCCCCAGGTCGTCAGCAGGATATGTCCCAGAGGCACCGCGGGCGTGTAGCCGAGCACCGCGACGGGGCTGCCGGCACGGTCCTGAACGGCCGCCATGGCGGCCGTCATGGTCTGCGCCCCCGCCAGCCCGCCAAGCAGCAGGATGGGGTTCATCCGCAGCACGTAGTGGCCGAAATACAGCCCCACGAACAGCGGCGTGAGCGTGACCACGACGCCGCCGAGCAGCAGGCTGATCCCCGCCTCGGCGATCGCTTCGAGGAACACCGGCCCCGCGTGCAGCCC
>JBBCJT010000097.1:0-2662 GCA_037190665.1 Rhodovastum atsumiense | reverse complement strand
GGTGATCTCGGCGGGGGGCAGTTGCTGGCGCACCTCCGGATTGTCCATCAGCCGCTGGGCGAGCGTGGCGCGATAGGCGACCTCCCGCGCGCCGAAGGCGAGCATGGCGAGCGAACCGATCTGCACGCGCACCACCTCCCGCTGCTGGTCGGCGCGGGCGCGGGCATCGGTGGCGAGCTGCGCCTCGATACGCCCGATGGCCGCCTGCTGCGCGGCATCGGAACTGGCACGGCGGAGCAGTTCCAGCGCGGCGCGCGGGTCGGAGGCGGCGGCCTGCGCGGCGTCGCGGTCGCGGCCGGCCTCGGCGGCGAAGGCGGCGCGCAGCCGCTCGGTCTGGGGCAGGCTGGTGGTGGCCTGCACCGCCAGCGCCACCCGGAACCCCACCTGCGGCAGCCGGGTCGGCTGGCCGCTGCGCAGATCATAGGGCGGCAACTCGTCGCGCGCGGCGGTGTGCGCGTCCTCCGGCTGGCCGCCGTAGCTGCCGCCCCGCGCGACCACGCCCCCCGCCTGCCCGTGCAGCCGGCCGACGCGGTTGAGCCGGAACGGCTCCAGCGTCATCTCCGCGACGTTGCCGAGGATATCGTGCAATCCCAGCGGGTTGGGCTTGAGTTGTCCCACCGCCTGCGCGCGGTTGCCGGTCCGCTGCGCCCCGGCCATCACGTAATCTTCCGGCCCGCCGTCCGGCATCGGGAAGGCAGGGGCGATGAACTCCGCCTCGCTCACGGCCGCGCCGCCGCGGGCGGCGTATTCCCACTCGTCCTCGGTCGGCAGACGGACGAAGCCGGGCGCGCCGTCCTGTGCCGGCAGCCGGTCGCGCGCGTTGGCCAACAGCCAGACGGTCAGCTTCTCGGTGAAGGTCACCGCCTCGAACCAGGACAGGCCAGCCTGTGGCTGGCGCCCGTCCGCGGCCGGCGCCGGGCATTGCGGCTGCGTCACCGCGGCGTACTGATCGCGCGTGACCTCGTACTTGCCCAGCCAGTAGCGCCGCGCCTCGGGGCCGGACTGGAAGCCGCCGGCGATGAAGGCATTGCGCTGGAACTCGGCATAGCCGGCCTCCGGCGCGGGCGTGCCGAGCTGCACGTGCCGGTCGTCCAGAGGGCTCGCGGCGGCGGGCACGACGATCTCGCGGAACGCCATGGCCCCGCCGCAGGGCAGCGGCAGCAGCAGGTCGCCCTCGCTCGGCTGCGGATTGCTGCGCGCCGGCTCCCACCCCTGCCCCAGGGCGGCGGTTCCGGTCAGCAGCAGCAGAGCGACGGTGGCGGCATGTCGGCCCATGGTCACGGTCCCCTCAACGCCTCGTGCGGTTCGATCCGCGCCGCCTGCCAGCCGGCGAGCGCGGCCGCCGCCATGCCCGCCAGCATGGCGGCGGCGATGGCGAGCAGGATCACTCCCGGCGGCAGGATCGACAATTGCCGGTCCAGCACCAGCCCGCCGAGCCCGGCATTGATCGCCGCCCCGGTCGCAAGGGCCGCCGCCGCGCCGACCACCCCACCGGCGAACCCGATGGCCGCCGCCTGCACGACCGGCACCGCGATCATCGCCCCGCGCCGCAATCCCATCAGCCGCAGCCCGGCGAGCAGCCGCCGCTTGCGCTCCACATTCGCCCACAGCCCGGCGCCGAGGGAGAGCACCATGCCGGTGCCGGCCACTGCGCCGATGGCGATCAGCAACCGGCCCAGCGATCGGTCGATCTGCAGGATCGGCGCGATCTCCCGCACGCGGGAGCGTGTCTCGATGCCCTGCGCGGCGAGTGCGTCGACGATCACGGGAACGTCCTCGATGCGGGCTGCATAGGCGCGGAAACCGGCATGGGCGGTGCGCGCGCCCGGATCGGGGTCGCGCCCCTCCTGCCAGTCCTCGATCGCCTCGGCGAGCGGCAGCGGCACGAACAGCGTGTCGATCTCGGCGGCAGCGGACGGGGCGATGGCCTGCACGTGCAGGTCCAGCGCACGGCGTTCGGGCGTGCCGTCCTCCCGCACCCGCGCGAGCCGGCCGGTCAGCGTCGCGCCCGGCTCCACGCCGAGCCGGGCGGCCAGCGCCGCGCTCGGGATCACGCGGTCGGGCCCGTCCGGCGCGGCCGGCAGCAGCGGGTCGCCGGGCAGCGAGGGCACCACCGCCGCGCGGCCCTGCCGGTCGCCCGCTTCCAGCAGCAGGCTGGTCGCGACCTGGCGCGTGCGCGGGGCGACATGGGCGATGTCGGGCCGGGCGCGCAGCGCATCGAGGAAGGCGGCGTCGTAGCTGCCGGAGGTCAGCGACAGGATCTCGCGCGCCAGCGGATCGCGCAGCACCACCGCGCGCATCCCCTCCACCGCGCCGGTGCGCAGCCCGAGCAGCACCAGCAGCGGCGCGAGCACGGCGGCGACCGACAGTGCCGCGCACAGTGTCAGCCGCCGTTCGCCGAGCAGGTCGGCGATGGCGAGGCGCAACGGCAGCAGCGCGCGCATCTCAGCCGGCCCGGAGGAGGTGGGAGGACACGCCGGCCGCATCGGGGATGCAGGGCACGATCTCCAGCCCGGCCGCCTCGGCGCGCGCGATGTCGTGGGTCGCGACCACCACGGCGGTGCCCGCGCCGGCCGCTTCGGTCAGCAGGCCGATGATCTCGTCGGCCTGGGTCGGATGGACAGAGGCGGTGGGCTCGTCGGCCAGCAGGATTGCCGGATCA
>JBBCJT010000096.1:0-17494 GCA_037190665.1 Rhodovastum atsumiense | reverse complement strand
TCGGACACGGTGTGGGAGTTCAGGCTGCGGCCGGGCGTGAAGTGGCACGACGGGCGCGACTTCACCGCCGAGGATGTCGCCTTCTCCATCGCGCGCGTGCCCAACGTGCCGAACAGCCCGGGCAGCTTCGCGCCGATGGTGCGCGCCATCACGCGGGTGGAGGTGGTGGATGCGCTGACAGTGCGGCTGCACACGGCGGCGGCGCATCCGCTGTTGCCGAACGAACTGGGTTCGATCTTCATCGTCTCGCGCCATGCCGGCGAGGGCGCGGCGACGGACGATTACAACAGCGGCAAGGCCATGGTCGGCACCGGCCCCTACCGGCTGGCCCGCTACGCCAGCGGCGACCGGGTGGAGATGGCGCGCTTCGCCGGGCACTGGGGCGGCACGCCCGCCTGGGAACAGGTGACGTTCCGCTTCATCCCCAACGATGCCGCCCGCGTCGCCGCCGTACTCGCCGGCGACGTGGACATGATCGACCAGGTGCCCGGGACCGACCTCGCGAAGCTGCAAGGCGACCGGCGCGTGGCGCTGAGCCGTATCCCTGGCTTCCGCCTGCTCTACATGCAGGTGGATCACTCGCGCGACGGCGAGGTGCCGTTCGTGACCGACAGGCAGGGCAAGCCGATCCCGCGCAACCCGTTCAGGGACGTGCGCGTGCGCCGCGCGCTGTCGATCGCGATCAATCGCGAGGCGATCGCCGAATGGGTGATGGAGGGGGCGGCGGCACCGGCCGGCCAGTTCCTGCCGGCGGGCGTGTTCTCCTACAACCCGCAAATCCCCGTGCCCACCTTCGATCCGGAGGGCGCCAAGCAGCTACTGGCAGAGGCCGGCTTCCCGCAGGGCTTCCGCGTCGTGGCGCACAGCCCGAACGACCGTTACCCGAACGACGCCAAGGTGACGCAGGCGGTGGCGCAGATGTGGACGCGCATCGGCATCCAGACCCAGGTCGAGGCGATGCCGTGGGCCAGCTTCTCCGGCCGCTCGGCACGGCAGGAGTTCGGCGTGCGGCTCGCCGGCGGCGCTTCGGTGACCGGGGAGGCGAGCTACCCGCTCACCACCACCATCGGCACCTACGGCGATGGCGGCCGACGCGGTGCCACCAATGTCGGCCGCTACTCGAACCCCGCGCTCGACGCGATGGTGGACGATGCCGTGCGCACGGTGGACGACGCCGCACGCGAGGAGAAGCTGCGCGCGGCGCTGAAAGTGGCCATGGACGACGTCGCCATCATCCCGCTGCTGCACGTGATCAACGTGTGGGCGCTGAAGCCGGGATTGCAGCACACGCCGCGGATGGACGAGCGCAGCTCCGCCATCGACGTCCGCCCCGGCGGCTGACCCCTACCCGGCGACCAGCCGGTCGCGAACGGTGGCGATGTGGCTCTGCATCGCCGCCCGCGCCCGGGCCGGATCGCGCGCGGCGATGGCGTCCACGATCGCCGCGTGCTCGGCGAAGGAATGGTGATCCGCCGTCGGACCTTCGCCCGTGCGGGTGCGGCCCCATGTCACCGCGCGGCGGATCGCGGACAGCGTATCGAACAGGTGCAGCAGCACGGCGTTGTCCGCCGCTTCCGCCACGGCGCGATGGAACTCCGCATCCAGTCCCTCGAACTGCCGCCACGTGACCGGATGCGGACGCCGCAGCAGCACATGCAGATGCGCGACCTGCGCCCCCGAAGCCTTCAGCGCCGCGAGCCGGGCGCATTCGGGTTCCAGCGACAGCCGCGCCTCCATGACCGCGGCCGGTCCCGTCTCCCGCGCCACGGCGGCGACGTCGCCGATCGCATCCAGCGGCCGAGAGCCGAGGAAGGTGCCACGCCCCACATGCCGCCAGAGCTGGCCCTCCGCTTCCAGCACCGCCAGCGCCTTGCGCAGCGCGGCTCGCGAGACGCCGAGAGCGGCCGCCAGTTCCCGTTCGGGCGGCAGCCGCCCGTCGCGCGGCAGATCGGCCTGCGCCAGATAGCCTTGCAGCAGGGTCAGGACGGAACCAATCCCGGCATTGGCAACCGGCGTACTGGCGGGGAGTATCGTGTCCACGTCCGCAGGAAAGCGGGAAATCCGGCGCACGTCCACGCTTGACCGGAGCCGGGCACGCTCGTAACCAATCCTCCGATTGGTCAAAAGGAAGACGCCATGCGCTTCGCCATCCCCGCGCCCGCCGTTCCCACCGTTCCGGTTGCCGGGGAGGACAGCGTCTTCCCGGTGCGGCGCATCTGGTGCGTCGGCCGCAACTACGCTGACCACGCACGCGAGATGGGCCACGACCCGAACCGCGAGCCGCCCTTCTTCTTCAGCAAGCCGGCCGATGCGGTCGTGCCCGGCGGCGGCACCCTGCCCTTCCCGTCGCTGACCAGGGACCTGCATCACGAGATCGAACTGGTCGCCGCGATCGGCAAGCCGGGCGAGAACGTGGCGGTGGAGAACGCGCTCGATCTCGTCTGGGGCTATGCGGTCGGGCTCGACATGACCCGGCGCGACCTGCAGGGCGAGGCGAAGAAGCTCCAGCGCCCGTGGGAGATCGGCAAGGCGTTCGACCGCTCCGCCCCCATCTCCGCCATCGTGCCGGCCACGCGCATCGGTCATCCGGACAAGGGTGCGATCTGGCTGAAGGTGAACGGCACCATCCGCCAGCAGGGCGACCTGAACCAGCAGATCTGGTCGGTGGCCGAAGCCATCGCGCATCTGTCGCGCGCGGTCGCGCTCGCGCCGGGCGACCTGATCATGACCGGCACGCCCGCCGGCGTGGCGGCGGTGAAGGAAGGCGACACGCTGGAAGGCCATATCGACGGCATCGGCGATCTGACCGTGCGCTACGGCGCGGCCGCGATGCAGTCCGCCGCCTGACCTCTGCCGGAGGCGGCCAACGGCGGCCGGAGAGCGTGACCGGTTTCGCACGCGAACCGGTCACGCGATAGGATCGTCCCCTGTCCTGAGCGCAGAGGCAGGGATGGCCGAGCAGCCCGTGGAGCTTTCGCAGCGGAAGCTCGAGATCGAGGTCGAGAAGCTCCGCGAGGAGATCGGCAAGATCCGCGAGGACCGACGATGGTGGAACCGCCACCTCGCCGTCCTCGGCGCGCTCTGCGGCGTCGCGGCGACCTTCCTGGTCGGCTTCTCCCAGTTCCAGGACTCCAGCAAGCGCAACGAGCTGGACATCCGCCGCGCCGATCGCGACGAGCGCCGGCGCGAGGTCGACAACGGGTTGCGGCTCGCGCAGTTCGTGCTCGACCAGCGCGACGACTGGCTGATGACGGCGGACCCCGAGGCGCAGGCGCGCTTCGTGCGCATCGTCACCGCGCTGCTGCCGCCCGAGGAGGCGAGCCGCCTGCTCGCGGCCGTCTCCACCGTCGCGACCCAGGCCGCCACCGTCTCCGCGCTCAGCACCGCCGCCGCGAGCCTGCCGGCGGAGCAGGCACAGCGGGTGCAGCAGAGCCTGACCGCGCCGCCCTCCACCGCGCCGCCGCCCGCCCCGACACCCACACCCGGACCGACACCGGCCCCCGGTCCCGCCCCCGCCGCGCGGCCGGACCTGCCGGCGCTGATCGTGTTCGGCCATGCGCCGGATGCGGTGGATCGCGGGGCTGCGCAGCGCATCGTCGCCGCCCTGCCCCAGGCGCTGCGCGCGGCCACTGTCGAACGTGTCGGCGATCGTGGCCCACGGGGGACGGGCGAGGTGCGAATCTACAGCCCGGAGCAGCGCACGACGGCGGAGCGGATCATCGAGGCACTCGGTCCGCTCACCGAACGCGAGCTGGGGCGCACGGTGCCGTTCCGGATCGTCGATATCAGCGGCAACTACCGGAACCTGCCGACCGACCGGCTGGAGATCTGGTTCCCGCGCTGAACCGCTACTCGGCCGCCGCCCGCTTCGCGCCCAGCGCCTCGCCGGCGGCGGATGCGCCCGCAAGGCGGCCGAACACCGCGCCCGACATCAGCCCCGTGCCGCCGGGATAGTTGAAGTAGAACAGCCCGCCCACGATCTCCCCGGCCGCGTACAGGCCCGGCATCGCAGCATGGTCGCTGTCGATCACCTGCGCGGCCTCGTTCACCCGCAGCCCGCCGAAGGTGAAGGTCACCCCGCAGGTAACCTGATAGGCCTCGAAGGGCGGCTCCGCGATCGTGTTGGCCCAGTTGCTCTTGGGCACGTCCAGCCCCTCCGTGCGGCGGCCGTCCTTCACGTTCGGATTGAAAGGCACGTCCTGCCGGATGGCGGCGTTGTAGCGCGTGATCTCCTCGATGAAGGCGTCCGCGTTCACCCCTTCGAGCCCCGCTGCCAGTTCCTCCAGCGTATCGGCGCGCACGCGGGTGACCTGCCGGATGCGGTACTCGTCCCGCAGCAGATGCAGCACCTTCGCGTCGAAGACCTGCCAGGCGAAGCTGTCCGGCTGCTCCAGGATGACGCGCCCGTACTTGGCGTAGGTGTAGTTGCGGAAATCCGCGCCTTCATCGACGAAGCGCCGCCCGGTCGCGTTCACCATGATGCCGAACGGGTAGGAATGCTTCTGGAACCCGTCGCCCACCGCGAGGTCACCGTATTCCGGTGCGTTGCGGTCCCAGCCGACGGCATGACAGCCCGACCAGTTGCCGGCGGGCGAGGCGCCGGCGTCCATCGCCATGCGGTGCCCGTCGCCGGTGTTGAACCGCGTGCCGCGCACCTTCGCCAGTTCCCAGCCGGGACCGAGATAGCGGGTGCGCCAGGATACGTCGCTTTCGAACCCGCCGCAGGCCAGCACCACGGCGCGCCCCGCGATCTGCTCGATGCCGTCCGGCGTGCGCACCTCCACCCCCTGCACGCGATACCCGTCGTGCAGCAGGCGAAGCGCGCGATGGCGGTAGCGGATGCCGATCCCCTCCCGCGCGCAGGCCGCGGTGAGCTGGTCCACCAGCCCGGGCCCGCCGCCCCAGGCCTCGACCGTCAGCCCGCCCCAGAACTTGAACTTGCCGTCGATCTTGAACGCCTGGCGGCCATAGATCGGCTGGAAGCGCACCTGCTTGCCGCGCATCCAGACCATGGTCGGAAAGGACTGGCGCACCAGCGTCTCGCACAGCACCGGATCGGTGCGGTTGCGGGTTACGCGGAACATGTCGTCGAAGAACTGGTCCTCTGTGTAGGTACCGAAATCGGTGCGGGCGATCTCGTCCTCGGTGAGGTCCGGCATCACCGCGCGCAGATCGTCCACGCCGCGATAGGCGAAGCGGATGGCGCCCGCGGTGAAGCGGGAGTTGCCGCCGCTCTCGGCTTCCGGCGCGCGTTCCAGTACCAGCACGGACGCGCCCTGCTCGCGCGCCGAGAGGGCCGCGCAGAGCGCGGCGTTGCCGCCACCGACAACGATCACATCCCAGCAGTCCGCGGCCATTGGCATCCTCCGTTTCGGCGAGGGGATCACCGCGCGGCGTGCGCGGCAAGGGCGGGTCAGCCGGCCTTCGGCGCAGGCGGGGGCACCACGGCGATGGTGGCCCGCGGCGGGCCGTAGACCACCCGCGCGCGCTTGAGGAAGGCATTGACCATCAGCCGCACCGCCTCATTGAACACCACGCCGATCGCCGCCTGCAGGATGCGGCTGCGGAACTCGAAATCCACGAAGAACTCCACCTCGCACCCTTCCGGATGCGGGTGGAAGCGCCAGTGGTTGTTCAGATAGCGGAAGGGACCGTTCTCGTAGCGCACATGGATGTGCGACGGCCGTTCCAGCGTCACGCGGCTGGTGAAGCTCTCGCGGAACGGGCCGAAGCCGATGATCAGGTCGGCGACGAGTTCCGTCTCCGTGCGGGTGCGGACCCTGGCCCCCACGCACCAGGGCAGGAACTGCGGATACTTGCCCACATCGGCGACAAGGTCGAAGAGCTGCTCGGGCGTATAGGTGACGACCTTGCGTTCTGCATGCGTGGGCATGGCGGCCCTTAGCGCGCGCGTGCCGCCATGGCCTGCGCCTTCGCCTCCCGCGCCGCACGCATCGCCGCGAAATCGTCGTCCGCATGGTAGGAGGAGCGCGTGAGCGGCGAGGAAGCGACCATCAGGAAGCCCTTGCCGCGCGCCATCCGCGCGTACTCCTCGAACTCCTCGGGCGTGGCGAAGCGGTCGACCGCGGCGTGCTTCACCGTCGGCTGCAGATACTGGCCCATGGTGATGAAATCGACATCCGCCGTGCGCAGGTCGTCCATCACCTGCGACAGCTCCATCCGGTCCTCGCCGAGGCCGATCATCACGCCGGACTTGGTGAAGATGGTGGGGTCGAGGCGCTTGACCGAGTCGAGCAGCCGCAGCGACTGGAAGTAGCGCGCGCCCGGCCGGATGGTCGGGTACAGGCGCGGCACGGTCTCGAGGTTGTGGTTGAACACGTCGGGCTTCGCCGCGACCACGACCTCCATCGCCCCGTCCTTGCGCAGGAAGTCGGGCGTCAGGACCTCGATCGTGGTGGTGGGCGTGGCCTGCCGGATCGCGCCGATCACGGCGGCGAAATGCGCCGCCCCGCCGTCCTTCAGGTCATCCCGGTCCACCGAGGTGATCACGACATGCCGCAGCCCCAGCCGGGCCACCGCATCGGCCACGCGGCGCGGTTCGTCGGCGTCCAGCGCGTCGGGCAGGCCGGTGCGCACGTTGCAGAAGGCGCAGGCGCGCGTGCAGATCTCGCCCATGATCATCATCGTCGCGTGCCGCTTGGACCAGCACTCGCCGATGTTGGGGCAGGCCGCCTCCTCGCAGACCGTGGCGAGCTTGTTGCCGCGCATCAGCTCGCGCGTCTCGTGATAGACCGGGTGCGTGGGCGCCTTCACCCGGATCCAGGCGGGCTTGCGCTGGATCGGGTTGTCGGGCCGGTGGGCCTTCTCCGGATGCCGGAGCGGCGGCTCGGCGCCGACCCGATGGTCGATCAGGACGCGGGTGGACGACATGGCTCAGAAATGGAGCGTTTGGCCGTACGCATCAAGCACGGCCTCATGCATCACCTCGGAAATGGTGGGATGCGGGAATACCGTGGCCATCAGCTCCTTCTCGGTGCTCTCCAGCGTCCGGGCGACGGTATAGCCCTGGATCATCTCGGTGACCTCCGGGCCGACCATGTGCGCGCCCAGCAGTTCGCCGGTCTTGGCGTCGAACACGGTCTTGGCGAGGCCCTCGGGCTCGCCCATCGCGATCGCCTTGCCGTTGCCGATGAAGGGGAAGCGGCCGACGCGGACCTCGTAGCCCAGTTCCTTGGCCTTCGCCTCGGTCAGGCCCACGGAGGCGACCTGCGGGCGGCAGTAGGTGCAGCCGGGAATGTTGCGCACATCCATCGCATGCGGATGCTTGCCCGCGATAGCCTCGACGCAGATCACACCCTCATGCATGGCTTTATGCGCGAGCCAGGGCGGGCCGGCGACGTCGCCGATGGCGTAGACTCCCGGTTCCCCGGTGCGGCCGAACTCGTCGATCACGATATGGGTGCGGTCCACCTTCACCGCCGTGCCCTCGAGGCCGAGATTCTCGACATTGCCGACGATGCCGACGGCCGAGATCAGCCGGTCCACGGTGATCTCCTGCGTCTTGCCGCCCTGCTCGACGGTGACGGTGACGTTATCGGCGCCCTTCTTCACGCCCTTCACGGCCGCCCCGGTAATCAGCGTCATGCCCTGCTTGACGAAGGCCTTGTGGGCGAAGGCGGAGATCTCCGCATCCTCGACCGGCAGCACCCGGTCCATCACCTCGACCACCGTGACCTTGGAGCCGAGGTTGCAGAAGAAGGAGGCGAATTCGATGCCGATCGCGCCCGAGCCGATCACCAGCAGCGACTTGGGCAGCGCCGGGGCGACCAGCGCCTCGCGATAGGTCCAGATCAGCTTGCCGTCCGGCTCCATCCCCGGCAGCACCCGCGCGCGGGCGCCGGTGGCGAGGATGATGTGCTTCGCCTTCAGCGTGGCGACCGGCTTGCCGTCCTTCTCCACGGCGAGCGTGCCCTTGCCCGCGAGCCTGGCATGGCCGTCGACGACCGTGATCTTGTGCTTCTTCATCAGGTGCTTGACGCCCGCCGAGAGCTGGCCGGCGACACCGCGGGACCGCTTGACGATCTTGGCGAAGTCGAAGCGGATGTTGTCGGCCGCGAAGCCGTAGGCATCGAGCTCGTGCAGCAGGTGGTTGATCTCGGAAGCGCGCAGCAATGCCTTGGTCGGGATGCAGCCCCAATTCAGGCAGATGCCGCCCATGTTCTCGCGTTCCACGACCGCGGTCTTCATGCCGAGCTGGGAGGCGCGGATGGCGGACACATAGCCGCCGGGGCCACCGCCCACCACGATCAGGTCGAATTGCGTTTCGGCCATGCCGGACTCTCCGTTTTCTTCAGGCCGCGAGGCGGTCGAGCGCCTCGCCCTTCAATGCCATGCGCACGCTGCCCGTCATCCGCTCCGCGCCCAGCGCGTCGTAGAAGCCGAGCGCGGACAGATTGTCTTCCTTCACGCCCCATTCGACACTGAGGCACCCTTCCTCCCGTGCCCGCCTTGCGAGCGCGGCGAAGATCGCCCGGCCGATGCCGCCGCCGCGCGCGTCCGGCGCGACGAAGATGTTGCTCGCGTACAGCGTTACCGCCGCGCGATACATGATGAAGCGGTAGCTCCAGATGGCGTAGCCGACGGTGCGTCCGCCCTGCTCCGCCATCATCGCCCACGCACGCGGGGGCGCGCCGAACAGCATCGCGTGCAGATCGGCCTCGCTCGCCGTCACCGCGTCGTCCGGGCGCCCCTCATGCGTCGCCAGCGCCCGTGCGAAGCCGAGCATCGCCGGGACGTCGGCGGGCACGGCATCGCGCAGGCGCAGGCTCACAGCAGCATGCTCAGCGGGTCCTCGACGATGCCCTTCAGCACCTGCAGCCATTCGGCCGCCAGCGCACCGTCGATGATCCGGTGATCGACCGAGATCGTCACCGACATCACGGTCGCCACCGCGAGCGCGCCATCCTTCACCACCGGGCGCTGCTCGCCGGCCGCGACCGCGAGGATGCCGGCCTGCGGCGGGTTGATGATGGCGGCGAAGTTCTTCACGCCATACATGCCCATGTTGGAGATGGTGAAGCCGCCGCCCTGGAACTCCTCGGGCTTCAGCTTGCCGGACTTCGCCCGCGCGGCGAGGTCCTTCATCTCCGCGCTGATCGTGGACAGGCCCTTCTGGTCGGCCTTGCGGATGATCGGCGTGATCAGCCCGTCCGGAATCGATACTGCGATCGATATGTCCACGTCGTCGTAGAGGATCGTGCCCTCGTCCGACCAGGACGCATTGACCTTCGGCATCCGCCGCAGCGCGACCGCGACGGCCTTGATCATCAGGTCGTTGACCGAGAGCTTGTACGCGCCCGGCCCGTCCTTCGGCGCGCGCGCGTTGAGATCGGCCCGCAGTTTGAGCAGCGCGTCGATCTCCAGGTCCAGCGTGGCGTAGAAGTGCGGCACGGTCGCCTTGCTCTCGGCGAGGCGGCGCGCGATCACCTTGCGCATCGACGAATGCGGCACGACCGTATGCGGCGCGGCGATCGGCGCGGCAGGGGCCGCCTTGGGGGCAGGAGCCGCGGCCGGTGCGGCCTCGGCCTTCGGCGCCGGGGCGGCGGCGGGCTTCGCGGCCGGGCCCTTCGCCAGCGCGGCCTCGATATCCGCCTTCACGATCCGCCCGTTCGGGCCGCTGCCGGCGATGCCGGCAAGATCGATTCCGGCCTGCTGCGCCATGCGCCGCGCGAGCGGCGAGACGAAGATGCGGTCCCTCGGCGGATCGGGCTGCGGATTGAAGCCCTTCGTCTCACCGGGGGATGGCGCTGGCGCGGCCTCCGCCTTCGGCGCGGGGGCCGGGGCGGCGGCGGCGGGCGCGGCTTCGGCCTTCTTCGGCGCCGGCGCGGCCTCCGCGCTCTCGCCCTCCTCCACCAGAACGGCGATCGGATCGTTGACCTTCACGCCCTCGGTGCCTTCGGCGACGAGGATCTTGCCGAGGATGCCCTCGTCGACGGCCTCGACCTCCATCGTCGCCTTGTCGGTCTCGATCTCGGCGATCACGTCGCCCGATTTGACCGCCTCGCCTTCCTTCTTGAGCCAGCGGGAAAGCTTGCCCTCCGTCATGGTCGGGCTCAGCGCCGGCATCAGGATGTTGGTCGCCATGGCGCGCCCTCCCTCAGCGATACGTCACGGATTTCGCGGCCTCGGCGATGTGCTCGACCGAGGGCAACGCCAGCTTCTCCAGGTTCGCGGCATAGGGCATCGGGATGTCGAGCCCCGCGACGCGGACCGGTGGCGCATCGAGATAGTCGAACGCCGTCTCCATGATCTGTGCCGCGACCTCCGCGCCGATGCCGGCATAGGGCCAGCCTTCCTCGACGGTGACGAGGCGGTTGGTCTTGCGCACGGAGGCGGCGATGGTCGCGGTGTCCAGCGGGCGCAGCGTGCGCAGGTTGATCACCTCCGCGCTGATCCCGTCCTCGGCCAGCTTCTCCGCGGCCTTCAGACAGAAATCCACCATCAGCGAGAAGGAGACGATGGTCACGTCCTTGCCCTCGCGCTCCACCTTCGCCTTGCCGATGGGCAGGATGAAATCCTCGTCCGTCGGCACGTCGTGCGTGTGGCCGTACAGGATCTCGTTCTCGAGGAAGATGATCGGGTTCGGATCGCGGATCGCCGCGCGCAGCAGCCCCTTTGCATCCGCCGCCGACCACGGCGCGATCACCTTCAGCCCCGGGCAGTGCGCGTACCAGGAGGCAAAGCACTGCGAGTGCTGCGCGGCCACGCGCGCCGCCGCCCCGTTGGGGCCGCGGAAGACGATCGGGCAGCCCATCTGGCCGCCGGACATGTACAGTGTCTTGGCGGCCGAGTTGATGATCTGGTCGATGGCCTGCATCGAGAAGTTGAAGGTCATGAACTCGACGATCGGCTTCAGCCCGTTGAAGGCCGCGCCCACCGCCATGCCCGTGAACCCGTGCTCGGTGATCGGCGTGTCGATCACGCGCTTGGGGCCGAACTCGTCCAGCAGGCCCTGGCTGATCTTGTAGGCGCCCTGGTACTGGCCGACTTCCTCGCCCATCAGGAACACGCGGTCGTCGGCGCGCATCTCGGCGGCCATCGCCTCGCGCAGCGCCTCGCGCACCGTGATCGCGTGCGTCGGGCCCCAGTTCTTGTCCTCGGCGGCGACCGGCGCGTCGGCCGCCGGCTTCGGCGCGGCGGCGACGGTGGGCGGGGACCGGGTCTCGGCGGCCTGCTCGGCCACCTTGGCGGGGGCCTCCGGGCTCTCCGGGGCCGCCGGCGGCGGGGGAGCGGCGGAGGCGGAGACGTCCTCGCCTTCGGCCGCGAGCAGCGCGATCGGGGTGTTGACCGCCACGCCCTCGGTGCCCTCGGGGACCAGGATCTCGGCGAGCACGCCCTCGTCGACCGCCTCGACCTCCATGGTCGCCTTGTCGGTCTCGATCTCGGCGATCACGTCGCCGGCCCGGATCGCATCGCCCTTCGCCTTGGTCCAGCGCGAGAGCTTGCCTTCCGTCATGGTCGGGCTCAGCGCCGGCATCAGGATCTGCACGGCCATCTTACTTCGCCTCCACCAGCACGTCGGTCCACAGTTCGCTCTCCGGCGGTTCCGGCGAGGTCTGCGCGAAATCCGCCGCGTCCTGCACGATCGCCTTCACCTCGTTGTCCACCGCCTTGAGCCGCGCCTCGTCCGCGCCCTGCTCCAGCAGCACCGCCCGCGCCCGCTCGATGCAATCCTGCGTCTCGCGCATCTTCTGCACCTCCTCGCGGGTGCGGTACTTCGCGGGGTCGGACATCGAGTGGCCGCGGTAGCGGTAGGTCTTCATCTCCAGCAGGAACGGGCCCTTGCCGGCGCGGCAATGCGCGACCGCTTCCTCGCCGGCGGCCTTCACCGCGACCACGTCCATTCCGTCCACCTGCAGGCCGGGCACGCCCCAGGCGGCGGCGTTCTTGGACAGGTCCCGCGCGGTGGAGGCGCGCTCCTGCGAGGTGCCCATCGCGTAGCGGTTGTTTTCGATGATGAAGATGTTGGGAAGCTTGAGCACGGCAGCGAGGTTGTAGCTCTCGTACACCTGGCCCTGGTTGGACGCGCCCTCGCCGTAATAGGTCAGCGTCACGCGGTCGTTGCCGCGATACCAGTTGGCGAAGGACAGGCCGGTGCCGAGTGAGACCTGCGCGCCGACGATGCCGTGCCCGCCGTAGAAGTTCTTCTCGCGCGAGAACATGTGCATCGAGCCGCCCTTCCCCTTGGAATAGCCGCCGATGCGCCCGGTGAGCTCCGCCATCACGCCGCGCGGGTTCATGCCGCAGGCGAGCATGTGGCCGTGGTCGCGGTAGGAGGTGATGACCTGATCGCCCTCGCCGATCGCGGCCTGCATGCCGACCACGACGGCTTCCTGGCCGATGTAGAGATGGCAGAACCCGCCGATCAGCCCCATGCCGTAGAGCTGGCCCGCCTTCTCCTCGAAGCGTCGGATCAGCAGCATATCGCGGTAGGCGGTGAGGAGCTGGTCGGTCGTCATCGCCGACTCCCTGACCTTGCCGCGTTTACCCTTGGCTTCCGCCGCCTGCGCCATGGCGTTCCTCCAGAACCGCTGCTTTGACGCCACGTACCCGCAGACAATGCCATGCGCAAGGGTACCCCCACCCCGTAACGCATTGTGCTGCAATGCAATATCGTCATTGAACCGAAATCGAGTTCAATACAGCGCCAATCGTATCAAAGCACGCGGCGGATGGTGCCGGTGACACCGTCCGGAGGAGACCGTCGCCCGCTTTTCCGGGAGCCCGCATGTCACCGCTCAACCGCCTCGCGCTTGCCGCCACCGCCGCGCACGGCACCGACCAGCTTACCCTCGCAGCCCTGCCCTTCGCCGCGCTCGCGGCCGCGGCCGGACCCGGCGCGACCGGCGCGCTGATCGCCGCGCAGAGTGCGGCCTGGCTTCTGGTGTCGATCCCCGCCGGCGTGTGGGTGGACCGGCATGACCGCCTGCGGCTGCTGCGGGCGGCGCTCGCGGCAACGGCCGTCGCATGCCTTGTGGGCGCGTTGGTGTCCGGATACGCGACGCTGCTCGCGGGCGCGGGCTTCCTCGCCGCCGCCGGCACGGTCGTCTTCACCCTCTCCGCGACGGCGCGGCTGCCCGCCCTGCTGCCGCCGGCCCGGCTGCCGGCCGGCAACGCGCGGCTGGAACTCGCCCGTGCCGGCGCGACGCTGCTGGCCCCGCTGCTGGCCGGCTGGCTCGCGCGGGACCATGGCGTGGCGTCGATCTTCGCGGCGGCTTCGCTCACTGCCGTCCTGGGCATGATAGTGCTGCGAGCCGGAGCCACTGCCGAGCCGCCCCCGGCACACGATCGCTCGACCCCGCTGCTCACGGCGGCGCGGGAGGGTGCGCGGCACATGTGGCGCCATCCCGCGCTGCGGACGGTCGCGATCTGCGCGGTGGCCTGGAACACCGGCTTCTTCGCGCTGCTGGCGGTGCTGGTGCCCTTCGCCGTCGGCGAACTCGCGCTGCCGCCCACGCAGGCGGGGCTCATCCTCGGCGCGCTCGGTGCGGGGCAGGTCGTCGCCGCGCTCCGGGCCCCCGCCATCGCACGCCGCCTGCCGATGCACGCGATCCTGCTGTTCGGTCCCGCCGCGTCCGTCGGCGCGAGCCTGTTGCTGCTGGGCGCGCCGGCGGGCAGCCCGATATTGCCCTGCGTCGCGATGGCGCTGCTCGGCTTCGGGCCGATGCTGTGGCTGATCGCGCGCAACACGCTTGTGCAGCTCGTCACGCCGCCGATGTTGCTCGGCCGGGTCAACGCGACGATGCAGCTCACCGTGTTCGGTGTGCGGCCGCTCGGCGCGCTGGCCGGCGGTCTCGCGGCCAGCCTTGGCGGTGCTCAGGCCGCGCTCGTGCTGGCCGTCGCCGGATTCACCCTGTCACTGCTGGCGATCGTGTCGATCCGCTCCGCCACCCTGCCGGAGGCGGCGCAGGCTCAGTAGAGCCGATTGCCGGATCCGTAGGGCACGATGATCTCCTGCGGATTGCCAAGGTTGAGCATGGCGCGCGCGCGTTCATCGAGCATGTCGGCGTCGAGCAGCGGGCCGCGCAGCGCCGTGACGCGGCGTTCCCATGTCTGCTGCTCGCTCTCGGCCCGGGCGAGTTCCGCGCGCGCTTCCGTGAGCATGTGCTCGCGCTGCTGCATGGCGACCATGCCGCGATCGCCCTGCGTCGCATGCCAGGCGAAATAGGCGACGAGGCCCAGGAACAACGTGGGCCACGCCATCGCCTTCAGCCTGCGTCTGATCTCACGCCCCAACACCCGCCCCTCGCTGGCCAAGGCTCAAGGAATCACGGACTGGCGCGTTGCGGAAGCCCGAAATGCGTTTCGCGCCACGCGCGAAGAGGATTGCGACATTTCGCAGCCGAATGCCGCAACTTCGTCACAAACAAACCTCAGCCCGGACCGGTATGGCGCCCCATATAGCCGGCGGAAGAAGGCAATGATCATGAGCAAGCCCCTCGTCACCGGACTGGTCGCGGCGACCATGCTCGCCGCCGCGGTCGCCCCCGCTGCGGCGGACGGGTGGCGCCATCGCCACCGCCATCATCACGGCTGGGGACCGCCGCCGCGCGCGTACTACGCGCCACCGCCGCGGGCCTACTACGCCCCGCCGCCGCGCTATTACTACTATGCGCCCCCGCCGCCGGTCGTCTACGCGCCGCCGCCGCCGGTTTACTACTACGGGCCGCCCTCGCTCTCGCTGGGGCTCAACATCCCGCTGCGGTAGGCAGGCTTACGCCTGCCGCGGTGAAGGAGGCCGGAGGCGGGCGTGGTCCATGCGCAGGCCGGGCTCCGCCCGCTCGCGCTGCATGGGCTCGAACCGCTTCTCCGGCTGCTGGCCCAGCGCGACGCAGGTTGCCGCCGTGGCCGAACGCCGCCGCCGCCGGCGGCGCATCACCTCGTTGCGCGCATCCGCATCGGCTTCCATGCGCACGGCCGCGATCCGGCGCGCAATGTCCTGACCGTCCATCCTGGTTCCCTCCCGCTCGGGCACGCTGCCCGACGCCTTCAACGCTCGGCCGCATGCGGGGCTGCACCGGCCTCCCCAAAAATGGGCCCGGCCGGCCGGGCCCGCAACTGCCTCTCTATCCGCGCAGGATGGTGCGCCCGGCATAGCGGGCCGCACTGCCCAGCGCGGCCTCGATGCGGATGAGCTGGTTGTACTTCTCGGTGCGGTCCGAGCGCGCGAGGCTGCCCGTCTTGATCTGCCCGCAATTCGTCGCGACCGCGAGGTCGGAGATGGTGGCATCCTCCGTCTCGCCCGAGCGGTGGCTCATCACCGCCTTGTAGCCGGCGCGATGCGCGATCTCGATCGCCTCCAGCGTCTCGGACAGCGTGCCGATCTGGTTGACCTTGACCAGGATGGCGTTGGCGGTGCCCTGCGCGATGCCCCGGCGCAGCCGCTCCGGATTGGTGACGAACAGGTCGTCACCAACCAGATTGATCTTCGCGCCCAGCTCCTGCGTCAGCAGCTTCCAGCCGTCCCAGTCGTCCTCGGCGCAGCCATCCTCGATCGAGGCGATCGGGTAGCGCGCGCAGAGGTCCTTCAGGTAGGCGACCATCCCGGCGGCGTCGAACTTCTTCTTCTCGCCCTCCAGGTCGTAGACGCCGTCCTTGAAGAACTCGGTCGCGGCGCAGTCGAGCGCGAAGGTCACGTCCTCGCCCGGCCGGTAGCCGGCCTTCTCGCAGGCGCCCGCGATGAAGCCCAGCGCCTCGTCCGCCGAGGCGAGGTTCGGCGCGAAGCCGCCCTCGTCGCCCACGTTGGTGCTGTGGCCGGCGTCATGCAGCGCCTTCTTCAGCGCCATGAAGATCTCGGAGCCGATGCGCACCGCCTCGGCGAGCGTGCCGGCGCCCACTGGCTGGACCATGAATTCCTGGATGTCGATCGGGTTGTCGGCGTGCTTGCCGCCGTTGACGATGTTCATCATCGGCACCGGCAGGGTGCGGGCATAGACGCCGCCGACATAGCGGAACAGCGGCAGGCCGAGCTCGTCCGCGGCGGCCTTGGCGACCGCGAGGCTGACGCCGAGGATCGCGTTCGCGCCGAGCCGCGCCTTGTTGGGCGTGCCGTCGAGCTCGACCAGCAGGTCGTCGATCTCCACCTGGTCGATCGCCTCCATCCCGCCGATGGCGTCCGCGATCTCGCCCTCGACATTGGCGATCGCGGTCTGCACGCCCTTGCCGCCGTAGCGGGACTTGTCGCCGTCGCGCAGCTCCACCGCCTCGTGCGCACCGGTGGACGCGCCGGAGGGCACGGCCGCGCGGCCGGTCGCGCCGGTCTCCAGCGTGACATCGACCTCCAGCGTGGGATTGCCGCGGCTATCGAGGATCTCGCGGGCGGTGATGTCGGCAATGGCGGACATGGGGCTCTCCGGTTGCGTTGCGGCGCACTACGGTGCCGCGCGGCGAAGGGCAAGGTCAGGCCTGTCCGTGCTCGTTGCGGTTCAGCGGCGGCGCCGGGCGCGGACGGGCGCCGGCCAGCAGCAGGCCGACCAGGGCGACCGGCAGGGATGCAATGCCGTACCATGGCAGGCTGCCCGTGCGCGTCGCCGTCATGACGGCGGCAGCGAAGGCGGCGAGGCCGATCGCCGCGAGCAGCCAGCCCCCGATGCGCCTCACGACGGACGAACCCGCTGCCAGCGCCGCGCAGGGACCGGCTGCACGGGCCGGGGGTCACGAACGCATGCACATGCCATGGCTGGCGAAACGCGGAGCATGGCGAAGCCTAACGCAGGCCGCGCCGCGGCGCGACGCGCTAGATCGCCGGCGCGACGCCGTCCTTGCTGACCGTCACGCGGGTGGCGGAGATCCCGCCGTCCGCGCCGCGCATCGCGTTGATGAAGACGGTCGCGCCCGGCACGAGATCGGCGCGCGTGGCCGCGATGGGCATGAGCAGCGGCGTCCCGGCCGGCACGCGCACCAGCACGCGGCGGCCGAGGATATTGAGCGTCAGGTCCCGTCCCGAGCCACTGTCCACCGCGGCCTCGACGGCGCCGTTGTTCATGGACGCATTGGGCGCGGTGTCCCACGCGGTCTGGAGCTCGGTGATCCGCATGCCGGGCGGCAGCACGGTGATGGCCGTGGCCCGCAACTCGCCATCGGGTCCCGGCTCGGCCACGACGCCAACCGAGGTGCCCGGCGTGATGTCGGCGAGTGCCACGCGGCGCAGGGCCGCCACCGTCGCGGCCGGGGCGAGGGTGATGACCAGCCGCTCGTTCGTGCCAGTGAGGACGCTCAGCGCGTCGCCTTCGAGGCCGACGATGGTGCCGCGAATGCGGACCGGCCCGGCGCCCTGCGCGTGGGAGCGGGCGCCGGACAGCGCGGCCAGGCCGAGGACCAGAAGGCCGCGACGGGACAGGGTCGGCATGGGGTTTCCTTTGCACGAACGGCCGCGTCCGCCGGCTGCGACCCGGGCCTCGCGCACGCCGCCAGCGGCCGGCCGCGCAAGACTGGAAACAAGCTGTAAACTGGCAACAGGTCGCGCGAATGGGTC
>JBBCJT010000095.1:0-24272 GCA_037190665.1 Rhodovastum atsumiense | reverse complement strand
TCCCAGCGATACAGGCTGCGGTGGATGGCGGAGGCGAAGATCTCGTCCTGGATCGTCACCATCGCCTGGGGATCCAGCGTCGCGAAGCTGGAGCCATAGGGCGCAGTGAAGTTCAGCGTGCCGCCGCGCTGCGGTGTCTGGGCCATGGCCACGGCGCCAAGGCCCACCAGCCCGACGAGTGTCAGGGTTTTCAGCATCTTGCGGTCGTTCTCCTCATGCGTGGGTTTGTTGTTTGATTCGGGCGAGCATCCTGCATCGCGCGCCCTCCCTGGTCTTGCGGTCGATAGGCAGGGCGGGGCGGCGGCTCCGGGGTTCGTGGGCGGATCTGGCGACGGGATGCGTTTCGACCAGGCGCGCATCCTCCGCCAGTCAGTGCGGGCACGTCAACGAGCGGTTGGTCCCGAGCGGGTGTCTTCTTGCCGGAGGGGCGCGGGGTCTACACCGCCACGGCGTGGCGCGGAACGCCGCCGCCGGGGTGCAGATAGGCGTCGAAGCAGGCCGCGGCCTGCCGCACGAAGCGCCGGCCCTCGGGCGTGACGCGCAGCCAGCCGTCCCGCACGGCGACGAGACCGTCGCGTTGCAGCGGCGCGAACCTTTCCCGCGCCTCCGCCACGATGGCGGCAGCCTCCGCCCCGCTCCGGGCGAGCGCGCCCAGATCGAGCGCGAAGTCGCACATCAGCCGCTCGATCATCCCCGCGCGCAGGCGATCCTCCGCGGTCACCGCGCAGCCGCGCACCACCGGCAGGCGGCCCGCCAGTACGGCGATGCGGTATTCGGCCTCGCGCGTATCGTTCTGCGCGAAGCCGGACGGCAGCGTGCCGATGGACGACGCCCCGAGCCCGAGCAGGACCACCGCGCGGTCGGTCGTGTAGCCCGGGACGTTGCGGCGCCGCGGGCCGGCACGCGCGGCGCCGGCGAGCGGATCGTCCGGCCGCGCGAAATGGTCGAGCCCGAGCGCCTGGTAGCCCTCCGCACACAGCACGCGCTCGGCGCACTCCGCCTGTTCGAGCCGTGCTTCCGCGCCCGGCAGGGCCGCCGCGTCGATGGCCTTCTGGTGGGTGCGCATCCACGGCACGTGGGCATAGCCGAACACGGCGACGCGCGCCGGCTTCAGCCCGGCGGCGAACCGCGCCGTGGTCTCCACATGCGCCGTCGTCTGGTGCGGCAGCCCGTACATCAGGTCGAGATTGATGGACGCCATCCCCGCGCGGCGCAGCCGCGCGACGGCTTCGGCCACCTGCGCCGCGGGCTGGATGCGCCCGATGGCGGCCTGCACCTCCGGCGTGATGTCCTGCACGCCGAGGCTGACGCGGGTGACGCCGATCGCGGCGAGCGTCGCGACCAGCTCGTCGCTCACGTAGCGTGGGTCGAGTTCGATCGCGATCTCGGCGTCGGGGCGGAAGCCGAAGGCCGCGTGCAGCCGCTGCATCAGGGTGCGGAGCCGCTCGGGGCCGAGGATGGAGGGTGTCCCGCCGCCCAGATGCAGGTGCGAGATGCCCGCGTGCGGAGGCAGGCTGGCGGACAGCAGCGCGGCTTCCGCCAGCAGCGCCTCCGCGTAGCTGTCGATCCGCGGCTCGGAGCGCGTCGGCCGCGTCAGGCAGCCGCAATACCAGCACAGGTTGCGGCAGAACGGCACATGGACATACAGCGACAGCGTGTCCGCCGGCCGGATCGCGCTGCGGAGCCAGCCGCGATAGGTCGCCTCATCCAGCGGGCCGAACTGCGTGGCCGTGGGATAACTGGTGTAGCGGGGCACCCGCGCATCGGCGAGCGCAATGAGGCCGCGAGAGGTCACGGCGCATCATCGCGCCGCCGCGCGGGTCGCACCTTGATCCTGCGCAATCTCGGTTGGCCACGAGGCCGGGCCGGTGGAGGGGCGCGGTCCTCGCGGGCACGGCTGGCCACGGGATGGCCGCATGCTAGCGTGCCGGCCCTGCGCACGGAGGGAAGACGGGTTTGCAGGACTTCACCGGCCGCACATTGCTGCTGACGGGTGCGAGCGGCGGCATCGCGCAGGCGACGGCGCGCCTGTTCCACGCGCAGGGTGCCAATCTGGTGCTGACCGATATCGCGGCTCCGGCGCTGGAGGCGTTCTCGGCCTCGCTTGATCCCTCGGGTGCGCGCGTCGCGACGCTGCGGATGGATGCCTCGCGGCCGGAAGATGCGCAGGCGGCCGTCGATCTCGCCCGCACGCGCTTCGGCGGGATCGACTTCCTCGTGCCGGCGGCGGGCATCTACCCCGATCAGCCCTTTGCCACGATGACGGCGGAGCAGTGGCGCACCCTGATGGCGATCAACCTCGACGGCGTGTTCCACATCTGCCGCGCGGCGGTGGCTGCGCTGCGGGAGGGCAGCGCCATCGTCAACCTGACCTCGGTCGCCGGCCATCGCGGCAGCCGCGACCACGCGCACTACTCCACCAGCAAATCCGCCCTGTTCGGCTTCACGCGCTCGCTGGCGCTGGAACTCGCGCCGCGCACGCGGGTGAACGCCGTCTCGCCCGGGATCATCGCCACCGGCATGACCGAGGGGCTGCGCGCGCAGCGCGGCGATGCGCTGCTGGCGCAGACGCCGCTCGGCCGGCACGGCACGGCGGCGGAGGTTGCCTCCGTCATCGCCTTCCTTTGCGGACCGGGCGCCTCGTTCATCACCGGCGAGGTGGTGCATGTGAACGGCGGCCTCTACATGGCCGGCTAGACGCCGAGATAGGCGCGCTTGACGTGCGGGTCGCGCAGCAGTGCCGGCCCGCTGTCGCTCATCGTCACGCGACCGTTCTCCAGCACGTAGCCGCGCGTGGCGATCTGCAGCGTGTGGACGATGTTCTGCTCCACGATCAGCACCGTCGTCCCGGCCGAGACGACGCGGTCGATGATCTCGAACACCTGCCGCACGATCAGCGGCGCGAGGCCGAGCGAGGGCTCGTCGAACATCAGCAGCCGCGGATTGGCCATCATGCCCCGCGCGATCGCGACCATCTGCTGCTCGCCACCCGAAAGACTGCCGGCGAGCTGCGTCAGCCGTTCGCGCAGGCGGGGGAACAGCGTCAGCACCTCCTCCAGTCGCGTGGCGAAATGCTCGCGCGCCGCGCGCTTGTAGGCGCCGAGCAGCAGGTTCTCGTGCACCGTCATGAACGGAAAGAGCTGCCGCCCCTCCGGCACCATGGTGATGCCGAGATCGACGATCGCGGGCGGCGAGAGCCGCGCGGTGTCCGCGCCATCGACCGTGATCCGGCCGCTGGTGGGGCGGATCAGCCCGCAGATGGTGCGCAGCGTGGTGGTCTTGCCGGCGCCGTTGCCGCCGATGATGGTGACCACCTCGCCGGCGTTCACCTCCAGGCTGACGTCATGGAGGATGGTCACGGGGCCGTAGCCCGCGCGCACCTGTTCCAGCCGCAGCAGGCTAGTGCTCGACATGCACGTAGTCCTCGCCCAGATAGGCTTCCAGCACGGCGGGGTTGCGCGCGATCTCCGCCGGCCGCCCCTCGGCGATCATCTTGCCCGAGTTGATCACCACGATGTGGTCGCTGAGCGCCATCACCGCGGCCATCACGTGCTCAATCGCGATGATCGACACGCCGCTGTCGCGCACGCGCTTGAGCAGTTCGACGGAGGCGGTCACGTCGGCCGGGTTGAGCCCGGCCATCACCTCGTCCAGCAGCAGCACGCGCGGTTTCATCGCCAGCGCGCGGGCCACCTCCAGCCGCTTGGCGCCGCCGATGGTCAGGCTGCGCGCCGGCATGTTCATCGCCTCGCCGAGGCCGACCGTGGCAAGGACTTCCTCCGCGATGCGCCGCGCCTCGGCGGTAGAGCTTGCATGATGGAAGGCGCCGAGCATCACGTTCTCCCGCACCGTCAGCCCGGCGAAGGGCTGCACGACCTGGAAGGTGCGCGCCACGCCCGCGGCGGCGAACTGGTGCGGGGTGGAAGGCTCCTGCCACGCGCCGTCCGCCCCGCGCACCCGCACGGTGCCGGAGGATGGCGGCAGGAAGCCGGACAGCAGGTTGAACAGCGTCGTCTTGCCCGCGCCGTTCGGGCCGATCACGCCGATCACCTCGCCCTGCCGCAGCGTGATCGACACGTCGCTGGTGGCGACGAGGCCGCCGAAGCGGCGCACGAGGTTGCGGGCCTCGAGGATCGGCTCGCCGACCGGCGCGCGGCCCGTCGACGGCACGGCCGCCGGCGGCGCGGCGATGCTGCCCGACCCGCCATCCGCCTCTCCCAGGCCGAGCGTGCGGCGCAGCCACGGGCCGATGCTGCCGACCAGCCCGTGCGGCATGGTCAGCACAACCACCACCAGCACCACGCCGTAGACGAGCCCGTGCAGCCCGTTCGCCGCCGCGCCCAGCCAGCCGCGCGCGGCCTCGGCGATCGGCACCACCAGCAGCGTGCCCCAGATCGGGCCCGTCACCGTGCCGAGCCCGCCGATCAGCGCGAACATCGCCACCTGGATGGCGAGCGGCAGGCTGAACATCGTCTCCGGGTCGATGAAGTTCAGGTAGACGCCGTGGAAGGTGCCGACCAGCGAGGTCAGCGCCGCCGACAGCGCGAAGGCGGACAGCTTCACCGCCGTGGTGTTCACGCCCACGGCCTTCGCCGCGTCCTCCCGTTCCCGTACCGCGACCAGGTAGAAGCCGAGGCGGGAACGGCGCACCAGCCAGGATGCGGCGAGGCAGAGCAGCATCAGCCCGAAGGCGATGAAGAGGTAGTTCTCCTTCTCGCGGAACAGCATCCACGCCCAGCCGATGCGCATCTCGGTGCCGACGAACATCGGGATCGGCAGGCCCGCGCTGCCGCCGGTGAAGTCCTTGAAGTGGATGGCGAGCAGGCGGATCACCTCGAGGAAGGCGATGGTGGAGAGCGCGAAGAACGGCCCCCGCAGCCGCAGGCACGGCCAGGCGATGAAGATCGCCACCACGATCGCGACGGCTGCGCCGACCGGGCCCGCGAGCCACGGGATGATGGCGAAGTGCTGGTTGAGCATCGCCGCCGCGTAGCCACCGATGCCGTAGAAGATCGTCTGGCCCAGCGAAAGCTGGCCCGCGAAGCCGCCGAGGATGTTCCAGGCGCAGGCCATCGCGGCGAAGACGAAGATGGTGACGAAGATGTGCTGCCAGAACGCTGCGCCCTCGGCATCGAGCGCGGGGATGATCGAGAACGGCAGCAGGAACAGCAGCGCGAGCCCGGCGACGGGCAGGACGAAGCGCATCATTCCGAGCCTCGCACGCCGTACAGCCCGGCCGGTCGCACCACGAGGATGCCGAGGAAGATGGCGAAGTAGACGACTTCCTTGAGATCGGGCGCGATGTAGTAGCCGGCGAGGCTGTCCACCAGCCCGATGATCAGCGCACCGATCACCGCGCCCTCCAGGCTGCCCATCCCGCCGAGCACGACCACCACGAAGGCGATCAGCACGAAGAAGGAGCCGACGGTCGGGAACGCCGGGTACAGCGGCGACAGCACGGCCGCCGCGAGCCCCACGCAGGCGGTGCCGAGGCCGAAGGTGATCGCGTAGATGCGGTTCACGTCGATGCCCATCAGCGGCGCGGCGTAGCGGTTCTGCGCCACCGCGCGGATGGCGCGGCCGAGATGCGTGCGCTGCAGGAAGACCATCAGCGCGACCGTCGCGGCCACCGAGACGGCGAAGGCGACGAGGTTGCCGCGCGAGACGCTGGCGATGCCGAACAGGTCGGTCGCCTGCCGCGCCCAGGGCAGGTTAACGCTGCGCAGGTCGGCGCTGAAGATCATCAGCGCGGCGTTCGCGAGCGCGGTCCCGACGCCGACGGTGGCGAAGATCTGCACGTGCGGATCGGCCCCCATCAGCGGCTGGATGATCGTGCGCTGCATCGCCGCACCGATCCCGAAGAACACGACCGCGAGCGGCAGCGCCGCCAGATACGGGTTGAGCCCGAATTGGGAGGACAGGATCCACGCCGCGTACAGGCCGACCATCAACAGCTCGCCATGGGCGAAGTTGACGACCCGCACGATGCCGAAGATCAGGGTGAGGCCGATGCTGATCAGCGCGAACACGCCGCCGAGCAGCACGCCATTGGCGATGAGCTGGAGGAAGATGTCCATGGGGGGAAGGACGGGGCGGAGGCGCCTGGCCCCCGCCCTGTGGGATCAGGCGCCCATCTTCCCGCGCAGCTCGGCCACCGCGGCCTGCTGCGGATACACCGTCACCTGCCGCCCGCCCTGCCATTGCAGCAGGAACGGCCGCACGCGGGTGTTCTGCCCCTTCTCGTCGAACTTCACGCCCCAGCCGGTCGGGGTGGTGCCCTCGGCGACGTCGGTGGCGAGCACGGCGGCGCGGATCTTGTCCTTGTCGGTGCCGCCGGCGCGCTGGATGGCGTCGAAGTAGACGCGCGCGCCGAAGTAGTTGGCGAGCGAGTGGCCGGAGCGGACATCGACGCCGTACTTCTTCTTGTACAGCTCCGCGAACTGCTTGACGCCGGGCGCATAGGCCTCGTTCACCGCCACCTGCGTGAAGTCCACGTTCATCACGCCGTCGAAGGCGGGGCCCACGGCCCTGGCGGTGTCCACGAGGCTGTAGCCGGCGCCGGAACCGATGATCATGCGCGGATGCCAGTTGGCTTCCTGCATGCCGCGGAACAGCAGCACGATGTCGTTCTGGTAGCCGGTGTGCAGCACGATATCGGCCGACACGCCGCGCAGGCGCTGGACGACCGAGGACAGATCGACCGAGCGCGCGGAGTAGGCCAGCTTCTCGACCTGTTGCAGGCCGAGCTGCTTGATCTGCGCCTCCTGGAAGCCGCTGACGGTCTGCCCGTACAGCGCGTCCTCGTGCAGGATCGCGACCTTCAGCGATTTCGGATCGACCTTGTAGAGCGGGGCGAGCGCATCGGGGATCGCGCCCACCGTGGCGACGCCGAATTCCGATGCGCGCGGGCAGGTGCGGAAGACGTACTTGAAGCCGCGTTCGGTGATCGGGTCGCTGATCGCGCCCATCTCGAAATACGGCACGCCCTGCAGCTCCGTCACCTGCGTGGCGGCGAAGGCGAGGGGGCTCGCATAGGTGCCGAACACACCGGCGACGCGCTCCACGCTCATCAGCCGGCGGACCTCGCCGATCGCCTGGTTCTGGTCCACGGCATCGCCCTTGGCGAGGCGGATCTGCCGGCCGAGCAGCCCGCCGGCGCCGTTGCGCTCCTCGGCAGCGATCTCGAGGCCGCGGAAGCTCTCGTCGCCCAGCAGGGCGAGGCCGCCGGAGAAGGGGTACAGCGCACCCAGCTTCAGTTCGCCGCCCTGGGCACGGGCGCGCAAGACAGGGACGGACAGGCCGGCGGCGGCCACTCCGCCCAGGACGGTACGGCGCTTGAACGCGGTCATGATGCTACCTCGGAACGGCGATGCGGTACGGGATCGGGAGCCGGTCCGTGAGGGTGGCGCGGACCTCTGTCGCTGTTCGGGGTGCGCATGACCACGGGCGGTTCCTCGTTGCGGCCGGTTGGTCCCGGCCCTCGTTACGGAGCATATGGCATTCGATCCGGGAGACAACCCTGCCGCCCGTGCGCTTGTCGCGACTGGCGGGGGATGCTCGGCTCGGGGAACGAGCAGGAGGATCGGGCGGAATGGCGGAAGGCAGGGCGGGGTTGCCGGGGCTGCGCGGCGGCGATCATGTCGGGATCACGGTGCCCGATCTGGAGGCGGCGACGCGGTTCTTCGTCGATGTGCTGGGCGCCGAGCAGTTCTACGACATCGGCCCGATCGCGGACGAGAAGGGCGACTGGATGGCCGTCCAGCTCGGCGTCGATCCGCGCGCGCGGGTGAGGAAGCTGCGCTTCCTGCGCCTGGGCCACGGGCTGAACATCGAACTGTTCGAGTACGAGGCACCCGCCCAGCGGCGCGAGGTGCCGGCGAACAGCGACGTGGGCGGCCATCACCTCGCGCTCTACGTGGACGACTTCGACGCGGCGCTCGCGTATCTGCGCGCCCATGGCGTCGAGATCATGGGCGAGCCGGTCGTCCGCCATGCCGGGCCGAGCGCCGGGCAGACCTGGGTCTATTTCCGCGCGCCCTGGGGCCTACAGCTCGAACTGCTGAGCTATCCGTCCGGCAAGGCGTACGAGCGGGAGACCGCGCGGCGGCTGTGGGATCCGCGGAGCCCGGCGGCGTGACCGCGCCGCTTGCCGGCCGCACCGCGCTCGTCACCGGCGCGGGCGCGGGGATCGGCCGCGCGGCGGCGGTCGCGCTGGCCCGCGCCGGTGCGGCGGTGGCGGTCTGGGATATCGACGCGACGGCGGCGGAGCGCGTGGCGGGCGAGGTCGGCGGCATCGCGCTCGCCGGGTCGGTGGCCGATGCGGAGGATGTCGCGCGCTGCTTCGGCCGCTTCGATGCCGCGCACAGGAGGCTCGATATCCTGGTGAACAACGCCGGCATCAGCGGCAACCGGCCCACGCTGGAGGTCGGCGCCGAGGAATGGCGGCGGGCCATGGGCGTCAATCTCGACGGTGTGTTCTTCTGCGCGCGCGAAGCCGGGCTGCGGATGCGCGATGCCGGTGGCGGCTGCATCGTGAACGTGTCGTCGATCTACGGCGTGGTCGCCGCGCCGAACCGGCTCTCCTACTGCGCGAGCAAGGCGGCGGTGTCGATGATGACGCGGGCGCTTGCGATCGAGTGGGCGGGGTACGGCATCCGCGTCAACGCCGTCGCGCCGGGCTATGTGCGCACCAGCCTCGTCGAGACGCTGGCGGCGGAGGGGCGGATCGACCTCGCCGCGCTGGAACGGCGCACGCCGCAAGGGCGGCTCGCGACGGCGGAGGAGATCGCGGATGCGATCCTGTACCTGTGCGAGCCGCGCGCGGCGCACGTCACGGGGCAGGTGCTCGCGGTGGATGGCGGCTGGACCGCCTATGGCTATGTGTAGGCGGGCCTAAAGCACCGCCGTCATGCCGCCATCGACGTAGATGATCTGCCCGTTCACGTAGTCGGACGCATCCGACGACAGGTAGACCACCGTGCCGATCAGCTCCTCGGGTTTCGCCCAGCGCCGCGCCGGCGTGCGCGACTTGACCCACGCATCGAATTGCGGGTTCTCGATCAGCGCGGTGTTCATCTCCGTCAGCATGTAACCGGGCCCGATCGCATTGGCCTGGATGCCGGAGGCCGCCCATTCCGCCGTCATCGACCGCGTCAGCATCAGCAGCCCGCCCTTGGCGACGGCATAGGGCGCGATGGTCGCGCGCGCGACGCCGCTGGTCAGCGAGGCGACGTTGACGATCTTGCCGCGTCCGCGCGGCACCATGCGCTTCGCCGCCTCGCGCCCGACGATGAAGGCGCTGGTCAGGTTCGTGTCGAGCACGCGCTGCCAGTCGGCGCGTTCCAGTTCCAGCATCGGGCGGCGGAACTGGATGCCGGCATTGTTGACGAGGATGTCCACCTCGACCCCGTCGGCATCCAGCCGCGCGAAGCTGGCGACGACGGCTTTTTCGTCGGTGACGTCGAAGGGTGCAGCGAGGACCTCGTGGCCCTCTCCGCGCAGCTTCTCCGCCGCTGCGTCGGTGCGGGCGGCATCGGTGCCGTTGACGATGATGCGCGCGCCGGCCCGCGCGAGGCCCGCGGCCATGGCGTGACCCAACCCGCGGGAGGAGCCGGTGACGAGCGCGGTGCGGCTGGTCAGATCGAAGGGAGAGGCGGTCATCATGCGGCCTTTCGGCTCTGCGCGGTTTCCTCCACCGCCCGCATCGCGGCGACGAGGTCGTCGGCGGTCAGGACGCGCGGGAAGTTCTTCGTGTGCGGCGCCTGGACGGTCAGCTCGGCGATGGTCCGAAGCTCGGTCGCGCCGCCCTTGAAGCCGAGTGCGGCGAGGTGGTCGGGCAGTCCGGTGCGCGCGAAGAAGCCGCGCAGATCCTCGATGAAGGCCGCGTCGCGCCCTTCCAGGGTGAGCTGGACCATCAGCGCGTAGGCGACCTGAAGCCCGTGCAATGCGGTCGCGGGCCCGGGCACGGCGGACAGGCCGCGCGTCATGGCGTGGCATATCGACAGCCCGCCGCTTTCGAAGGCAAGGCCGCTCAGCAGCACGCAGGCTTCCACCGTGCGTTCCAGCGCGAGATCCGGCGCCCCGCGCGCGACGGCCGCGAGCCCGCCCTCGGCGTGGTCCCGCAGCGTGGCGTAGCAGGCTTCGGCCATCACCTGTGCGGCCACCGGCGGCGTGCCGCCGAACGTGTTCAGCCCGTTGTTGCCCGCGCATTGCGCGACCTCGAACCGCTTCACCACCGCATCGCCGATCCCGGCGGACAGCAGGATGGCCGGGGCGCGCGCGATGATGGCCGTATCCACCAGAACGAGGTCCGGATTGGCCGGCAGCCGTTCGATCGAAGCGATCCGGTGCGCCTCGTCATAGACGACGATGATGTGGCTGGTCGGCGCGTCGTTCGATGCGATGGTGGGCACCGTCACGATGCGTGCCCCCAGCCGCCGGCCGAGCAGCTTGCCGGCATCCAGCGCCTTGCCGCCGCCCGCCGCGATCAGCACCTCCGGCCGCAGCGCGCCGCAGCCGGCTTCCATCCGGTCGATCTCGGCGAAGGTGATCTCGCCGCCGAAGGGGATCGCGGTCAGCGCCACCCCCGCGGCGGCGCAGGCATCGGCGACGCGCGTGCCGATCACGGCGGCGACCTGCGCATCGGCCACGATGGCGGCGGTGCGGCCCAGCCGCGCGACCTCCTCGCCGAGGCGGCCGATCGCGTCCGGTCCCTGCACGTAACGACGGGGAGAGCCGAAGATGATCATGCCGTTTCCTCGCCGCGTCATCCCGCGTTCTTGTGACGCCCTAGCGTGCATGATAGGCGCCGAGGGTCAACGGCGAAGACCGAACATCGATGGGAGCGTCCCGCATGCGTGGCAGCAACAGCTTCGAACCGACGGCGGAGCAGGTGGCGAAGCTGCGCGAGAAGGCGCGGTTCGTGCGGCTGGAGACGATCCGGCTGATCGAGATCGCCAAGGTCGGTCATTACTCGTCCGTCTTCTCGGCCGCCGAGATCTTCGCCGCCCTTTACTACGACGTGATGACCCTGCGCGCGAACGAGCCGGCGTGGCCGGACCGCGACCGCTTCCTGATGGGCAAGGGCCATGCGGCGGTCGGGCTGTTCCCGATCCTCGCCGACCACGGCTACATCCCGCGCGACGTGCTGGACGGTTACACGCGGCTCGGCAATCCGCTCGGCGACCATCCGGACATGCGCAAGGTGCTGGGAATCGACTTCAGCTCCGGTTCCATCGGCCATGCGCTGTCGGCCGGCGCGGGCATGGCGTGGGGCGGCCGCGCCAGGGGACAGCGTTTCACGACGTTCGTGATGCTCGGCGATGGCGAGATGCAGGAAGGCCAGGTGTGGGAGGCGGCCACGTTCGCCGCGCATCACCGGCTGAACCGGCTGGTCGCGATCATCGACCGCAACGGCTTCCAGCTCGACGGCGCGGTGGACGAGGTGATGGGCGTGGAGCCGCTGGGCGACAAATGGCGCGCCTTCGGGTGGGAGGTGCATGAGGTCGATGGCCACGACCTCGTCGCGCTGACGGCGCTGCTGCGTCAGGTGAAGGCGGATGAGGCGCGAGCGCGGCCGTGCTGCATCGTCGCACGCACGATCAAGGGCAAGGGGGTCTCCTACATGGAAACCGAGCCGGGCTGGCATCTCGGCTACCTCGCGCCGGAGGACGCCGCGCGCGCCGTGGCCGAGATCCGGGCGCGGGAGATCTGATCATGAGCACGGCAACGATCACGTCGGACCAGTCCTGGCAGTACCGTGCGCTGAACGCGAACAATCCGGGACTCGATTTCCTGTCGGATGCGCTGATCGAGCTGGTGGAGGCGGGGCATCCGGTGATCGCCGGCGCGGCCGACCTGCAATACTCGAACGGGCTGAACCGGTTCGCGAAGCGCTTCCCCGACCGCTACATCCAGTTCGGCATCGCCGAGCAGAACATGGTCACCGCGGCGGCGGGCCTCGCGACCACGGGGCACATGCCCTTCGTCGCCACCTTCGCCTCCTTCCTCGGGCTGCTGTGCTGCGAGCAGATCCGCATGGACGTGGCGTATTGTGCGCAGCCCGTGCGGCTGATCGGCCATCACACCGGCATCTCGCTGGGTTTCTATGGCACCTCGCATCACGCCACCGAGGACATCGCGACGATGCGCGCGATCGCGGACCTGACGGTGATCTCGCCCGCCGACGGGCCGCAGCTCCAGGCGGCGATCCGCGCGTCGGTGACCTGGCCGGAGCCGATCTATTTCCGCATCGGGCGCGGGCGCGATCCGGATGTGTACGCGAAGGGGCAGGGCTTCACGATCGGCCGCGCGATCGAGCACATGGCGGGCGAGGAGCTGACGATCATCGCCTGCGGCCAGCCGCTGCACCCGGCGCTGGAAGCCGCGCGCAAGCTGAACGCGGCCGGACGGTCGGTCGGCGTGATCGACATGCCCACCGTCAAGCCGCTGGACCGCGAGGCGGTGCTGAAGGCGGCGGCGCGCAGCAGGGTGCTGATGACGGCTGAGGAGCACAACGTGCTCGGCGGGCTCGGTTCGGCGGTGGCCGAGGTGCTGGCGGATGAGGGATGCGGCGTGCGGCTGGTGCGCCACGGCATCCACGACACCTACGCGCTGATCGCGCCGCCGACGCATCTGTACGCGCATTACAAGCTGGATGCCGCGGGGATCGAGGAGGTCGCGCTGGCGACGATGGCGCGGGGGTAGGAACGCCCGTCGTTCCGGAACCGGCGTTACCTTCGGCCAAAGGCGAAGACCATTGCGCAAGGATACCCTCTCCCGCTCGGCGGGAGAGGGAGGGGCCCGCGCTTGCGCGGGAGGGTGAGGGGGTTGCGCTGAGGCAAGACCTCACCGCGATGCTGGCGGAAGCACCCTCACCCCGGCCCTCTCCCGCAAGCGGGAGAGGGAGTGGCCGCGGTGTAAACGGAAAGGGCAGGGTCCCATCGGACTCCTGCCCTTCGCACTATCGGTGAAGTACGGAGACTCCCTCTCCCGCTTGCGGGAGAGGGCCGGGGTGAGGGCCGGTGGTGCCTGCGGGACTTTCAGTCCCGCGCAAGCGACCCGATCACACCGCCGGCCTGAGCCCCCGCAGTACTACAGGTCGAGCAGCAGCCGGCGCGGATCCTCGATCGACTCCTTCACCCGCACCAGGAACGACACCGCTTCCTTCCCGTCCACGATCCGGTGGTCGTACGACAGGGCGAGGTACATCATCGGCCGGATCTCGACCTTGCCGCCCACCGCCATCGGCCGTTCCTGGATCTTGTGCATGCCCAGGATGCCGGACGGCGGCGGGTTCAGGATGGGCGTGGACATCAGCGAGCCGTAGATGCCGCCGTTGGTGATGCTGAACGTGCCGCCGGTCAGCTCATCGAGCTTCAGCGCACCGTCGCGGGCGCGGCGGCCGAAATCGGCGATCGTCTTCTCGATCTGCGCGAAGCCCATGTCGTCGGCATGGCGGATCACCGGCACGACGAGGCCGGCCGGACCGCCCACGGCGATGCCCATGTGGACATGGCGCTTGAACACCACGTCGTCGCCGTCGATCTCGGCGTTGACGGCCGGGAACTCCTTCAGCGCCGCCACGCAGGCCTTCACGAAGAAGGACATGAAGCCGAGCTTCACGCCGGCGTGCTTCTTCTCGAACGCTTCCTTGTACTCGGCGCGCAGGCCCATCACCGCGCCCATGTCCACCTCGTTGAAGGTGGTGAGCATCGCCGCGTTGTTCTGCGCTTCCTTCAGCCGCCGCGCGATGGTCAGGCGCAGCCGCGTCATGCGCACGCGCTCCTCGCCCTCCTCCAGCGCGCGCGGGGCGGACTTCGCGGCCGGAGCGGCGGCGGCGGGCGCCTTGGCGGGCTGGTCGAGGAAGGCGAGCACGTCGCCCTTGGTGATCCGCCCGCCCTTGCCGGTGCCGGTGCCCACCTGCTCGGCCGCCACGCCCTTCTCGTCCATCATCTTCTGCGCCGCCGGCAGCGCGCCGGGCGTGCTGGCCGGCCGGGGGACAGGGCCGGACGGCGTCGGCGGCGGGGTGACGCCCGCGACCGGGTTGGCGGCCGGGCGCTTTTCCTCCGCGGCCGGCTTCGGTGCGGCGGCCTGCGCGGCGCCCCCTTCCGACAGCGTGCCGAGCACGGCACCGACCTCGACCTCGGCCCCCTCCGCCGCGCTCACCTCGGCCAGCGTGCCGGCGGACGGCGCGTTGACCTCGACGGTGACCTTGTCGGTCTCAAGCTCGACCAGCGGCTCGTCGGCCTTCACCGCCTCGCCGGCCTTCTTCAGCCATCGCGCCACGGTGGCACTGGTGACGCTCTCGCCGAGCGTGGGGACTTTGATCTCGGTGGGCATGCTCAGTTTCCGCTCTCGTTCTTCTCAACCGGCCGCCAGCGCGGCCTTCACAAGGGCCGCCTGCTGCGCGGCGTGCACCTTCGCCAGACCCGTGGCGGGACTCGCGGCATCCTCGCGGCCGACATAGACCGGGCGCTTCGCCTTCACCGCGATGCTGCCCAGCACCGTTTCGATGCGGCGGTCCACGAAGGTCCAGGCCCCCATGTTCTGCGGCTCTTCCTGGCACCAGACGATCTCGGCGTTCGCGTAGGGCGACAGGACCTTGCCGAGGCTGATCGCGGGGAAGGGGTAGATCTGCTCGACACGGACCAGCGCCACGTCGGTGATCTTCTTCTCCCGGCGCTCGGCCAGCAGGTCGTAGTAGACCTTGCCGGTGCACAGCACGACGCGCTTCACCTTCTCCGGCGCGTCGATCGCGTCCGCTTCCGGGATCACGAAGCGGAACTTGCTGCCGGCCTCGAACTCGGACAGCGAGGACACGGCGAGCTTGTGCCGCAGCAGCGACTTCGGCGTCATGATGACCAGCGGCTTGCGGAAGTCCCGCTTGAGCTGCCGGCGCAGCGCGTGGAAGTAGTTCGCCGGCGTGGTCAGGTTGCAGACCGTCATGTTGCGCTCGGCGCAGAGCTGCAGCCAGCGCTCGAACCGGGCCGAGGAATGCTCCGGCCCCTGACCCTCGTAGCCGTGCGGCAGCAGCAGCACGAGGCCCGACATGCGCAGCCACTTCGTCTCGCCCGAGGCGATGAACTGGTCGATGATCACCTGCGCGCCGTTGGCGAAGTCGCCGAACTGGCCTTCCCACAGCACCAGCGTCTTCGGGTCGGCGAGCGAGTAGCCGTATTCGAAGCCCAGCACGCCAGCTTCGGACAGCAGCGAGTTGTAGATCTCGATCTTCGCCTGGTTGTCCGTGATGTTGTTCAGCGGGACGTATTCGTTCTGGTTCGACTGGTCGATCAGCACCGCGTGGCGCTGGCTGAACGTGCCGCGCTGGACATCCTCGCCGGACAGCCGCACGCGGTGGCCGTCCACCAGCAGCGAACCGAAGGCGAGCGCCTCGCCGGTGGCCCAGTCGATGCCCTCGCCCGTCTCGATCATGGCGCGCTTGGCTTCGAGCTGGCGGGCGATCTTCGGGTTCACCTCGAAATCGCCGCGCACGGTGCCGAGCGCCATGCCGACCTTGCGCAGGGTGTCCGGCGCGACGCCCGTCGCACCTTCCTTGGTCTCGTCGTCGGAGTTCGGCGCGGTCAGCCCGGTCCAGTGGCCTTCCAGCCAGTCGGCCTTGTTGGGCTTGTAGGCGTTGGCGGCCTGGAAGGCGGCTTCGAGCCTCGCGTTGAACTCGTCCACCATGGCCTGGGCGGCCTCGGCCGTGACGCTGCCTTCGGCCGCGAGCCGTTCCGCATAGACCGTGCGGGTGGTCTTCTGCGCGCGGATCGCCTTGTACATGATCGGCTGCGTGAACGCCGGCTCGTCGGTCTCGTTGTGGCCGTGGCGGCGGTAGCAGACGATATCGAGCACCACGTCGCAGCCGAACTCCATGCGGAACTCGGTGACGAAGCGGGAGGCGAAGATCACCGCCTCCAGATCGTCGCCGTTGACGTGCAGGATCGGCGCCTGGATCGACTTGGCGACGTCGGTGCAATACAGGCCCGAGAAGGCGTGCGCCGGCACCGTGGTGAAACCGATCTGGTTGTTGACCACCACGTGCACCGAGCCGCCGGTGCGGTAGCCGATGAGCTGGCTCATCGCCAGCGTCTCGTACACCAGACCCTGGCCGGCGAAGGCTGCGTCGCCGTGCATCTGGATCGCCATGACCGACTTGCGGGCCTTGGTGTCGCCGGCATTGTCCTGCCGCGCGCGCACCTTGCCGACCACGACCGGATCGACGGCTTCGAGATGGGAGGGGTTGGGCTGCAGCGACAGGTGGACCATCCGGCCGCCGATCTCCACGTCGGTGGAGGTGCCGAGATGGTACTTCACGTCGCCCGAACCCTGCACGTCCTCGGGGTGCGAGGAGGTGCCGGCGAACTCGCTGAACACCGCGGTGAACGGCTTGCGCACGACGTTGACCAGCGTGTTGAGCCGGCCGCGGTGCGGCATGCCGATGGCGATCTCGTTCACCCCCGCGCCGGCGGCGCTCTCGATGATCGCATGCAGGGCAGGGATGGTGGCCTCGCCGCCCTCGAGCCCGAAGCGCTTGGTGGTCTGGTACTTGCGCGCGCAGAACGTCTCGAACCCGTCCGCCTCGACGAGCTGGCGGAGGATCTGCGCCTTGTCGTCCTTGCTGAAGGCGGTGCGCCAGGGCGCGCCCTCGAACTTGCGCTGGATCCAGGCCTTCTGGTCCGGGTCCTGGATGTGCATGAACTCGATGCCGATCGACCCGCAATAGGTCTGCCGCAGCGTCGCGACGATCTCGCGCAGCGTGGCGGTTTCCTTGCCGAGCACGTTGTCGATGAAGATCGGCCGGTCGAGGTCGGCGTCGGTGAAGCCGTAGGTCTTCGGATCCAGCTCCGGGTGCGGCTTCGGCTTCTGCAACCCCAGCGGGTCGAGTTGCGCTTCCAGGTGGCCGCGCACGCGGTAGGTGCGGATCAGCATCAGCGCCCGGATCGCGTCGATCACGGTCGCCCGCGTCTGCTCGGGGGAAACGGCCGCCTCGCCCTTGCCCTTCGCGGCGGGCTTCGCGGGCTCGGCCTCCCCGAACACGTAGCGCCGGGGGGCCCAGGAGGCGCCGGAGGCGTCGGTCAGGACCGCGCGCGCCTCGTCGTTCAGGGCCGAGAACAGCTCGGCGAAGGTCGGATCGACGCTGTCGGGCGCGTTCACCCACCGGGCGTACGTGTCCGCAATGAAGGCCGCGTTGCCGCCGTTGAATGCGGTTGCGAGGATGTCGACGCCTGCCATGTTTCCGGAACCTCTCGCGATCGCCCCCGCGCGGGGCGGGACGCCTTCTAACATAGGGCCGCCAAAGGGAAAGGCGGCCCGCCGGGGGCGGTGGCAGCCATGCAGCACGGCGGTGACGGCCGGGTTGACCCGGCCGCCCGCCGCTGCCGCGGCCGCCCCTGCCCCGTTTCGGGCCGGGCGGCTTCCGGCCTCAGGCCACCCGGTTCGAGACCAGTTCCGTCACCACCGCGGGGTCGGCGAGGGTGCTGGTGTCGCCCAGGCTGTCGGTCTCGTTCGCGGCGATCTTGCGCAGGATCCGGCGCATGATCTTGCCCGACCGGGTCTTGGGCAGGCCGGGCGCCCACTGGATGGCGTCCGGGCTGGCGATCGGGCCGATCTCCTTGCGGACCCAGGCGACCAGCTCCTTGCGCAGCGCGTCGGACGGCTCCTCGCCGGTCTTGAGCGTGACGTAGGCGTAGATGCCCTGGCCCTTCAGGTCGTGCGGGAAGCCGACCACCGCCGCCTCCGCCACCTTGGGGTGGGCGACCAGCGCGCTCTCGATCTCGGCGGTGCCCATCCGGTGGCCGGAGACGTTGATCACGTCGTCCACCCGGCCGGTGATCCACCAGTACCCGTCCTTGTCCCGCCGTGCGCCGTCGCCGCTGAAGTACTTGCCGGGGAAGGTCGAGAAGTAGGTCTGCACGAAGCGGGCATGGTCGCCGAAGACGGTGCGCATCTGGCCCGGCCCGGTGTCGAGGAGGCAGAGATTGCCTTCGCCTTCGCCCACCACTTCCTTGCCCTCGCCATCGACCAGCACGGGCTGCACCCCCGGCAGGGGCAGGGTGGCGGAGCCGGGCTTCTGGGCGATCGCGCCGGGCAGCGGGGAGATCAGGATGCCGCCGGTCTCGGTCTGCCACCAGGTGTCCACGATCGGGCACCGTTCGTCGCCGACCACGCGGTAGTACCACAGCCACGCTTCCGGATTGATCGGCTCGCCCACGCTGCCCAGCACGCGCAGCGACTTGCGGCTGTGCTTCTTCACCGGACCCTCGCCGTCGCGCATCAGGGCGCGGATGGCGGTGGGCGCGGTATAGAAGATGTTGACGGAGTGCTTGTCGACGACCTGCCAGAACCGGCCGGTGTCCGGGTAGTTGGGCACGCCCTCGAACATCAGCGTGGTCGCGCCGTTCGCGAGCGGGCCATAGACAATATAAGTGTGGCCGGTCACCCAGCCCACGTCGGCGGTGCACCAGTAGGTCTCGCCCTGCCGGTAGTCGAAGACCAACTCGTGGGTGAAGGACGACCAGACCATGTAGCCGCCGGTCGTGTGCAGCACGCCCTTCGGCTTGCCGGTCGAGCCCGAGGTATAGAGGATGAACAGCGGGTCCTCCGCGTTCATCTCCTCGGGCGGGCAGTCCGGCGAGGACTTGGCCAGAAGCTCGGCATAGGAATGGTCGCGGCCTTCCTGCATCGGCACCGCCTTGCCGGTCACCGGCACCACGACCACCGCCTTCACCGTCGGACACTGCTTCAGCGCCTCGTCCGCGTTGGCCTTCAGCGGCACGGACCGGCCGCCGCGGCGGCCCTCGTCGGCCGTGATCAGCACGGTCGAGCCGCAATCCTGGATGCGGTTGAGCAGGCTGTCGGGTGAGAAACCGCCGAAGACGACGGAATGGATGGCGCCGATGCGTGCGCAGGCCAGCATCGCCACCGCCGCCTCGATCACCATCGGCAGGTAGATGGTGACCCGGTCGCCCTTCTTCGCGCCCAGCGCCTTCAGCGCATTGGCCAGCCGGCAGACCTTGTCGTGCAGTTCGCGATACGTGACCTTGACCGAGGTGTTGGGGTCATCGCCTTCCCAGATGATCGCCACCTGATCGCCGCGCGTCGCGAGGTGCCGGTCGAGGCAGGAGACGGAGGCGTTGAGCGTGCCGTCCCAGAACCACTTGATCTCGACATCGCCGGTATAGTTGACGTGCCGGATCTTGGTGGGGGTCTTCATCCAGGCGACCCGGCCCATCTCCTTGCGCCAGAACCCGTCCGGGTCAGACTTGGCCTCCGCCGCCATCGCCTGGTAGCGGGCGAGGTCGACCTTCGCCTCGCGGGCGATCTCGGGTTTGACGGCAATCAGCGTGTCTTCGGACATCGGCGATTTCCTCCCTGCCGGGTTCGTGCCGGCATTCGTGCCAGAAGGATGTGGCATACAGGGTTGCGGTGGATCAACCGGGGGCGCAGTAACCCGCCTATGCTCCGGGACGCGATCGCCTTCTACCGGCCGCACCTGCGGCTGCTGCTGCTCGATTTCGGCTGTGCGGCCCTTTCGGGAATGCTGGAGCTCGCCTTCCCGATGGCGGTGCGCGCCGTGATCGACCACCTGCTGCCGCAGGGAGACCTGCCGACGATCGCCCTGGCGCTGGCCGTCCTGCTCGCGGTTTATTTTCTTAATGCCGGGCTGATGGCGGTGGTCACCTACTGGGGCCACGTGCTGGGCATCGGCATCGAGACGGAGCTGCGCCGCCGCGCCTTCGACCGGCTGACCCGGCTGTCCTTCCGCTTCTACGACAACCAGAAGACCGGCCACCTCGTCGCCCGCATCACCAAGGACCTGGAGGATGTGGGGGAGGTCGCCCATCACGGGCCGGAGGACCTGCTGATCGCGGTGCTGACCTTCGTCGGCGCGTTCGCCCTGATGCTGCTGGTCCACCCGCCGCTGGCGCTGATCACCGCCCTGATCGTGCCGGCCGCCGGCTGGGTGATCGCCCGCTACGGCGGGCGGATGACCGTGAACTGGCAGGAGCAGTTCCGCCGGGTCGGCAGCTTCAACGCCCGGATCGAGGAGGCGGTGGGCGGCATCCGCGTGGTGAAGGCCTTCGCCAACGAGGCGCACGAGCGCGCGCTGTTCGCCGACGACAACGCCCGCTACCGCGACACCAAGCTCGCCGCCTACGCGATGATGGCGACGGGGACGACGCTGAACTACGTCGGCATGCGGCTGGTGCAGGTGGCGGTGATGCTGGCGGGCGCGATGTTCATCGTGCGCGGCAGCCTGACCATCGGCGATTTCGTCGCCTTCCTGCTGCTGGTCGGCGTGTTCTACCGCCCGCTCGACAAGATCAGCGCGGTGATCGAGACCTACCCGAAGGGCATCGCCGGGTTCCGCCGGTTCCGCGAGTTGATGGCAATCGAGCCCGACGTGAGCGACCGGCCGGACGCGCGGCCCGCCCCGCGGCTGCGGGGTGCGATCCGCTTCGAGCACGTGCGCTTCGGCTACGACCCGGCCCGCCCGGTGTTCCGCGACCTGAACCTCGACGTTTCCGCCGGGGAGACGATTGCGCTGGTGGGGCCCTCGGGGGCGGGCAAGACCACGCTGTGCTCGCTGCTGCCCCGCTTCTACGACGTTGATTCCGGCCGTATCACCATCGACGGGATCGACATCCGCGACCTGACGCTCGCGTCGCTGCGCGGGCAGATCGGCATCGTGCAGCAGGATGTGTTCCTGTTCGCCGGTTCGATCCGCGAGAACATCGCCTATGGCCGGTTGGACGCGACCGATGCCGAGATCATGGAGGCGGCGCGCCGCGCGCGGCTCGACCGGGTGATCGCGGAGCTGCCCGACGGCATCGACACTGTGGTGGGCGAACGCGGGGTGAAGCTGTCCGGCGGGCAGAAGCAGCGGCTGTCCATCGCGCGCATCTTCCTGCGCAACCCGCCGATCCTGATCCTGGACGAGGCGACCTCCGCGCTCGACACCGAGACCGAGCGGGCGATCCAGCAATCCCTCGCGGACCTCGCCGTCGGGCGGACCACCTTCGTGATCGCGCACCGGCTGGCCACCATCCGCGACGCCGACCGCATCATCGTCGTCACCGCGGACGGGATCGCCGAACAGGGAACCCATGCGGAGCTGATGGCGGCCGGCCGCTCCTACCGTTCCCTGCACGAGGCCCAGTTCGGGCCGGTCGAGGCGAATTAGCCCCCGCAGGCGGATTGCATCCCGTAGCTGCCCGGCGCTAGCGTTTGGGGATTCCCGAACGTCAACAGAATGGGAGACGGGGGACATGAACCTTCGCAACACGCTGGCCGGCGCGCTGATGGCTGCGCTCGGGCTGGCTTCGGCGGCGGATGCCCGCGACCTGACCATCGTCTCCTGGGGCGGTGCCTACCAGGACGCGCAGCGGGAGGTCTATTTCCGCCCGTTCCAACAGCAGACCGGCATCCGCGTGCTGGAAGAAAGCTGGGACGGCGGCATCGGCGTGCTGCGCGCCAAGATGCAGTCCGGCAGCAACAACTGGGACCTGGTGCAGGTCGAGAGCGAGGAGCTGCTGCTCGGCTGCGAGGAAGGCCTGTTCGAGAAGCTGGATTTCAGCCGCTTCGGCGGGCGCGACCACTTCCTGCCCGCGGCCGTGCACGACTGCGGCGTGGGCACCATCCTCTACAACTTCGTCCTCGCCTGGGACCGCGACAAGTACCAGGGCACGCCCACCTGGCAGGACTTCTTCGCCCCCGACCGCATCCCCGGCAAGCGCGGCCTGCGGCGCGGCGTGAAGACGGCGCTGGAATTCGCGCTGCTGGGTGACGGCGTGCCGCGTGAGGACGTCTACAAGCTGCTGGCCACGGATGCGGGCGTGGATCGCGCCTTCCGCGTGCTGGACCGGATCAAGCCGCACATCGTCTGGTGGCAGGCATCGGCGCAGGCGCCGCAGATCCTGGGCAGCGGCGAGGTGCTGATGACCTCGGCGCCCAACGGCCGCATCACCACCGCCAACCGTACGGAACAACGCAATTTCGGCATCCAGTGGCAGGGCAGCCTGTTCACCATCGATAGCTGGGTGATCATGAAGGGCAGCCCGAACCTCGACCCGGCATACAAGTTCCTGGCCTTCGCCGCCGACCCGCGGGTCCAGGCGCGGCTGCTGCCGCTGATCCCCTATGGCGGCCCGGCGCGCGGCGCGAACGAGGGGCTGACGCCGGAACTGCTCGCGGTCAGCCCGACGAACCCGGCCAATCTGGAAGTCTCGCTGCAGATCGACGACCAGTTCTGGCTGGACAACCTCGACAAGTTGAACACCCGGTTCAACGCATGGCTGGCGCGTTGATCTGAGCGCGACGTCCGGCACGCGCGGGCGGCGGATGTGGGCGGCCTTCCTGGTCGCCCCGCTGCTGCTGTTCCTGCTGTTCAGCTTCGCCGCCCCGATCGCGCGCATGCTCTGGCGCGGGATCGAGGACACGGAGGTCGGGCCGGTCCTGCCGCGCACCATCGCGGCACTGGCCGACTGGGACGGCCGCGAGCTGCCGCCCGAGGCCGCCTTCGCCGCCCTGGTCGAGGACCTGCGCGCCGGCCGCACCGCCGGCACGCTCGGCGTGGCGGCCGGGCGGCTGAACCACGACGTCGCCGGGTTCCGCACGCTGCTGGTGGCGACCGGGCGGCGTGTGGCCGGGCCGTTCGAGGGCAGCGCCAAGGATGCCGTGCTGCGCGCCGATCCTGCCTGGGGGCAGGTCGAATCGTGGGGTGCGATCGTCAGGGCGCGCGGCCCGCTCACCGATTTCTTCGTCCTGAACGCGCTCGACCTGCGGCGCGACGCGGCAGGCGGGATCGGGCAGTTGCCGCCCGACAGCCGCATCTTCCGCATCGTCTTCCTGCGCACCTTCTGGATCGCGGGGCTGACCACGGTGATCGCGCTGGTCCTCGCCTATCCGCTCGCCGCGCTGCTCGCGCAACTCTCGGCGCGCGCGGCCGGGCTGATGATGATCGCCGTGCTGCTGCCGCTTTGGACCGGGCTGATGGTGCGCACGGCGGCATGGATGGCGCTGCTGGCGCGGGAGGGCGTGGTCAACAGCGCGCTGGTCGGGGTGGGCATCTTCGACGAGCCGCAGACGCTGCTGTTCAACCGCTTCGCCGTGCTCGTGGCGATGGTGCACATCCTGCTGCCGTTCATGGTGCTGCCGCTGTACGCGGTGATGCGGCAGATCCCGCCAAGCCTGTGGCGTGCCTCGGAGAGCCTCGGGGCCGGCTTCGTGCCGTCCTTCCTGCGCGTATGGCTGCCGCAGACGATGCCGGGGATCGGCGCGGGCTGCCTGATGGTGTTCATCCAGGCGCTCGGCTTCTACATCACCCCCGCGCTGCTCGGCGGCGGCAACGACCAGCTCCTGTCCTACTTCATCGGCTTCTACGCCAACCAGACCGTGAACTGGGGCCTCGCCTCGGCGCTCGCGCTGCTGCTGCTGGTCTCCACGCTGATGATCGTGGGCCTGTACGGCAAGCTGGTCGGCTTCAGCGCGGTGAGGACCACCTGATGCGCCGCGCGCTGTGGTGGGGGTGGAGCCTGCTCGTGATCGGCTTCCTGCTCGCGCCGATCGCGGTTGTGGTGCCGCTGTCCTTCAGCACCGGCTCCTTCCTGTCCTTCCCGCTGCCCGGCGTGGGGCTGCGCTGGTACGAGGCGTTCTTCGGCAGCGACTTCTGGATGCTGGCGCTGGAGAACAGCGCGATCATCGGCGTCGCCGCGACGATCGGCGCCACGCTGCTCGGCACCGCGGCGGCGGTCGGGCTCTGGAGCGCGCGCTTCCCCGGCCAGAGCGCGGCGATGGCGGTGATCGTCTCGCCGATGGTGGTGCCCTCGATCATCACCGCGGTGGCGATGACCTTCGCCTTCGCGCCGCTGGGACTGGCGAACACGCATGCCGGGCTGATCATCGCGCATATCGCGCTCGCCTCGCCCTTCGTGGTGGTCACGGTGCTCGCCACGCTGCAGCAGTTCGACGGCAGGCTGATGCGCGCGGCGGCCGCGTGCGGGGCGCCGCCCATGCTGGCCTTCCGCCGGGTGATGCTGCCGCTGATCCTGCCCGGCGTGATCGCGGGCGCGCTGTTCGCCTTCGCCGTCAGCCTCGACGAGAGCGTGGTCGTGCTGTTCCTCGCCGGCCCCGGCCAGCGCACGCTGCCGCGGCAGATGTTCGCCGGGCTGAAGGACACGATCGAACTCGCGATCATGGCGGCGGCGACGATCCTGGTGGTGGTCTCGACGCTGCTGATGGCGGCGACGCTGCTGCTGCGCCGCCGCCAGTAG
>JBBCJT010000094.1:0-3983 GCA_037190665.1 Rhodovastum atsumiense | reverse complement strand
AACACCGGGACGGACCGGTCCCCAGACTCTCCCACGGCTTCGATCAGCCCAGGGCCAGGCGGGATCCGGACCGCCGCACGACGGCGAGCACGCCTACCTCGCCGTTTCGAGCCACTACACACAAGGGCCGGGGTGAGGGTGGCCCCGCCGGCACCACGGCGGAGTTTCGTCTCCGCGCAGCTCACCTCACCCTGTCCCTCTCCCGCCGGGCGGGAGAGGGGACCTTGGGCAACGCGCCTTGCCTCAGCCCAGCCGGAAAGCTCCAGCGGGCGAAGCACCAGCCTTATGGGGCAACGAGTGCCCCACCCACCTTCAGCCGACGATTTCGCCGTCGGTGAAGAAGAAGGCGATCTCGGTCTTCGCGTTCTCCGGGCTGTCGGAGCCGTGCACCGAATTCGCCTCGATGTTCTCGGCGAACAGCTTGCGGATCGTGCCCTCGGCCGCGTTGGCCGGATTGGTCGCGCCCATCACCTCGCGGTTCTTCGCCACCGCGTTCTCGCCTTCCAGCACCTGCACCACGACCGGGCCGGAGGTCATGAACTCGACCAGACCGGCGAAGAACGGCCGTTCCTTGTGGACGCCGTAGAAGCTCTCGGCCTGCGCCTTCGTCATGCGGATGCGCTTCTGGGCGACGATGCGGAGCCCGTTGTCCTCGAACACGGCGTTGATCTTGCCGGTCAGGTTGCGGCGGGTCGCATCGGGCTTGATGATGCTGAAGGTGCGCTCGATGGCCATGGGCTGTTTTCCCTTGCGTTCGGGGCGGCGCTTTAGGGCGGCAGGGCAAGCCGCACAACCCCTTCCCCGGCAGGCCGGCCCGGCGATAGACCCCGCGCATGAGCCTGCTCGTCATCTCCGGGCTGACACTGCGCATCGCCGGCCGCACGCTGCTGGACGGGGCGGACCTGACGCTGGAACCCGGCCGCAAGGTCGGCCTCGTCGGCCGCAACGGCGCCGGCAAGTCCACGCTGATCCGCGCCATCGCCGGCGAGATCGCCCCCGATGGCGGGGAGATCCGCCTGTCCGCCCGCGCCCGGCTGGGCCGCGTGGCGCAGGAGGCGCCGTCCGGCCCGGCAAGCCTCGTGGACACCGTGCTCGCCGCCGACCTCGAACGCACCCGGCTGCTGGCGGAGGCCGAGACCGCCCCGCCCGAGCGGCTGGGCGACATCCACGACCGGCTCGCCGCCATCGGCGCCGATTCGGCACCGGCCCGGGCCGCGACGATCCTGTCCGGCCTCGGCTTCGACGCCGCCGCGCAGGCGCGGCCGGTGGAGAGCTTCTCCGGCGGCTGGCGGATGCGCGTGGCGCTCGCCGCCGCGCTGTTCACCGAGCCCGACCTGCTGCTGCTGGACGAGCCGAGCAACCACCTCGACCTCGAGGCCACGCTGTGGCTGGAGGCGTGGCTGCGGCGCTTCACGGGTGCCGCGCTGATCGTCTCCCACGACCGCGGCCTGCTCGACCGCGCGGTGGATGCCATCGCGCATCTGGATCGCGGCCGCATCTCGCTGACGCCGGGCGGGTTCGAGGAGTTCGTTCGCATCCGCACCGAGCGCGCCGAGCAGCAGGCCGCCGAGGCCACGCGCATCGCCGCCCAGCGCGCCCACCTTCAGGCGTTCGTGGACCGCTTCCGCTACAAGGCGTCCAAGGCGCGGCAGGCACAGTCGAAGCTGAAGGCGATCGCGCGGCTGCCGGTGATCGAGAGCGTGATCGAGGACACGCCGACCCGCTTCGCCTTCCCGCAGCCGCAGCAGATCGCGCCGCCGATCCTCGCGCTGGAGCGCGCCTCGGCCGGCTACGACGGCAACGTCGTGCTGCGCGGGCTGAACCTGCGCGTGGACATGGACGACCGCATCGCCCTGCTGGGCGCGAACGGCAACGGCAAGTCCACGCTCGCCAAGCTGATCGCCGGGCGCATGGAACCGATGGCCGGCGAGGTCCGGCGCGGGCCGAAGCTGCGCGTCGGCTATTTCGCCCAGCACCAGGCCGAGGAACTGGCGCTGGATGAGACGCCGCTGGACCACATTACCCGCGCCGCGCCGAAGCTGAACGCCACCCAGCACCGCGCCCAGATCGCCCGCTTCGGGCTGGACGCGGAGCGCGCGGAGACGAAGGTCGCAAGCCTGTCGGGCGGGGAGAAGGCGCGGCTGCTGCTCGCGCTCGCCACGCGCGACGCGCCGCAACTGCTGATCCTCGACGAGCCGACCAACCACCTCGACATCGACGCGCGGGAGGCGCTGGTGCGCGCGCTCGCCGATTTCGAGGGCGCGGTGCTGCTCATCACCCACGATCCGCATCTGGTGGAGCTGGTGGCGGATCGGCTGTGGCTGGTCGCGGACGGGACAGTGGTGCCGTTCGAGGGCGATCTCGACGATTACCGCGCCCTGCTCGCCGAACGCGCCCGCCCGCCGGCGAAGCGCGATGCGCCCGCGAAGCGCGACGACCGGCGCGAGCGGGCGGAGGCGCGCGCGGCGCTCGCCCCGCTGCGCAGACAGGCGCAGGCGGCGGAGAAGACGATGGCGACGCTGGCCGCGGAGCGTGTGCGGATCGAGGCGAAGCTCACCGACCAGTCGCTGTACGCGGGCGGCAAGGCGGGCGACATCGCATCGCTGAACGCACGGCTTGCGGCTATCGCAACCGAGACGGCGGAGGCGGAGGAGCGCTGGCTGGAAGCGCAGACTGCGCTGGAGGCAGCCGGCTGACCGCTGCCCCCCGATACGTTTCTGTTCCTTATCTTCATTGTACGAAGCCGATCATGCATTCAGCCGACCGTGGCGAACGGCCACGCTTTTCCCCTGCCCTGTTCATTCTCTCCCAGGCCATCGGCCTGTCCCTGCTGGCTGCGGGGGCCATGCTGGTCTTCAGGCAGAGGCGTTTCCACTGGACGATGGGCGGCCGGGAATACGAGATCGAGTATCCCTTCACCCTGTTTGCCATCCTCGCGATCTCCGCTGCCGTCGCATTCGTGGCGACATGGCTGCTGGCGTGCCTGCGTCGGCGCCGTCCTCATGTCTGGCCAGCGATGGGTTTGTGGTGCCTGTGCGTTCTGCTTGTTCTGATCCTTGTCCCGCTGCCGTTCGACATCCATGCGCGCGTCAACGACAGGCACGACACGGCCAGGGCGGAAACCTCGATCATCGAGGCATTCGCGTTCGTCGTGCGCCATGATTCCGTAGACAACCAGCTCTTCGGGAGAACCGAACGACACCGGGTCGAGAGGGTCTACAACCCGCAGCCGCGCGATCTCGTCACGCCGATGCTCACCTCATACGAATGCCTATCGGCGATCCGCTGGCAGATCGGGCGCGTCGGCCTTGATCGCAGTTTCTATCTCCCGACCGGGGATGAAGCACGGGGCCGGCATCTGCGGGAGCATTGCCGCAGGATGGACTCCTGATCGCGGCGGGCGTCAGTCCCGCCCCGCCCCGCGCGTGACAATCCGGTCGGGCGCAGGCACCGGCTCCTCCGTCGGGACGGTGCAGACCCGCAACCGGGCCAGGCCGGCCGGCTGCGGCGGCTGCGCCGCCGGATCCGCAATGTAGGGCAGGGTCTGGCAGGACGGCGGAGAGGCGGGTTGCTCCGGGCCGTCGCTCCACAGCGGCGGCACCGGCACGGCGCCATAGGCCGCGGCCAGCAGGCAGGCCGTGCCCGCCACGATCGCAAGAGGAGCCAGCAGGTTCGTGCACCGCATGGCCCCTGCTCGCGCGCGACTGTTGCGGCCGTCGTTCGCTCCTGAAACGAAGCGTTGCGGCGAGAGGGGCGGTCAGGCCGACGCCGCCCGCCCCGCCCCTTCCGCACCGCGCAGCGCCGCAACCCCGGCCCGCGCCTGCTGCCGCTCCGCAAGCTGTTGCTGCCGGCCGAGCCAGAAGCTCAGCGCCAGCCACGCCACGGACAGCGGCACGGCCACGATGGCGATGCCGGTCATGGTCAGCCCCAGCGCGATCAGCCCGCCATAGCTCCATGCGCCCACCTGGTCGCCGCCGCGATAG
>JBBCJT010000093.1:0-12329 GCA_037190665.1 Rhodovastum atsumiense | reverse complement strand
CCGAGGCGCTGGCGCATGCCCTTGGAATAGGTGCCGATCGCGCGCGTGGCCGCCGCGCCGAGCCCGACACGGTCCAGCAGCCCGTCGGCCGCGCGCGGGGATTCGCCCTTCAGCCGGGCGAGGAAGCGGATGATCTCGCGGCCGGTCAGCGCGCCGTTGAAGGTGACGGTCTCCGGCAGCCAGCCGATCTGCCGCCGCGCCTCGGCGACGCCGGCGGCCGGATCGTGGCCGAGCACCAGCAGCCGCCCGGCAGTCGGCCGCGCGAGGCCCAGCATCATCTTCATCAGCGTGGTCTTGCCCGCGCCGTTATGGCCGACCAGCGCCGCCATCACGCCCTGCGGCAGGTCGAAGGACACGGCGCGCACGGCCTCGGTCCGGCCGTAGCGCTTGGCGACCCCGGCCAGCACGATCGACGGCGCATCCGCCCTCATGGATGCCACTCCGGCGCGGCGCCGGGCGCGGGCGGCGGGACGGCGAGCGGATGGCTGTCCACCACGCCGCCCGGCAGGATCGCCGGGAACTGCGACTGCGCCCAGCGCAGCACCTGCACCGCCGGGCTGTTCAGCAGGATCTTCGCGCGCGGCGCGGTCCACAGCACGCGGTCCACCAGGTCGTTCGGCCGGTAGGCGGCATCGGCGATGCCGTCGCGGTCGAGGTCGAAGGCCGGGTTGTCGGACCAGTAGTTGCCGCTGCCCTCGCGCGACCAGTCGAGATGGCGCGTGCCGACGTACTTCACCTGCGTACGGTTGCCGATGAAGGCGTTGCCGGTGACGACGTTGCCCTCCGATCCGGCGGTGAAGTGCACGCCGATGCCGCAGCCCTCGAAGCGGTTGCCGGTAAAGCGGTTGCGGTTGGAGTTGTAGATGAAGACGCATTTTCCCGGCCGCGCGAGGCTGTCCTCGCCGCCGCCGGGCACGGCATGCTCGCGGTCCTCGTCCTCCGCCGCGGCGCGCGCGACCGTGGCGGCGCTGCCGCCGCGCACGTGGTTGCCGACGATCTCCGACTGGTTCGCATAGTTGAATAGCAGCCCGTGGTCGCGGTCGCCGCCGGAGAGGTTGCCGGTCACACGCAGGCGCTGCGAGTACATGATGGCGTAGCCGACATGGTTGCCGAGAGAGGCGTTGTCACGCACCTCGCTGTCGTTGGTGTACATGTAGTGCACGCCGAAGCGGAGGTCGCGGAAGCGGTTACCGGCGAAGACATTGTGCCGGCTGACGCGGACGAAGATGCCGTCGCGGCCGAACCGGATGTCGTTGCCCTCGACGCGCGCGCCGGGCGCATTCCAGAGCGCGACACCGTCACCGTGCTCGGAGAGACGCCCGTCGGCGCGGCCGGTGATGACGTTGCCGCGCACCACCGCGTTCTCGGCGCCGTGCACGTAGACGCCGAACAGGTTGCCCTCCATCCGGTTGCCCTCCACCCGCGCGCCGTGCGCGGTGCGGGCGAGATAGACGGCGCTGTCCATGGCCACGAGATCGGAGCCGGAGCCGCGCAGCGTGAGGTTCCGCACAGAAGCACCCTCGGCCGTGACCGACACGACGCTGCCACGGCCGGGCGCCTCCAGCACGGCACCGTCGTGCCCCACGAGCGCGACCGTACGGTCGAGGCGGACGGGGCCGCGATGACGTCCCGGCAGCAACTCGATCGTGCTGCCGGGTTCCGCCACCGCAACCGCCGCCTGCACATCCTCACCGGGCGCGACCGCCGGCGCAGCGACGGCCTGTGCCGCCACCACCAGCAGAAGACCGGCAAGGATGCGCGCGGGCGTCACGCGCTGCGTGGCGCGACCAGCATCCGCCCCTTCATCTCCATGTGCATCGCATGGCAGAACCAGGAGCAGTAGTACCAGTGCAGGCCGGGGCGCTCGGCCTTGAAGGTCACGGACGCCGTTGCCTGCGGCGCGACCTCCATGTTGACGCTGTAGTTCACGATGCCGAAGCCGTGCGTCAGGTCCTCCACCTCGTCGATGTTGGTGACATACACCGTCACCTCGTCACCCTGGCGGACCTCGAACTGCTCCAGTCCGAACACCGGCGCCTGGGAGGTCATGTAGACGCGCACCTTGTCGCCGTCCCGAACGACCTTGCTGTCCTCCATCAGGTTCACGCCGTCCACCTGGGCCTGGCGCACCGCCTCGGCGAAGAACGGGTCGTCGCGCTTCCAGACATGCACCGGGTTGATCTTCGACCGGTGGACGATGGTGGCGTCGTGCGGCTCCGCGTAGCTCGGGCCGTCATGCACCAGCACCATGCGGTCACCCGAGATGTCGATGAGCTGGTCGTTCTCCGGCTTCAACGGGCCGACGTTGAGGAAGCGGTCCTTGGAGAACTTGTTCAGGCTGATCAGCCACTTCCCGTCCGCCTCCTTGGTCTGGCCCATGGAGGTGTGGTTGTGGCCGGGCTGGTAGTGGACATCCAGTTTCTGGATGATCGGGTTGACCTGCTGTCCGCCGAACGCGCGCTTCGCCGCGTCGATGTTCCACTTCACGATCTGGCTGTCGATGAACAGCGTGGTGTAGGCGTTGCCCTTGCCGTCATAGGCGGTGTGAAGCGGGCCGAGGCCGAGTTCCGGCTCCGCCACGACGGTGTCGCGCGGCTTGATCTTGTCGTCGAACAGGTCGTCGAACTTGCGCACGTCGAAGACCGTGACGGTGGGCGAGAGCTTGCCGTTCGCCACGACGTGGATCCCGTCCGGCGCGGTGTTGATGCCGTGCGGGCTGTTGGGAACGGGAATGTAGCGCGTGAAGGGGGAACCCTTGCGGCCATCGAGCACCGGCACGCCGCCGATCATCTGCGCGCGGCCGGCGCGCACCGCTTCCTCGATGCGCTTCAGGTTGAAGATGACGATCCAGTCCTGCTCGGCGGCCATCATCTCCGCCAGCGTCACGCCGCCTTCGGAGTTGTAGCAGGTGGAGAAGGCGTACTTGCCCTGGTAGTCGCAGTCCACGTTGTCCAGGTTGCCGTCCACGATGACCTGCCAGGCGACCTGCATCGTGTCGCCGTCGACCGCGCTGAAGACGGAGCGGTAGGTGTCCGGCTTGTCGAGGTCGCGCCCGTCATTCGGGATCGGCACGCCGTCCTCGCCGTTGCAGAACACGTAACCGGTGCGCGGGTACTTCTGCACGCGCAGGCCGTGCACCGTGTGCTGGTTCGGCAACTGGATGATCTTGTCGCACTTCATCACGTCGAGCCGGATGCGGCAGACGCGCGTGCCCAGCTTGTCGTTGGCGAAGAGATAGCGGCCGTCATAGGTGCCGTCGGTGAAGGACGGGTGCGGGTGGTGAAGGTCGCCCGCATCGAGGGTCTGCTGGCCGATGCGGCTCAGGTAGTCGCGCGTCTCCGGGGTCAGCCCCCCGTTCAGAATGCGCAGGCTTTCGTTGGTCTGGCCCCAGCCCGTCGCGCTGTCGCGGTTGAACACCGGGATGCGCATCAGCTCGCGCATCGAGGGCATGCCCACGATCCGCACCTCGCCGCTCTGGCCGGAGGAGAAGAACACGTAGTACTCGTCCAGCTCGCCCGGCTTCACCTCGGCCCGCTGCTGCGGCGTCCGCGCGGGTGCGGAGCGGCCCTGCTGCTGGGTGTGGGTCTGCGCCTCGGCCGGCGCGATCGCCCCGCCGATGCCGACGACCGTGCCGCCACCGATGGCGGCCCCGGCCGTGCCGGCCGCGACGGTGCTGCCGAGCAGCCTGCGGCGGTTGACGCCCTTCTCCTCATGATCCCCGGTCACTTCAATCTCCTTCTGGTTAGGGCGCGGATGCCGGGGCGACGCCCTGTGCGTCGCTCGCGGTCTTTCCGTTCCGGATGATGACGGTCTTCGGCGGCTTGCCCCCGGGCAGGGGAACCGCGCTCATCGCGCGCTGCTTCTCGCGCTTCAGCCGCAACTGGATGTTGTGCGGGCAGCGATCCTCGGCGCGATACAGTTCCTGGCAGTGCATGCAGTAGATGCACTCGTTCGGATTGATGTTGCCTTCGGGATGAATGCTCTGCACCGGGCATTCATGCGCGCAGCGGTGGCAGGGATTGCCGCATTCGCGCCAGCGCTTCAGCCACTCGAAGGTACGCAGCCGGCCCGGGATGGCGAGCGCCGCACCGAGCGGGCAGAGGTAGCGGCAGTAGAAGCGTTCGATGAACAGTCCGGCCGCGAGCAGTGCCACGGCGAACAGCACGAACGGCCATTCGCGCACGAACTTGAGGATGATGGCGGTCTTGAACGGCTCGACCTCAGCGAAGCGTTCGGCCATCGCGACCGAATGCAGCGACATGCCGAGCAGCAGCAGGAAGATGATGTACTTGACCGGCCACAGCCGCTCGTGCAGCCCCCAGGGCACCTTGATCTGGGGCACGCGCAGCTTCTGCGCGACGGCGGCGAGCAGTTCCTGCAATGCGCCGAAGGGGCAGAGCCAGCCGCAGAACACGCCGCGGCCCCAGAAGATCAGCGCCGCCGCAACGCCGGCCCACAGGATGAAGATCAGCGGCGCGGCGAGGAAGTATTCCCAGCGGAAGCCGGTGATGAGCGCGTTGACGAAGGTGAGGACATTCACCACCGAGAGCTGCGCGTTCGCGTACCAGCCGAGCCAGACCAGCGTCCATGTCAGGAAGGCGAAGCGCACCCAGCGATAGACCCGGAGGCGCCGCACGAGCTGGTCCTGGAAGAAGAAGATGCCGGTCAGGATCAGCAGCGCGACCGCGGTGATGCCGACATCCCAGGTCTTGGCGCGCCAGATGCGCAGCCACAGCGCCTCCTCGGCGGGATCGTCGAAATCGGCTGCGATCGCGGCAGGCTGGGCGGCGACGGGGGCAGGGACGGGCGCCGCAGCGGGCGCAGGGGCGCGTACGAGGTAAGCCTCGGGTAGCGTGTAGCCCAGCTCGAAGGTCAGGAACGCCTTGTCGCGCGCGCCGATCGCGCGCTGCACCAGAAGCTGCACCTGCCACGGCTGCACCGGATCGAACCCGGCTTCGACCGGAACCACGAACAGCGCGATCTCGGGAAGATCGGGCGCGCCGTCGGCGACGATCTCGCCAAGGCGGGTGTGATCGCGGTCGCGGAAGCGGGTCGGCCGTCCGTCCTGGAGCAGTTCGATCCGGTCGAAGATGCCGCCGCGCACATAGCCGGAGCCCTTGAAGGAATAGGCGCCGTGCCCGGCGACCAGGATCGCCTGCTGGTCCGGCGCGAGGCGGCGCGTCAGGCGTTCGTAGTCCTCGTCGCCCAGCAGGCTGCGGCCGATGGTCGGCACGCTGACCGGCGCGACGACGAGCTCGATGAAGGTGTCGTCGGGATCGCCCGGTTCGGGGTTGTCGGCCGCCGCGACGTTGCCGCTTCGCGCATAGGCATCGTTCACGTCCCCGATCGACAGGTGCAGCCGCCGGACGGACCCGTCGCCGAGCAGGCTTTCCCAGTCGCGCACCTCGCCCGGGCCGGGGGCGATGGTCGCGGGCGGGGCCGTCGGGGCGGCCGTGGGCGCGATGTTGCCGATGCGTCCGGCGCGGATCAGGCGGACGGCGGAACGGACGACGCTGTCGGCCATGACCAGCACGGTCACGGTCGCGCCGCTGACGATATCCGCCTGCGGCGGCCGCGCCTCACCGCGCGCGATCGGCGCCATCGCCGCGCCCACGAGGCGGTTCATCGCGGCGATGACGCGGTGTTCCGGAATGCCGATCAGCACGATCGGTTCCTTGTGATCCACCAGCCGGATGCCCCGGATCACGCCATCCGTATCGATGGCGACGAGCATGTGGATCGGCTTGCCCGAATAGCCGGTCGCATCGGTGACGTCGGTGTTGAGATAGACGTGCCCGAGCAGCCGTTCGCCCGCATAGGCAGGCGCCAGCGACGGGTTGCCTTCGGGAGCGCCGAGGCGATCCGCGCCGGGAAAACTCTCCGAAGGCGTAAGCGGTGACAGGAAATCAGTCAGGCCCTGCGCCAGAACGGGTGCGGTGCAGGAAAGAAAGAATACAAAAACAAGGGCGAGAAACGAGCTCGGGATATGGAATTTATATTTCCGCAAGGCGGCAGACATCTTCCATCTCCGACGACAACACCCGCCCCCGAAGGGCATTTACATCCGCATCCCCCTTTTGCCGCCCTCATACACCGTGAGGGCGAGACGTCCAGATAAAATCGGCATATGAGATACCTGATTTTCCGCAACCCGCCCAGCCGAAAGCGGCGTGCGGGGGTTTAAGGAGCCCGGCATGCCAGCGACCCAGGGTGAAATGTTGGAGCCGATCCGATCGCTCGGTGAGCTTTTCGCCCTTGCGCACGCCCTCGAGACCGAGGCCGTCGCGCGTTATGGCGAACTGGCGTCGAGCATGCGTGCGCTCGGCCTGCCCGATGTCGCGGCCGTGTTCGACGCGCTGGTGGCCGAGGAGGAGCAGCATGCCGCCACGGTCGAGGCATGGTCGCGCGCCGAGACCGGCACGCATCCGGACGCGGACCGGCTCCGCTGGCGCCCGGCGGAGTCCTTCGATGAGGATGCGGCGCGGACCATCGCCTCCTCCCGGCTCGCATCTGCCTACCGCGCGCTCTCCATGGCGGTGCGGAACGAGGAGCGGGCTTTCCTTCTGTGGACGCATATCGCCGCGCGGGCGGAGGATGCAGAGGTCCGCAAGGCCGCGGAGACGATGGCGATGGAGGAGCTGCGCCACGCCGCAACGCTGCGCCGCGAGCGCCGGCGCGCCTTCCATGCCGCGCGGGGCACGGGGCCGGCCCCGGCCTCCTCGCCCATGGCAGCGCGCGATATCGAACTGGCCCTCGCCAGTGGCCTTGCCGAGCTGTCGCAGGATGAGGCCGTCGCGGCCCGGGCGCCGGACCTGCGTCGCCTCGCCGTTGAAGCGGAAGAGATGGCGACGGAGGCGGCAACGGTGCCGGGGCAGGGGGCGGTGACGGTTTCGGGCGAGGTCAGCCTGACGGAGATGCGGCGGCTCGCCGAGCGTGCGGCCGAACTGTATCTCGATGCCGCCGATGCGGCCCGGGACGAACAAATGCTGCTGCGCCTGCAATCACTCGCCAGCCGCGCGATCGCCCGCATCGCACGGCTCGGCGCCATGGAGGGCGGCGGCTGAGATCAGGGCGCCGCCGCCGCCGGCAGTATCCTCAGCGCGTCACTGCTGCGCCTGCAGATAGGCCATCAGGTCGTTGAGCTGCTGCTCGTTCCGCAGGCCCGCATAGGACATGGAGCCGCCCGGGACGACGTTCTTCGGGTTCCGGATGTAGCCGCGCAGGTTCTCTTCGGTCCAGGCGAAGCTCTCGTCATGCTTTGCCCGCATCGGCGCAGAGTAGCGGAAGCCCTCGATGGAACCCGCGCGCCGGCCGACGATGCCGAACAGATTCGGGCCGACCGTGGTCCGGCCGCCCTGGTTGATCGTGTGGCAGGCGCGGCACTGGTTGTAGACCTTCTGCCCGGCCTCGGCGTTGCCCGCGGCCTCCTGCGCAAAGGACGGCGCGACGGAGAACGCAAGCAGGGCGGCAAGGGCGTGGATAGCGCGTGGCAACGAACAAACTCCCATTGATGGTGCGCGCATCGAAGCGCGCTGCGAGCGCGCGCCGGCACCCGGATCGCGGACCCGGATGAAGCCCGGATACCGGCGATCGAGGACAGCGACGAGTGCGCGCGAGACGTACCGGGCGACACCCGCCCGGTCCTCGCCGGGGGCGTATTCGGCGGCGATGAGCTTCATGGCCTGCTTCCCGTCATCCGGGGCGCTGATCCGGCTTGCAGGCGCGCGATTCCGCGCACGGCCGGCCGGGTGAATGCGCTGGGCGATGAAACATTCCTGCGGCAGGATACCGGGCCCGGGATAAAGAGGCAACTTGGATGCATCTTTTTTCATGCGCCTGACGCTTCATAGCGACTATGCGCTGCGCGTGCTGATGTATGTCGGCCTGCGTGGGCCGGAACTGGCCTCTATCCCCGAGATCGCGACGGCCTACGGCATCTCCGCCCATCACCTGACGAAAGTGGTCCAGCGGCTCGGGCATGCCGGCTTCGTCGAGACCGTGCGTGGCCGCAAGGGCGGCCTGAGGCTCGCCAGACCGCCGGAGGAGATCGTGATCGGCGTGGTGATCCGCTGCACGGAGGAGGATCTGGCGCTGGTGAGCTGCTTCGCGGACAGCCGGAGTTGCGCGATCTCCGGCGCCTGCGGTCTGCAATCGCTGTTGAGGGATGCGCTCGGGGCGTTTCTCGCGGTGCTCGACCGCGCCACCTTGGCCGACCTGATCAACCCGAGGCGGGCGGCGATGGCCTGGCGCCTGGGGATTGCGGAGCAGGGTGACGGTGCGCCGGCCAACCGCCGATCCCACCCCCGGAAGCGTGGCTGAGTTCCATATCCGCTAAAGCAGTGCGGCCGTCGTGCATCCGGCCGCACGGAACGGCTGGAGGCGATGCTCGCGGACGCCGAGCGCGGCGAGGTCCGATGCCAGCCGCTCGAGCGCGGCGTGGTCGAGCAGCGCGTCATGCACCGTCGTCCGGATGTCGCAGGCAACGCCGCTCGCGAGCACCTGCACGAGGCTCGCCTCGGCCTTGACGCCACTGCCGGCGGCGCCCGTGATCCGCTCGTACTCGTCGAACGCGGCCTTGACGTCGAAGCCGATCCAATCGACCAGCGGCAGCACCTCGGCAAGCCGCGCGGGATAGGGGGCGGCCGTATGCAGCCCTACGCGGAAGCCGAGCGCGCGCACCTCGCGCATCGCCTCCGGCAGGGCAGCCTGCAAGGTCGGCTCGCCGCCCGAGAACACGACGCCATCGAGCAGGCCGCGGCGGCTGCCGAGGAAGGACAGCACCTCCGACCACGCGATCACCGGTTCGGCATTCGGCGGAATGAGATGCGGGTTGTGGCAATAGCCGCAGGACCACGGGCAGCCCTGGCAGAACACCGTGGCCACGAGCTCGCGCGGCCAGTCGCAGGTGGACAGCCGGGCAAGCCCGCCGATGCGCAGCTCAGTGGAGCGCGGCACGCGCTTCGCTGAAGAACTGGCGCTCATTGTGCTCGCCCTTCTTGCCGCGGTTGAAGGAGGACACCGGCCGGTGATAGCCCATCACGCGGGTCCAGACCTCGCAGGGCTGGCGTTCGTCGTCGCGCAGCGTGACGTCCGCGTTCGTGTCGGGCGCCGTGACGATGCGTTCGGTCATTTCCGTCTCCTTCAGGACGCGGCAGCATGCCGCTTGGCTGCGAGCCGCTCGGCATCGCATTTCGGACAGAAGGCATGCTCGCCTTCAAGATAGCCGTGGGTCGGGCAGATCGAGAATGTCGGGGTGACGGTGATGTAGGGCAGGCGGAACCTGGTGAGCGCGCGCTGCACCAGCTTCTTGCACGCCGCGCCCGAGGACAGGCGCGAGCCCATGTAGAGATGCAGCACGGTGCCGCCGGTATACTTGCACTGCAGCTCGTCCTGCCGCTCCAGCGCCTCGAACGGATCATCGGTGAGGCCGACCGGAAGCTGGCTCGAATTCGTGTAGTAGGGGTTATCCTCGGTGCCCGCCTGCAGGATGTCGGGGTAGCGCTTCCGGTCTTCCTTGGCGAAACGATAGGTCGTGCCTTCGGCGGGCGTGGCTTCGAGGTTGAACATCGTACCCGTCTCCGCCTGGAAGGCGGTGATGCGCGCGCGGACATGGTCCAGCAGCCGCACCGCGAAGTCATGGCCCCAGGGCGTGCTGATATCCTCGCAGTCGGCGGTGAAATTGCGGATCATCTCGTTCACGCCGTTCACGCCGAGCGTGGAGAAGTGGTTCCGCAACGTGCCGAGATAGCGCTTGCTGTAGGGAAACAGGCCGCTGTCCATGTAGCGCTGCACGACCTTGCGCTTGATCTCCAAGCTGTTGCGGCCGATGTCCAGCAGCGCGTCGAGGCGGTGGAACAGCGCGGCCTCGTCGCCGCGATGCAGATAGCCGAGCCGTGCGCAGTTGATCGTGACCACGCCGATGGAGCCCGTCTGCTCGGCGCTGCCGAACAGGCCGTTGCCGCGCTTGAGCAGTTCGGTCAGGTCGAGCTGCAACCGGCAGCACATCGACCGGATCATGTTCGGCTTCAGCTCGGAATTGATGAAGTTCTGGAAGTAGGGCAGGCCGTACTTCGCCGTCATGTCGAACAGACGGTCGGCGTTCTCGCTGTCCCAGGGGAAATCCGGGGCGATGTTGTAGGTGGGGATCGGGAAGGTGAAGACGCGGCCCTTGGCGTCGCCCTTCGTCATCACCTCCATGTAGGCGCGATTGATCATGTCCATTTCGGACTGAAGATCGCCGTAGGTGAAATCCATCTCCTCCCCGCCGATCACCGGCACCTGCTCGCAGAGGTCTTCCGGGCAGGTCCAGTCGAAGGTGAGGTTGGTGAACGGCGTCTGCGTGCCCCAGCGGGAGGGGACGTTGAGGTTGTAGATCAGCTCCTGGATCGATTGCAGCACCTCGGCGTAGGTCAGCCGGTCCTTGCGGATGAACGGCGCCATGTAGGTATCGAAGGAGCTGAAGGCCTGCGCGCCGGCCCACTCGTTCTGCAACGTGCCGAGGAAGTTGACGATCTGGCCGACCGCGCTGGACAGGTGCTTCGGCGGGCCGGCCTCGACCTTGCCCGGCACGCCGTTCAGCCCTTCGGCCAGAAGCGTGCGCAGCGACCAGCCCGCGCAATAGCCGGCCAGCATGTCGAGATCGTGGATGTGGATGTCGCCCTCGCGATGGGCGCGGCCGATCTCCGCCGGATAGATGTGCGACAGCCAGTAGTTGGCGACGACCTTGCCGGACAGGTTGAGGACGAGGCCGCCGAGCGAGTAGCCCTGATTGGCGTTGGCGTTCACGCGCCAGTCGGTGCGGTCGAGGTATTCGTTGATGGAGGCGGCGACATCCACGACCGTGTTGCGGTCCTGCCGCGCCTGCCCGCGCTTCTCGCGATAGACGATGTAGGCGCGGGCGGTCGCGAAATGGTCGGCCGCGATCAGCACCTGCTCGACGATGTCCTGCACCTGCTCGATATGCGGCGCGGCACCGTCGAAGCGGTGGGCGATGATCTTCGTGGTTTGGCCGGTGAGCCGGTCCGCCTCGTCGCTGCCGAATTCGCCGGTTGCCTGGCCTGCGCGCGCGATGGCGGAGCGGATCTTGCCGGTTTCGAAGACGGCGCTCTCGCCGTCGCGCTTGACGATCATCCGCGGCAAGGCGGCATGCGGCGAATTGTCCTGAGACAGACCGGCCAGCGCAGACATCGGCAACCCCATCATGTTGTGGCGGGGTCGAGGCGGGCGCTTGCACGATGGCACGCCGGCCGCAGGAGCCGGCTGTCAGCAAGCGACCACCGGGACACCCCGCCCGAGGACGTCACAGCCGTCGCGGCAGGTTTCCTGGCTCACGGGTCATCGCTGCTGTCTGGCCTTCCCGGCGCGAGGAGATGCGCCAGTGACCCTGTCGACAGCGGCTCGCCGCTTACAGTTGCGGGGGCAGCGCCGGCTTTACCCGAAGGCGCACCGGCTTCCCTCTTAGCCCCTGATCTTGCGACTCAGGGGACCACGACCGCTACATCTGGTAGAGGTATTCAATTTGAAGTCAATGGGGGGTTGTCTGGATCCGAGCTGCCGGCGATCGCGAAAGGAAGGCAAAGCGGCTGCCGCGTTGGATCGCGGCGAAGGTGCGGACGCGTCTTCTTCCCGAGTCCGGTGCCTGGTGCTGCACGACTCCACGGCGACCGAATCCGGATCGCCATCAACCGGGATCGACACTTCCCACTTCGCCCCGCGGCAACGGCACGATCGGCACGCATACCCGTCGCTCCGCATCTCCCACACGCAGATCCCCGACCAGCGCGCTCACGCCATAGACCTCGGTCAGATGATCCGCGGTTATCAGTGCATCCGGCGATGCGGGCCCCAGCATCGATGCCCCGTGCACGAGCGCCACGTGATCCGCGATGGTCAGCGCATGGTCCGGCTGGTGCGTGGTCATGATGATCGCGAGTCCGTCCCGGGACGCGAGCGTGCGGATCTGGCGCAGCACCAGGACCTGATTGCCGAAATCCAGGCTCGACGTCGGCTCGTCCATCAGGATCCCGTCGGCTTCCTGCGCGAGCGCGCGCGCGATCAGCACGAGCTGCCGCTCGCCGCCCGACAGCTCGGTCACCGGGCGCGCGGAAAGATGCGCGAGGCCGAGCTGTTGCAGCGCCCTCTCCGCCATCTCGCGATCATGCCGCGTCGGCGCGCCGAGAAGCGGCATCCGCGCGGCGCGGCCCATCGCCACGATATCGCGGGCGAGATAGGCGAACCCGCTCGAGGTCGCCTGCGGAACATAGGCGAGGCGCAGGGCGATCTGCCGGCGGGACATCTGCTCCAGCGCCGTGCCGTCGATGCGGACGGTT
>JBBCJT010000092.1:0-6983 GCA_037190665.1 Rhodovastum atsumiense | reverse complement strand
CGAGCGGCTGCGACCAGTAGCCGACGCAGGCCTGCAGCCACGGATCGTACTGCTCGGACTCGAACAGGAAGGTGAGCAGCGCCTTCGCCGCGTTCGGGTACCGGCTGTGCTTGAACACCATGGCGTTCATGGTCAGGCCGGCGTTCGGCGTGGAGTTCGCCTTGCCCTTCGGCAGCAGCGTTATGTACGTGTCGTCGGCGATCGCGCGGATCGCCGCGTCGTCGCTGTTCTTCAGCGAGAAGTAGAGCGAGACGCCGTTCTGCGTGAGCCACAGCTCCTGCGACGTGTAGGCGCGGTTGTTGGAGACGTCGTTCCACGCCGTGGTGCCCGGGATAAAGCTCGGGTACAGGTCGCGCAGGTAGGTCATCGCCTCGATGGCCTGCGGCGTGTTGATGCCGACGCTGCCGTCCTCGTTGACGAGCCACGCGCCGTGCGCCCAGACCATCCAGCTCGCGAAGCCGTTGCCGTCGCCGACCGCGTTGCCGAGCGCGAAGCCCATCGGCTTGCCGGCGGCCTTCAGCTTCTTCGCCAGGTCGAGGAACTTGCCGAGATCGTCGGGCGGCGCGTCGTAGCCGACCTGCTGCAGCGCGGACTTGCGCCACACCAGCGGGCCGCCGGTGGAGCCGAAGGGCAGGCCGATCCAGTTCGTGCCCTTGCTCGACTGGCCGTAGCGCTTCGCCATCGCGAGCCACGGCCCGTAGCGCTTGTCGAGATACTCGGCGACGTCGGTGAGCTCGACGAGCTTGTCGACGTAGATATGCGGCGCCTCGTCGAAGCCGACGATCAGGTCGGGGCCGGCGCCGGTGTTCGCGGTCACCGCCGTCTGCTGGCTGATATCCTCCCAGCCGACGAAATCCACCTTGACGGCCACGCCCGTCTTCTGGGTGAAGCGCGCGCAGTTGGCGCGCCACACCTCCTCGTCGGCCGGGACGAAGCGCACCGGGCGCAGCATGCTGAGGCTCGCCCCGCTCTCGATCGGCAGGTTCGGCGGCGTCGCCTCGCGCGCCGTGATCTGTGCTCCCGCGTCGCCGATCGCGGTCGCCGCCATGCCGGCGGTCGAGGCCGCGAGCAGGCTGCGGCGTGTGATGATGAAGGCCATCGGTGTTTCTCTCCCCTGTCCTGACGTTGTCGTCCGATCCTGTCCTGCCGGCGCTTCAGATCCGCCGGCCCGATCCCTCCTCGAACAGATGCACGAGGCCGGGCATCGGCCGGATGGGCAGCGTGTCGCCGGGTCTGGCGGCGATGCGTTCGCGGAATGCGCCGACGAGCGGGCTGTCGCCCACCCGCATCATCACCTGCGTCTCCGACCCGGTCGGTTCAATCACCTGCACCGTCGCCTGGATGCCCCCGGGGTCGATCGTGAGGTGCTCGGGCCGGATGCCATAGACCGCGGGCCCGTCGGGCGGGGCGGTGCCGTTGGCATCCAGCGGCCAGACATCCCCGTTCGCGCTGCGGAAGCTGCCGCCGGCGATGGCGCCGCGGATCAGGTTCATCGACGGGCTGCCGATGAAGCCGGCGACGAACAGGTTCGCGGGCCGGTCGTACAGCTCGAGCGGCGCGCCGCTCTGCTCGATGCGCCCGCCGTTCATCACCACGATCAGATCCGCCCTCGTCATCGCCTCGATCTGGTCGTGCGTGACATAGACGGTGGTGACCTTGAGGCGCTGGTGCAGCTCCCGGATCTCGGTGCGCATCTGCACGCGCAGCTTGGCGTCGAGGTTCGAGAGCGGTTCGTCGAACAGGAACACCTGCGGGTTGCGCACGATGGCGCGGCCCATGGCCACGCGCTGGCGCTGCCCGCCCGAGAGCTGCCGCGGATAGCGCTGCAGCAGCGTCTCCAGCCCGAGGATCCGCGCCGCGCGGCCCACCTCCTGCTCCATCACCGCCTTCGGGGCCTTCGCCAGCGTCAGGCTGAAGGCCATGTTCTCGAACACGGTCATGTGCGGGTAGAGCGCGTAGTTCTGGAACACCATGGCGATGTCCCGGTTCTTCGGCGGCACGTTGTTGACGACCTTGTCGCCGATGGCGATCTCGCCGCCGGTGATGTTCTCCAGTCCCGCGATCATCCGCAGCAGGGTGGACTTGCCGCAGCCCGACGGCCCGACCAGGACGACGAATGCCCCGTCGGCGATCTCCACGCTCACGCCGTGCAGGATCGCGGTCTGCCCAAAGGATTTCCGCACCTCGCGGATGCTGACCCGCGCCACGTTCCCAGTTTCCTCCCGGTCCAGCCGTTGGCCGCACCATCGCAGCCGTCGCCGGGGCGCGCCAGCCTCTATTCGAGCCCGCGGCCGGAACGTGATCGGCGGGGCCTTGACCGGGCGCGGGGGGTGGGGCGCGATGGCAGCGCCTGCCGAGGAGAGTGTGTCGTGGAGAGTGCCGTCGCATGACCTGGTCCATCGTCGCCCGCGATCCGCAGACCGGCGCCTTCGCCGTCGCGGTCACCACCTGCAACCTCGCGGTCGGCGCGACCTGCCCGTTTGTCCGCGCCGGCGTGGGGGCGGTCTCCACCCAGTCCATAAGCAACCGTTATCTGGGGCCCGCGATCCTCGATGCGATGGCGCGCGGCCTTGCCCCCGCGGCGGCGATCGAAGGCGCGCTCGCGGGCGATGAAGGCCGCGGCATGCGGCAGGTCCACGCGGTGGACGCGAAGGGACGCAGCGCGGCCTGGACCGGACGCAACTGCGTGGACTGGGCCGGCGACGAGACCGCGCCGGACGTATCCTTCGCGGGCAACATGCTCGCCAACGGACGCGTGGTGCCCGCGACCTCTTCCGCATGGCGGGACAATGCCGGGCTGAAGCTGCCGGAACGGATGCTGGCGGCGCTGGATGCCGGGCAGGCGGCGGGCGGGGACCGTCGCGGCCGGCAATCCGCCGCGCTGGTGCTGGTGAGCACCGAGGATTTCCCCGACATCAACCTGCGTGTCGATGACCATCCCGATCCGCTGATCGAGCTGCGGCGGCTGCTGGGGATGTGGCGGACGATGGCGGAGCCGCGGCTGGACCGCGCGCCGTCGAAGGCGAACCCGTCCGGCTTCACCGATCTGGACGCGATCGAGGCGGGGTGGGCGGCAGCCGGATCGGATCTGCGCTTCCGGCGCTGAGTCCGCCACAAACCGGACATCATGCTGTCCCGGGTGCGTGGCATCCGGGGACGCGAACCCATGTGACGGAGATCCCCCTCATGATCCGCATCCTTGCCGGCGTCCTGCTGCTTCCCTTGCTGTCCTCGCTGCCCGCCGCGGCCGACGACGCATCCTGCCGCGCCGGCCGGGTCACGGCGGAGCAGGCGATCCAGATCGCCCGCGGCATCGGCATGGTGCGGGTGCAGGAGGTGGAGTGCGACGACGGGAAATGGGAGGTCGAGGGATGGCACGCCGACGGGCGGGAGATGGATGTCGACGTCTCCGCCCGTGACGGCCGCATCCTGGATGTCGACTACGACTGATAGGGATAGCCGCGTCCACGATCCCTCACCCCGGCCCTCTCCCCCAGGCGGGAGAGGGAGGCGCGCTTTTCGAGGGAGAGTGCGGAAGCTGGGGTTCGTGCTCGCTGCCCTGACAGCAATAGACCCCTCTGCACCGCTTCGGAGAGAGGGGCACAGCCTCACGGTCGATGAATGGCGCCGTCTGCTATCCGCGCAGGGTTGGCGTGGGGGCTGTGTGCGGGATCGGGATTCGACATCAGCTTAATCGAAAGGTTGGGTGGTAGGAGACGGAGCGTCCCGCTGGCGATAACGGCCCTCACCCCGGCCCTCTCCCGCAAGCGGGAGAGGGAGAACGCGCTCTTCGAGGAAGAGTGTGGAAGCTGAGGCTCGTATTCGCTGCCTCGACAGCAACAAGCCCCCCTCTCCACCGCTTCGGGGGAGAGGGTTGGGGTGAGGGGGCGCAGCCTCGCTGTAGATGAGTGATGCCGTCCGCAGGATACCGCTGAGCCTTGCCGTTACCCTTTTCATCAGCGAATGCGGATCGGCCAAAAGGCGGGCCGGTATGACTCGGATCAGCCCCCGCCCACTGGCTGCCACAACACATGCGGTCCGATATCGCCGAGGCTGCGGCAGCCCGTGAGTGCCATCGCGATCTCGAACTCGCCGCGCAGAAGCTGCACGGCGTGGGCCACGCCCGCCGGACCCGCGACCGCGAGCGCGAAGATGTAGGGGCGGCCGATCAGCACCGCCGTCGCGCCGAGGGCGAGCGCCTTCAGCACATCCGTCCCCCGCCGGATGCCGCCATCGACGAGCAGCGGGACCCGCCCCGCCACGGACGCGGCGATGACAGGCAGCGCCTCGATCGTCGCGGGCAGCGTGTCGAGCACGCGGCCGCCGTGGTTCGACACGATGATGCCGTCCGCTCCCTCGCGGATGGCGCGGTCCGCGTCCTCCGGCGCCATGATGCCCTTGACGAGCAGCGGCAGCCGCGTGGCGGCGCGCAGTGCGGCGAAATCCTCCCAGCACGGCGCGCCTGCGAGGAAGCCGCCGAACAGCAGGCTCTCCCCGAGCCCGCCCTGCGCGACGGGGCCGGGCGCGAGGCCGCGAAGATGCACCGCCTCGCGAGGCGGCAGGCCGGCGCGCTGTTCGCGGTTGCGCACGCCGCTGACCGGCGCATCCACAGTCACCACGATCGCCCGCGCGCCGGCCTGTTCCGCGCGCGAGACGAGCGCGTGCGTGAAAGCCCTGTCGTGCTGGATGTAGAGCTGGAACCAGAACGGCGATCGCGCGGCCGCGGCGATCTCCTCCAGCGGCGTGTCCGAGAGCGTGCTGACGACGAAGCCCGCCCGCGCGCCGCCCGCACCGACCGCGGTCGCGATCTCCGCCGCCGGGCAGGCGAGGCCGTGATGCGCCACGGGCGCGAGCAGGATCGGATGATCGTAGCCGTCGCCGAACAGATCGAGCCGCGTACCCCCGCCGCTCTCGAAGCGCGTCAGCACGCGCCCCTTCAGCCGGATATCGTCATAGGCCGTCCGGTTGCACCGGAGCGTCAGCTCATCCGCCGCGCCGCCCGCGATATAGGCCCACGCCGCATCCGTCAGCCGCGCCCGGGCGTGCGATTCATAGTCGGCGAGGCAGACGACATCGGCGGGAATGCGGAACGGATCAGCCATCGGCGACGGGGCCGCCGTCCGACATCAGCGCGCGGCCAGTGCCCGCGCGATGGCCTCGCCTTCGGCATCCGTGCTCTCCCGCGCGACAGGCTTGCCGGCGCGGCGGTACCAGTAGCCGGCATTGCCGAGGTCGCCCTCGATCCGGTGCAGCCACGCATGGATCCACGCCGCATCCGCGCCGTCATCGGCCTGCACGATCTCATGCGCGGCCGCCCAGTCGCCCCGCAGGCCGAACCAGATGGCGCGCAGCAGCGCGTCCTCGGGCGGTGTCGTCGTCTCGCGCAGCGGGGTGGTCATCACACGTCCAGATTGGCGACCTTGAGCGCGTTGCCGACGATGAACTCGCGGCGCGGCTCCACCAGATCGCCCATCAGCGTGGTGAACACCTCGCTCGCTTCCTCCACGTCGCCCACGCGCACCTGCAGCATCGTGCGCGCGGCGGGGTCGAGCGTGGTCTTCCAGAGCTGGTCCGGGTTCATCTCGCCCAGCCCCTTGAAGCGCTGGATGGCGAGGCCCTTGCGGCCCTGCGCGATCAGCCGGTCGTACAGGCTGGCCGGCCCGTCCGCCTTCGTCTCGCTCGCACCCGCGATCACCACGGACGGCGTGGCGAAGCGGGCGCCCAGCACAGCCGCGCGTTCGGCGAGCCAGCGTGCTTCCGCGCTGCGCAGCACGGCGGCATCCAGCGTGTGCCGCTCCGCCACGCCGCGCACGGTGCGCGCCAGCACCAGCCCGCCCTCGCTCGCATCCACGATCCAGCCCCGCTCCGTCGGCAGGCTGATGGCGTTGAGCCGCTGCGCCAGCACGGAGGCCGCCGCGGCGGCGCCGTCTGGCGACAGCGCGCCCGCGATGGCGGCCTGTTCCAGCAGCGCCACCGGGGCCGCGGTGGACAGCCGGCGCAGCCGCATATGCGCCTCGCGCAGGAAGGGCAGCTCGTCGGCGAGCGAGGCGCCGTCCAGCACCGTCCCGTCGGCCAGCGTCACCCGCGCCTCGGCCACCGCCTTGTCGAGCAGGTACTGCTCCAGCGCGCGGTCGTCCTTCAGGTAACGTTCCTCGTTGCCGCGCTTGGCGCGGTACAGCGGCGGCTGGGCGATGAAGAGATGGCCGCGGCTGATCAGCTCCGGCATCTGGCGGAAGAAGAAGGTCAGCAGCAGCGTGCGGATGTGGGATCCGTCCACGTCCGCGTCCGTCATCACCACGATGCGGTGATAGCGCAGCTTGCCGATGTCGAACCCGCCCTGCTCGGGCTCGGCGCGGCCGATGCCGGTGCCCATCGCGGTGATCAGCGTCCCGATCTCGGCTGAGGACAGCATGCGGTCGAAGCGCGCGCGCTCCACGTTCAGGATCTTGCCGCGCAGCGGCAGGATCGCCTGGAACCGGCGGTCGCGGCCCTGCTTGGCCGACCCGCCGGCGCTGTCGCCCTCGACGATGAACAATTCGGCGCGGGAGGGATCGCGCTCCTGGCAGTCGGCGAGCTTGCCCGGCAGCGTCGAGACGTCGAGCACGCCCTTGCGCCGCGTCAGCTCGCGCGCCTTGCGCGCCGCCTCGCGCGCGGAAGCGGCGTCCATCACCTTCTGGACGACGGCCTTGGCTTCCTTCGGATGCGTCTCGAACCAGTGAGTGAGGCCATCCGCCACGGCCGCCTGCACCACCGGCTGCACCTCGGAGCTGACCAGCTTGTCCTTGGTCTGCGAGGAGAACTTGGGGTCAGGCACCTTCACCGACAGCACCGCCGTCAGCCCTTCGCGCATGTCGTCGCCGGTGAGCTGCAGGCTGTCCTTCTTGCCCATCCCCTCGGCGTACTTGGACACCACGCGCGTCAGCGCCATGCGGAAGCCGGCGAGATGCGTGCCGCCGTCGCGCTGCGGGATGTTGTTGGTGAAG
>JBBCJT010000091.1:0-6295 GCA_037190665.1 Rhodovastum atsumiense | reverse complement strand
TTCCCGATGCCGGCGCTGGCGCTGCTGGTCGGCTTCTCCGCGGCGACGGGGCCGGCCTTCGCCGACATGGGGTACGACCTGAAGGCCGGGTACATCCTGCGCGGCCATGGCGCCGATCCGGCCTTCGAGCGGGCCGGCCGGTTGCAGCAGCTTTTCGCCGCGATGTTCGCCTTCGTCATCGCGGGCATCGTGGTGCTGGTGTCGTACCAGTCGTATTTCGACCAGAACCTCGTCGCCCCGGTGAACCGGGTCTACGCGGCGACGATCAATGCCGGCGTCGCGCCTGGCGTGGCGTGGTCGCTGCTGGTCTGGGCCATCCCCGGCGCGATCCTGCAGTTCATCGGCGGCACCAAGCGGCAGATCGGCGTGCTGTTCGCGACCGGCCTGCTGATCAACTTCCCCATGGCGGGCTGGGCGGTGCTGGCGGGCATCCTCTGCCGGCTGGTGTGGCAGGCCCGGCAGGGCGGCAACAGCGAAGGCAGCATGGAGGTCTTCGCCGCCGGCATCATCGCGGGCGACGCGCTGTTCAGCTTCTTCGACTCGCTGGCGCGCCGGTTCTGGCACTGACGCGCCCGTCGCGTCCGGGACGACCTGCGTCCTGAGGAGGGCAGGGCGGGTTCCCCTGCATCTCCACGACGCAGGCGAACCCGCTCTACGTTCGGGCGATGACGAGTGTTTCGCTGAGGGCAGCGCTGCTGCTGGTGACGGCGGTGGTCCTGTGGAGCGGCAATTTCGTCCTCGGACGCGCCGTGCGGGCCGAGGTGCCGCCGGTCGCGCTGTCGGCGCTGCGCTGGGCGCTGGCGGGTGCGCTGCTGCTGCCCTTCGTCTGGCGCGATGTGTACGCACGGCGGAAGCTGATCCGCGCGCATCTGCCGCTGCTGCTCGGCCTCGCGGTGACGGGGCTCGTGGTGTTCAACGCCGTCGCCTACCTCGCGCTGCGCTGGACCGGGTCGATCAACGCGGCCCTCGCCAACAGCACGATCCCGGGCTTCGTGCTGCTGTTCGCCTGGCTGATGGATGGCGAACGGCCGCGCGGGGTGCAGCTTGGCGGGCTCGCCGTCTCCGCCGCCGGCGTGGCGACGGTGCTGGCGCGCGGCGATCCCGGTTCGCTGCTCGCGTATGGGTTCAACCCGGGCGATGCGCTGATCCTGACGGCGATGGCGTCCTGGGGCATCTACACCGTGCTGCTGCGGCGATTGCCGCCGGGCGGGTTTCCCGGGCTGACGCTGCTCGCGGTGCTGATCGGGCTCGCCGTGCCGATCCTCGCCATCGGCGCGGGGATCGAGCAGGTGGTGGACGATGTGAAGCTGCGGGCCAGCGCCACCACGTTGTGGGCGGTGCTGTACACGGCGCTCGCGGCCTCGCTCGGCGCCTACCTCGCGTGGAACGCCGCGGTCGGCATGATCGGGCCGCAGGCGGCCGCGCCGTTCCTGCACCTGATCCCGCTCGCCAACGCCGCGATCGCGATCCCCGCGCTGGGGGAGGCGGTGCGGCCGTACCACGCGGTCGGCTTCGTGCTGATCGTCACCGGCATCTTCGTCGCGACGCGTCCGCGGGGATAGATCAGCCCTTCGCCTGCGCCAGCAGGAACAACCGCCGGAACGGCAGCAGCGTCCGCCCGTCCGGCCCCGGCGTGTAGTGCGGCCGTACCGCCGCCGCGTAGGCGGCCAGGAACTCGCTCCGCATCGGTTCGGCGAGCGCATCCACGAACGGACGCAGCGATGTGCCGAGCGCCCATTGCACCGCGGCGTCCTCGCCCTGCAGCGCGTGCCAGTAGATGGTTTCCCACATGTCGATCCGGGCGACGTGCGGGGCGATCATGGCGCGATAGTCGGGCGGCGGCAGGATGCGCGGCGCGGCGGCGACCAGCGGCGCGAGTATCTCCCGCCACGGACCGTTCGATGCCGTCTCGCCCTGCAGCCGCCGGATCGGCTCGGCGTCCATCGCCGGCATCTGCACCGCGAGCACCCCGCCGGGGGCGAGGCTTTTCAGCAGGCGCGGGAACAGGACGGGATGGTCCGGCAGCCATTGCAGGGCGGCGTTGGTGAAGATCACGTCCGCCGGTTCCGGCGCGGACCAGCCTGCGAGGTCGGCGGCGACGAACTCCGCGTCCGGCACTTCCGTCCGCGCGCGGTCGAGCATCGCCGCGCTGCCGTCGACGCCCACGATCCGCGCGGCCGGATAGCGGGCCCGCAGCATCGCCGTGCCGCTGCCGGTGCCGCAGCCGAGGTCGTAGATCATCCGTGGCGCGGGGTGGGCGATGCGCGCCACGAGGTCGATGGCCGGCCGCAGCCGTTCGCTGTCGAAGCGCAGGTACTGCGTGGGGTTCCAGTCGGACATGGACGCGACCATCCGCCTGGCGCCACCGCGCCGCAAGCCGGGCCCGGTAGGAGGCTTCATTGCGCGCGCAGCCGCCACGCCAGCCCTGCGCGCCGATACCGTTCGCCTCGCCGATGAAAAGATCATCGGCAAGGCCCGGCGGTATCAGACCGCGCGGGGGATGAGCGGGGCGACGGTGCTGTCGGGCGGTTCGGGCTCGGCCCGGACCTCGGCCGCCGGCAGGAACAGGCGGAACCGCGTACCGTGCGGCCCGGTCTCCACCAGCGTGATGTCGCCGCCCTGCGCGCGCATCAGGTCGTGGACGATGGCAAGACCCAGCCCGGTGCCGCCGCGCCGCCCGCCGGCGACAAAGGGGCGGAAGAGATTGGTGCGGATCGCCTCCGGCAGGCCCGGCCCGTCATCGGAGAGCAGGATCGCCGTGCCGTCCGCACCGTGCTCCAGCGTCACGTCCACCCGCCGCGCCCCGGCCTCGGCGGCGTTCCGGACCAGGTTGGCCAGCACGCGGAGCATCTGCGTGCGGTCGGCAGCGACCGTCGCGTCCTGCGGCAGGTCGGCCGCCAGCGTCAGCCCGGGCGCGGCAAGTGCCGCATCGGCCAGCAGCGGGGCGAGCGCCACCGGGCGCGTCGTCACCGGCGGCGGGCCCTCCCGCACGAAATCGAGCGTGCCGCGAAGCAGCCCCGTGGCGCGCTCCACCGACCCGGTGAGCGTGCTCGCCGCGCGGCGCACGGACGGATCGCTCGACCCGGCGAGCCGGTCGGCGATCAGCAGCGCCGTCGAAAGGCTGCCCCGCAGGTCGTGGCTGATCTTGGCCACCGCCGTCCCCAGCGCCGCCAGCCGCGCGTTGCGCCACAGCGCGGCGCGCAGTTCCGCCTGCATCCCCGCCAGCTCGTCGGCCGCCACCGCGATCTCGTCGCGGCCGCGCAGGCTGCCGGCATCCAGCGGCGGGGTCCGCTCCGGATCGGCGCGGAAGGCCGCGATGGAGCCGGTGATGCGCCGCATCGGCCGCACCAGCAGCCAGTGCAGCGACAAATAGACGACCACCGCCGGCACCGCTGCGATGGCGAGCGACAGCAGGGCGATGGTCTTGGCGAAGGTCCGCAGGTGGCGGGCCAGCGCCGCCTCGCGCACCAGGAGCTGCACCTTGACCTCGGGGCGCAGCGGCGACCGTCCGGACACGTTGAGCAGGTGGTCGCGGCGCTGCACCAGCGTGGTCAGCGCATGCGCGATGCCCTCGAACCAGCTCTCCTCCGTCAGGTCCACCGAGTCGTCGGCAGCGGCGGCGGTCGTCGGCTCCAGCGCGAGGACGGATCGGCCCGGCTCGGTCAGGCGGATCGCCTCGGTGCCGGTCAGGCGCAGCAGCTCGTCCCGCGTGGCGTCATCCACCATCCCGTCCGGCGCGGCGGCAACGGATAGCGCGGCGATATGCGCTTCGGTGATGCGGTTGCGCAGCCAGTCCAGCCGCTCGCGCCCGATCGAGGGGATGAAGATCATCACCTGGGCAAGCAGCACGAAACTGGCGGTCAGCCACAGGAGTCGAGCGGAAAGGCTGCGGCGGGGCGCCATGCCCGGAATATGGGATGCGCTCACGGGAATGCGAGCACGGGGAGCAGGTCGTTCGCGGCGGCGAAGCTGCGCCCCCACAGCACGTCCAGCGCCGCCACGGTCGCATCCATGGCCGGCATCGCGACCCCCGCGCGGCGCGCCAGCACCTGCCAGAAGCACAGGCCGAAGGCGACGTCCTCGGTGACGTAGCGGCTGTCCATCGCGGTGGGGCCGAGCACCGGCGCGCGCGCGGCGACGATGGCGGCGCACATCGCGGGCAGCGATCCCTCCGCGATGCCGTTGGTGCGGGCCAGGTGGGCGGCGGCGGAGGTCACGGACAGCCCGTGATGCGCCGCGAGTGCCAAGCGTTCCTCATCCAGCGCCGCGATCAGCCGGCACACTGCCGGCGTCATCATCTCGTACTGCGGCCACGCCTCGCCGCGCTCGATGCGCGTGACGTTGGTCAGCGCCAGCGCGGCGTGGAAGGGCGGGTTCACGTTGGCCAGCGCCGGCAGCAGCGGATCGGCGTGCATCGTCGCCGGCACGCCGGTCAGCGCCGCGATCAGCCCGGCGGCCGCGTCGGCCTCCATCCCCAGCGCGACGGCATCCACGCCGGCGCGGATGGCGCCGATGCGCACGCGGTCCGGCGCGAGGCGGCGGCCGGTCATCGGCGTGGTCGCCAGCGCGATGACGGGTCCGCCAGTCAGGCTGTGAAGGTAGCTCGCCGAAAGCGAGAGCGCGGGTCCGACCAGCACCGGCAGCCCCGCCGGCAGCACCGGCGCGAGGCGTTCCATCACCGCCCGGTGCGCATGCACGGGCACCGCCAGCACCGCCGCATCCGCCCCGTCCAGCGCCGTGGCGGGATCGGGCGCGGCGGCGACCGGCACGCTGGCCGCGACGGCGCCTTCCGCGTGCAGCGTGCCCGCGTAGCCGGCAAGTCCCGCGCCGGACGGCGACCACAGCGCGGCCTCATGCCCGCGCTGGCGCGCCAGCACCGCCCATGCGGGGCCGATGGCGCCCGCGCCGAACACGGCGATGCGCATCAGAGATACCGCGCGCGCAGATCCACCGAATCGCGCACGCCCACGTCGTTGAAATGCTCCGCCAGCCAGGTCCGGGCTGCCGACACGCCAAGCGCCTTCAGTTCGTGGAGGAAGGGAAGTTCGGTGTTGAACTTGGTCGAGACATTATAGGAGGCCATCGCATCCTCGTCATGGATCGCGTGGACATGCGGCCGGCCCGCCGGCGCGTCGTCCCGCCACGCATGGACAAGGCGGCGGACGAGGCCCGGCCGGGCGGCGGGGCGCGACCGCGCGTGCTCCAGCGCGCGGATCTCGCCGCGCAGCGGGGCGGTCATGCCGATCTCGTTCATGCGGTTGAGGATGTCCGGCGCGTTCACCGGCAGGTCAGGCCGGTTGATCGGGTTCACCTCGACCAGCACGATGTCGTGCGGCGCGCAGGCCTCGGCCAGCGGCCAGAGCGGCGGGTTGCCGGCATAGCCGCCGTCCCAGTAGCGCCGCCCGTCGATCTCCGGCGCCTGGAACAGCAGCGGCAGGCAGGCGGAGGCGACCAGCACCTCCGCGCTCAGCTCCTCGCCGGTGAAGACGCGCATCTTGCCGCTGCCGACATCGGTCGCGGCGATGAACAGCCGGTGCTGCGCGGCGGTCCGGAGACGGTCGAAATCCAGCGTGTCGCCGATGATCTCCCGCAGCGGATTCCAGTCGAACGGGTTGAGCTGGTAGGGGCTCATCCGCCGCAGCAGGGTGTCGAATCCCTGCCAGGCGAGGCTCCACGTCAGGTCGCGGCCCCACAGGGCGCGCTCCCAGGGCGCGCTGCGCAGGGGTGTGAGCGCCTGGGAGGCGGCGACCCGGCGCCAGAACCGGTCCAGCGCGGCCCGCGCGCCGTCCCGCCCGCCGTCCAGCCAGCCATGCGCCAGGACCGCGGCGTTCATCGCCCCGGCGGAGGCGCCGGAGATGCCGTCGAAAGCGAGCCGGCCGTCCTCCAGCAGCGCGTCCAGCACGCCCCAGGTGAAGGCGCCATGCGCGCCGCCGCCCTGCAGGGCGAGGTTCACCACCGGCGGCCGCGCAGAAATGCTGCGTTGCACCATAACGGGAGGATGTCGGGAGCAGGCAGGGGCCTGTCAATCAAAACCGCGACCCCGACCCGCAGGCCGGGCGGTTGACCTTCGGCGACCCGGATGCCTATAGGGTCCGCGCTCGCGACGGGGGAACCCGCTCGCGCACGCCCCTGTGGGGCCGTTGTGTCATTCAAATGGGGATCGTGCCGTGAAGCGCACTTACCAGCCCAGCAAGCTTGTCCGTAAGCGCCGGCACGGCTTCCGCGCCCGCATGGCGACGGTCGGCGGCCGCAAGGTGCTCGCCAACCGCCGCGCCAAGGGCCGCAAGCGCCTGTC
>JBBCJT010000090.1:0-9102 GCA_037190665.1 Rhodovastum atsumiense | reverse complement strand
CAGCACAGCGAGGGCACGATCCGCTTCGAGGGGCGGGACATCGGGGGCCTGTCGCGGCGCGCTTTGCGGCCGCTGCGTGCGGAGATGCAGATCGTTTTCCAGGATCCCTACGGCAGCCTCAGCCCGCGTCTGAGCGTGGGCGAGATCGTCGCCGAGGGGCTCGCGGTGCATGAGCCCGAGCTTTCGCGCGCCGACCGGACCGCGAAGGTGGCGAGCGTGCTGACGGAGGTCGGCCTGCGTCCCGACATGGTCGATCGCTATCCGCACGAATTCTCCGGCGGCCAGCGCCAGCGCATCGCGATCGCGCGGGCGCTCGTGCTGCGCCCGCGCTTCATCGTGCTGGACGAGCCGACGAGCGCGTTGGACATGTCCGTGCAGGCACAGATCGTGGAACTGCTGCGCGAGCTGCAGGCGCGCCACCGCCTCGCCTACCTGTTCATCTCGCACGACCTGAAAGTGGTCCGCGCCGTCTCGCACCGGATCGCGGTGATGAAGGCGGGCCGCATCGTCGAGGAGGGGCCGGCCGAGACGGTGATGACAGCGCCGCGCGAAGCCTATACGCGCGCGCTGATGCAGGCCGCCTTCGCGCTCGCGGCCGAACCTGCGCCAACGGAGGATGCGGCATGACCGAGCAGGAAGCCTTCGCCACCCTGCGCCGGCTGGCCGACGACGAGACGCTGAAGCTGGGCGTGAACATCCGCATGATGAACAGCCCGGGCAGCCCCGCCTTCCGCCGTTACGAAAGCGCGATTCCGATCATTGGCGGGCTCGCGTTGTCGCTTGGCGCGACATCGGCGGTGGGCTGGTGGCTCGGCGCGGTGGTGATCGTCGGTTTCTGTATCGCGTGGTTCGGGTTTCTCTACCCGAAGGTGCGCGACCGGGTGTTCGAGAGAACGGTCGCGCTCGCGCTTCGCAGTCCCCGCGACTTCGCTGCCTTGTGGAAGCGCGGGGCGCTCTCGCTCCATGCAGGGACGGAACAGTGTCTCAGCCCGCGCGGCGACTGGATCGCCTTCATCGCCGCGCGAGCCTGAGGAGCCGTTCAGCCGTTCGCGACGCGGCGCGCCGGCAGGTCGTTGGCGGGGGCGGTTACCGCCTTCTTCGCCGTGGCCTGCGCCTCGGTCATGATCCCGCGCAGGTCGCGCAGGAAGGCCGAGCCCTTCAGCGTCCGCTGCACCAGCACGCTGCGCCGGTCCATCGGGTCCACCTTGCGGCGCGCGAGGTCGAATTCGCCGAGCCGGTCCAGTGCGCGGGTAATTGCGGGCTTGGAGACATTCAGCTCCGCAGCCAGGCCGCGCACCGTGTGCGGGCCGTCATGCAGGTAGCAGGTGAGGAATACACCCAATTGCCGCGCCGACAGGTCGGGGCCGTCACGCCGCACCAGGGCTACGGTGGTGTCGCGCAACATTCCGACAAGCTGATCGGCGGTAAATGCAGCAGAAGCCATTCTAAAAATCCTTTCCCAGGCCAGATTCCAGCCGGCGGTCCCCCGGCAGGGCTCTCCTCGTACGCGGGCGGAACGTAGTCACGCCACCCGCGCAATCAACGCACGAAACCGAAATAAGCTGCGTGCGGACGCCGGGGTTCGCTTACGTCCCCGTCGTTACTTCCATGTTGCGTGTGTCCTGAACATGGCAGGCAATCGCCCAGAACAGGGCGCGCATACCATGTGCTTCCCCTCCTTCCGGCCTCCCCGGCCGCGCACGATCGTTCCAACAGTAAGTGTCCAGGTGCACCCAGGGGCACCGCTCGGCCACGAAACGGCGTAAAAACAATGCCGCGACGATGGCGCCGGCCATCGGTTCGCGGGCGACATTGTTGAGATCGGCGACCGGGGAGGCGAGCATCGACTCGTAGCCATCCCACAGCGGCAGCCGCCAGAGCGGGTCGTGCCGGGCACCGCCGGCGCGCTGGACGGCCTCCGCCCACGCCTCATGGTTGCAGAACATGGCGGGCAGATCAGCACCCAGTGCAACGCGTGCCGCACCGGTCAGGGTCGCGGCGTCCACGATCAGGGCGGGCGATTCGTCGGACGCCTCGGCCAGCAGGTCGCACAGCACCAGCCGGCCCTCGGCGTCGGTGTTGCCGATCTCCACCGTCAGCCCCCGGCGCGTGCGCACGATATCCAGCGGGCGCATGCCGCGACCGGCCACCATGTTTTCCACGCAGCCGATGCGGAGCACGAGGCGTACCGGCAGGTCGGCAGCCATGATCATGCGCGCGAGGCCGAGCATCACCGCCGCCCCGCCCATGTCCTTCTTCATCCGCAGCATCGCGGCCGCCGGCTTGAGGTCGTAGCCGCCGCTGTCGAACACCACGCCCTTGCCGCAGAGCGCGATCAGCGGCGCATCCGTCGCCGCGCAGCTGCCCTGCCAGCGCAGCACGGCGACATGCGGCCTGCGGTCCGACGCCGCGCCGACGGCGGCGACGGTCGGATAGGCCTTCTCCAGCGCCTCGCCGGTCACGACCTGGACCGTGGCGCCGAAGGCGTGGCCCACCTGCACCACGGTCTCGGCCAGCTCGGCCGGGCCCAGCGCGTTCGCGGGCGTGTTGACGAGGTCGCGCACCAGCCAGGTCGCTTCCGCCGCGGAGACCGCGCCCTTCGCCCCCGCCGGCAGGACCAGCCGCGCGGGCATGCGCTTCGGCGCGCGGAACCGCGTGTAGGCGTAGGCGCCGAGCGCGAAGCCCAGCGCAGCCGCCTCCTCATCCTCCGCCGACGGCGCGAGCCGCCAGGTCGTGCCTTCGGGCAGGCCGTGCGCGAGTTCGCCATAGGCCCAGAGGCCGCGTTCGCCGCCCAGTCCCAGCACCGCGCCGGCGAGGCCGCCGTCTCCCGGCAGCAGCGCGATCTGGCCGGGCGTGGCGCGGAAGCCGCTCGCGCGCAGGAACGCCGCCTGCCCGGGCGGCAGACCGGCGACGAAGGATTCGAGGGCGTCGGGCCGGACGGTGTGCAACGGCAATGCGGCTTCGTCGGCGGATGCGAACGGAAGGTTGCTCATAAGTGCTTGTTACAACACAGGAACATGACGCGCACGGTAGCCGGCATCGCCACGCCCGCCCAGCCGCAATCGGCATGAGGAGAGGCCACGGAGAATTTATCCGTTGACGATCGGACACGATCCATGGTGGTTTCATTAAATAGAACTACAGTTCCAGAAAATGGAACTTCTTGGGGTAGCGATGTCCATCCTGCTGTCGGCTGCAGACGTCCTGCGCTGCTTCTCCAGCACCCGTCACGACGTGACGGTGACGGATCTCGTCACGCTGCTGGGAATGCCGAAGAGCAACGCCTCGCGCCTGCTGCGCGCGATGCGCGATGCCGGGCTGCTGGAGTCGGTCGGGGACAGCAAACGCTACCGCCCGTCGCTGCTGCTGCATCAGGCGGGCTACTTCTATCGCTTCTCCGTCAGCCTGATCGACCGCGCGGACGCCGTCGTCGCGCGCGTGGGGGAGCAGTGCGGCCACACCGGCTATGTCAGCGTCCGCCGCGGCGCGGAGATCGTCGGGGTGACGGTGCATCCGGGCCGCCATGCGCTGCGCGTCGTCACCACCATCGGCGACCGGATCGACGCCAGCGCCTCCAGCACCGGCCGCGCGCTGCTGGCGCGGCTGCCGGACGCCGGGGTCCGCGCGCTGTACCCGGACGGGCTGACCCCGCCATCGGACACCGCACCCGCCACGGTCGATGACCTGCTGGCGCGGCTCGCCTTCATCCGAAGCCACGGATACGCGGAATCCAACGACGAGGCCGTGCGCGGCGTGCGTTCGATCTCGGTCGCGGTCGGCGATCCGGTGACCGGCGCGGAGGTCGCGCTCTGCATCTCCTTCCCCGACGCGACCGTCGCGGCGGCGGAGCGTACCGGGATCATCCGGCTGCTGGGCGCCGGTGCCGCGGAGATCGCGGCGCTCACCGGCGACCGCCTGTTCGTCCCCCCAAATCCCCCCATCGCGGAGATCGCTTCATGAGCAATCGCTGGCGCATCGGCTTCGACATCGGCGGCACGTTCACTGATTTCATTCTCTACGACGGACAGGACCGTTCGGTCCGCCTGCACAAGCGCCTGACCACGCCGCACGACCCGTCCGAGGCCGCGCTGATCGGGCTCGATGAACTCGCCGCCATGGCCGGCATCACGCTCGCCGAGGTCAGCGACATCGTGCACGGCACCACGCTGGTGACGAACGCGGTGATCGAGCGGAAGGGCGCGAAGCTCGGCCTGATCACCACGCAGGGTTTCCGCGACGTGCTGGAGATGGGCACGGAGCAGCGTTACGACATCTACGACCTGTTCCTGACCTTCCCCGATCCGCTGGTCTCGCGCGAGTTGCGGCTGGAAGTCGCGGAGCGGATGGACCGCGACGGCAAGGCCGTCGCCGCGCTCGATGCCGAGGCGGTGCGCCGGGCGGCCCGCGAGATCGCGGCTGCGGGGTGCGAGGCGGTCGCGATCTGCTTCCTCAACAGCTACCGCAACCCGGCGCATGAGCAGCAGGCCGGCCGCATCGTCCGCGAGACCTGCCCCGAGCTGACCGTGTCGCTGTCGAGCGAGGTGGTCGCCGAGATCTGGGAATACCAGCGTTTCGTCACCACCGCCGCCAATGCCTACGTGCAGCCGCTGATGCGCCGCTACCTGGCGCGGCTGGAGCGCGAGCTCGCCGCGCGCGGCTTCACCGGACCGCTGCGGCTGATGCATTCGGCGGGCGGCCTCGTGTCGCCGGACACCGCGCGCGCGTTTCCCATCCGCCTGCTGGAAAGCGGGCCGGCGGGCGGCGGGCTGGCGACCGCGCTGTTCGGCGAACTGGCCGGGCAGAAGGACATCATCTCCTTCGACATGGGCGGCACCACTGCCAAGGCGTGCATGATCGAGGACGGGCGCGCCGAGATCGCGCCGATGCTGGAAGCCGGGCGCGTCAACCGCTTCGCCAAGGGCTCCGGCCTGCCGATCAAGGCGCCCGTGATCGACATGATCGAGATCGGCGCGGGCGGCGGGTCCATCGCCGCGATCGACGAGGTGGGGCTGCTGAAGGTCGGGCCGCATTCCGCCGGCTCCGATCCCGGCCCGGCCTGCTACGGCATGGGCGGCACGAAGCCGACGGTCACCGACGCCAACCTCGTGCTCGGCTACTACGATCCGGGCTTCTTCCTCGGCGGCCGCATGGCGCTGGATGCGGACGCGGCGCGCAGAGCGGTCGCCACCGTCGCCGAACCGCTGGGGCTGTCGGTCGAGGAAGCCGCGTGGGGCATCCACAAGGTCGTCGTCGAGGGCATGAGCGCGGCCGCGCGCGTCCACCTTGTCGAGAAGGGCAAGGACCCGCGCCACTACGCCATGGTCGGCTTCGGCGGCGCCGGTCCCGCGCATGCGGCGGATGTCGCCCGCGCGCTGGGCGTGCGGCAGGTCATCATCCCGCCCGCTTCGGGCGCGGCCTCCGCGCTGGGCTTCCTCGCCGCGCCGCTCTCCTTCGATCTGGCGCGCTCGCTGCCGGTCGAGTTCTCCGAGGATTTCGACGCCGCCCAGGTCAACCGCGTGCTCGATGAGCTGGAGGCGGAAGGGCGCAGGCATCTGACCGAAGCTGGCGTGGCCGTGGCCGATATCCGGGTGGAGCGGTCGGCGGACATGCGCCTCGTCGGGCAGATGCACGACATCGCCGTGCCGCTGCCCGTCGGCGCGATCGCTGCGGACAGCCTTGCGGCGATCCGCGAGGCGTTCACCGCCGCCTACGCCGCACGCTACACCTCGGTCTACGAGGGCGCGCGGATGGAGGCGATCAGCTTCCGCGTCCGCTGCATCGGCCCGGCGCCGACGCTCTCGCTGTCCGGCGCCGCCGGGGGCGGGGAGGCCGCCTCACGGGTGAAGGGCACGCGCCGCGCATGGTTCGAACGCGGCTGGGCCGACGCCACCGTCTACGACCGCTACGCGCTGCGCGCCGGCGACCGCATCGATGGCCCCGCCATCATCGAGGAGCGGGAGGCGACCACCATCGTCCCGCCGGGCGACACCGTCGCCATCGACGACGTGCTCAACCTGCTGGTCCATGTCGGACAGGCCGGCGCGGCGGAGATCGCGATCAGCGCGGACATGCCGGTCGCCGAGGCGGTGCGCCGCATCGAGTCGGACCCGATCTCGCTGGAGATCATGTGGAGCCGGCTCGTCAACGTGGTCGAGGAGATGTGGCTGACGGTCTGCCGCACGGCGTTCTCGCTGGTGATCTCCGAATCGCAGGACTTCGCCTGCGAGCTGCTGGACCCGTCGGGCGAGACGCTGGCGCATTCGCCGCGCGCGATGCCGGTGTTCAACCTGACGCTGCCGCGCGCGGTGAAGGCGCTGCTGGAACGCTACCCGGCGGAGACGCTGAAGCCCGGCGACGTGCTGATCACCAACGATCCGTGGCTCTGCGCCGGCCACCTGTTCGATCTCGCCGTGGTCACGCCGGTCTTCCTCGATGGCCGCGTCGTCGCGCTGACGGGCACGGTCGGCCACGTGTCCGATATCGGCGGCACCAAGGACAGCCTGCGGGCGCGCGAGATCTACGAGGAAGGCTTCCAGATCCCGCCGATGAAGCTCTACGAGGCGGGCCGCATCAACGAGACGCTGATGCGCCTGCTGGGCGAGAACGTGCGCAACCCGGATCAGGTGTTGGGCGACCTGCACGCGCTGGTCGCGGCCAACGCCATCGGCGCGGAACGCCTGCGCGCCTTCCTCGCCGACTACGGCATGCAGGACCTGCGCGCGCTGGCCACCGTGGTGCAGGACAGGTCCGAGAAGGCGATGCGCGATGCGATCCGCGCGCTGCCGGACGGTGTCTATCACGGCACGGTCACGAACAACCCGCTCGGCACGCCGATGACCTATCCGCTGGCGCTGACGGTCAAGGGCGACACGATCCATCTCGATTTCGCCGGCGCGCCGCCGCAGCTTGCCCAGGGCGGGCTGAACTGCACGCTGAACTACACGATGGCGCATGCGACCTACCCGCTGAAATGCATGCTCACGCCGTCCGTGCGCGGCAATGCGGGCTGCTACCGCGCCTTCAGCATCGACGCGCCGAAGGGCTCGATCCTGAACTGCGACCGGCCGCTCGCGGTCAACCTGCGCACGCGGACCGGCTGGTACATCGCGCCCAACGTGTTCCGCGCGCTGGCGCAGGCCGCGCCACGGCAGGTGCAGGCCTTCACCGGCCTGCCGGTGGCGGCGAGCGTCTACGGCCGCGACCACGCGGGCGAGACGTATTCGGACATGCTGTTCGTCGGCGGCGGGCAGGGCGCATCCGCGCATGGCGACGGCAAGTCTGGCCTGCTGTACCCGACGTCGGCCGCCGGCACCTCGATCGAGACGTTCGAGGCGCGGGTGCCGGTGCTGGTGATCGAGAAGACCTATCTCGCCGACTCCGGCGGCGCCGGGAAGCATCGCGGCGGGCTGGGCCAGCGCGTGCGCATCCGCAAGCTGACGGATGACGGGCTGACGACGCTGGTCTCGCTGTATCCGGAGGGCGTGAACAACGCGATCCCCGGCCTGTTCGACGGCAAGGCCGGCGGCGGCGCGTCGGGGCGCGTGATCGACAGGGACGGCAACGTGCTGCGCGATGTCGGCACCGGCGCGCTGGTCCAGGTCACGCATCCGCGGGAGATCGTCGAGCTCGTACTCGCCGGCGGCGCCGGCTACGGGCCGGCATCGGAACGGCCACGCGAGGCGATCCGGCGCGACATCGCGTTCGGCTTCGTGTCGGCCGAAGGGGCGGGCCGCGATTACGGCACCCACACCGCCCATGCGGCACGGGATGTCGGCGAAGCGAAAGCCGGGATCCTCGTCGCCTGATCCACACACATCCAGGCGATCCGCCCGCAGAGGCGGAGTGAGGGAGAAGTCCATGACTGAATTACCGGGCGGAACGCCCCGGCGTCATCCGAGCCTGTTCGACCCGGTGACACTGATCCTGATTGCCGTGCTCTGCGTCTTCGGCGCGATCATCGGCATGCAGCTTCTGGTGTCGCTGGGCATTACGGCCAACACATCATTGATCGGCGCGCTCGCCGCCATGGCGCTGGCGCGCGTGCCGCTCGCGATCTTCGCGCGCTATCGCTCCATCCACGTGCAGAACCTCGCGCAGAGCGCGATCTCGTCGGCGACGTTCGGTGCCGCGAACAGCCTGCTGCTGCCGATCGGCATCCCGTTCCTGCTCGGCCGGCCCGATCTGGTCCTGCCGATGCTCGCGGGCGCTTTCGCCGCGATGCTGCTCGACGCCTACCTGCTCTACCGGATGTTCGACTCGCGCATCTTCCCGGCGACCGGCGCGTGGCCGCCGGGGATCGCCGCGGCGGAGGCGATCAAGGCCGGGGATGAAGGGGGCCGCAAGGCGGCGCTCATGGGGGCGGGCTTCGCGGTCGGCACGCTCGCCTCCTTCATCAAGGTTCCGCTCTCGGCGATCGGTTTCGCCGGATCGACGGCGGTGTCCGGCATTCCGATGTCGGCCTTCGGCGTCGCCTTCATCGGCAATATCTGGGCGCTGACGATGTTCGGCATCGGCCTGCTGGTGCGCGGCTATTCGGGCCAGTTGTTCAGCGGCGATTTCTTCGCCGGCGTCACCCCGGGCGGCGACCTGATGAAGGCCTACATCCCGCACGGCGTGATGATCGGGGCCGGCGTGGTCGCCCTGCTGCAGGTCGCGCAACTGCTGTTCCGCCGCAGCCAGGCGCGCAGGCATGCGGACGAGACGGCGGGTGTGTCCGATAGCGAGGTGCGGCGGGCGCTGGGCCTCGGCACGCTGGGTTACCTCGCCATCGCCGTGTTCATCGCGCTGGTGGGCGGGCTGGTGAGCGACATGTCCATCGGGATGCTGATCCTGTTCGTGCTCTACGCGGCCTTCGCGGCCTATGTGCACGAGCTGATCGTCGGCCTCGCGGCGATGCACTCCGGCTGGTTCCCCGCCTTCGCGGTGGCGCTGATCACGCTGATCATCGGCATGCTGATCGGTTTCCCGATGCCGGCGCTGGCGCTGCTGGTCGGCTTCTCCGCGGCGACGGGGCCGGCCTTCGCCGACATGGGGTACGACCTGAAGGCCGGGTACATCCTGCGCGGCCATGGCGCCGATCCGGCCTTCGAGCGGGCCGGCCGG
>JBBCJT010000089.1:0-12494 GCA_037190665.1 Rhodovastum atsumiense | reverse complement strand
AGGGCCTTCGGCCAAATCGGTCATCTGCCCCCACCCCCTCGATAATCATCGAGGGGGTGGGGCAGAGGACCGATTTGGCCGAAGGCCCTCTTGAGGAATCGCAGGTCCAGGGGGCCGTGCCCCCTGGTGGGGTGAAGGGGCAAAGCCCCTTCCGGGGTGCGGGGCAGCGCCCCGCTGCTACGCCACCACCGCCCGTCCGTTGTTCACCACCACGACATCCCGTTCCGCCACCTTCGCGCGGAACGCGCCTTCCGCGCGCCATATCTCCGTGACGATGGTCTCGCCCGGGAACACCGGCGCAGAGAAGCGCACGTCCATCGACTTCAGCCGCGCGGGGTTGTAGCCGCACAGCGCCTTCACCAGCGCGTGGCAGACCACGCCGAAGGTGCACAGCCCGTGCAGGATCGGCCGCGGGAAGCCGGCCTTCGCGGCGAAGGACGGATCGCTGTGCAGCGGGTTGAGGTCGCCGTTCAGCCGGTAGATCAGCGCCTGCTCGGGGCGCGTGGCGAGCGACACGGTCTCGTCCGGCGCGCGCTCGGGGATCGGGTGCACGGGTTTGGCCGCCGCGCCCGGGCCGCCGATGCCGCCGTCACCGCGCAGGAAGGTGGTGATCGTGTTGGTCGCGATCAGCGCACCGGTCGCCTCGTCGAGCACGTCGCGCTCCGAATACAGCAGCGCGCCCTTGCCCGGTCCCTTGTCGATGATGCCGGTGATGCGCGTGCGCCCGATCAGCGTGCCTTCCACCGGCAACGGCCGGTGCAGCACGATGCCCTGCTCGCCATGCACCAGCTTGACCGCATCCACGCCGGTCGCGGGATTGCCGAGCCAGAAGCCGGGATAGCCGAGCACCACCGCCATCGCCGGCAGCGCGACCAGCTTGCGCTCGTCCACGAAGCGGAGCTGGCCTTCGTCCATCGGGTCCTGCCCCAGCCCCACCGACACCGCGTAGAGCATCGTGTCGTGCCTGCGCAGCGTCTGCCGGATCTCCGGCACGGGATAGGCCATCAGGGCGTCGTAAGTGGTGCTCATGCGATCTCGATCACGGCATCGGCGGCGAACACGCCTTCGCCGGCGTTCTGAACGAAGACAGGGTTGATATCGACGGAGGCGATCTCGGGGTGCGCTGCGGCGAAGGCGGAGAGCCGCGCGAGCGCATCGGCCAGCGCCGCGACATCGGCCCGCGGCCGCCCGCGCGCGCCGTCCAGCAGCGGGAAGCCGCGCAGGCCGCGGATCATCTGCGTGGCGGCGGCCGCGTCGAAGGGGCAGCGGCGGAACGCCACGTCCTTGAGGATCTCCACGAACACGCCGCCGAGGCCGACCATCGCCACGGGGCCGAAGACCGGGTCGCGATGGATGCCGAGGATGCACTCCACGCCGGAGACCTGCTTGGCCACCAGCACGCCCTCGATGCGCGCATCCGGCGCATGCGTGCGTGCGCGTTCGATCAGCGTGGTGAAGCCGGCGCGGACCGCATCCGCGCCCTCGATGCCGACCAGCACGCCGCCGATCTCGCTCTTGTGCAGGATATCGGGCGACAGGATCTTCAGCACGACCTTGCCGCCCATCGCTTCGGCGGCGGCCACAGCCTCCTCGGCGGTGGCGCAGGCGCGTTCGGGCGCGGCGGGGATGCCGGCCTCGGCAAGGATGCGCTTGGCCTCGGCCTCGGATGGCGTGGCGGCGGGAAGGGCGATCCGCGACACCGCGGGCGGCGGCGCGGCATCCGTGCGCGCGAAGGCGGCGCCGTACTGGCCCATGGCCGCGATGGCGACGGTGGCGCGCGTGGGGTCCTCGAAGCAGAGGAACCCGTCCGCCTCGTACTCGCGGATGCGCTCGGGCGGGGCGAGGACGGACAGCACGAACAGCCGGTCCGGATGCGCCGCCATCACCGCCTTCAGCTCGCGGCGCATGGCCGGCGCGATGGAGCGCGAGGCGCCGACCTGCGTGAAGAAGGCGAGCACGGAGGCATAGCCGCCGGCTTCGACCATCTCGCGCGCGAAGGCGCCGATCATCGACATGTCGTTGAAGGCCTGCGCCGTGCAGTCCACCGGGTTGCGCGGGTTGCTGAACGGGATCAGCGCCTTCAGCTTCGCCTGCGACGCCTCGGGCATCTCCGGCATCGGCAGGTCGAGCGCTTCCGCCGCATCCGAGATCAGCACGCCCGCGCCGCCCGAGATCGTCACCACGCCAAGCGTGTTGCTCACCGGATAGACGCGCTTCGTCGCCGTGTAGGCGATGTCGAGCAGTTCCTCCGTGCTGCGTGCGCGGACCACGCCGTATTCGGCCAGCACCGCGCCGGTCACCGCATCGTCGCCGGCGATCGACGCCGTGTGCGACTTCGCCGCCGACGCGCCGAGCGCCGAGCGGCCCACCTTCATCATCACCACCGGCTTCTTCGCCCGCCGCGCCGCATCCAGCGCGGCGAGGAAGCTGTCCGCCTCGCGCACGCCTTCGCAATAGGCGGCGATCACGTCGGTCTCCGGATCCTCGACCATCCAGCCGAGCGCATCGCCGATGGTCACGTCGCCCTCGTTGCCGGTGGTCACCAGCAGCGGCGTGCCCATATGCCGGTCGCGCGCGGCGGCGAAGATATGCGTGCCGAAGGCGCCGGACTGGCTGACGATGCCGATGCGCCCGGGGCGTGGCCATCCGTTCTCGAAGCTCGACGAGAAGATCGGGTAGAAGCCGATCCGCGCGTTGAACAGGCCGAGGCAGTTCGGCCCGATCAGCCGCATGCCGTGCCTGCGCGCGGCGGCGACCAGCCGCTCCTGCGCCGCCTCGCCCGCCTCGTCCATCTCGGCGAAGCCGGCGGTGAAGACGATGGCGCCTTTCGTGCCGCGCCGGCCCAGCGCGTCCACCGCCTCGATGGCGGCGTCGCCCGGCACCGCGACGATGGCGACGTCCGGGGTTTCCGGCAGCGCATCCACCGATGCGAAGGCGGGCAGGTCCTGCACCGTCTGGCGTTTGGGATTCACCGGCAGGATCGGCCCGGCGAAGCCCTGCGCCTTCATGTAGGCGATGGGCCGGCCGCCGATGCGGATCGGATCGTCCGATGCGCCGATGATCGCGACCGAGCGCGGTGCGAGCAGGCCGGTGAGCGAGGCGAAGCGGTGGTGCGGCGCCGCGGCGCCATCTGCTGCCATGATGGGAACGCAACTCCCGTGCGCGCCGGACTGCGCCGGCCTGAAATCAGCGCGCACGATGCCCGCCACCCCGCCGTGGATCAAGCAGCGGGGCGGAATGGTTTGGGGCAGTGGACGGGAGCAAGAAGGCGAGGCGCGTCGTGCAGCGTCCCCTCTCCCGCCGGCGGGAGAGGGACAGGGTGAGGGGGTTTGCGCGGAGGCAGAACCTCGCCGTGGTGCTCGCGGACGCACCCTCACCCCGGCCCTCTCCCGCACGCGGGAGAGGGAGATGTGGGTGAACCGGGAGAGAGGAGGGTCAACTAACGAACAACGCCGCGCGCATCGTACCGCGGAGCCTTGCCGATGACCGTCTCATTGGCGTCCGCGCGCAAGGCCGGTGACGTCCGCCTCACCCCCCAAGCGCCGGATCTCCCTCTCCCGCCTGCGGGAGAGGGCCGGGGTGAGGGCCGGTGCCGCGTGCGGGACCCGCCGATATCAGACGGTCGCCGCACTCCCCAGCAGCGCGGTCACCTGCGAGGACAGTGTGCCGCCGTTGCCGTGCACCAGCGCGATGTCGCGCTTGGTGATCTGGCGCGCGCCGGCGTCGCCGCGGATCTGCGTCACCGCCTCCAGGATCAGGAACAGCCCGTACATGCCGGGATGCACGCAGGACAGGCCGCCGCCGTTGGTGTTGACCTTCAGCCGCCCGCCCGGGCCGATCGCGCCGTCGGCGACGAAGCGGCCACCTTCGCCCTTCGGGCAGAAGCCCAGATCCTCCAGGAACAGGATCGTGTTGATGGTGAAGGCGTCGTACAGCATCAGCAGGTCGACATCCTTCTGCGTCAGCCCCGCCATCGCGAAGGCGCGCGGCCCGCTCTCGCTCGCCGCCGTGACCGTCAGGTCGGGCATGGAGCTGATGGCGCGGTGCCACTGCGCACCGGCCGCTCCCAGCAGGTAGGCGGGCGCGTGGCGCAGATCCTTCGCCCGGTCGGCGCGCACCATCACGCAGGCCGCGCCGCCATCGGTGACGAGGCAGCAATCGGCGGTGGTCAGCGGATCGCTGATCATGCGCGCCTTCAGCACGTCCTCCCGCGTCAGCGGGCCGCGCGCGAAGGCGTCCGGGTTGAGGTTGGCCCAGGCCCGCGCGGCGACCGCGACGTCGGCGAGCTGCTCGCGTTTGGTGCCGAACTGGTGCATGTGCCGCGCTGCGGCGAGCGCGTAGGCGGTGATCGGGTGGCGCGGCTTGTACGGCGCCTCGAACGGCTGCGGCTCGCTCATCGACACCAGCCGCCCGCCCGCGGTGCGCTGGTTGGAGCCGTAGCAGATCAGCGCCGCGTCGCAGAGCCCGGCGTCCAGCGCCAGTGCCGCGTGCAGCATGTGCGCCTCGAAGCTCGACCCGCCGACATTGGTGCCGTCGAAGAAGCGCGGGCGGATGCCGAGATATTCGGCCACCGAGAGCGTCGGGAAGGCGTGGGTGGAGGTGGCGGCGAAGATGCCGTCGATGTCGGTGAGCTTCAGCCCGGCATCGGCGATGGCCGCGAGCGAGGCCTGGGCGAGCAGTTCGATGGCGCTGTTGCCGGCCGCCTCGCCGGCGCCCGCGGAACCGATGCCGACGACCGCGGTGCGGCCACGAATGGGATGTGTCATGCGGGGTCGAACACCACGAGGGGGGCGCCGTTCTCGGCGGCGATGCGGGCGCGGACGCGCTGGCCGATCCTGACGTCCTCGGGCGCGATGCCTTCCACGCGGCTCAGCATGCGCACGCCCTCGTCAAGCTCGATGATCGAGACGTTGTAGTTGCCTTCGCGCGTGCGGGTGACGGTGGTGGCGTAGACGGTGCCCGTGCCCGGCGTCTCGACCCATTCCAGGTCGGTCTCGCCCGTGCCCGGGACGGCGACGCGCGGGTAGAAGACGTGGCGTCCGGTGCTCGCCGAACGCTGGATCATGAACCGGCCTTCGGCGAGGAAGGCGCGAAACCGGGCCTCCGGCCCTTCGGACGTTCCCATAGCGTGTGAAATGGCACATCTCCCGGCCGACTGGCAAACGAGCCTGCGCCATGACACGGCACGAGTCACCTGCCTCCTCCCGGGGTCGTGAACGCGGTACGTCGCCTGTGCGAAGAGGCCGGGTGCGTATGCATTTTCCCGTGCCTGAGGGCGCAGAAAACAACCACGGCACGAGCGGTCTTGCTCGTGCCGAGGCCACGAACGCGGCCCGCCGCTGATGCGGCGAGCCAAGGGCGCGGACGCGCCCGCCCGGCGCCTGAGGGCCAGAAAAGAAAGCTACGGCACGAGCGATCTTGCTCGTGCCGAGGCCGCGAACGCGGCCCGCCGCTGATGCGGCGAGCCAAGGGCGCGGATGCGCCCGCCCGGCGCCTGAGGGCCCACATCAAATCGCGATGCGGACGCCCAGCTCGACCACCCGGTCGGAGGGGATGCGGAAGAATTCCGTGGCGCTGACCGCGTTGCGCGCCATCGCCAGGAACAGCCAGTGCCGCCACAGCGGCATCTTCGGCACCATGGCGGGCACGATCGTCTCCCGGCCGAGGAAGTAACTGGCCTGCATCGGCTCCCACGCGATCCCCTCGGCCTTCAGCCCGGCGAGCGCACGGGGCACGTTCGGGCTTTCCATGAAGCCGTAGCACAGCGTCACGCGGTGGATGTTGGGGGCGAGCGTCTCCACCGACATGCGCGCATCGGGCGCGACCTCGGGGATGTCCTCGTTGCGGACGGTCACGAACACCACCCGCTCGTGCAGCACCTTGTTGTGCTTGAGGTTGTGCAGCAGCGCGGTCGGCACGAACTCGGCATTGCCGGTCATGAACACCGCGATCCCCGGCACGCGGATGGTGCGGGATGCGGGCAGCCGGGCGAGGAAGGAGGCGAGCGGCATCGAATCCTGCCGCCACTTCGCGAACAGCAGGTCGCGCCCGCGCCGCCACGTCGTCATCATCACGAACAGCGCGATGCCGAGCACCACCGGCACCCAGCCGCCCTCCGGCACCTTGAGCAGGTTGGAGACGAAGAAGGCGGCGTCGATCACGAAGAACAGGCCGAACATCGCGATCACGGACAGGCGCGACCAGCCGAACATCCGGCGGAACACCACCACCGCGAGCACGGTGGTGCACAGGAACGTGCCGGTGACCGCGATGCCGTAGGCGGCGGCCAGCGACTCGCTGTTGCGGAACAGCGCGACCAGCAGCACCACGCCCAGCAGCAGCAGCCAGTTCACCTGCGGCAGGTAGATCTGGCCCTCCTCCGTCTCCGAGGTGTGGCGGACCACGAGCCGCGGCGCGAAGCCGAGCTGCGTGCATTGCCGCGCGATGGAATAGGCGCCGGAGATCATCGCCTGGCTCGCGATCACGGTCGCGGCGGTGGCGAGGATCACCAGCGGCAACTGGAACCAGCCGGGCGAGAGCAGGTAGAACGGGTTCGCCAGCGCCGTGCCGTCGCCGAGGATCAGCGCGCCCTGGCCGAAATAGTTCAGCACCAGCGCCGGCAGCACGAAGCAGCTCCAGACCAGGCGGATCGGCCGGCGGCCGAAATGGCCCATGTCCGCATACAGCGCCTCCGCCCCCGTGACCGCGAGCACCACCGAACCGAGCGCGATGAAGCCGGCGAGCGGTTCGCGCAGCACCAGTGCGGCGGCATGGTGCGGCGAGACGGCGGCGAGCACGTCGGGGTGCTGCACGATCTGGGCGGCGCCGAGCAGGCCGATCGCGGCGAACCAGACCGCCATCACCGGGCCGAACACGCGGCCGATATCGCCGGTGCCATAGCGCTGCATGGCGAACAGCGCCACGATCACGGCAAGCGAGATCGGCACGACGTACTGGTGCAGCGCGGGGGTGGCGATCTCCAGCCCCTCCACCGCCGACAGCACGGAAATGGCCGGCGTGATGACGCCGTCGCCGAAGAACAGGCAGGCGCCCGCGATGCCGACCAGCGTCAGCGCGCGGCGCAGCCGGTCCGATCCCGACATGCGCTGGGCGAGCGCCATCAGCGCCAGGATCCCGCCCTCGCCCTTGTTGTCGGCGCGCAGCACGATGATGACGTATTTGAGCGTGACGATCAGCAGCAGCGCCCAGAAGGCGAGGCTGAGCACGCCCAGCACCTCGCCGCGGTCCACGCCGTCATCGCCGAAATGCGACAGCGAGGCCTTCATGGCGTAGAGCGGGCTGGTGCCGATGTCGCCATAGACCACGCCGAGGACGGCAAGGAGGACGACAGGGCTGGTGGAGCCTTTGGGGGTTACGCCTGCAGTCGCGGTCAAGCGGTGCACCGTCGGCGGTTTCGCCGATCCCTACGCCAGCGCCACGGGCGAAGGCAAGGTGGCGGCGGTGGTGGACAGCGACGCGCGCCCTGCACATCATCCCCCCCGAACCGACCCGGAGACAGAACGATGCGTGGGACCCTTGCCGTCGGCCTGCTCGGCCTGGCCTGCACGATTGTTCCGGCGCGCGCCCAGGCGCCCGGGCAGGTCGTGCTGATGGCCTATCCCGGAATCTTCCAGGACAACTACGTGGACACGGTCACCCGCCCCTTCTCGCAGGCGAGCGGCACCGCCGTGCAATATTTCCCGACCACGAACTCGGCCCAGATGCTGGGAACGCTGCGCACGCAGAAGGGCGACCCGCAGGTGGACGTGGTGATCATGGACACCACCACGGCCGCGGCCGCCTGCGCCGAGGGGCTGGTCGAGCCGTTGACCGAGGCCGAGATGCCGGTCCTGAAGGACGTGCACCAGATCGCACGGCAGGCGGGCGGCGAGTGCGGCCCGGGCGTGACCTTCGACCACTTCGTGATGACCTGGAACACGCAGACCGTGCAGACCCCGCCGACCGCATGGCGCGATCTGTGGAACCCCGCCTATCGCGGGCGCATCTCGCTGTCCTCTCCGCCGGACATCCAGGGGCTGGTGCTGACGGCGGTGCTCGCCCATGCCGAAACCGGCGACTGGCGCAACGTCAACAGCACCTTCCAGAAGCTGCGCGAGATCGCGCCGCTGGTGCAGACCTTCAACCCGCAGCCCGACAGCTACACACTGGTGCTGAACGATCAGGTCGGCTTCGCGACCGGCTGGAACGCGCGTGCGCAGTACTACCGCGACCAGAGCAACGGCCGGCTCGGCGTGCTGCTGCCGGCGGAAGGCACGGGCTTCCAGATCAACACGATCAACGTGGTGAAGGGGTCGAAGAACCGCGCGGCGGCCATGGCCTTCGTGACCTATGCGCTGTCGCCCGACGCGCAGGCGGCCTTCACCAACCGCATGTTCTACGCGCCGACCAACACCCAGGCGCGGCCGTCGGCCGAGGCGCTGGGCCGCACAGCCGCGGCACCCGAGAGCATGTCCAAGGTGGTGGCCATCGACTGGGCGGAGATGGTGAAGCTGCGCGAGGCGTGGAACCAGCGCTGGCGGCGTGAGGTGATCGCGGCGGGCGGCCGCTGAGGATGCGCCGGCGGCTGCCGGGACTGCTGCTCTGCGCCCCGGCGGCCTTCGTGCTCGGCCTGTGCTTCGTCTGGCCGATGCTCAGCCTGTTCAGGATGAGCTTCTACGAGGGCGAGGGCGGGACGCTCATTCCCGCCTGGTCGCTCGCGACGTTCACCCGGCTGGCGGAAGACCCGTTCGTCCGGGACGTGACGCTCGATTCGCTGGGCCTCGCCGCGTTCTGCGCCACCATGGCGGTGCTGCTCGCCTATCCGATGGCGCTGTTCCTGTTCCGCACGACCTCGCGGCTGCGCGGGCTGCTCGCGATCGCGGCCGTGATGCCGCTGCTCGTGTCCGGCACCGCGCGGGTGATCGGCTGGATGGCGCTGCTGTCGGACCAGGGGCTGATCAACCAGCTCCTCGGCGCCTTCGGCGTGCCGACGCAGCCCCTGATCAACAACTGGACCGGCGTGCGCATCGGCCTGACCGAAAGCGTGATGCCCTACGCGATCCTCGCCCTGATCGCCGGCCTCGGCCGGCTCGACCGGCGGGTGGAGGCGGCCGCCGCGTCGCTCGGCGCGGGGCCGCTGACGACGTTCTGGCGCATCACCGTGCCGATGACCCTGCCCGCGATCTCGGCGGCGTGGCTGCTCGCCTTCGTGCTCGGCGTCTCCGCCTTCATCACGCCCAAGCTGATGGGCGGCGGGCGGGTGTTCACGCTGGCGACCGAGATCTTCGACGCGGCGATGGAAACGCTCGACTGGCCGGCGGCGGCGGCGCTGTCGGTCTACGCGCTGCTGCTGCTGTCGCTGATCGTGGCGGCGCACGCGGCGCTGACGCGGCGGGCCGGCGCATGAGGACCCGCGCATGAGGACCGGTCCCTTCGTCACCGCGCTCGCCGCCATCGGCTACGCGTTCCTGCTCGCGCCGCTGATCTTCGTGATCGCCGTGTCGTTCAACGCGGATGCGTTCCTGCGCTTCCCGCCCTCGGGCTGGTCGCTGCGCTGGTACGCCGCGATCCTGGAGAACGACGGCATCCTCGAGGCGATGCGCAACTCGGCCATCCTGGCGACGCTGGTCACCGTGCTGGCGCTGCTCACCGGCCTGCCGATGGCATGGGCGATCGCGCGCGGGCGCACGCCGGCCTGGATGCTGAACGTGGCCACCGCGCCGCTGCTGCTGCCGACGCTGGTGATCGGCCTCGGCCTGCTGCTCGCGCTCACGCCGTTCCGGCTGGTCGCCACGTGGCCGGGGCTGGTGCTGGGGCATCTGGTGATCGTGCTGCCCTTCGTGGTGCGGATCATGACCACCGCGCTGCTGGCGCTGCCGGTGCACCTCGAATCCGCGGCCGCGGCGATGGGCGCGCCGCCGCTGACGGTGTTCATGCGCGTGACGCTGCCGCTCGCCGCACCCGGCACGCTGGCATCGGCCGCGCTCGCCTTCCTGCTGTCGTTCGACGAGACGGTGATCTCGCTGTTCCTCGTCGGGCCGCGGCTGACCACGCTGCCGGTGGAGCTGTTCCGCTACACGCAGAGCCGCACGGACCCGCTGGTGGCGGCCTTGTCGGTGGCGCTGATCGCGGTGACGCTGCTGGTGGTGCTCGCGGTCGAGCGCCTTGTCGGATTCACCAAGACCATGGGACGGAGCTGAATGGCCAAGTACGAAGTCAATGCCATGCCCGCGCAGCTCAGCGCGGAGGTGGTCGCGCTGCTGGAACAGACCGAGACGGCGACGATTGGCCACTGGCGCCACTGGGGCTTCGTCGATCGCGGCATCCAGCCGCTGCTGCGCAAGCGGCGCGTGGGCGGCACCGCCGTCACGCTGATGATCCCCGGCCCCGATTCCACCCTGCTGCACCATGCCCTCGGCCTGCTGCGGCCGGGCGACATCCTGCTGGTGGACCGGCTCGGCGACGTGCGCCACGCCTGCTGGGGCGGCGGCGTGACGGTCGCCGCCAAGGCCGCCGGCGCGAAGGCGGGCGTGGTGGACGGTCCGACCACGGATCTGGAGGAGGTCGAGGCATCGGACTTCCCGCTGTGGTCGCGCGGCCAGGCGCCGATCACCACGCGCATCTACGATCTGGGCGGGCGGCTGAACGTGCCGGTCAGCATCGGCGGCGTGGTGGTGATGCCGGGCGATGCGGTGATCTGCGACGACACCGGCGTGCTGGTCCTGCCGCCCGGCGAGGCGGAGGAGGAAGCCCGCCGCGCCATCGCCACGCAGGAGCGTGGTCTGGCCACGCAGGCGCGCTGCGCGAAGGGCGAGAAGCTCGGCGAGATCAGCGGCGCGACCGCCAAGGTGCTCGCGGGAAGCTGAACCCGGCGACGGCGGCGGGCCGTCCGTCCGGCGCAACGATGGATCGAACGTCATGACCGTGCTGCCCACCGCCGCCACCGTCACCACCGTGCTGCTGAAGCAGCACGGGCTGCGCAACACCGCGATCCGCGGCGTGCGCACCAACGATCCCGCCAACAGCCGCTTCGTCGGCCGCGCGGTGACGTTGCGCTACCTGCCGCTGCGCGAGGACATGGCCGGGCGGCAGGACATGTCCCGCGCCGATGCGGTGATGCATCGCGTGATGAAGTCGCTGAAGCACGGCGACGCCGTGGTGATCGACGCGATGGGATGCGGCGATTCCGGCATGCTCGGGGATATGCTGGTCACGCGCATGAAGGTGCTCGGCGTCACCGGCATCGTCTGCGATGGCGGCATGCGCGACCTCGCGGAAATCCGCGCCGTCGGCGTCCCGATGTTCTGCAGGATCGGCGCGCCGCCGCCGTCCTTCGTCAACCTGATGCTGACGGACGTGAACATCCCGATCGCCTGCGGCGGCGTGACCGTCTATCCGGGCGACACGATCGTCGGCGACGAGGACGGCGTGTCCGTCTGTCCGGCCGAGTATGCCGATGCCGTGATCCCGGCGGTGATCGAGCAGGACCGCGTGGAACGCTACATCCGGCTGCGTCTTGAGAGCGGCGAGGACCTGCTGGGTCTCTATCCGATGACCGATGCGGTGAAGGCCGCCTACCGGCGATGGACGGCCGCCGGCGAACCGAAGGACAAGCTCGTATGACCACACCCGGTACGGCCAGCGTCACCAACGTGCTGAAGAACAGGCACGGCATCCTCAACAGCTTCCTCGCCGGGCTGCGTCCGCTCGACCCCGACAAGGCCACGTTCAGCGGCCGGGCGGTGACGCTGCGCTTCGTGCCGCTGCGCGAGGACATCGCGCCGCAGACGCGCGTGGCCAACCCCGAAGGCGCCGCCCACCGCGCCTTCGATGCCGTCCGCAAGGGCGACGTGCTGGTGATCGAGGGCATGGGCCGCGATGACGTTGCCGTGGCGGGCGACGTGATCTTCGCGCATCTGAGCAATCTCGGCGCCATCGGCATCGTCGCCGACGCCGGCATCCGCGACGCGGCGGCCTGCGCGGACATCCTGCCGTGCCATTGCCGCGGCCCCGCACCGCCGGCCTCCTACCACCGGCTGATGGCGATCGAGGCGCAGGGACCCGTCGCCATCGGCGGCTGCACCGTGATGCCGGGCGATACCATCGTCGCCGATAGTGACGGCGCCGTCGTCATCCCCGCCGCGCTCGCGGAACAGACACTGACGCAGGCGTCCGAGCTCGACGACCTCGATCTCTACATCCGCCTGCGCGTGCAGGCCGGGGAGAGCATGAAGGGCCTCTACCCGGCCACCGATGCGATCCGGCCCGCATGGCGCGACTGGGTCGCGAAGGGGCGGCCGGGGGCGTGAGGCGGCGGGGCGCTGCCCCGGGCCCCGGACGGGGCCCGCCGGGCCTTTGGCCCGGCTGCTTGAAGGAGAAGCAGCGCGCTGCGCGCGCGGCCCTTCACCCCACCAGGGGGCACGGCCCCCTGGACCCGCGATTCCTTCAGGAAGGCTTTGAGCAGCTCGGTCGTCTGACCCTACCCCCTCGATGAT
>JBBCJT010000088.1:0-10453 GCA_037190665.1 Rhodovastum atsumiense | reverse complement strand
AAGAAGATCGCCGACGGCACGCCCGCCGAGATACGCGCCGATCCGCGCGTGATCGCCGCCTATCTGGGCGAGGGCGACGAGGACGAGGAATCCGCGGAGCAGGCGGCCCTGTGAGCACTCCCCTGCTGACACTCCGCGGGGTGACTGCTTTCTACGGCGCGATCCAGGCGCTGAAGGGCGTGAACCTCGACGTGAACGCCGGCGAGATCGTCGCCCTGATCGGATCGAACGGCGCGGGCAAGTCCACGCTGATGATGACGATCTGCGGCGAACCCCGCGCGCGGTCGGGCAGCATCGTTCACGAGGGCACGGACATCACGAACTGGCCGACGCATCAGATCATGCGCCGCGCCATCGCCCAGTCCCCTGAAGGCCGCCGCGTGTTTCCGCGCATGAGCGTGCGCGAGAACCTGATGATGGGCGCCGAGTCGATCGGCGGCGCGCACTACGCGGAAGACCTGGAGATCGTCTGCACGCTGTTCCCGCGCCTGAAGGAGCGGCTCGACCAGCGCGGCGGCACGCTGTCGGGCGGCGAGCAGCAGATGCTCGCCATTGGCCGCGCTCTGATGAGCCGGCCGCGGCTGCTGCTGCTGGACGAACCCTCGCTTGGCCTCGCGCCGCTGGTGGTGCGGCAGATCTTCGGCGCGATACGCGAGCTGAACGCGCGCACCGGGCTGACCGTGCTGCTGGTGGAGCAGAACGCCAACCAGGCACTGCGGCTCGCGCATCGGGCCTATGTGCTGGTGACGGGCACGATCACCATGTCCGGCACCGGACGGGAGTTGCTGGCCCGGCCGGAGATCCGCGCCGCTTATCTGGAAGGCGGGCACGCCTGACAGGGGCGCCGTCCCTCTCCAGGGCACACCGCACGCCATCGCGTTCCAACATGGCGAAACGGTCCGGATCGGAGCGCATGCGGTCGTAGTGCGCGCCGGCATTGATGGTGCCGACATATTCGGGCGCTGCATCACCCACACTGCGCCACAAGGGCAGATCGCGCATCCGGTCGCTCAGGATTTCGAGATTGAGCTTGGAGGCATTCATAATAGCCGGTGTTCCAGATCGTCTTGCGTGAAAAAGTGGCGGCTCCCAGGGAGCGGGAGCCGCTGTTTCGGCGGTGCTGTAGATCCGCCAATGAAAAGCACTCGGATTTAGATGCAGCTTCTATTCATCGCACGAGATAATTCTCGCGGCGGCCTGCGCAACAGGCAGGCCGCCTCGCTCCCGAAGCGGGCTACCCCGTGATCAGGTCGGTGAACTTGGCGAACACGTCCACGTAGTTGTCCGCGTACCACGGCTCGTCCGCGAAGACCTGCCTCGCGAGGTTCTCCGGATCGGTCGGGTTGTGCGGCTTCAGTTCAGCCGGCACCAGCGGCGCGGCCTTCGGGTTGGCCGGGCCGGAACCGAGCGCCTTCAACAGGATGATCTGACGCTCCGGCTCGATCGTGCTGTCCACCAGCCGCATCGCCCATTCGCGCCCCCCGGGCGGGTTCTTCGGCACCACCCACACGCCCGCATGCACCACGCCCTGGTCCCAGCGATAGGCGATGCGGCCCTTCGTCTCCTCGCCCAGTAGCCGCGCGCGGGTGGACCAGATCGCGCCCATCGTCACCTCGCCGGTGCGCAGCAGGTCCTGGCTGTCCGCGCCGGCATTCCACCAGACGATGGAATCCTTGATCTCCCGCACCTTGCGGAAGGCGCGCTCCACATCCAGCGGATACAGCTTGTCGGGCGCCACCCCGTCCGCCATCAGCGCCGCCTCCAGCACCGCGTGCATGGTCTTGCGCATCGTCCGCCGGCCCGGGAAGCGGCGCAGGTCCCAGAAATCCGCCCAGGATGCGGGGGCCGTACCGCCGAACTTGCTGCTGTCCCAGGTCAGCACCGTGGAATAGGCGGAGGTGCCGGTGCACCACGGCATCGCGAAGGCCGCCGGAATGTCGGCGCGGCGGATGATGGAATAGTCCATCTCCTCCAGAAGCCCCATCCGGCCGAGTGTGAAGGACGTGCCGGCGCCGCTGTCGCAGACGTCCCAGACCGTGCGCCGGGCTTCCACGCTGGCGCGGATCTTGGCGAGGCTCGGCCCGCCGGAATCGATCACGACCTTCACGCCGTGGTCACGCTCGAACGGCACGGCGAAGGCTTCGTTCATCGCCCCCACCGCGTCGCCGCCCCAGTTGGCGAGCACCAGCTCCCGCGGCTTGCCCTGCGCGGCGGCGAGCCCCGGGAGGGCCGTGAGGCCGGCAAGCAGCGTGCGCCGGTCCAGCCGCCCCGACCGCAGCCGCGCCTTGGCCACCTCCATCGCGTCCTGCCAGAATTCCGCGCTCATCCCGGTTTCTCCGCTGGTCCCGCCTCAGCCTGTCACAGGAAGGGCGAGCGCGTCAGCACCTCGGCCCCGGTATCGGTGACCAGGATCGTATCGCCCGAGCCGAAGGCGCAGCCGCTCTCCATGTCGCCCAGCATCACGTGCGGGAACAGGATCATCCCCGGCAGCAGGGGCTGGCTGTTGCCGCTGAAGATCATCGGCGGGACGTCCATCCAGGACGGGCGGAAAGTTGCGCCCAGCGAGTAGCCGCAGGCGGAGAAGCGGGCACGGCCGAAGCCGCGCGCATCCAGCGTCGCGCGATGCGCCTCGTCCATCGCGCCCACCGGCGCGCCGGGACGGCAGGCGCCGATGATCGCCGCCATCGTGGCTTCCACCGCCTCCGCCATGCGCTTCTGCGCCGCTGGCATCTCGCCGAGGATCAGCGTGCGCTCGATGCACACGTTGTAGCGGTGAACGGTAGCGGCGAGTTCGATCACCACCTGGTCCTGCGCCTCCAGCGTGCGTGGTCCCCCGACGCCACGGCCGTAGACGGCGCGGCGGCCGGAATTGCACAGCGGTCCCGCCGGCGGCATGTCGCCCCCGCCTTCGAGGATGGCGGTGAGGGCCGCGGCCGTCAGCACCGAGTCCGGTACGCCCGGGCGCAGCGCGGCGCGCGCGGCGGCGATGGAGGCGTCGGCGAGCGCAGCGGCGCGGCGGATCACCGCGATCTCGGACTCCGACTTCACGAGGCGCTGACCGCGGATGACGGAGGAGCCGTCCAGCAGCGTCGCGTCCGGCAGTGCCCGCGTCACCGCGAGGTGGTTCGCCGCCGTCAGCCCGTAGGTATCCAGCTCGACGCCGAGCCGCCCGCGCGCGAGGCCGTATTCGTCGAGGATCGCCGCGAGTTCGCCGGCCGGATCGGCGTCCGGCGCGTTGTACCAGATGCGGATATCGCCATAGAGCGAGGTATCGCGCGCCTGCGCCAGATCGGGCCGGCGCGTCAGCAGGATCGGCGCGCGCCCGTCCGCCGGCAGGATGCCGCACTGGAAGAACACGTAGCCGCCGGTGTCCAGGCCGGTGAGCCAGTAATGGCTTTCCGGCCCGAAGATCAGCAGCGCATCGAGCTTCTCGCGCACGAGCACGGCGCGCGTGGCGTCGATACGGCGGCGGAGTTCATCGACGGTGACATGGACGGGGGATGGTGCGGCGGGGCCGGCGAAGCGGTCATGCATGCCGCATCATCGCCGGCTTCCGGCCGCGGCGCTACATGCCGCCCGGGTAGTTCGGCCCGCCGCCGCCCTCCGGCGTCACCCAGTCGATGTTCTGCATCGGATCCTTGATGTCGCAGGTTTTGCAGTGCACGCAGTTCTGCGCGTTGATCTGCAGCCGCGGCTCGCCTTCCTCGACGCCGACGAATTCGTACACGCCGGCCGGGCAGTAGCGCGATTCCGGACCGCGATACCGCTCCCAGTTCACCGCCACCGCCACCGACGGATCGCGCAGCTTCAGATGCGCGGGCTGGTCTTCCTCGTGGTTGGTGTTGCTGATGAACACGCTCGACAGCCGGTCGAAGGTCAGCTTGCCGTCGGGTTTGGGATAATCGGGCTTCGGCGCGCTGGCCGCATCCTTCAGCGTCGTGTTGTCGGGATGCGCATGATGCAGCGTCCAGGGCGCGCGGCCGCGCAGGACATACGTGTCGAGCCCCGCATAGGCCATGCCGCCCCAGAAGCCGAACTTCGCGAAGGCGGGGCGGATGTTGCGCGCGCCGTGCAGCTCATCCCACAGCCAGCTCTGCTTCAACGCCTCGGGGTAGCCGGTCAGCAGGTCGGGACGGTCGCCGGCCAGCGCGTCGGCCACCGCATCGGCCGCGACCATGCCGGACTTCATCGCGAGATGCGTGCCCTTGATCTTCGGCACGTTCAGGAAGCCGGCGTCGCAACCGATCAGTGCGGCACCCGGCATGATCAGCGTCGGGATGGATTGCAGCCCGCCCTCGTTCAGCGCGCGCGCGCCATAGCTGATGCGCCGCCCGCCCTCGAAGAACGGGCGGAAGGTCGGGTGCAGCTTCAACCGCTGCATCTCGTCGAACGGGCTCAGCCACGGGTTCGAGTAGTCGAGCCCGAGGACGAAGCCATAGGCGATGCGGTTGCCGGACAGGTGGTACAGGAACGATCCGCCATAGGCATCCGTCTTCAGCGGCCAGCCGACGGAGTGGATGATCAGCCCGGCCTTGTGCTGCGCCTCCGGTACCTCCCACAGTTCCTTGACGCCGATGGCGTAGGTCTGCGGGTCCGCGTTCTCGCGCAGGCCAAAGCGCGCGGTCAGCAGCTTGGCGAGGTTGCCCCGGCAGCCTTCGGCGAACAGCGTGTAGGTGCCGCGCAGCTCCATGCCCGGCTGGTAGTTCGGCCCCTGCTCGCCGGATTTCGTGATCCCCATGTCGCCGGTGATCACGCCCTTGATCCGCCCCTCCTCCTCGATGAAGTCGGCGGCGGCGAAGCCGGGATAGACCTCCACGCCCAGCGCCTCGGCCTGCGCGCCGAGCCAGCGAACCACATCGCCCAGCGAGACGATGTAGTTGCCGTGGTTGTGCATCTGCGGCGGCGTCGGCAGTCGGAAGCTGCGCGTCTTCGTCAGGTAGAGGAACCGGTCCTCTTCCGCCGGCGTGTCCAGCGGCGCGCCCTGTTCCTTCCAGTCCGGCAGCAGTTCGTTCAGCGCGCGCGGTTCCACCACCGCGCCCGAGAGGATATGCGCCCCAACCTCGCTGCCCTTCTCGACGACGCAGACGCTCAGATCCGGCGAGCGTTGCTTGAGGCGAATCGCCGCCGCGAGACCCGAAGGCCCTGCGCCCACGATCACCACGTCGAATTCCATCGCCTCGCGTTCGGACATGCCGTTGACCCTGCCGCTTCCCGCCCCCGTCATACGCACGCCGGACGCTTGCGCAAGCCGCCGCGCACGCGCAGGAGTCGCCGGATGAACGATCTGGCCCTGCTGCGGATGCAGATCGCCTGGGGTGCCGACGAGGCGATCGAAACGGAAGCGCGCGACCACACGCGCATTGCCCCGCCCCTGCCGTCTCCGGCGCCTGCCGCACAGCCTCCGGCCGCGCCCGCGATCATCTCCCCCGCCGCCGCTGCTGCCGCCCCGGGCACGCCCCCCGTCCTCGCCCGCGCGGAGGAGGCTGCCATGGCCGCGAACACGCTGGAGGAACTGCGCGCGGCGATCGTCGCCTTCGACGGCATCGCGCAGCGCGACACCGCCATGAACATGGTGTTCAGCGACGGCACCTACGGCACCGGGCTGATGATGATCGGCGAGGGTCCGGGCGACGAGGAGGACCGGCAGGGCAAGCCTTTCGTCGGCCGGTCCGGCCAGTTGCTGGACCGGATGCTCGCCTCGATCGGCCTCGATCGCAGCCGGTACGTCATCACCAACGTCGTCAACTGGCGTCCGCTCGGCAACCAGACGCCGGACGACCGGCTGGTGATGCTGTCCCTGCCCTTCCTGCGCCGCCACATCGCATTGGCACGCCCAAAGCGGCTGGTGCTGCTGGGCAAGACTCCGTTCGCCACCCTCACCGGTTCCCGCGAAGGCATCACGCGGGCGCGTGGAAAATGGTACGAGGTTCCCGTTCCCGGCATGGATGCCCCGCTTCCGGCGCTCGCAATGCTGCATCCCGCGTATCTGCTCCGGACATCCGCCGCGAAGCGCCTGGCGTGGTCAGACCTCCTGTTGCTGCGGCGCACACTGGCAGAGGATGGGTTTGAATTCGGTGGCAACCCACCCTCACAAGCCGTTGATGGATAGCATTTAGGTATCTACGCCTAGTCTTGGCGAGTCCCTTAAGGGTTGCTCAACCCAGCAAGTGTCGTGTAGCCCCGCCGCCCATGTCGGGGACCGGACACACACCGGCCCGCCTGACACGGTTTCGCGCCCTTGTGGCCGGGGCCGCGTTGCTGGCGGTCACGGCCCACCACGACGCCCAGGCGCAGCTCGGGGAAGATTCCGCGCTGGCCGTGCCCCGTATGGGGGCAAGAGGGGCGAACAGCCTGCCAAGACCGTTGGCGCCTTCCGAGGCGTTGCGCATCAAGCGCGTGTTCGATCTGCAGGCGCGCGGCAAGCTGGCCGAAGCCGAGGCGGAACAGGCGCTGCTCACCGACCAGACGCTGACTGGCCATATCCTCGCCGAGCGCTATCTGGGTCGCTATCACCGCGCCCAGCCGACCGAGTTGCAGGCCTGGCTGGAGCGCTATGCCGACCATCCGCAGGCACCCCAGCTCTATCGCATCCTGCAGCAGCGCGCCCCGCGCGGCACGGCACTGCCGCAGGCCCCGTCCGACGCGATGCTCGCCGCCGGCCCGCCCGAGGACGAGCCGGAGGAGATCGAGACCGCCATCCGCAGCCTGCGCCGCAATCCGGCGCTGGACCGCACCGTCCGCGACCACGGGCGGGACGGCAACAGCGCGGCCGGGCTGCGCGCGATCGAGCGGGCGCGCGCGTCCGCCGCCTATGCGGCGGCGCTGAAGGGCGACCTGACCCAGACGCTGTTCATCGCCAACCGCGACACGGACGCGGAGCGCGTCGGTGCGGAGGCAGCGCGCCGCCACGGCCCCGATGCCCACATGGCCGCCTTCTACGCCGGGCTTGCCGCCTGGCGCATGGAGCGGCCCGACCTCGCACGCCCGCTGTTCGAGCAGGCGGCCCGCAGCGGGTCCGCGCCCGCCGCGCAACGCGCCGCCGCCGCCTTCTGGGCCGCGCGTGCGCATTTGCGGACCCGCAACCCGCAGGGCTACGTGCCGTGGCTGATGCAGGCGGCGCAGGAGCCGCGCACCTTCTACGGCCTGCTCGCCCGCCGCGCCCTCGGCCTGCCGCCGCGCTTCGCGTGGGAGCGGGAGCTGCTGGGCGAGGCCGATGCCGCCGCTCTCGCCGAGACGGCACAGGGGCTGCGCGCGCTGGCTGCGATCCAGATCGGCCGCACCGACATCGCCGAGCGCGAACTGCGCCGGCTGTGGCCGAACGTCGCGGGCAACCCCGCGCTCGGCCGGGCGATGCTGATCGTCGCGGCGAATGCGGGCCTTTCGGACCTCGCCGCGCGGCTCGCCACGCTGGTGCAGACCGCCGATGGCCGCTCGCGCGACTTCGCCCGCTTCCCGGTGCCGGTGTTGAAGCCGCGGGACGGTTTCCGCATCGACCCCGCGCTGGTCTACGCGCTGGCACGGCTGGAATCGAACTTCGACCCGAAGGCCGTCTCGCCCGCCGGCGCGCGCGGGCTGATGCAGATCATGCCGGTGACCGCGAGCTACGTCGCCAGCGATCCCTCCCTGTCCGGCAGCGGGCGCAACCGGCTGCACGACCCCGAATTCAATCTCGAGATCGGCCAGCGTTACGTCGCCTATCTCGCGCAGCACCAGGACGTGGGACCGAACCTGCTGCGCGTGCTCGCTGCCTACAATGGCGGGCCGGGCAATCTGTCGCGCTGGAGCAGCACGATCACGCACAAGGATGATCCGCTGCTGTTCATCGAGGCGATCCCGAACGACGAAACCCGCGGCTTCGTTCCGCGCGTGCTGACCTATACGTGGATCTACGCGTCGCGGCTTCGGCTGCCCTCGCCGTCGCTGGACGAGCTGGCCGCCGGCGCCTTCCCGCGCTTCCGCACCACCGGCGACACGCCCGCGCCGGTTCGTACCGTTTCAAACCGAACGATCAACTGACCATGCCGATCGACGAAAACCTCCCCTTCGTGCCGGTGAACATCGCGGTGCTCACCGTCTCCGACACGCGCACGCTGGAGACCGACACGTCGGGCGCGACGCTTGCCGCCCGCATCGAGCAGGCCGGCCATCGCTGCGTGTCCCGGGCGGTGGTGAAGGACGATCCCGACGCGATCGAGAAGGTGCTGCGTGGCTGGGTCGCCGATCCGGCGGTCGATGTCGGCATCACCACCGGCGGGACCGGCATAACCGGGCGCGATATCACGCCCGAGGCATTCGCCCGCGTGCTCGAGAAGACGATCGAGGGGTTCGGCGAGCTGTTCCGCATGCTCAGCTACGCCAAGATCGGCACGTCCACGATGCAGTCGCGCGCGCTCGGCGGCGTGGCCGGGGGCACCTACCTGTTCGCCCTGCCCGGCAGCACCGGGGCGGTGAAGGATGCGTGGGACGATATCCTGCGCTTCCAGCTCGACGCACGGCACAAGCCCTGCAATCTCGTCGAACTCATGCCCCGCCTGCAGGAACACCTGAAGCCGGCCGCCTGAGCGGCGTGCCGCGCCGGGAGGGGCGATGCCCCTCCCTTCTCCGCTAGCGGATGACCTCGAAGTAGCTGCTCTCGTCGTCGTAGCGGGCATGCTCGCGCGCGCGGAAGTCGTAGCGCGAGACGATGCCGACGACCTTGCCGTCACGCACGACCGGCAGATGCCGGAAGCCCGCGTCGTGCAGCAGCCGCAGCGCATCCATCGCCCCCTTGTCCGGCGACAGGACGACGGGGCCGTGGGTCATCACCTTGCTCAGCTTGGTGTGCTTCGCATCGCAACCATCGGCGAGGCAGCGCACCGCGTCGCGCCCGGTGAAGATGCCGACCAGGCGGTCGCCCTCCTCCACCACCAGCACCGCGCCGACGCGGCGCTGGTGCATGGCGTGGCAGGCCTCTGCAACGCTCGCCTCCGGCCCCATCGCCAACGGCTTCTGGTCGCGGACCAATTCGCTCATCGGACGTTCGGTCATGTCGCCTCCTCTCAGCCGCGGAACATTCTGCCCCCCGGCGGGACGCTGCCGCATTGAGCGGCCTCAAACAGCTCAGGCCCGGGCGATGAACGACCGCGCGGCCTGATCGTACGCATCGTAGCCGAGCGTAGCGCGCAATTCGGCCGGCGCCAGCGCCCCGGCGGCCTCCGCCTCGCCCTCGGCGAGCGCGGCAAGGCCCGCCTTGAGCCCGGCGACGGCAGGCGAGAGCAGCGCGGTCGGGTAGGTGCCGATCTTCATCCCCAGCGCGGCGGCCTTGCCGCGGGCGGGCGTGGCGCGCGGGGCGCCGGGCGACAGCACGATGAAGGACGGACGGCCGCCGGCGGCCGCGGCGCCGCGGCGGATCTCGTCGTCGTCCGCGGGGGAATCGAGGAACAGGATGTCCGCGCCCTCGGCGGTGAACATCTCGATCCGCGCCAGTGCCTCGTCGATGCCTTGGGTCGGCCGGCAGTCGGTGCGCGCCATCACGAGGATGCCGGACTCCTTCGCCGCCTCGACGGCGGCGCGGACCTTCATCCGCGCCTCCTCGCGCGGCAGGCACGGCTTGCCGGCGGCGGTCAGGGCGCGCGGGGTGATCTTGTCCTCGATCAGGATCGCGGCGGCGCCGGCCCGGCCATAGGCGCGCACGGTGCGCTGCACGTTCATCGCGTTGCCGTAGCCGTGGTCCCCGTCGGCGAGGATCAGCGTGCGCGGTGCGGCGCCGTGGGCCATGTGGAAGGAGTCGAACATCTCGGCGAACGAGATGAGATCGAGATCCGGTCCGCCCAGCCGGCTCGCGGCCACGCAGGAGCCGGAGAGGAAGGCGGTCTCGAACCCCGCTTCGGCGGCGAGCTTCGCGCTCAGCCCGTCCCAGACGGCGGGCATGACGACGAAGCCCGGCGCGGCGAGCAGTGCGCGCAGGCGTTCCGGTGCGGTCATTGTCGTTTCCTCCACAGAGCGCGGCCGGGGGCGTCGTGCCCCCGGCCTGTCAGCTCAGTTCTTCGCCTTGTCGACCAGGGCGTTCTGCTTGATCCACGGCATCATGCCGCGCAGCTTCTCGCCGATCTGCTCGATCGGGTGTTCGGCGAGCTTGCGGCGGGTGGCCTTGAACGAGGCCTGGTTCACCTTGTTCTCCAGCATCCAGTCGCGCGCGAAGCGGCCCGACTGGATGTCGGCCAGCACGCGCTTCATCTCGGCCTTCGTCTCCGGCGTGATGATGCGCGGGCCGGTGACGTACTCACCGTACTCGGCGGTGTTGCTGATCGAGTAGTTCATGTTGGCGATGCCGCCCTCGTAGATCAGGTCCACGATCAGCTTCACCTCGTGCAGGCACTCGAAATACGCCATCTCCGGCGCGTAGCCCGCCTCGACCAGCGTCTCGTAGCCGGCCTTGATCAGCTCCACGAGGCCGCCGCAGAGCACCACCTGC
>JBBCJT010000087.1:0-5907 GCA_037190665.1 Rhodovastum atsumiense | reverse complement strand
CGGCGGCGCGTTCGGGCTGGAACAGCGCGGCGGCTGCCGCGGCCGCGCCGATGCCGCCAAGGCCGAGCAGCCGGCGGCGTTCGTCCTGATGATCCATTGAGCGTCCCCCGTTCCATGCATCGGCACGCTGTTTCGCGGCCTTGGGCCAGCATCGGCTGGCCGTGGCTCGGCGGTCAATGCGCCTGCGGACGGAAGCGCCGCCCGCCGATGCGGCCTCCGGCGCGCCGTCGGATCGGGGACCGCGCTACAGCATCTCCAGCGACTGCTTGCGGCGCGGCGGGGCGAAGGCGGCATCGATCTCGGCAAGGTCGGCATCGGTGAGCGCGAGTACGGCGGCCGCGGCGTTCTGCCGCACGTGGTCCGCTTCAGCGGCCTTCGGGATCGCGATCACGTGCGGCTGCCGCATCGCCCAGGCGAGCGCGACCTGCGCCGCCGTCACGTCGTGCCGGGCGGCGACGGATTTCAGCGCCGCGCTGCGCAGCAGCCGGCCGCCCTGTCCCACCGGCGAGTACGCCATCACCGGCACGCCCTTGCGCGCACACCACGGCAGCAGGTCGAACTCGATGCCGCGCGCCTCGGGGTTGTAGAGCACCTGATCGGTCATGCAGGACGCGCCCTCGGGCAGGGCGGCGATCTCCTCCATGTCGTCCACGTCGAAATTCGACACGCCCCAGCGCAGGATCTTGCCCTGTTCGCGCAGCGCCTCGAACGCCTCCACCGTCTCGGAGAGGTCGGTGCCGCCGCGCCAGTGCAGCAGGTACAGGTCGATCCGGTCCGTCCCCAGCCGCTTGAGGCTGCGCGCGCAGGCGGCCGGCGTGCCGCGCGACGTGGCGTTGTGCGGATAGACCTTGGAGACGAGGAACGCCTCGTCGCGCCGGCCGGCGATGGCCTGCGCGACCACCTCCTCCGACCCGCCATCGGCATACATCTCGGCCGTGTCGATCAGGGTGATGCCGAGATCGAGGCCGAGGCGCAGCGCATCCGCCTCCGCCCGGCGGTCCGCGCCGCGCTCGCCCATCTTCCACGTGCCCTGGCCGAGCTGCGGGATCTCGGTCCCGTCGGGGAGGCGGACTGTCCTCATGCGCCGGCCTTCTCCTCGGCGATGCGCAGCACGCGCAGGAAATTGCCGCCCCACAGCGCGGCGACGGCGTCGCGGTCGTAGCCGCGGCGCAGTAGCTCCGCGGTGACGGCCGGGCTCTCGGCGGTGTTGGTCCAGCCGGTGACGTGGCCGCCGCCGTCGAAATCGCTGCCGATGCCGACATGGGCGATGCCGATGCGCTTCACCGCGTGGTCGATGTGATCGACGAAATCGGCCACGGTCACGTCCTCGACCTTGCGCGCCTCGAAACGCAGGAAGCCCGGCACCGCCGTCACCTGCACCACGCCGCCGACATCGCGGATCACGTCGAGCTGCTGGTCGTCGAGGTTGCGCGGATGATCGCACAGCGCGCGCATGGACGAATGCGTCGCCACGACGGGCGTGCGCGAGATCTCCGCCGCCTGCAGCATCGACGCCTTGGATGCGTGGGACACATCGATGAGCATGCCGTTGCGGTTCAGCTCCGCGATCGCGGCGCGGCCGAGATCGGACAGCCCGCCATGCAGTTCCGCCGCATCGCCGAGTGCGGGCAGCGGGATCGCCGAATCCGCCAGCGCGTTGTGGCCGTTATGCGTGATGGTCAGGTAGCGCGCGCCGAGCGCCCGCCAGCCCGCGATGCGGCCGAGATCCTCGCCCATCGCGTGGCCGTTCTCCACGCACGGGATCAGCGACAGCGCGCCCGCCGCGTGCGCGGCCTCGATCTCCGCGACGGTGGCGGCGACGCGGGCGGGGATGCCGTTCGCGCCGGCGGCGAAATCATGGATCGCGCGTAGCATGCCCTCCGCGCGCGCGCCCGCCTCCTCCCAGCCTTCCGCGGTGCGCGGACCCTGCGGGACGTAGGCGACGAAGACGGTGGCCGCGATGCCGCCCGCGCGCATCTTGGCGAAATCGACGCAGCGGTCGGTCTCGCGATACGGCGGCACCGGATCGGGCCAGGGGAAGTCGACGTGGCTGTCGAGGGTCAGCAGGCTGCGGTGCAGGGCGTCGGCGTCGGTCATGGCGCGACCATCCGCCGCAACGCCCGGCGCGTCCAGCCTCGGGCCATCGCACTCTGCCAGCGAAGCAGAGGCGCGGGCGTCGTCGCGACCGTGTACGGTCGGGGCGGCGTGCCGTAGGATGCGCTCATGCGCGCGCTGCTCCTGCTGCTGCCCGCCCTGCTGCTGCCGGCCCTCGCGGCCGCGCAGCCGCGCGCCGTGCCGACGGAGCGGCGCACCGAGGAGATCGGCTCCTGGGTGCTGAGCTGCCAGTCCGATCCGATGACCGATCGCGGCAGTTGTTTCATGCGCCACCGGCTGTGGATCGAGGTGCCGAAGCCGGGCGAGCCGGGGATCGCGCTGGAGGCCATCAACCGCTTCGGCCAGCTCATCCCCGCCGTGACGATGCGGGAGCTGACGCTGGAAGCCGCACCGCGCGGCTTCATGGCGCTGACCGCAACGGTCCAGCTCCGCTTCGACCGCAATGCGCTGATCGAGCTGCCCTGTGGGCTGGAGGGATACGCCGTCGTCTGCGCGCCGAGGGAGGAGGACGCCCGCAAGGCGGCATCCCAGCTCGCGGCGGGGCGCACGGTGCTTGCGCGGGTGCGGGGCACCGGCCCGCTGCCGGCGCAGGGGCCGACGGAGCCGGTGGCGCTGGATCTGGAACGCACCGGCGAGGCGCTGACCCGCTTCCGCCCGCAGGCGCCGGAGAGCGCACCGCCCGCCACGCCGCTGGGGCAGGACTGGCGGGAGATGCTGGAGCGGCTGATGCGGCTGGGCGGCGGTACTCCGCCACGATGACGGCGCCGGAGAGCCCGCCGCCAGTCGGCTGACGGCGAGGCGGCTGCCGGGACAGCCCTTTCGGCCCCTACATGCGGCGAGCGTCGGGCGGTACCGCGCGTCTCATGGCACATCCAGTAGCGGAGGGAGCGACCGCGCCGGGCGCGATCTGCGATGTCCTTGCCTCGGGCAGCCACGTCATTCTGTCGCCCGACCGTGGTCTGACCCGAGGTCGCCGTCCGCGCCGTGAGAGCCGCGACGGGAGAGCCCCCAGCGACACGCCGATCGCAAGCTTGCCCGTCGAGCCCGGCGAGCGCCTGCCTTCAGACACGATGTTCGAGTTGCAGTTTCGTGCATCAGCGCGAAGCGGCTTTTCCGTGCTGCGGCGGATCGAGCTTGAGGAACTGGACAGCACGGCAGCGCGGCCCGGCTAGCTCCGGACTGATCCGGCCACACAAGCTGTCAGCATCGGTGCGTGCCTCGCGTCGCGTGAGCGGGGGAGCAGGTGCCGATTTCTTGACGCAATGTATCTTTGTATCCTATCTGAGTAGTCAACCAGAATGAATTAGAAACAATAATTTGATTCGCGAGCGGATTTGCCATGCAAACGAAATCTGATGCTGGACTGATTTTCGACCGCACCGGGATTTCCTTCCGCAAAGGCCGGCATAATCGCGGCTTCCTCCACCGGCTGGCGCTTCTCGCATCGGTCTCCACGCTCTCCTGCACGGCGGCGTTCGGGCAGGTGCTGACCAGCGGGCAGGTCCTGCCCACGCTGGCCGTCAATCCCAGCCCGACCTGGGTGGTCGGCGCGCCTGTCATCATTGGAAACGAGGGCACCGGCTTTGTCAGCGTGACGGGTCCGGGGGCCCTGCTCAGCAGCACCGCGAGCATCACCATCGGCGGGAACTACAACGGTTTCGGGACGCTGCTGGTCGTGGGTGGCGGATCGACCGTTGCGGACAACTTCACGGTCGGCAACGGCCGCGGCGGAGGTGAGCTGCTCGTCGATGGCCCGGGCAGTTCGCTGACGGCGCTGACGCGGGACCTGACCGCCGTGGGGAACACCGGCGACGTCACCATCAGGGTCGAGAACGGCGGCACCGTCACCCTCGGCCGGGATATGGAACTCGGCAGCTTCGATACGGCGACGACGGCGACGCTGACGGTGAAGGGAAGCGGGTCCTCCATAGTGGCCGCGCGCGACATCCATATCGGCTGGGACGGCGTGGGCACGGCGGATGTGTTCGACAGCGGGCATGTCGAGGCCGGCCGGAACTTCACGATCGGCTATTTCAGCACGGGCATCGGTTCGCTGGAGGTTGCGAACGCCACGATCGACGCGGCGAACCTCACAGTGGGCCGGTCCGGCACCGGGGTGCTGACGATCGGCGGCGGCGCGACCGTCACCAGCACCGGGCCCATGCACATTGCGGAGATGGCCGGTTCGACCGGCACGGTGAATTTCGGCGCGGCGGCGGGTTCGCCTGCGGTAGCGCCCGGTATGCTGGCGACGGGGCAGATCACCTTCGGTGCTGGCGACGGGCGCATCGTGTTCAACCACACGAGTGATCCCTTCGATTTCGCGGTTCCCGTCAATGGCCCCGGGACCGTGCAGATGCTGGCCGGCACGACGGTATTCACCGCCCCGGGTGCGGCCACCTATTCCGGCGAGACGCTGGTCGATGGCGGCGTGCTGCGCGCCGGTGCGGCCGATGCGTTCAGTCCCCATTCCACACACGTCATCGCCGCCGCCGGCACGCTGGATCTGGCGGGCCATGCGCAGACCGTTGCCGGGCTGATCAATGCCGGGCTGGTGAAGCTGAACGGCGCCCCCGGCAACACGCTGACGGTGGACGGCAACTACGTCGGCAACGGCGGCACCATCCTCCTCAACACCGTGCTGGACGATGACAGTTCCCCCTCGGACCGCCTCATCATTCGCCGCGGCATAGCCTCCGGCAGCAGCCTGCTCGCCATCGTCAAGGCCGGTGGCGGCGGCGCGCAGACGATGAGCGACGGCATCATGGTGGTGGAGGTGCAGGATGGGGGCACTACGGTGCCCGGTGCCTTCTCGCTGTCGGAGCGCGTGGCGGCGGGCGCCTACGAGTATCATCTGTTCCGCGGTGGAGCAGGCGTCGGTGACAACTGGTACCTGCGCTCGACGCTGATCCCGGAACCGCCACCGCCATCGCCGCCGGTGGACCCTGGACCTCCAACTCCGCCTCCTGAGCCGATCCCGCTGTATCGCCCTGAGGTGCCTCTGTACGTGCCTGTGCCTGCGGTGGCGCGGCAGATGGGTCTGGCGATGCTGGGCACGCTGCACGAGCGCGTCGGCGAGGAGGAGAACATCCGCGACCTCGCCTCCTCCGGCTACTTCGCCAACGGCGCCTGGGTGCGCGCCTTCGGCCAGCGCATGTCCTCCCGCTGGGAGGGCACGGTGGACGCCCGCAGCGACGACGCCAACCTGGTCGGTGTGCAGGCGGGGCTGGATCTGTTCCGCCGCCAGTCCGAGGACGGCCACCGGGACCATGCCGGGCTGTACCTCGCCTACAGCGACTACACCGGCCGCATCTCCGGCTTCTCCGAGGGTGTCCACGGTGCCCGCGTCGGCCGGCTGGAGCTCGATGGCCCGGCGCTGGGCATCTACTGGACCCATTTCGGCCCGGCCGGGTGGTATGTGGACGCCATTGTCCAGGTGAGCTGGTTCGACGCGAAGGCGACCTCGCTGTACGGCCCGCGGCTGTCCACCAGCGGCACCGGCTTCGCCGCCTCGCTGGAGGCGGGCTATCCGATCAGGCTGGCGGGCGGCTGGCAGATCGAGCCGCAGGCGCAGGTGATCTACCAGAGCGTGTCGGTGGACGGTGCGCAGGACGACTACTCGTCAGTGTCGTGGGACGGCGGCGATGCGGTGACGGGGCGTATCGGCGCGCGGCTGCAGCACACCGGCCGGGACGGGGCGACGCTGTGGCAGCCCTACGGCAAGGTGAACCTGTGGCATGGGGCCTCGGGGACCGACCGTGCGCGGTTCGACGATGACGGGGTCGACAGCCG
>JBBCJT010000086.1:0-39301 GCA_037190665.1 Rhodovastum atsumiense | reverse complement strand
GCCCCGCTCGGCTACGACAACGTGCAGAGCCGCGTCGGCGACGGGTTCTTCGGCTGGCCGGAGGTCGAGGGCGGGTTCGACATCATCATCGTCACCTGCGCGGCGCAGTACGTGCCGCCGGCGCTGATCCGCCAGCTCAAGGCCGGCGGGCGGATGGTCATCCCCATCGGCCAGCCGTTCAAGCGCGGCCAGTTCCTGTACATCTACACCAAGGACGAGGACGGACGCGTGCGCAGCCGCAAGGACGTGGGCGTGTATTTCATCCCGATGACGGGCACGATGATGAACCGCCCGCGCCCTGCGCCGGAGCCCGCGAGCGGCACCAGCGGAACCTGACGCGCGCGCCGCCATGATCCTGATCGGCCAGTACGATTCGCCCTTCGTCCGGCGGGTGGCGATCGCGCTGACCCTTTACGGCATGGCGTTCGAGCATCGCCCCTGGTCCACCTTCGGCGACGCCGACCGCGTGGCGCAGCGCAATCCGCTGATGCGCGTGCCCGCGCTGGTATTCGACGATGACTCGGTGCTGACCGACAGCGCCGCCATCATCGACCAGCTCGACGAGCAGGCCGGCCCCGACCGCGCGCTGATGCCGCGGGAGGCGGGGTCGCGGCGGCAGGCCCGGGCGGTGTGCGCGCTCGGCACCGGGCTGGCGGACAAATCCGTGGCGCTGTTCTACGAGCTGCGGCTGCACCTCGAACCCGCCGAGGTCTGGGTGGAGCGGCTGCGCCGCCAGATCGGCAACGCGCTCGCCGCGCTGGAGGCGGATCGCGCCGTCCGACCCGCGCCCTGGTGGTTCGGCGAGGCGATCACCCACGCCGACATCGCGGTCGGCTGCACCCTGCGCTTCCTGCGCGAGGCGCACCCCGCCCTGTTCGACCCTGCGCTGCATCCCGCGCTCGCCGCGCACGCGGAGCGGTGCGAGGCGCTGCCGGTCTTCCGGGGCCACCAGCAGCCGTTCGCCCCGCCGCGGGCGTAGGGCAGGGGGGCGCAAGCGGTGTGACTCGGCGCGGCGATCCGCGCTAGTCACCCGCCATGCCAGACGGACTGATCCAGGACACCCCGCTCGCGGACGCGCTGTCCGAGCGCTACCTCGCCTACGCGCTCTCCACCATCATGTCCCGCTCGCTGCCGGACGTGCGCGACGGGCTGAAGCCGGTGCACCGGCGGCTGGTCTACGCGATGCACCAGCTCCGCCTCGACCCGGCCGGCGGGTTCAAGAAATGCGCCCGCATCGTCGGTGACGTGATGGGCAAGTTCCACCCGCACGGCGACGCGGCGATCTACGACGCGATGGTCCGCCTCGCGCAGGATTTCGCCGCGCGTTATCCGCTCGTCGCCGGGCAGGGGAATTTCGGCAACATCGACGGCGATAACCCCGCCGCGATGCGATACACCGAGGCGAAGCTGACCGAGTACGCCAAGGCGATGCTCGCGGGCATCGACGAGGACGCGGTCGATTTCCGCCCCACCTACGACGGCGAGGAGAGGGAGCCGGTCGTGCTGCCCGGCGCGGTGCCGAACCTGCTCGCCAACGGCGCGGCCGGCATCGCGGTGGGCATGGCGACCTCCATCCCGCCGCACAACGTGGGCGAGGTATGCCGCGCGGCGGTGCATCTGGTGCACTACCCGGATGCCACCACGTCCGACCTGATGCGCTACTTGCCGGCGCCCGATTTCCCGACCGGCGGCATCCTCGTCGAGGAGCCGGCCTCCATCGCCGAAGCCTACGAGACCGGCCGCGGCGGCTTCCGGCTGCGCGCGCGCTGGGAGCAGGAGAAGCTCAAGAACGGCACCTGGCAGATCGTCGTCACCGAGATCCCGTATCAGGTGGCGAAGTCGCGGCTGATCGAGCAGATCGCGCAGCTCATGGAGGAGCGGAAGCTGCCGCTGCTCGGCGACGTGCGCGACGAGAGCACCGATGTCGTGCGGCTGGTGCTGGAACCGAAGGTGCGCACCGTCGATCCTGCCATGCTGATGGAGACGCTGTTCCGCGCCACGCAGCTCGAGACGCGCTTCCCGCTCAACATGAACGTGCTGGATGCCGAGCGCACGCCGCGCGTGATGGGGCTGAAGCCGGTGCTGCGCGCGTGGCTGGATCATCGCCACGAGGTGCTGGTCCGCCGCTCCCGCCACCGGCTCGCCGCGGTGGAGCGGCGCATCGAGGTGCTGGACGGCTACCTCGCCGTCTATCTCAACCTCGACGAGGTGATCCGCATCATCCGCGAGGAGGACGAGCCGAAGCCGCGGCTGATGGAGCGGTTCGAGCTGTCGGACGTGCAGGCCGAGGCGATCCTCAACATGCGCCTGCGCAGCTTGCGCCGGCTCGAGGAAATGGAGATCCGCAAGGAGCACAAGGCGCTGACGCGCGAGCGCAAGGAGCTGAACGCGCTGCTGAAGGACGAGGCCGCGCGCTGGACCCGCATCGCCGCGGAGATCGAGGAGGTCGGCAAGCGCTTCGGCGACGACCGGCGCACCTTCCAGGCGACCGCCCCCGCCGTGGCGGAGATCGCGCCCGAGGCGGTGGTGGAGCGCGAGCCGATCACCGCGATCCTGTCCGACAAGGGCTGGCTGCGCGCGGTGAAGGGGCACCTGACCGACGGCGCCGACCTGAAGTTCAAGGAAGGCGACCGGCTGCGCGCGCTGCTGCCCTGCGAGACCACCGACCGAATCACGGTCTTCGCCACCAACGGCAAGGCATACACGCTGAAGGCCGCCGACCTGCCGCGCGGCCGCGGCGACGGCCAGCCGCTGCGGCTGATGGTCGATCTCGGCAACGAGGACGACGTGGTCGAGGCCTTCGTCTGGACGGAGGCGCGGCGCTATCTCGTCGCCTCCTCCTCCGGCCGCGGCTTCGTGGTGAAGAGCGAGGACCTGCTCGCGCAGACCCGCGCCGGCAAGCAGGTGCTGAACCTCAAGCCCGGCGAGGAGGCGGCTGTCTGCGTGCCGGCCGAGGGCGATACGCTCGCGGTGATCGGCACCAACCGGAAACTGCTGGTCTTCCCGCTCGATCAGGTGCCGGAGATGGCGCGCGGCCAGGGCGTGATGCTGCAGAAGTACAAGGATGGCGGCCTGTCCGATGCGCGCGTGTTCAACCGGGCCGACGGGCTGAGCTGGACGCTCGGCGAGCGCACGCGCACCGAGACCGCGCTGGCCGACTGGCTCGGCGAGCGCGCCCAGGCCGGGCGGCTGCCGCCGCGCGGCTTCCCCAGCAATAACCGTTTCCGTTGAGGTATCGATGACGACTTCCGCCCTGCGCCTGCGCGCGCATCCTGCTGCGGCCGTCGCCGCCGTCATCGCCGGCAGCCTTGCGCTGTGGGTCTCCGCCCGGGTGCAGATCCCGTTCTGGCCGGTGCCGATGACGATGCAGACCTTCGCGGTCGTCGCGCTCGGAACGCTGCTGGGCCCGCGCCTCGGCGTCGCGGCGGTCGCGCTCTACCTCGCGCAGGGCGCGGCCGGGTTGCCGGTCTTCGCCGGCACGCCGGAGCGCGGCCTGGGGCTTGCCTACATGGCCGGGCCGACCGGCGGCTTCCTCGTCGGGTTCGTCGTCGCCTGCGCGATCGCGGGGCTGGCGCGGGGCAGGGGGCTGATCGCGACCGCCGGCGTGCTGCTGGTGGCGCACATCGCCGTGTTCGTGCCGGGCACGATCTGGCTCGCCGGCTTCGTGGGCTGGGAGAAGGCGTGGATCATGGGCGCATTGCCGTTCGCGGCGGCGACAGCGCTCAAATGGGCCCTGAACGTCGCGCTCGCCCGGGTGGCGCGGCAGGCGTAACCCCTTGGCCTTGCCGATGAGAAATCATCGGCAAGGCCCGACGGCTATCAAGCGAGCGGGGTTCCCCCGGTGACCAGCCACGCCAACCCCGCGTGCGTCCCGTTCACCTCGCCGACGCAAATGCCACCGGCAACGCCCCCGGTCTCAGAACCCCGCGCACACCTCCGTCAGCACGCGCATCACCGCCTGCTGGTCGAACCGCGTCTTGTAGGCGTCCGAGATCGCCATGATGCGGTCCATCTGCGCCGATCCGTCACCCGGCAGCACGATGCGCATCACCTTGGCGGGCTCGCGCACGATCGCCCCGTTGCGGGCCGTGTCGCGCCACTGGCCGGACGCGTCCTGAACGGACATCCCGTCCGGGAAACGCGGCGTGATCTCCTCGGTCACGAAGCGCGCCCACTCCCCGTCGCGCACGCGCAGCCGGTCACCGGCATTGCGGCCCATGAACAGCTCGACCAGCGTTGATCGCTCGGTGCCGGCCGGACAGGCGGACGGCATGGTTGCAGGTTTGGTCGCGCAGCCCGCCAGCAGGGCCAGCACGACCGGTAACGGATAGCGCATCGATCCCCCCTCGACGCTCGACCGCTACAGCAGACGATCCCCGATCCGGATGCAAGTGTTAGGTGATGATCCCGGCGCGATATTCGACCGGGGCACGATGCGCCCGGTCTGGAAACGTCAGCCGGCCAGCTCCGGCACCAGCGCGGCCAGCTCCGCGGCGTGGTCGGCCTCGGTCAGCCGCCGCCAGGCACCGCCCGAGAGGATCTCGCTGTTCCGGAAGCGGGCCTTGTAGGCCATCTTGCGGCTCTCCGGCACCCAGTAGCCCAGATACACGTAGGGCAGGCCGAGCCGTTCGGCGCGGGAGACTAGCCACAGGATCGCCCAGGTGCCGAGCGAGCGGCCCGTGAGCGCCGGGTCGAAATACGAGTACACGGCCGACAGCCCGTCGCTGAGCCGGTCGGCGAGGCAGGCGCCGATCAGCCGGTCGTCGGGGTCGCGGAACTCGATCACCAGCGTCTCGATGGGCGTGTCCTCGACCATCGCGCGGTAGTCGTAGAAGCCCATGGTCGCCATGTCGCCGTCCCCGTGGCGCGCCTGCTGGTAGCGCTGGAACAGGGCGAACTGCTCGGGCGTGGCGCGCGGCGGCACCTCGAAACCCTCGACCGCGGCGTTCGCCTTCGCGATGCGGCGGAGCGTGCGGTTGAGGCTGAAACCCCCGACCTGGATGCGGATCGGCACGCAGGACCGGCAGCCGGGGCAGACCGGAGCGTAGGCGATGTTGTGGCTGCGGCGGAAGCCGGCGCGCGACAGCCGGTCGTGCAGCGCCTCCGCATCCGCGCCGGTCAGTTCGGTGACGATCTTGCGCTCCGTGCGGCCCGGCACGTACGGGCACGGAAGCGGTGCCGTCGTGTAGAAGAACTGCGGGCGGCGGGGCGGCTTGTAGCTCATCTTCGGCCACAGTCTTCCAAGCGCAGGGCCGCCGGGTCAATCAACAGGGTTGAGACGCAGCCCCCGCTCCCCCGCATCCGGGGGGCGGGCGTGGCCATGCCGCCGGTCCGCCGGCATTCGGCGAGACCGGCCCGGCGCCGGTGCGAGGCGCGGGGCCGGGTGCCCGGACGCCTACTCCGGCTTGATGTTCGCCTCCCGCACGACCTTGCCCCAGCGCTCCGTCTCCGCGCGGAAGAAGGCGGCGAACTCGGCGGGGGAGGAGCCGACCGGCTCGACGCCGAGCTCCTTCCAGCGGGACGCGGCCTCGGGCGAGCGCGTTGCCGCGGCCACGTCGCGGCCCAGCCGGGCAACGACCTCCGGCGGCGTGCCGGCGCGCGCCATGATCCCGTGCCAGGACGTCACGTCGAAGCCGGGCAGGACGGTCTCGGCCAGCGTCGGCACTTCCGGGAACTCGGGCAGCCGGGCGGCGGTGGTCACGGCCAGTGCGCGGGTCCGCCCGGCGGAGAGCAGCGGCAGCGCGGTCTGCGGATTGTCGAACAGGAACTGCACCCGCCCGGCGATCAGGTCCTGATTGGCGGGGGCCGCGCCGCGATAATGCGCCGCCGGCGCCTGCGCGCCGACCGCGCGGAGGAACAGCTCGCCGATCAGATGCGAGGACGTGCCGACCCCGCCGGTCGCCCAGGTCACGCCGCCCTTGCGGATCAGCGCGACGAGATCCTGCACGTTGGCGGCCGGCAGCGCGGCCGGCACCGTCAGGATCACCGGCACGCGCGTGACCTGGCCGATGGCGATGAGATCGCGGTCGGTGTCGTAGGGCAGGTTGGCGAACATCGCGGGATTGGCGGCGTTGGAGAACGACGCCATCAGCAGCGTGTAGCCATCGGGCGCGGACTGGGCGACCGCCTGCGTGCCGATATTGCCGCCGGCACCGGGCCGGTTCTCGACGACCACGTTCTGGCCGAGCAGCGGCGCCAGGTGCTGTGCGAGCAGCCGCGCGGCGATGTCGGTGGGCCCACCCGGCGCGACGGGCGCGATGATACGCACCGGCCGGTCCGGCCATTCCGCGAAGGCGGGCAGGGCCAGCAGGCAGAGCAGCAGCGCGATGTATTGCCTCATGGCGTTTGTCTCCGGACAGCGGTCATTCGGGGCGCACGTTCGCCGCGCGGATCACCTCCGCCCAGCGCGCACGCTCCTCGCGGAAGAAGGCGGTGAAGGCATCGGGATCCGAACCCACGGGCTGGACGCCGATCGCCTGCCAGCGCGCCGTTGCCTCGGGCGCGCGCGTCGCCGCGGCGACCTCGCGCGCGAGCTTCTCCACGATCGGGCGCGGCGTTCCACTACGCAGCATGATCCCGTGCCAGGACGACACCTCGAAGCCCGGCGGCATCGCCTCCTTCATCGTGGGCACGTCGGGCAGTTCCGGCAGGCGCGTTCCGGTCGTGACCGCGATCGCGCGGGTACGGCCGGCGGCGATCATCGGCAGCGAGGTCGGCGCGTTGTCGAACTTGAGCTGGACGCGCGCGGCCTCCAGATCCTGATCGGCCAGCGCCGAGCCGCGGTAGTGCGCGGGTGTCAGCCGTACGTCCGCAGTCATCGCGAACATCTCGGCGACCAGATGGCCTGACGTGCCGACGCCGCCCGTCGCGTAGACCAGCGGTTCCCGCCGTGCGCGAGCGACCAGATCGGCGACGGTGCGCACATCCTCCATCCGCGCCGGCACCAGCAGCAGGATCGGCACGCGGGAGACCTGGCTCACCGCCATCAGGTCGCGGTCGGTGTCGTAGGGAAGCTGCGCGAACAGCGACGGGTTCACCGCGTTCGACACGGAGGCCATGAGCATCGTGTAACCGTCCGCCTCGGCCTGCACGACGGCCTGCGTGCCGATGTTGCCGCCCGCACCCGGGCGGTTCTCGACCACCACGCTCTGGCCGAGCCGTGGCGACAGATGCTGTGCGAGCAGCCGCGCGATGATGTCGGTCGGGCCACCGGGGGCGACGGGAACGACGAGGCGCAGCGGACGGTCCGGCCACTCCGCGCGTGCAGCGCCGATACAGGCGAGCAGTGCCGTCGCCATCATCGCGACAATGCGTATGCGCATCGCGACGCTTCTCCCGGTATGTTCGTTGGCGCGGACGCTGCGTCAGCAAGGTGTATGCGTCAATCGCACGGTGCATGCATTGACCGCGCGCCGGTCGCGCCGAATGCTCCCGCCCGACGAGGGAGAGAAACGACGCGATGCGCATCACCGATGTCAGCGTGACGATGTTCGCCTGGGATGGCATCCCGAAGGCGCAGTACAGCGACCGCAACCCGGCGACGACGGGGCGCAGCGAACTTGGCCTGCTGGCTATCGAGACGGAAGCCGGCGTGACCGGCCACGCTTTCATCGGCGCGTCCTTCCGTTCCGCTCGGCTGGACGTGCGGGGTATCATCGACGTGCTGAAGCCGGTGCTGATGGGCCGCGACGCGATGGCGCGGGAGGCGCGGTTCCAGGATGTGTACCGGCTGCGCCGCGCGGTCACGAACCGCACCATCGGCGCGGTCGACGTCGCGTTGTGGGACATCGCCGGCAAGGTCGCGAACCTGCCGCTGCATCGGCTGATGGGCAGCTTCCGCAGAAGCGTGCCCGCCTATGCGAGTTCGTCGCGCCTGCCGGGCCTCGATGATTACCGGCGCCAGTTCGCGAAGGTGCGCGAACGCGGCTTCCGCGCCTACAAGCTGCATCCGCCGTCGGACGTGGACCAGACCATCGCGCTGTGCCGCGCCATCCGTGCCGACGCGGGGCCGGACTACGTGCTGATGATCGACCCGTCGATGGCGCATCGTCTGCCGGAGGCGATGCGGCTGGGCCGCGTGCTGGAGGAGCTGGGCTTCGCCTGGTACGAGGACCCGCTGTCGGAGGAGGACATCCACAACTACGTCGAGCTGAAGGCGAAGCTCGACATCCCGATCCTCGCCACCGAATACGCTGCCGGCGGTTTCGAATCCTTCCCGCGCTGGATCACCGCGCATGCGACCGACTTCCTGCGCGGCGATGTGGCGGTGAAGGGAGGGTTGACGCCGCTGCTGAAGGCCGCGCATCTGGCCGAGGCGTTCCAGATGACGCTGGAGGTCCATCACGGCGGCAACTCGCACAACAACGTCGCGCAGCTCCACCTGATCATGGCGCTGTCCAATGCGCGTTACTTCGAGATCCTGCTGCCGGATGACGCGCAGAAATACGGACTGCTGCGCGACATCGAACTGGAAGCCGACGGCACGATCGCCATCGACGCTTTCGACAAGCCCGGCGTGGGTGCCGAGATCGACTTCGATCTGGTGAAGGCGAAGACGGTGGAGGTGCTGCGCTGAGGCCGAGACCGCGGCCTCATCGGCAAGGCTCGGCGGTATGAGACGCCAGGCGCGCGCGGACAGCCGGGTCAATCAGCCGGGTTGAGACGCAGCGCCCGCTCGCCCTTACCCGAGGGTCCGAGCACGGCCATGCTGTTCGTCCGCCAGCGTTCGGCGAAGTCCGCACGGTGTGGTGACAGCGGATGGCCCGACTGTCCCGGGGCGATCATGAAGCGGCTGCGGTCGAGGTTCGACAGGTCGAAGACCGCCCGGAAGGACGCGCCGTGGATGGCGGCGAAGTCACCGCGGAAGGCCTGCCGGTTCACCGTGTAGAAATCGCCGCCGACCGGGATCGCCACGCGGGCGAGGTGGTTCAGCAGCGGTACGAAGCGCAGGACCGGATGCTCGAACGTCGCCTGATGCGGCACGTCCCACCGCCACTGCCGCGGATCGGCGCCGAAGCGGTCGGCGAGCGCATCGGTCGCCGCGCGCAGCGATTCCGTGAGCAGCGGCCGGCAATCCCCGCCGCACCACGCGCCCGCGCCGCTTCCGAGCACGAAGGTCGCGAACTCGCCCGTCGTCTCGCCGCCGCCATTCGCCACGCCGGCCCTGCGCAGCACCAGATCCACGAAGCCGCGCAGCCAGGCGTTGAAGATCAGCGGCTGCGGCGCTTCCGCCGCCATCGCGCCGGTCCAGCCGCGCAGCAACGCCAGCGCGGCGCCCGCGGTGCCGCCCGGATCGGGGATCGCGGTCATGGCCGGCAACAGGTCGGTGGCGAGCATGCTCTGCACGTCCACCTGCATCGCCGCGAAGCCGGCCGCGTCGTGCGTCGGCCGCGCGTCGAGCATCTGGCGGATGCGCCGGGCGCGGAAATCGCCGTGCCAGTCGCGGCTGAGGAAGACCGGGAAGTCCGGCGGTGCGACGCGCTCGTTCGCGTTCACCAGCCGGCCGGAGGCGGGGGCGACGATGCGCGGCAGCGCCTCGCCCACGGCGAAGCCGGTCCAGTCATGGGATCCGTCGTGGCCGGGGACCGGCAGCGCGCCATCGCCGGCGCGGCGGATGGGGATGCGGCCGGTGACGAACAGCCCGATGCGCTCGCGGTCCGCGACGACGAGGTTCTGCACCGGCACGGTGATCTTGCTCGCCGCCGCGGCCGCCTGATCGAGATTCTCGGCGCGGATCAGGTCGAGCAGCCCTTCCGCCGCCGTGTCGCCCGGGGCGAGGACGGCCATGGCGACCGACAGCACCGTGCCCGGCGCCAGCGGCAACTCCTCGACATCGGAGATGACGGGGCCGTGCCGCGTCTCCCGCACCGTCAGCCGCACGGGCTCCGTGCCGCGGACCAGGATCGTCTCCTCGCGGATCGTGAAGGGGCGGGGGCCGTCCGGCGTTTCGTAGCGGCCATCGGGCGTCAGGCGCTCGACGAACAGGTCCTCGGTATCGGCGTGGGTGGTGGTGAAGCCCCAGGCGATGCGGGAGTTGTGGCCGATCAGTACGAGCGGCACGCCCGGCGCGGTCGCCCCGACCACGGCGCGGCCTGCGATCTCCACCCGAGCGAGGAAGAAGGCCGGCGGGAAGGTGTAGAGAAGGTGCGGGTCGGAGGCGAGCAGCGGCGCGCCGGTCGTGCTGTGCCGTCCGTCCACCGCCCAGACGTTGGACGCGGCGCGGAAAGCGGCGAAGGGGTTGGGGAAGGGCAGCAGCGAGGCTTCCGGCCGCCCCGCCTGCGTATCGGCCGGCCACAGCTCCCGCAGTCGTTCCGGCGGCAGCACCGTGGACAGCCGCAGCCGGGCAAGCTCGGTGCGCGAATTGCCGCCGAGGGCGAGGCCCATCACCTTGCCCCAGAGCAGGGAGTCCACCGGCCGCCACGGCTCCGGCGCGCCCAGCAGCAGGAATTCCGGTGCGGCGAAGCGGCCGCGTTCGGCGATCCAGGCATTGACCCCGCGCGCATAGGCGTCGAGCACCGCGCGCGTTTCGGGCGACAGCGCGGCGAGCGAAGCTTCGGCGGCGCGGACGAGGCCGAGCGTGCGGGTCAGCCGGTCGATGCGCAGCGTGGAGGTCCCGGCGATCTCCGACAGCCGGCCGGAAGCGCCCCGGCGCAGCATCTCCATCTGGAACATCCGCTCGCGGGCGTGCAGCCAGCCCATGGCGGCCGCCGCGTCCGCGACCGTCGCGGCGCGCACGCGCGGCACCGCGTCCTCATCCAGCGTGATCTCGACCGGTGCAGACAGGCCCGCGATGCGCGCGTCGCCCACCGGCGGGGTCGACCACCAGAGCGCCAGCGCCAGGAACAGCAGCAGCGTCAGCGGCAGGCCGAACAGCATGGCGAGGCCGCGGCGAAGCCAACGCCAGCGCGAACGTCTGGTCGGTCGGGTCATCGGATGCCGATCTGGCAGGAGCGTGGGGGAAAGGGAAGGTGGGGGTGGTCAAGCAAGTCGTGCGACGCGCCTCTGGGACCGTGAGGCCGCCGCGTATGCCACCCCCATTTGTGGTTGTAGCAGTGTATACCGAGAGGTGGTGTGAGGTACTTCACACTGAAGTTGAGGTGGGCGGGATCGCGCCCTCGAACCGGCGCAGCGCGGCGATCCGCTCGGCCAGCGCGATCGCTCCCTGCCGGCGCGCCTCCGCCTCCGCAACCGCGAGGATCGGGCCGCCGGCGGCAGGGCCAAGGATGCGCCCGCGCGCCCAGCCGAGGACGGGGCGGTACATCGCAGCACCGATCTGCTCGGCCGCCTCGACCGCCTCGTCGAGCACTGCCAGCGCGGTCTCCTGATTCCCGGCGGCGTTCTCCGCCTCCGCGAGCAGGATGTGCGAGTAGGGGCGGAGGATCTCGCCCTGCGTGCGGCGGTAGCCCGACATGCCGTGGCGGATGCGCGCGAGCCCGATCCGGGTCTGGCCCTCCATCGCCTGTGCCCAGCCTTCCAGCATCTCCGCCATGGCCGACCAGTAGGCGATGCCCCGGGCCGACGCGATCGCGCCCGCCCGGCGGGCGAGGCCGAGCGCCCCCGGCCAGTCGCCCGCGAGCTGATGGACGACCGCGGCGAGGCCGAGGCCATAGGCGGTGGCGAGGGGCTGGCGCGCGGCGATGGCGCGTTCGGCGGCGGCCTGCGCGCTGCCGAGCGCGGCCGCATCGCCTTCGATCAGCCAGGTCAGCCAGGCCCGGTTGCCGGCGCCGAGCACGGCCGGGTCGCTGGGCACCACGGTAAGCTGCTCCGGCGTGGCGGCCTCGTACTGCACGAGTGCGCGGTCGAGTGCGGCCTCGGCCTCGGTCAGCCGGCCGCAGCACAGCAGGCACCAGCCCTGCCGGCGTTCGGCGTCCGAGATCACGGCGGGGTCGTTGATGCGCCGGGCGAGCTGGAGCAGCCGGGAGCCGACCTCCTCGGCCCGGCGCATCGGTCCGCGCACCTGATAGAAGGCGGTCAGTCCGCGCAGCACCGGCAGCAACTCGCTCGCCTCGCCCATGCCGAGCGCGATCTGCGTCGCGCGCTCGAACGTGTGCTGCACGGCGGTGGCGGCATAGCCGAGCAGGGCGATCTGCGCGTCGCCCAGCAGCACCATCGCCGACAGCGTCGCCCGCCGCCCCTCCAGCCCGTCGACGGATTCGCTCAGCCGGACGGCGCGGCGCGCATGAGCCTCCGCTTCCTGATAGGCGCCGGCCGCGGTGGCGTTGCCGGCGGCGCGGCGGAACAGCGAGGCCGCTTCCAGCACCTGCCCGGCAGCCTCCCGATGGCGGCCGAGCAAACCGGGCTCGATGGCGGCGAGGGCGGGATTGGTGCGGGCGAGGGCGTCCGCCACCTCTCCATGCATGCGCCGCCGCCGCGCACTCGGCAGCGCCTGATAGGCGGCGTCGGCGAGCAGCATGTGGTGGAAGCTCAGCACGGCGCTTTCGCCGACACCGCGGCTCAGCATGATGCCGCTGCCCAGCAACTGCTCGACGGCCGCGTCGAACTGATCCGCCGGCATGTCCGTGAGGTCCTGTAGCAGGACACGCGGCGTCTCGCGGCCCACCACGGCGGCGATCTGCGCGAGCGTGCGCGCCGGGCCGAGGGCATCGAGGCGCGCCGCCAGAAGCTGCGACAGGCTGCCCGGCAGCCGGTCCGGCGTGGCGCCGCGCTCGCTCAACGCGCGGGCGAACTCCTCCACGAAGAGCGGCACGCCCTCGGCGCGGGCGACCACCGCCTCCCGCAGCTCCTCCGACAGACCCTCGGCGGCGACCTCGGCCAGCGCGGCGGCCTCGGCGGGCGGCAGCGGGGAGAGCGGGATGCGCGTGCGGGACGGCGCGTCGGGCCAGGCGATGACGTAGTTGGAGCGGTAGGACAGCGCGAGCAGCACCGGCAGGCCGGGCACTTCGTCGGCCAGCACGCGGAGGAAGGCGGACAGCGACGGGTCCGCCCAGTGCACGTCTTCCACCACCAGCAGCAGCGGCCGGCGGCGTGCGACATCGCCGATCCAGGACAGCAGCGCGTCGAAGGTCCAGCGGCGCAACTCGGTCGGCGGCATGCCCCCGGATGGCGCGCCGAGCAGCGAGGCGAGGGCTTCGCCGGCCGCCGCCGGCAGGCTCAGCCGTTCGGCGAGCCCGCTCGTCGCCGCGCGGATCGCATCCGCCTCGGCATCCTCCGGCAGGCCGAGCGAGAGGCGCAGCGGCTCGATCAGGGGATAGAGGGAGCTGTCGGTCGTCTGCGGCGTGCAGAAGGCGACCATGCGTTCGTGGCCGGTGGCGGAAAGCGTTGCCGCGAGCGCGCCGAGCAGGCGCGACTTGCCGATACCGGCCTCGCCCGACATCAGCACGACCTGGCCGGACCCGGTGCACGCACGCTCCCACAGCGTGTGCAGCCGCGCGGATTCGGCCTCGCGGCCCACGAGGCGGTTGCGCCGGCCGCCGACGAGGCGCCCCAGAAGGTCCTGTGGCCCGGCCACGCCGGTGACATGCGCGGCCGCGATCGGCATCGGCAGCTCGATGCCGGTGGTATCCGCCGGCTCGATGCTGAAGCGCGTGCCCAGCAGCGGCAGCGTGCCTTCGCCGACGACGACGCCGTTGTGCCGCGCGAGCCGCTGCAACCGGGCGGCGATGTTGGGCGCGGGGCCCACCACGCCGTCGCGCTCCGTCTCACCTTCCGGGCCGATGCTGCCGACCAGCACCCAGCCGGTCTCGATCGCCATGCGCACGGCGATCGTCGCGTCCGCGGCGAGCCTGCCTTCGGCATCCAGCCGCGCGATGCGCTGGCCGATCTCGAGCGCACAGCTCACCGCGTCCTGCGCGTCGCGGCCCTGCGCGCGCGGCCAGCCGAACAGCGCGAGGATGCCGTCGCCGATCACGCGCGCGACGTGGCCGCCATGGGCGCGGATGCGTTCGAAGGCGGCATGGCGATAGGCGCCAAGCAGTGCTTCGAAGGCTTCCGGGTCCATGCGGAACTGGTGGCCGGTGCTGTCCACCAGATCGCAGAATAGAATGCTGAGGAAGCGGTGCTCCGTGCCGCTTGTGCTGTTGTCGCTCATTGCCCTGGGGGAAAGTTCCGGCCCAGCATACCCGAGGTGTGAGGTATGTCACATCCTGGCTCGCAATGGCTTGACGCGATTTGCGCGCCACTCCCACGGTGGCGGCCCCGCAATGAACCCTGTTCTCGACAGCCCGCCCAAGATCACCATCGGCGTGACCGAAGCCTGCCCGCTGCGGTGCCGCCACTGCTATGCGGATTGCGCGCACGCGCCGAAGCAGGGTGAGGTTTCCGCGGAAACGTGGATCCGCGTGCTGCGCGACCTTGCCGGGCGCGGCATCATCCAGGCGTATTTCGAAGGCGGCGAACCGCTCGCCAAGCCCGGCTTCCTCGACATCCTGCGCGCGATCACCCCGGTGATGATGACGCTGATGCGCACGCACGGCATCGGCCTCGACGCCGCGATGGCGCGCACGCTGCGCGAAGCCGGGCTCGGCCGCGCGCTGGTCGACCTGATGGGCGCGCGGGCGGCGACGCACGACGACTGGACCGGCACGCCGGGGTCCTTCGACGAGGCGTGCGCGGCGGTCCGCCATCTGGTCGCCGAGGGCATCCCGACCGACGTGCTGGTGATCCTCACGCGGCAGACCGCGCCGGAGCTGAACGGCATCCTCAAGCTCGCGCACCGGCTCGGCGCGGAGCGCGTCGGCGTGCTGCGGCTCTATCCGATGGGCCGGGCCAAGCGCGCGTGGTCGGAGATCGCGCTGCCGCTCGACGCGCAGATGAAGGCCATCGCCGGGCTTCGTCCGCCGGAGGGGCTGACGGTGATGCAGTCGTGGCATCCCAACGATCACAATTGCTGCTGGCAGGCGGCGGCGATCAACGCCTTCGGCCGCGCCATCGGCTGCATGTACCTGCGCGAGTACGTCGATCACGGCGACGCCACGGTCACGCCCTACGACGAGATCTGGCGCGACAACGCGCTGTACCGCACGATCCGCGCCGGCGATGTCGAGGAACGCTGCGGCAGTTGCAGCGCCACGCAGGGCAGCCACGGCGGCTGCCGATCCACTGCCTATGCATGGCATCGCCGCTGGACCGCACCCGATCCTTTCGATACGACCCTGAACCATGGCATCGACCTTGCCCGGCTTCCGTCGCACCTGCTGGAAAGCTGAGCCCGGCGTGCGGCTGCGCCCGGTGCCGGAGCAGGGCGTGTGCCTTGCCTACACGCCGGCGCGTCCGGCGCTGCATGCGCTGAACGTGACGACGTGGTTCGTGCTGACCCTGTGCGACGGCCGGCCCTATGCCGCCATCGCGCGCGCCTTCCGCCGGGCCGCGGCCGACAGCCTCGGTCCCGGCAGCGGCACCGAGGCGTTGCGGACCGCGCTGCACCAGTTGCGCGAGCTTGGTCTCGTCCGCTGCCTGCCTTCCGTTCGTCCCCTGTCGGAGCATACGACATGAGCCAGACCCCCCGTGATCTGCTGCGCCGCCATGGCGCGCCCCTGCCGCGCGCCGCCACCGTGGCGACCGAGGTGCGTACGGAAGGCATCATCAAGTTCGCCACCGTCACCGCGCCGAGCCATCAGAGCGGGCTGACCTTCGGCGCGCTGCACGAATGGCGCAGCCGCCTTTCCGCCGCGTCGCTCGGCGAACTGCGCAGCTTCCTCACCAAGGGCGCGACCCGGCCCGAGACGCTGATCGACAACTGGATGAAGCGCCGCGAACTCGGCGGGCTGATCGGCGTGTTCCTCGAAACCGGCAGCGGCGGTTCGGTGGTGCGCGTGCTGTTCGCCTACACCAAGGCGGACCAGAGCGGCGAGGAGATCAACAAGGCCTGGGCCGAACTGGTCGAGAAGCCGAAGAGCGAGGAGAAGAAGGCCTCCGCCGCGATCCGCACGCTGCGCTCCCTGATGGTGCAGGGCCAGGACTTCGCCGAGAGCGGGCTGCTCGCGCTCAGCACGATCGACTACGACAAGGTGGTCGGCGATCGCGGCAGCATGCCGTTCCAGAGCGTGGATTCCTCCAAGCGGTAGTCATGCCGGAAGCGCCGCGCCGCGAGGCCGCGCGACCGGAGGTGGTCGGGGATCCGCGGCTCGAACTGCTTGATCGCATCACCGACCGCCGCGCGTCCCGCAACTGGCTCGCGCTGCGCGATGCGGCGAAGCCGGGCGAGAAGCTCGGTGCGGTGCTCCGCTTCCTCGGCGGCACGGACGATCTGGAGAAGCGTTTCGGCTGCAAGGTGCTGGCGGCCGCGGGCGGGTTCTTCGTCGCGCTCGTGCCGCCGAAGCAGCTTGCGCCCGGCGGCGCGCTGCTGCGCCACCCCGCGCTGATCGGCGTATCGCTCGCGCGCGCGCTGCGCCCGCAGGGCGAAACCGTCGCGATTGCCGGCGCCATGGCGGAGCGGCTGCCGCGCGCCCTGCTCGGCTTGCGGCCGCAGGACGATACGGGGCAGGGCGTGCGGCTCGCTGTCATCGACACCGTGCTGGACACGCGCCACCCCGCTTTCGGCCACCGCATCGCGTGGCTGTGGGATGCGGGGGCCACGCCGGCCGATCCGCGCCTGCCGATGGGCGTGCGCTACTCCCGCAGCGCGCTGCCGCCCCTGTCGCGGCAGGCGGCCTTCAATGCGGCTGATGGCGGGGACGCGGTGCTCGCGCGCGGCTGGAGAGGGCACGGGACCGCCGTGGCCGGCATCGCCACCGGCGCGCCCGGCGGTGTCGCGCCAGCCGCGGACATCGTCTTCGCGTCCGCCGGGCGGGCGGATGACGCGCGGCTGGGCGATTCCATCGACCTGCTGACCGGCGCGAGCCTCGTGCTGGGCGCGAGTGACGATCCGGTGATCGCCAACCTGTCGTCCGCCGACTGCCTTGGCCCACATGATGGGACATTGCTCGGCGAACGCTTCCTCGACGAGCTGCTGCTGCGTCCCGGCCGCGCGCTCGTCGTCTCCGCCGGCAACAATGCTTGGGTCCGCCGCGACGCCAATCACGGGTTGGTGCTGCACGACCACGCGCAGGTCACCGCGGTGCGCGGCACGGTCACGAAGCTCGAACTGCAGGTCGTGCGCGAACTGCCCGCGAGCGACGCCGTGGAAGTGTGGTTCTCGTCGCGCGATCCGCCGCGCGTGCGCGTGGTCGGCACGGCCGGCCAGCGCCGCGAGGGCAAGGATGCGCCGCTGGTCGTGCGCCTGTCCGCATCCCGCGACCGGCCCTCCATCGCACGGCCCATGCCCGCGACCTTCACCGAGCCGCCGACGCTGATCGCGGCACTCGCGCCCGGCGGGCCTGCGCGCGACGGGCTGACGCGCTGGTGCTTCAGCCTGCTGCTGGGCCCCGGGGTCCGGCAGGGGCAGCAGCAGGGAGCATTTCCGTTCGGCGACTGGCGCATCTTCGTCGAAGGGGCGGAGGGCGAGGTCCATGGCTGGGTGGACCGCAACAACCGTGGCCAGATCGGCTGGTGCGCGCCGACCGCGCTGCGCGGCTGGCTGGCGCACACGGTCGGCGCCCCGGCCACCGCGCGCCGCGTGCTCGCCGTGGCGGGCACCGGCCCCGACGGCAAGCCGCTGAACGGCGATGCGGGCGCGGGGCAGGATGTCGGCAGCGGGCGCGGCCCCGGCCTCGGCAGCGCGCGTAAGCCCGATCTCGCCGCGCCCGGCAGCCGGGTCGCCGTTCCCCTGCCCGGGGAGGCGGAATGGACCGATGGCGGGGCGGGAACGAGCTTCGCCGCGCCTCTGGTGGCGGGCACCATCGCGCTGCTGTTCCAGCGATGGGGCGCGGATGCGCGCCACGCGACCTGGGCCGAGATCCGGCAGGCGATCCTGCCGCGTGGACGGCGCTGGTCGGCCGATCTGGGTGCGGGGCCGCTCGACGCGCGCGCAGTGCTGGACCCGCCGCGACCGCGCATCGACGCTTGGATCCCGCGCACCGCCGGCGACACGGAAGGGCGCGAGCCACTGCCCGCCGAGCTGCCCTGGGGCGGGGAAGGGGTCGTGCTGCAGGGCGATCCGCTGGCCGGCCCGGTGCGGTTCGCGGTGACGATCCGCAACCGCGGCAGCGAGCCGGCGCGGGACGTGCAGTTGCGCCTCGCCGTCGCGCCCGCCGGTCTTGCGGCCCCTCTGCCGGCCGCGCGCCGGCTGCCTTCGGGGTGGACCCTGCTTGCGAAGCCGCCTGTCGTAGAAAGCATCGCCGCGGGCGGGCGCCGCGTGCTGAAGGTGACCGCCGATCTGCGCAAGCTGCTCGCGGACGGGCCGGTGACCGTCGCGGCCATCGTCTCCTGCGCCGGCGACATGCCGCCTGCCGATGCCGCGCCGACGAGCTGCAACAACATCGCCCTGCTGCCGGTCGCACCCGAGGGCGTGCCGGCGCGCTTCGTCATCGAGGGTGACGGCGCGACGGACGGGCTGGCGCTGGTTCGCGCCGAGGCCGGGCGGTTCCGCCTGCGTCTGCCGATGCGCGCGCTGCCGTGGCGGAGCGCGGCGCTGTTCGAGCATGCCGCATTGGCGGCGCAGGTGCGGCCCTATGTCGGCGAAACGTGGGACGACCCGGCGGAGGCGCTGACGGAAAGCCTCACCGGCGACCTCATCCGCATCCGCACCGATATCGAGGGTGCTGCGTCGCTCTCCATCCGTGACGGGATGGCGGTGATCGACAGCCGCGCGGAGAGGCTGTGGCTGCCGCGCCTGCGCCTGCGCCCCAACGCACGGATGCGCATCGCGGTGGAGCGCATCGGCCGCAAGCCCGGCACGTTGCATGTCGTGGCATTCAGCGACGGCCGCCGCACCGGGGGCGGTTCGGCGGCGATCTGATGCCGGCGGGATGCTGCCCGCGGTGAGAGTTCGCCTACCAGCGCCGTGGCGAAGTTTCGCCTCCGCGCAAATCCCTTCACCCTGTCCCTCTTCTGCCGAGCGGGAGAGGGGACCTTGCGCGACGCTTCTCGCCTCGCCTCGTCCGCAAAGCTTGCGCAGGTAGGGCAGGAAGGAGAGCAAGCCCCTTCGGGGGCAGGGGCATGAACCTCAGCCCCCACACTCTTCCTTGAGAGGTGCGTTCCCCCTCTCCCGCTTGCGGGAGAGGGCCGGGGTGAGGGTCGGAACCGCCTGCGGAACGTACCCTCTCATACCCACCAATCCGTCGGCTGGCTCGCACAGGCTTGGCGTATGGCGCCCACGCGCCCCGCGCCGTCAGCCCTCAGGTGCGAACCTGGCCAGCCGCTGCGGGTCCTTCACCGTCACGCGGCCCGGCGACAGGGCCACGATGTCCTGCTCCTCCCACCCGCGAAGCGTCTTGTTCACGCTCTCCCGCGTCGCGTTGACCATCGCGCCCAGTTCCTTCTGCGTGATGTCCACCAGATGGCGCGGATGGTTGGCAGTGAGCTCCAGCAACTGCGCCGCAAGCCGCGTGGCCACGTCGTGGAACACGAGGTCCTCGACCTGCCGGGACGTCGCGCGCAGGCGGCGGCACAGCAGTTCGATGACGCGGACGGCGAGGTCGGGGTTCTGCCGCAGCCGCGGCAGCACGTCCCGCCGTTCCAGCACCAGCAGCCGCCCGTTGGTGACGGCGATGGCATCCGCGGTGCGTGGCGCGCCGTCCAGCAGCGCGATCTCGCCCAGCACCTCGCCCGGCCCCATCACGCGGATGATGCGGTCCTTGCCGGTGGCGGACGGGATGATGATCCGCACCTCGCCCTGCAGCACGGCGATCATGAAGGATCCGGGATCGCCGCGCCGGAACAGCGTCTCGTCCTTGCGCATCGGGCGTTCCGAGGCGAAGGCGGCGAGCGTTTCCAGGTCATGGCGATCCAGCGCCGCGAAGAGCGGGTTGCCGGACAGGATCTTGGCCCGCGGCGAGAGCGCGGGCGCTGTGGCGGTCGTATTGGCGTTGCTCATCGGCGGTCCCTGCCGAATCGGTCGGGCCGGAGCATCGCAGAGATCACCCCTCTCGCGCCATGGGGCGGGCGCGGTGTCAGTGCTCATTTGGCTGCGGCACGGTCGTCCAGGTCGCGTCGCAACTGCCGCCGACGATCTCGTGGCAGCCGTGCGGGTCCATCGCGTCCTCTCCGCGCAGGATCGGGGGAACGGACACGAAGGTGATGGCGAACAGCGCCGCGAGCGCCGTGCGTGATGATGTGGAAGGCATCGGGCGTCTCCTGGGGGAGGTCTGACGCCGATGCTGGACCCGCCGCCGGGGCCGCGCTGTGAGCTTGCCCACGGCGCGGCGCGGGGGGCGTTCAGCCGACGAGCATCCGTACTGCCAGGGCAAGGGTTACGCCGCCGAGCGCGATGCCCAGGATGAAGCCGGCGATGAGCGTGCGGTCCATGGGGGTCTCCGGTGCTGCGCAGCCAGCATCGCCCCGGTGGCGGGTGCCGCGCTGTCGTCCGTTTCACGCTGCAGGCGAGGTTACGGCCTCACCATCGCAACCGTGGGTTAATATTGGGTTGACGCGCGGGAGATGAGATCCCGCGTCCCGGCCTGCAAGAGCCTTGCGGAAAGGCTCGGCGGAAGCGCGGAGATGACCGCGCCCCGGAAGGGGACGCGCGGTCGACCCGTCAGTGCAGCTTCACCCGTGGCTCGACCCGCCGGGTCAGTGCGCGGGCCACCGTGCTCAGGGCTGTCTTCAGCGTGCCGTGCAGCGCGCGTTCGTGCATCTTGTAGAGCGAGCGGTACATCAGCCGCGCCACCAGCCCTTCCACCCGCATCGACCGGCCCGACAGGAAGCCCATCAGGCTGCCCACGGTGGAGTACTCCCCGAGCGAGACCAGCGAGCCGAAGTCGCGATAGACGAAGGGCTTCAGCTCCTCGCCCGCGCGCAGCCGGCGGATCTGGCGCAGCATGTGCGATGCCTGCTGGTGCGCCGCCTGCGCCCGCGGCGGGATCGGCCGGCCGTCGGGACCGGGGCAGGAAGCGCAGTCGCCGATGGCGAAGATCGCCGTGTCGCGCGTGGTCTGCAACGTGGGGGCCACGACGAGCTGGTTGGCGCGGTTCGCCTCCAGCCCGTCCAGATCGGCGAGCACCGACGGCGCCTTCACCCCCGCCGCCCAGACCACGAGTTCCGAGGCGATCTGGCGCCCGTCGGCGAGGCGCACGCCGTCCGCCGTCACCTCCGCGACCCGCGCGTCCGTCAATACGCTGATGCCGCGATCCTGCAGCAGCTTCGCGGCCGCGCCGGCGATACGTTCGGGCAGGGCGGGCAGGATGCGGGGCGCGGCTTCGACGAGCGTGATGCGGATATCGGCATCCGGATTGATGCGGTCGAGCCCGTAGGCGACCACGGCGCGGGCGGCGTGGTGCAGTTCGGCCGCAAGCTCGGTGCCCGTGGCACCCGCACCGATGATGACCACATCGAGCTGGCCCGGCCGCACGCCGCCTTCCTGCACGTGCGCGCGGATGCAGGCATTGACCAGCCGGCGGTGGAACCGCACGGCCTGCGCGACGGAATCGAGCGCGATCGCGTGCTCGGCCGCGCCCGGCGTGCCGAAATCGTTGACCACGCTGCCGATGGCGATGACCAGCGTGTCGTAGCCGACCGGCCGGGGTGGCGTGATCTCGCGGCCTTCCTCGTCATGCGTCGCGCCCAGCATCACCTGCCGCCCGGCGCGGTCGAGGCCGGTCATCTCCCCGTAGCGGAAGCCGAAATGGTGCCAGTGCGCCTGCGCCAGGTAGTCGAGCGCGTGGTCGTCCACGTCCATGCTGCCGGCGGCGACCTCGTGCAGCAGCGGCTTCCACAGGTGGCTGCGGGCGCGGTCCACGAGCAACACTTCCGTGCCCTTGTCGCGCCGGTAGCGCTCGCCCAGCCGCGTGACGAGTTCCAGCCCGCCGGCGCCGCCGCCGACCACCACGATGCGATGCGCCGCTGCCCCGTCCGACATGGCCGCCCTCCGCGTGAAGGGCGAGCGTAGGCGCGCGGGCGGCCGCCCCGCTACGGTTCCGGATCGGGCGTGGTCTCGGTGATGCGGTCCGCCACCGCCATCAGCAGGTAGCCCACGATGAACACCACGTTGATGATGATCAGCCAGAACAGCGTGGGTTCGTTGGACAGCCCGGCATCGAGCTTCATCAGCGCCTTCAGCAGCGCCACGGCCGAGATCGCCGCCATCGCCGCGAACAGCTTCCGTTTCAGCCCGGCGAAATCCACCGTCGCGAGCCAGGCGGGCCAGTTGGCGGCGCGCCCGCGGGAGATCCGCCCGCACATGTTCTCGTAGCCCGAGAACACCACGATGATGACGAGGCTGCCGGCGAAGGTCATGTCGACCAGCGACAGCAGTGACAGGATCACCTCGTGTTCGGTCAGCGAGCCGATGCGCAGGATGGTGCCGAACAGTTCGCGCGCGAAGGTCACGAACAGCACCACCAGCACGACGATGAGGCCGACATAGAAGGGCGCCATCAGCCAGCGGCTGGCGACGATTCCCCGTTCGAGCATCCGTTCCATGGCAACGCTTATGGCATGCGGCGGAACGGGCGTGGAGCGGTCAGGATCGGGCGGCGTCCTGCTCGACCGGTTCGGGCGCGACCATCCGGTCCGCCTCCGCCTTCAGCCGCCGGTAGCTGCGCGCCCCGAGCGGCAGCAGCGCGGCATAGATAAGCCCGGCGGCCGCGAGGGCGGCGAACGGCTCGCTGACCAGCACCGCGACATAGGCGGCCACGCCCAGCAGCACCGGCAGCACCAGATGCGACGGGATCTTGAAGTTCTTGAACGACCAGACCGGCAGGGTGGAGATGCACAGCACCGCGGTACCGAACAGCACCGCCGCCGGCAGCAGCGGATGGCGCAGGATCGCGGCGAACCCGTCCAGCTCGTACCCGTTCACCTCGATCCACGCGAACAGCGGGAACAGGGCCAGACCCGCACCGGCCGGGGCCGGCACGCCGGCGAAGAAGTTGTAGGCGTAGGCCGGACGGGGGGCGGATTCGAGCATCGCGTTGAAGCGCGCCAGCCGCAGCGCCATGCACACCGCGAACGCCATGCAGGGGACGAAGCCGAACGGCCCGGCGTGGGACAGCGACCACAGATAGAGCACCAGCGCAGGGGCGACGCCGAAGCACAGGAAGTCCGACAGCGAGTCGAACTCGGCGCCGAACTTCGATGTCGCCTTGAGCAGCCGCGCGAGCCGCCCGTCCAGCCCGTCGATCAGGCCGGCGATGACGATGGCGATCGCCGCCGCCTCCCACCGCTCCTCCAGCGCGAAGCGGATGGAGGTCAGACCGGCACACAGGCCGATCAGCGTCATGATGTTGGGGATCAGCCGGTTGAAGGACGGACCCTGGAAGCGCGGCCGCCGGCGGGGCCGGAAGCGGCTGCGCAGCCGGCGCATGCGGGAGGTGGGGGAGTCGATCATGTCGCCTCCAGCCGGGCGAGCACCGTCTCGCCGCCTATCATGGTCTGGCCCTCGGCCACCAGCGGCATGACGCCTTCCGGCAGATAGAGGTCGGTGCGGCTGCCGAAGCGGATGATGCCGAAGCGGGCGCCGGCGTTGACGTGCTCGCCCTCTCGCACTTCGCACAGGATGCGCCGCGCGATCAGCCCGGCGATCTGCACCACGGCGATCTCCCGCCCGTCGGCGAGGCGGATCGACAGCGCGTTGCGCTCGTTGTCGGCGGAGGCCTTGTCGAGCGCGGCGTTGACGAACTTGCCGGGGCGGTAGGCGATGCGGACGATCGTGCCGTCCACCGGCACGCGGTTCACGTGGACGTTCAGGACCGACAGGAAGATCGACACGCGCCAGCGCGGGGTGTCGCCCATGCCGAGTTCCGGCGGCGGGATCGCGGGCGAGACCATGATGACGCGCCCGTCCGCGGGCGCGAGCACGGCATGGCGGTCCGCGGGCGGCACGCGTTCGGGGTCGCGGAAGAAGAACAGGCAGAACGCCGCGAACGCGACGCCGAGCCAGAACAGCCACCCGCCGACGAACAGGCCGACGAAGGCGATGCCCGCACCGATGCCGATGAAGACATGACCCGCGCGGTGCGGCGGTGCGACGACGAGGCGGATGGTATCGAGAATGGACACGTTCGGATGCGGCCGGTCAGTTGCTCTGGATGGGCAGGTCGAAGATCTGGCCGGGATAGATGCGGGCCGGATCGCGGATGGCGTCTCGGTTCGCCTCGTAGATCACGATGTACTGCGCGCCCTTGCCGTAACGGGCGCGGGCGATGCGCCACAGGCTCTGGCCCGGCTGCACCACGACCTTGCCCTCGCGCAGCGCCTCGGGCGGCAGGCTCGCGCGCTGGAACGGCAGTTCGACGCGGGCGGCCACGCGGCCCTGCGGCGTCATCTGGTCCAGCCGCAGCGCATGCGTGCCCGCCGGCACGGCGACGGAAGGCGACAGCGTCCAGCGCCCGTCCGGCCCGGCGAGCACGTCGCCGACCGGGGCGTTGTCCACGTAGACACGGACCGCGGCGCGCGCGGGCGCGGTACCGGTGAAGCGGACCTGTCCCTCATCGTCGTAGTCCACGATCTCGAGCCCCAGCGCGCCGGCGGCGGGGGCGCGGGTGCCTTCGGACGGGGCGGTGGGGATCGGCTGCGGCGCGGCGGGCGCTGCGTCGGTGGTGGCGGGGGTAGCCGCCGCGGGCGGGGTAGCGGCCGGAGCCTGCAGCACGCGGGGCGCTGCGTCCGCGCCGGGCACCAGCAGCGCGATCGGCCGCTCCGTCTGCGGCGTGGCCGGCCGGCCCGCGACGTCCTGGCCACGTTCCGGCACCACGAGCACCACCGAGGATACGCTGGTCAGTTCCTGCCCGTCCTTCGCGCGCATCGTGAGCGTCAGTTCCCGCCCGCCCGGTGACAGCGGTCGGTCGGACACGAACACCCACTCGCCGCGCGCATCGGCGGTGACGCGGCCGATTTCGGCGTCGCCGTCGCGGATGACGATCTCGGAGCCCGGCTCGGCGCGCCCGGCCATCACGGCCTGGCCGCGCGCGTTGATACGGACGATGTCGAAGCTCGGCGGCGCGGGCCGGCGGGTCTCGGCAGTCGCGGGGGTGGGCGGTGCCGACGCGGGCGGAGTCGCGGGTGGCGCGGCCGGCGTGCTGGCGACAGAGGGAGGCGGCACGGCTTGCGGCGCGGCGGAGGCGGGCGGCGGTGCGCTGGCCGTCGCCGGCGCGGTCTGCGGGGTGGCTTGCGGTGCCGCGGGCGCGGCCGGAGCGGACGCGGGCGGCGCGCTGGCGGCGGCCGGCGGCGAAGCGGGCTGCGGCTGTGGAGCGGGGCTTGCCGGGGAGGTGGCTTGCGGTGCCGGAGTCGCGGCCGGAGCGGACGCGGCCGGTGCGGTGGCCGGCGGCGGAGCGGCCTGCAGTGGAGCGGGGCTTGCCGGGGCTGCGGCAACCGGCGTGGGCTGGGGCGTCGGCGCCGTGGCTTGCTGTCCCTGCAGGCGCGGCCAGACCATCCATGCTGCGCCGAGCAGGCCGAACAGGGCGAGGGCGGCAAGCAGGATCGGGCGCAGCACCGACTGCCGCTCGCCGGAAGGGGGCACGGCAGGCATGTCTCGCTCTGTAGGGCCGCCGCGACGTGGCTGCAATCGCTCCGTCACGTCCCGTCGCGCGCGGTTGCAGTGACGATGCGGCGGCGCATCGGCAGAGTGCGCCGCCGGAGGTGGCCATGACGCAGGCGCGGGTGACGGTGAAGGTATGGGATCTGCCGGTGCGGCTGTTCCACTGGTCGGTCGTGGCGCTGCTCGTGGTCTCCTGGCGCAGCTACGAGGCCGGGGCGATGGAGGTCCATCGCTGGTCCGGCTACGCAATCTTCACGCTCGTGCTGTTCCGCGTGCTGTGGGGCCTGTTCGGCAGCGAATCGGCGCGGTTCTCCCGCTTCCTCGGCTCGCCCGCCGCGGCGTTCGCCCATCTGCGCCAGTTCGCCCGCCGCGAGCCCGACACCGACGTCACGCACAATGCCGCCGGCGGCTGGATGGTGCTGGTGCTGCTGGCGCTGCTCGCGTTCCAGGCCGCCACCGGCCTGATGGCCAATGACGACATCATGTTCGAGGGTCCGCTCGCCGCCTTCGTCAGCAAGGAGGCCTCGGACAGCGCCACCCGGCTGCACCATCTGAACTGGACCCTGATCCTGTGCGCCGTCGGGCTGCATGTGCTGGCGGTGCTGGCCTATGCCCTGCTCCGGCGCGTGGATCTGGTCCGCCCGATGGTGACCGGCCGCAAGCACATCCCGGCCGAGGCGGGCGTCGCCGCGCCGCGGCTGGCCTCGCCGCTGCGCGCCGCCGGCCTGCTGGCGGTGGCCTGCGCCGTCGTGGCCGCCGTCGTGCGGCTGTAGCGGGCCGGGCAGGCCGTCCCGCCCGGGATCACCGTTCTCGGAAGCTGCGATGGCAGGCGGAACAGGTCTGGGCCGTCGTGGCGTACTCGCGGGCGAAGGCGGCACCGTCCCCGGCCTCGGCCGCAGCGAGCAGCTTGGGCACCTGCGCGGCGAAGTCGGAGGCGCGCGCGTTGAACGTGGCGCGGTCGGACCAGACCGCCGGCCGCGCCTTGGTCGCGCCCTGATCGGACCCGGCCGGAAACGCGTTCGGAAGCCCCTGCGACCAATCCTGGATGAAGCGGAGATCGTTCATGAAGGGGCGTGGATCGCCCTGCGACTGCGCCACCGGACGCAGGGAGAGCATGATCTCGTTCATCCGCTTGAAGTTGGCCTGACGCTGCGCGATCGCATCCTGCGCGAGCGCGCCGCCCAGCGTTGCCGCGGCGATTGCCACGGCAAGTCCGGTTATCCGCATGAATGGGCTTCCCGACTCGTTGCCGCTTTCATCCGACCAGAGGCCGCATTGCCGCTCCAACCAAAATTCGCGTGACGGGCGGGGGCGTGGCGGGCCAGCGTCGGGGGATGAATGCAATACGTCATGTCGCCGTTTTCTGCGGATCCATGCCGGGGCACGATCCGGCGCATATCCAGCTCGCACGCGAACTGGGCGTCGGCCTCGCGCGGGAGGGTATCGGGCTCGTCTACGGCGGCGGGCGGATCGGGCTGATGGGCGCGGTGGCCGATGCGGTGCTGGACGCGGGCGGGCAGGCGATCGGCGTGATCCCTGATTTCCTGATGCGCCGGGAGGTCGCCCATCGCGGCGCCTCGGAGCTGGAGGTCGTGGACACGATGCACCAGCGCAAGCAGCGCATGGTGGAGCTGTCGGACGCCTTCCTCACGCTGCCCGGCGGCTTCGGCACGTTCGACGAGACGGTGGAGATCGTCACCTGGCGGCAGCTCGGCCTGCACGACAAGCCGATCCTGATCGTCAACGGCGCCGGCTGGGCCGATGCGCTGATCGGCCTGTTCGACACCGCGATCGCCCAGGGCTTCGCCCGGGCCGAGACGCGCGGGCTGTTCGAGGTGGTGGACGGGGCGGAGGCGGCGCTCTCACGGTTGCGTTCACTGCCGACCTCGCCTGCGCCGGCCGCGACCGAGCTGACCTGAGCCCCGCTTGCGGCATCCGGGGCGGGTCGCTATAGGCGCGCCTCGGCCGGAGTGTAGCTCAGCCTGGTAGAGCACTGTGTTCGGGACGCAGGGGCCGGAGGTTCGAATCCTCTCACTCCGACCAATCAATCCAACGGGTTAGGCTAGTGCACCACAGTGCTAGCTTTCCCGATTGAACTTCCCGCCCGCCAAGCCTGCGTGACGTTGCCTTCCCGCGCTCGCGCGCTTTGGTCAGGCACCTCATCACGGAGAATCCCGTTCATGGACACCCAGCCCGCCAATCTCTACGCCGGCAAGGGCCTCTACATCGCCGGCCAGTGGACCGAGGGGACCGGCGGGCGGCTCACCGTGATCGACCCGGCGACCGAGCAGTCCATCGGCGAGATCCCCAAGGCCTCGCCCGCCGACCTGACCGCCGCCGTGGATGCCGCCGCCGAGGCGTTCCCGAAGTGGCGCGCCACCTCCCCGTGGGAGCGCGCGCGGTTGCTGCATGCGGTCGCCACCCATATCCGCGCCAACCTCGACGCCTACGCGCGGATCATGACGCGCGAGATCGGCAAGCCGCTGGCCGAGGCGAAGGGCGAGTTCACCGTCGCCGCCGAGCAGTTCGAATGGTACGCGGGCGAGGCGCAGCGCATCTACGGCCAGACCATCGAAGGCCGCACGCCCGAGACGCGGATGGTGGTGCTGCAGCAGCCGGTGGGACCGGTCGCCGCGTTCACCCCGTGGAATTTCCCCGGCTTCCTGCCGGCCCGGAAGATCGCGCCCGCGCTCGCCGCCGGCTGCACCGTGGTGATCAAGCCGGCCGAGGAAGCGCCGGGCTCCTGCATGGCGATCCTGGAAGCCCTCGCCGCGGCCGGCGTGCCGGCGGGCGTGGTCAACATGGTGACCGGCAGCCCGGACGAGGTCAGCCGCCACCTGATCGCCGACCAGCGCATCCGCAAGGTGTCCTTCACCGGCTCCGTCCCCGTGGGCAAGCACCTGCTGAAGCTCGCGGCCGAGGACGTGAAGCGCGTGTCGATGGAACTCGGCGGGCATGCCCCGGTGATCGTGTTCGACGACGCCGATCCGGTCATGGCGGCCGAGGCCGCCGCGCGCGCCAAGTTCCGCAATGCCGGGCAGGTCTGCGTCTCCCCCACGCGCTTCTTCGTCCATGAGAAGGTCTACGACGCCTTCACCGACCGCTTCGTGCAGGTCGCCAAGTCGATCAAGGTCGGCAACGGACTGGAGGCGGGGATCGAGATGGGCCCCGTCGCGAGCAAGAAGCGCTTCGATTCGGCGATGTCCTTCGTGCAGGACGCGGTGGAGAAGGGCGCGAAGCTGCTGGCCGGCGGCGGCGCGATGCCGGGGCAGAACCGCGGCTTCTTCTTCGCGCCCACCGTCCTCGGCGACGTGCCGGAGAATGCGCGCATCATGAGCGAGGAGCCGTTCGCCCCGGTCGCGCCGCTGGTGTCCTTCAGCGATATCGGCGAGACCATCCGCAAGGCGAACAGCCTCCCCTATGGCCTCGCGGCCTATCTGTTCACCAAGGACCTCAAGCGCGCGACCGAGACGGCCGAGCAGCTCGAGGCCGGCATGGTCGGCGTGAACGACGTGCTGATCTCCACCGCCGAGGCGCCGTTCGGCGGCGTGAAGCAGTCGGGCGTGGGGCGCGAGGGCGGCTCGCTCGGGATCAAGGATTATCTCGAGCCGCACTACATCCGCTACAAGCTGGTCTGAGCCGAAGCGGCTTCGCGGACAGCCCGCCGTTCCGATGGAGCGGCGGGTTTGTCATGCCTGCCGTTCGCGATAGGGTTCCCTCGCCAAGAACGAAACGAATGGGGGAGTTCCGATGCGCAGACGCGTCCTGTCAGCCGCTTTCGCGCTGATTGCGGGGGTGGCCGTAGCCCAGCCGACGCCACCCGGGCCGACACTTGCCGCCACGCGACAGAAGGGGGCGCTCGATTGCGGCGCGCATCCCGGCGCGCCCGGTTTCGGCGCGATGGACAGCCAGGGTATCTATCGCGGCCTCGATGCCGATATCTGCCGCGCCGTCGCCGCCGCCATTTTCGACGGCGATGCGAACAAGGTGCGCTGGACGGTGCTGAACAGCCAGGCCCGCATCCCGGCGCTGCAATCGGGTCAGGTGGACCTGCTGGCGCGCACCTTCACCTGGTCGCACGGGCGCGACACCGCTTCCGGCATCGTGTTCACCGCGGTGAACTTCTTCGACGGGCAGGGCTTCCTGGTGCGCCGGTCGGCCAACGTGGCGCGGGCGAAGGATCTCGACGGCGCCTCGATCTGCGTGACGTCCGGCACGACCAACGAGCTGAACCTCGCCGACTGGGCGCGGCTGACGAACGTGACCATCCGCCCGGTGGTGTTCGAGAACAACAACGAGACGCGCACCGCCTACATCTCCGGCCGCTGCGATGCGTTCAGCACCGATGCGAGCCAGCTCGCGGGCATCCGCACCGCGCTGCCGGACCCCGAAGCCCACATGATCCTGCCCGACATCATCAGCAAGGAGCCGCTCGCGCCCGCGATCCGCAAGGGCGACCCGCAGTGGTTCGACATCGTGCGGTGGACCTTCTTCGCGCTGCTGATCGCGGAGGAGTTGGGCGTGACGCAGGCGAACGTGGACCAGATGCTGAACAGCGAGAACCCGGAAGTCCGCCGGCTGCTCGGCCGCTCGGGCGATCACGGCCACTTCATGGGCCTCGACAACCGCTGGGCCTACTGGGCGATCAAGGCGGTCGGCAATTACGGCGAGATCTTCGAGCGCAACGTGGGGCAGGGCAGCATGCTCAAGCTGCCGCGCGGCGTGAACGCGCTGTGGACCAGTGGCGGGCTGATGTACGCCCCGCCGATCCGCTGACGCGACCGATACGGCGCCGGTGGCGGCGGTTGGCCGCCGCCGGCGCTATTCGTCGCGTCCGGGCGAGAACGCCATGAAGCGGACGATGCGCCAGACCCCGTCCGGATCGCGGCGGAACACGTCGAGCCCCTTCTCCTCGCTGGTGCTGCGCTGCCCGTCGCGTTCGACGGTGAGCGTCCAGATGAGCAGCACCGCCGCGAGATCGCCGGACACCAGCACCTGCCGGATGTCCGCCGCGTAGCTCATCCGCCGGTCGGTCGCCGCGAGCGCGTTGCGCAGCCGGCCGCAGATCGCCCCCTTGTCGCTGTCCTCCGCGCCGCGGATGACGGCGATCACGTCGTCGGCGAACAGCTCGCAGGCGCGGTCGGCATCGCGGGCATTGAAGGCGGCTGCCCAGGCGTGCAGCCGCTCGCGGATCGCCGCCGCGTCGCGATCGGGTTGCGCCAAAGCTGGCCCCGCCAGCGACAGGCCCAGCATGAACAGCGCGATCCGTGCCGGCATGCGACCGCTCCCTCCTCGCCGCGCGATCCTTCGCGCAGGCGGCGGGCACGGCAAGCGGAAACCGGCCTCAGCGCGACAGGATGGTGATCCCGGGCGGGTTGGTGCGGCCGGCCATCACGCCGGCGATGTCCACGCGCCCCAGCCCCGGCACCACCAGCACCGCCGGGTCGGACTCGTCGATCCGGCTGCCCTCGGGCGCGCGGATGCGGGCGGCGGGGCGGGGATCGCCCACGCGCGGGTCCGGATCGCCTTCGATCTTGGCGCCGGGGTCCTCTGCCCGCGCCTGGACGGGCGTGAAGCTCCAGCGGCGGCCGTCCGGGGCGTCGTAGATGTACAGATCGAGCTCCATGGACCTCAAACACGGGCGGGGCGTGCCGGTTTCCCGACGTCGTAACGGGCGGGGCTTCCGTGCGGGGGATCGCTCTGCCAAACCCGCCATGCGGAGGAAGGGAGTGGCGATGCGGATTCTGATCCTCGGGGCGGGCGCCGTGGGCGGCTATTTCGGTGGCCGGCTCGTCCAGGCGGGCGCGGACGTTACCTTCCTTGTGCGCCCTCCGCGCCGCGATGCGCTCGCCGCGCGCGGGCTGGTCGTGGAAAGCCCGGCCTGCGGCAGCTTCACCGTTCCGGTGCGCGCGATCACGCAGGCGGACCTCGCCGCCGAACCGCGCTTCGATATCGTGCTGCTGACCTGCAAGGCCTACGACCTCGATACGGCCATCGAGGCGATCGCGCCGGCGATGGCGAAGGGGGCCGCGGTCCTGCCGCTGCTCAACGGGCTGTCGCATCTGGACCGGCTGAACGCAGCCTTCGGGCCCGCGAACGTGCTCGGCGGCCTCGCCAAGATCGGCGCGACGCTCGCGCCCGATGGCACGATCCGACACCTCAACGACTGGCGCGCGCTGACCTTCGGCGAGCAGGACGGCGCGATGAGTCAGCGTGTTCTCGCGCTGCAATCCGCTTTCCCCGCCGACGCCGTCATCGCGAAGGCCGTGCCCGACATCCTGCGCGCGATGTGGGAGAAGCTGGTGCATCTGGCCACCGTCGCGTCCATGACCTGCCTGATGCGCGCCAACGTGGGCGAGATCGTGCGCAGCCCCGGCGGCAGCGCGCTGCTGATCCGCACGCTGGAGACGAACGCCGCCATCGGGGGGGCGGCGGGCTTCGCGCCGACCGAGGCGTTCCTCGGCGAATACCGCACGCTGTTCGCCGATCCTACCTCGGCCTATTCCGCGTCCATGCTGCGCGATCTTGAGCGCGGCGGGCGCGTGGAGGCGGACCACATCGTCGGCTTCATGTGCGAGCGCGCGCGGGCGGCCGGCATCGCCGCGCCCACGCTCGACATCGCCTATACGCATCTCAAGGCCTACGAGGCGCGACGGGCAGCAGGACGCATCTGAACAAACATTCCGCGAGCAGGCGGCAACCCGATGCGGCGCTTGCCTGTTGGAAGGCGTGAGACAACACGCCGAGGAAAGCATGAAGTCCACGACCCATCGCATGACACTGCTGGCCGCCGGTCTGATCGGTGCTGTCGCGTTCGCGTCGCCTGCCTTCGCGCAGGGCAGCTCCGGCAGCGGCAGCGAAGGCACGCAGGGCGGTTCGCCGCGTCCGCAGGCCGCCCCCACCGGCCAGGCGCCGGCCCCGTCGCCCACCACGCCGCAGGCCCAGCCGCCGGCGGGCGTCGGCCAGACCGCGCCCGCGCCTCCGGTTGGCGTGCAGCCCAACAACCCGGCCGCGGGAACGGTCACGCCGACACCCGGCGGGCCGGCCGGGCAGAGCGGCACGGGGGGTGGAACGACTAACTGACCTGCACAGGTCAGCCCTTCAAAACCTGAAGCGTAGGAGGCATGTCGGGCTCTGAAAGGGAGCCCGGCATGTCCTTCGATTTCGACCTTTTCGTCATCGGTGGCGGGTCCGCGGGCGTACGCTGTGCCCGCATCGCCGCCACGCACGGCGCCCGCGTCGCCATCGCCGAGGAGCGGTTCTGGGGCGGCACCTGCGTGAATGTCGGCTGCGTGCCGAAGAAGCTCATGGTCCAGGCCGGCGAATACGGCGCCTGGGCCGAGGACAGCGCCGGCTTCGGCTGGACCATCACCAAGGGCCCGCACGACTGGGCGGGCTTTCTGGTCCGCAAGGATACGGAGATCGCGCGTCTCGCCGGCGTCTATCGCCGCCTGCTGGAAGGGGCGGGGGCGACGATCTTCGACGGCCGCGCCCGGCTGATCGACGCGCACACGGTCGAGATCGGGGCCGAGCGTCATACCGCCGCCCGCATCGTCATCGCCACCGGCGGCAAGCCCTCGCGGCCCGACATTCCCGGCGCGGAACTGGGCATCGTCAGCGACGACGCCTTCTTCCTGAAGGAAATGCCCCGCCGCATCGCGATCATCGGCAGCGGCTATATCGGCGTGGAGTTCGCCGGCATCTTCGCCGGTCTCGGCGCGGCGGTGGAACTGGTCTACCGCCAGCCCCTGCCGCTGCGCGGCTTCGACGCCGACCTGCGCTCCGCCCTGGCCGAGGCGCTGGTGGCGCAGGGCATCGCGCTCCGCCCCGACGCTGCGCCGACGCGGGTGACGGAGACCGAGACCGGGCTGTCGCTGGAGCTGACCACCAATTTCGCGGTGGAGGCCGACTGCGTCTTCTTCGCCACCGGCCGGGTGCCCAACACCGCCGGGCTGGGACTGGAAGCCGCCGGGGTGGAACTGACGGCGAGCGGTGCGGTGGTGGTGGACGAGGACAAGCGCACCTCCGTGCCGCACATCTTCGCCATCGGCGACGTGACCGACCGGGTGAACCTGACCCCCGTCGCCACCGCCGAGGGCCACGCCCTCGCCGACACGCTGTTCGGCAGCCACCCCCGCCGGCCGGGCTACGACAACATCCCGACCGCCGTGTTCAGCACCCCGCCCGTCTCCACCGTGGGCCTGTCGGAGGAGGAGGCGGCGCGGACCGGCCCGGCGGACATCTACGTCACCCGCTTCACCCCCATGCGCCACACCCTGACCGGGCGGCAGCGGCGGACCATGATGAAGCTCGTGGTCTGCCAGCAGACCCAGCGCGTTCTGGGGGCGCACATGATCGGGGAGGACGCGCCGGAAATCGTCCAGGGCCTGGCGATCGCGATCAACGCGGGCGCCACCAAGGCGGATTTCGACCGCACCATCGGCATCCACCCCACCGCGGCGGAGGAGTTCGTCACGCTCCGCACGCGCACCCGGGTTGCGGGGGAGCGGGAAGCGGCAGAGTAGCCAGCGCGGGGCCCCATGTGGATAAGTAGCGTCGCGATGGAAGGAAACGAATGATGACCGCGCGATCCTGGACCCCGGACTCCTGGCGCTCCAAGCCGATCCGGCAGGTTCCGGCCTATCCCGACCCGGCGAAGCTCGCTGCCGTGGAGGAGAAGCTGCGCGGGTTTCCCACCCTCGTTTTTGCAGGTGAGGCGGACCGGCTGCGCGCCCATCTGGCGGCCGCGTGCGAGGGCAAGGCCTTCGTCCTGCAGGGCGGCGACTGCGCGGAGAGCTTCGCCGACTTCAACGCCAACACCATTCGCGACAACCTGCGCGTGCTGCTGCAGATGGCGGTGGTGCTGACCTTCGGCGCCGCGCTGCCGGTGGTGAAGATCGGCCGCACGGCCGGCCAGTTCGCCAAACCCAGGTCGTCGGACACGGAGACGGTGGGCGACACGACGCTGCCGAGCTACCGCGGCGACATCATCAACGGGCCGGATTTCACGCCCGAGGCGCGGGTGCCCGATCCGGGGCGGATGGAATTCGCCTACATGCAGTCCGCCAGCACGCTGAACCTGCTGCGCGCCTTCACGCGCGGCGGCTACGCGGACCTGCACGAGGTGCACCGCTGGAACCTCGGCTTCGTCGCCCGCTCGCCGCTCGCCGACCGCTACCGCGACCTCGCGCACCGGATCGACGAGACGCTGGCCTTCATGGCGGCCTGCGGCGTGACCTCGGAAAGCGCGCCGGCGATCCGCGAGACCGAGTTCTACACCAGCCACGAGGCGCTGCTGTTGCCCTACGAGCAGTCGCTGACGCGCGAGCCCTCGACCCATCCGGGCAAGTGGTACGCGACCTCCGCGCACTTCCTCTGGATCGGCGACCGCACGCGCCAGCCGGACCACGCCCATGTCGAGTTCCTCCGCGGCGTGGAGAACCCGATCGGGATGAAGGTCGGCCCGTCGATGGACGCGGGCGAGATGGTGCGGCTGACGGAGATCCTGAACCCCGCCAACCTGCCCGGCCGCATCACGCTGATCAGCCGGATGGGCGCGGACAAGGTTGAGGCCGCACTGCCGCCACTGCTGCGCGCGATCGAGAAGGCGGGCCGCAAGGTGACCTGGCTGTGCGATCCGATGCACGGCAACACCGTGTCCACCGCCAGCAAGGTCAAGACCCGCAACTTCGACGCGATCCTGCAGGAGGTCCGCCGCTTCTTCGACGTGCACGAGGCCGAGGGCACCTGGGCCGGCGGCGTCCACGTGGAGATGACCGGCCAGGACGTGACCGAATGCGTGGGCGGCGCGCACCGGCTGACCGAGGCCGATCTCGGCGGCCGCTACGAGACGTTCTGCGACCCGCGGCTGAATGCCGAGCAGTCGCTGGAACTCGCCTTCCTGGTGGCGGAGGAGCTGAAGCAGCGGCGGCTGGCGCCGGCGGCGAACACGGCGGTCGCGGCCCAGTAACCGCCATGCCGGATGACACGTCGCACGCGGTGGCGGCGGATGTCACCGCCCGGACGGACAGCTACTTCAACCGCACACGCGCGATCGTGGCCCGCTTCGGCGACAAGCGGGTCACCTACGCGGTGTTCCTGCGCCGCCCGGTCGTCTCCGCCCCGCGGCTGATGACCGAGTGGCTGAACACGGTCGCCGCCGCGCGCGGCGTGAAGCTGGAGATCGACCTGCGCCAGCCCGAGGGCCAGTGGGTCGGCGCCGGCGAGCCGATCGCCTACATCTCCGGCTCCTTCGCGCAGCTTGCCGACCTCGAGACGATCCTGCTGCAGAAGCTCGGCCCCGCCTGCGTCGCCGCGCACAACGCCTACCAGATGTGCCGCGCGCTGCCGGCGGTGGGCTTCCTCGCGATGGAGGCGCGGCACTGCGCCGGCGCCGAGATGCAGCAGATGATGGCCTATGCGGCCTCGGTGGGGTCCGCCGCGGCGCGCAAGGAGGGGGCGAAGGGCTTCGTCGGCACCGCCACCGACTTCACCGCGCACTGGTTCGGCGAGACGCGCGGGCGCGGCACCATGCCGCATGCCCTGATCGGCTACGCGGGATCGACGGTGCGCGCGGCGGAGATGTTCCGCGAGACCTTCCCCGACGAGCCGCTGACGGTGCTGACGGACTATTTCGGCCGCGAGGTCACCGACGGCCTCGCCGTCTGCCGCCGCTTCCCCGACCTCGCCGCGTCCGGGCAGCTTTCCGTCCGGCTCGACACGCATGGCGGCCGGTTCATGGAGGGGCTCGACCCGGGCGAGAGCTACGCCGTGCTCGAACGCCACGTGCCCGGCGCGATCCGCCGCTACCGCAGCAACGACGAGCTTCGCTACCTCGTCGGTTCCGGCGTCTCGGCCGCCGCGATCTGGCGGACGCGGGAGGTGCTGGATCAGGAGGGCTTCCCGAAGGTGCGCATCGTCGTCTCCTCCGGTTTCGGGGTGGAGAAGTGCCAGGTGATGGCCGATGCGCGCGCGCCCATCGACGTGGTCGGCACCGGATCCTTCATCCCCGATCTATGGAGCGAGACCTACGCCACCGCCGATATCGTCGAATATGACGGCATGCCGATGGTGAAGGTCGGCCGCGAGTTCCTGCTGCGCCGCAAGCCCGCGGCGAAGCGGGAAGGGACCCAGGGATAGTCGCCCGCCGGACGCGGGCCCATCCGGCATGACGCAGACCGATCCCGGGCGGGAACGCCGCATCGGCTTCGCCTGCGCCTTCGCGGTCGTGTTCGTCTGGGCCGGGTTCATCCTGTTCTCGCGCATGGGCGCCCGCGCCGCCTTCACGCCATGGGACATCGCGCTGCTTCGCTACACCGGCGCGGCCATCGCGATCCTGCCGGTGCTGCTGTACCGCGGCTGGCCCCGCATCGCGCCGATGCGCGCGGCGGTCCTCGTGGCGACGGCCTCGCTCGGCTTCCCGCTCGCCGCCTATGCCGGGTTCCAGTTCGCCCCGGCCGCGCATGGCGGCGTGCTGCTGCCGGGCACGCTGCCGCTGATGGTCGCGCTGCTCGGCTGGGTCTGGTTCGGCGAGCGATGGAGCCGCACGCAGCTCGTCTCGCTGGCGCTGGTGGTGGGGGGCGTGGCCCTGCTCGCCTGGGACACGTGGGGGACGCATCCCGGCGCCTGGCGCGGCGACCTGCTGCTGCTCGCCGGCTGCACGAGCTGGGCCGTCTACACGCTGCTGGTGCGGCGCTGGCGCGTGCCCGCGCTCGATGCCGTCATCGTCATCGCCGCCACCACGCTGCCGCTCTACGCGCCGGTCTGGTACTTCGCGCTGCCTTCGCGGCTGGAGGCGGTGCCGTGGGGCGCGATCCTGTTCCAGCTCGGCTATCAGGGCGCGCTCGCCGTGGTGGTGGCGCTGTTCCTGTTCAACCGCGCGCTGGCCGCGCTGGGGCCGATGACCCTCACCACGATCACCGCCATCGTCCCCGCGCTCGCCGCCCTGCTGGCGTGGCCGTTGCTGGACGAACCGCTCGGCGGCGCGGGCTTCGCCGGCGTGGCGCTGGTCAGCGCGGCGATGGCGTGGGGCGTGATCGCCGCGCGGATGCGTTGACCCGCCGCGTCCCCGCCCCCATAGCTTGGGCATGAGCGAAACGCTCCGTATCGCGCTCGCGCAGCTCAATCCCCATGTCGGGCAGATCGAGGACAATCTGGCGCTGATCCGCCGCGCCCGGGCCGAGGCCGCTGGGCAGGGGGCGGAGCTGGTGGTCACGCCCGAGTTCTCCATCGCCGGCTACCCGCCCGAGGATCTGGTCCGCAAGCCGGCCTTCGTCGCCGCCTGCGAACAGGCCATCGAGGCGCTGGCCGCCGACACCGCCGATGGCGGGCCCGGGCTGATCGTCGGCGGGCCATGGCGCGACGGCGACAGGATCTACAACGCCGCCTTCGTGCTCGATGGCGGCCGCATCGCCGCGCGGCGCGCCAAGCACGAGCTGCCGAATTACGGCGTGTTCGACGACAAGCGCGTGTTCGATGCCGGCCCCAGCCCCGGCCCGGTCGTGTTCCGCGGCTTCCGCCTCGGGCTGATGATCTGCGAGGACTGGTGGTTTCCCTCCGTCTCCGAGACGCTCGCCGAAAGCGGGGCGGAGATGCTGCTGTCGATCAACGGCTCGCCGTGGGAGGAAGGCAAGGGGGAGCGGCGGGTGCAGCTCGCGCTCAACCGCGTGGTGGAGACCGGACTCGCCTTCGTGTTCTGCGCGCAGGTCGGCGGGCAGGACGAGCTGGTCTTCGACGGCGCATCCTTCGTGCTGAACCCGGACCGCAGCCTCGCGCTGCAGATGTCGGATTTCGCGTCATCCGTGGTGCTGACCGAATGGCGGCGCGACGGCGAAATCCTCGTCTGCACCCCGCAGGCGCTGCCGGCGGATCCCGATGAGGACGCGCAGATCTACCGCGCGATGATGCTCGGGCTGGCCGATTACGTCCGCAAGAACCGCTTCCCCGGGGTGCTGCTCGGCCTGTCGGGCGGCATCGATTCCGCGCTGTCGGCCGCGGTCGCGGTGGATGCGCTGGGGGCGGACCGCGTGCGCGCGGTGATGATGCCCTCGCCCTACACCAGCCGCGAAAGCCTCGAGGATGCGGACGAGTGCGCGCGGCTGCTCGGCATCCGCTGCGACACGATCCCGATCGGCGGTGCGATGGAGGCGTTCGGATCGGTGCTGGCGGACGTGTTCGCCGGCCGTCAGGCCGACATCACCGAGGAGAACATCCAGTCGCGCTCGCGCGGGCTGATCCTGATGGCGATGTCGAACAAGTTCGGCGACATGCTGCTGACCACCGGCAACAAGAGCGAGATGTCGGTCGGCTATTCCACGCTCTACGGCGACATGTGCGGCGGCTACTCGGTGCTGAAGGACGTCTACAAGACCATCGTCTTCCGGCTCTGCCGCTGGCGCAACGAGTACCGGCCGGCGGAGGCGCTGGGACCCGAAGGCGCGGTGATGCCCGAACGGGTGATCACCAAGCCGCCCTCGGCCGAGCTGAAGCCGAACCAGACCGATCAGGACACGCTGCCGCCCTACGACGTGCTGGACGCGATCCTCGAAGGGCTGGTGGAAGGCGAGCGCAGCGTGGACGAACTCGTGGAAGCCGGCTTCGACCGGCCGACCGTGCTGCGCGTGTGGCGGATGCTGGATCGCGCCGAGTACAAGCGCCGGCAGGCGCCGCCGGGGGTGAAGATCTCCGCGCGCGCCTTCGGTCGCGACCGCCGCTACCCGATCACCAACGGCTTCACCGCACTGGTGAAATAGCCGCCCCGGCAATCCCGAACCGAGACGAGGGTACGATGAGGGTCGAGAACGTCCTGCAGACCATCGGCGGCACGCCGCATATCCG